>NZ_AP023027.1:1967500-2567500 GCF_014467075.1 Anaerostipes caccae L1-92
AGGGCATTTTCATCATTTAAAGATTCGTAAGACCAGTCGTGATTTTCCTTAAACCTGTTGATATGATTTCTTTTGCCGTGAAGCTTCTTGCCCCTCAGCGTTGCCAGAGATTCCCGTTCGTAAATATAATCAAAAAGATCCCGGTCATATTCCACTGTAAAAATATCCCCGAACATCTCTTTCATCTTTTCTTCTGTTTCCTTCAGGATACCATGCATGGCAAATGGGATTCCTTCTTCCCTGCAGTATTCCATGACGGCCTCCACGGCTTTCTTCTCATCCCCGCCTCCGATCGGATAGCTGAACGTGCACCCTTCTCCGTCTTTTGACCGGATGATCAGCATATCCTCTGTTATGGCATATGTCATGTGATAATGATCTTTCCACAGGATCAGTGTCGCGGCCGAAAAATCGGCACTCCGGTAATTGATTTTGTCAAAATATGCATCAAACATTTTTTTATCTTCTAATTTCGGTGTCTTAAATTCCATTGTAAACTCCTTTATTTATTTGTGATAAGGCTGGCAGTTCATGATTCGGTATCCCCGGTAAATCTGCTCCAAAAGAACAGCAGCGCATAATTCAGGTGCCATATCAAAAGAAGATACGGAAAACTCTGAAACATGATGCTTCCGGCTGAATCCGCCAATATAAAAAAAGATATTAGAACAGCCGTCTAGCATCCAACGGCTGATTTCTTCTGCAAATGCAGTGCTCTCCAAACTGTTTTCAGAACTTGTGACCAGAAAATGCTTTCCTTCCTTATCAAAGATTCTTCCCAATTGTTTCTCTTTTTTTACATACTTGACTTCTATTGTACAATATTTCCCCAGACGTTTCAAATATTCTTCCATAGCCTGGACATACAGTGTATCCCTGTTCTTCTGTAAAATAAAAATATAGAACTTCATCATGACTTGCCTTTATCAAAAAACTTCTTCAGTTTTTTATCAGATTTGAGCGCTTTCTCAAAGGCATCGTTGGTCTCTTTGATCAGCTGTTTTACTTTTTCTGTTGCCAGACCGGCATTCAGAGCATTTTTCATCTGCGCCGTATAATGTTTCTCATTGTTATAGAGCAGATAAGACTGGCCCTTTTTTACAATATAATATTGGCTCATGCCTGGTGCAGGTGTTTTGATCCCCCGGATCTTTGTACTGTAAGCAGCATAAACGATAAACGATTGTTCATCCGCGCCTTTTTCAGTGTGGAATGAGAGGTTCTCATATGACTCCACATACTTATGTAGCTTCTTTACTACCCGGCTGGAAACCAGATCTTTCGGGTCTTCCACCATGCCTTTTAAGCCCTTCTCGTCACCTGCCCTGAGCTTTTTATAGTACTCATTCATAAATGACAGCAGTTTCTCTGTCTCAGGCTCCACCGGCTGGGATGCTGCAACAGCATCGGTGTTTTTTTTCTCTGAGGCTTCTGTCTCTTCCCTGAAAATCTTCTCATTTGTGATTTTTTCCGTATGTTCCTTGTCCAGTTTCAGGAAAATCAAAAAACAAGCGCAAAAAAATAAAATCCAGCTCAATACGATGACAATGACTGTTGATTTCTTTAGCTTCACTTACCATGCCTCCATCTAGATTGTTTTTTTTATTATAGCATATCCCTTTTTTTGATACAAAGAAAACATAAAATAAAGACCGCGTTCCGTCCAATCCCGTGTAATTCACAGGAAAACAGACAGAATGCGGTCTTTCAATCTCTCAGGCTTTCTAACTTTGTACCCGGAATCCAAGGCTTATGAGAAAATCATGGACGTCATCCAGATTTTTAATTGTAGCCAGAGAGGAGACTCCTATATACTCAGGGTGGGTACCCGCTCCATTGGTTGTAGTCTTACCCGTCTCATATATTTTCCCGTCATAATATACAAGATATGCTTTCCACTGCCCGTGCATGTTATTCGGATTCGATCCGTCGCTTTTCGTAGCGATCAGTAAGGAGCCGAAAGACCCCGATACCCCTTTGGATGACAGATAATAGGGCTGCCAGTACAGCTGGTCTTCCAGTTCGTCAAAATATTTTGATTTAAGAAATGAGGAATCGACCGGCATATATCCATTGCCATGGTCATACATATACTTCATCAGCAGCTCTCTGCTGGCCCAGTTGTTTACTTTTCCCTCTTTGTAAAGCTGATCCATGAGTTTTTTGTATTCTTCTACATATTCCTCCAAGGGGGTCAAAGCACTGTCATCAGAAATCACATATTTAACATCGGCATCTTTGTTGTATTTCACACAAAGGCCGTTTTCCGCTTTATAGGTAAGAGTCTGGATCTTCATTTCATTTTCATCGAAGAAGATGCTGCCCTGAAAAGATCCGCCGGTGCCGGCCATTTTTAAGATTTGCTTCTTGTCCGCGCCCACTGAGGTCAGACGGTTTTTCGCATACAGTTCCATATACGCACTCTGTGAAGACGCCACGATAAGCTTACACTCCGACTTGGCATCTGATTCTTTCTGCTTTCGCAGGTATGCGGTAAATGAAGGGATCGCAATCGCAGCAAAAATACCGATGATCACTAACACTACGACCAATTCCACCAGCGTAAACCCTTTTTTATTTTTGATTGTCTGCTTCATCTTTCCCCTCCTTGCCGGCATTAATGACCTCTAAGTCTAATATACCTGATTTTGAATCAGATTGAAATACGAAATACATCAATTTCCGGAGGAACGAGAAACCGTATGGGATAGTGAGATGTCCCGATCCCTGTGTTGACAAAAAGCTTCATCCCGTTCACTGTATAAAACCCATCCGTATATTTTTTGGCAAGAGACGTTTTCATCTTAAAAAACGGAAGCTTGACCTGTCCGCCGTGACTGTGCCCCGCAAGAATCAGGTCGGCACTGTTTTCAGGGAGACGCTCTGCAGCATCCGGTTCGTGCATCAGCAATATTTTGTAATCACAGTTTTTTAACTCCTGCGACCCCATCAGTTCATAGTCTGGTGTTCCGAACAGTACGTCATCCAGCCCGCCGATTCCAATCGTTTTTCCGTTGGGGAGGCGGACGGTCTCAGATGCATTGGCGAGCAGCTTAAATCCTCCGTTTTGTATGACTCTCGGATAAGCCCTCATGGCGCCTCCTCCGTAATCCCGGTTTCCCCAGACCGCATATTTTCCATACCTGGCCTCTATGGCAGACAGTGCTTTTTCTACTTTTTTCTCAGGGTGGTAAGCAGCATAATTGTCATAGAGGTCCCCGGTAAAGACAACAATATCCGGCGACTGTCCGTTGATCTTATCCACTAACTTTCCCAGCCGTTCTTCCGAATATGCTTCACTCACCTGGATGTCAGATATATGGACCAGCTTCAGTTCTGCCGATGCCGCTCCATTCTTCAAATCATAGTCTCGTACTGCCAGTCTGTAAGGTTCTATTTTTACTGCATATACCGCTAAAAGGCCTGTTAAAATGAGGATCAGAAGTATAAACAGAATGATTCTTTTGATGATCTTCAATGGAATTCTCCTTATGATTTCGCCGAGTAATGAAAAAACCGCATATTTCTATGCGCTTCTTTTATTTTTAGACATATCTGCCAATTTTCATTCAAGTTATTTGTTAAGTATAAACGATGAAAGGGCAGATGGCAAGGCTTGATTAGCCATCACTTACTAAAAAATGATGGCTGACCAAGCCTCTTATTTTTAAGGAATATTTATTCATTAGCCTTCTCCAGAAGAAACTATGTCCATTGTCACCAGTTCGGAGGCAACGAGGTTCGATTCACTAAATTCACACTTCGCCTGCAGCTCCTGCTCATCTGGTGAAAATGTCATATTGCGTCTTTCATAAAATCACACGCAAATCCAACAGCTTGGCAGGTAAGCTCTTCACACATATGCGGAGGATCATTAGGGGTAAATCCGCCTGGCCTTAATTCATAACAGGTTAATGAACCAAACCTCTTACGAAAAGTATCTGCAAATTTATAACAAGCTGTGACAGTTTCTTCTTCTGATCTTCCCAAAAAATGATAATAAATGCCTATAAACATTAATCCGCCCTCAACCAGACCACACTGTGCACGGAAGCCGCCGGCGCCATGTAAACCTGCAGCCGAGATAATGGTTTGTTTTTCCAGTGTAACTTCAAATATTTCTCTCAAACAAAACAGCATGGTTCTTGCACAGTTATAATCATTCTTCCAATACAATTCATGCACTCTTTGATTTATGTAATCCATCTTCTTTTTCTCCTGTCTTTATTACAGCAGTTTCCGGTTATTCAACCTCAAAATTTTCAGAACTGAAATTGCTGTAATATCTCCCCTGCTCCGCAGTAAAGCGCAGAACACAGTAATCCGGGTCTGTGACACCTTCCGGGTAATACATGGTATCACCTTCCTGCCATATCATCTCTTTATAGAAGCTGTCTTCCAGTACCTCCATAGTACCTGTCAGCATAGCGCCCCAAAAAAACCGTCTGTCACAAAAATAAATACAGGCTTTAGGACTGTATTTATACTGGCTGACTCTCATAGAAGACGTATTCGTGGTAAAATAAAATACCTTGATACCCTCTCTTCTCCGCGGCGGCAGCATAGCCTTCGTATTGGGATAACCATTTTCATCCACAGAACTGATAAATGACACTCCCTGCTTATCGATCAGGTTTCCAATCATCTTCACTGGATCTCTCATTTTCTTACCTCCTTAACCTATGTCTACATTATAAGACAGGCAGGAGTTATGGTAAATCAGTTACTTTTTTGTAACTATAACAGCCCTTTTTCTTTTAAAAATTCTTCCCTGTGATCCTCAATCATCATCTCGATCCCAACATCCTGCATAATTGATACGGCTTCAAAAATCTTTTTCCCTCGTTTCGTGAGAAAGTAATTCGATTTCAATAGATAGCTGTCATTTATCGTTTTTCCGATCATTCCCCATTCCTGAAGCTCTTTCAGATGCTGCACCAGCATTTTCTGGCTGATTCCCCGGATGGACTTTTTTAGAACTGAAAGAGAACTGCCGCCCTTGCTGAGCTCCCATAAAATAATCGGCTTCCATTTGCCCTTTATAATGTCATGTGTCAATTCCAAAGGACACGTGTACTCATTCCTCATCTTCATCCTGACCGCCTCCAATCATATAGAAAATGGACATCATATCTACTGGACAAATCTTGCCTAAAAAGAATAAAAAAACGCATATATATGCGGTTTTTAGAACTGCACCAGGCAGGAGTCGAACCTACCACTATGCATTTTCTAAAAACAGCTTAAAAAGAGTTTCACTATTAAAATCAATTTAAAAAATCTATAAATGCCAAACCATAAAATGGCGTAACCCCTTAGTTTATCAGGGGTTACGCCATTTATAAAGTACTGTAGTAATGGTACAAATCGCAAATCTCCATATTAAGGCCTGTAAAAGTATAAGGAAAAATTTTTCATTTTTTGACGCGTTTTTTCTTATTATGTTGTGTATTTTCACTTCCGTATCACACGAAATTTAATAAATAAAATAATTGAGATTTTAAATAAAAGCTACAACCTAGAAATTCAAAAATAACAATCACATTATTTGGCTACAATATTTATATCTACTAGAAAATGCTGATTTTTGCTATTTCTATCAATGCCCCGCAGTCACCGCAGACAGCAAGACCGGATAACGGATATACCTTTTCCTCATTTGGAGAGGTCCTCGTATCCAACCCCAACAGTCTCTGCACTAAAGCAAATTCTGGGTCAGTTATGATTGGCTCATGGTTCTGCTCAATCCTTATCCAGTCCTTTTCCGGCTTATCCATAAATTTTTTGATCTTATGGTTCGGTATGGTATGTCTCCCCTGGATCAGTGTTCCGATATATACCTCATTTTCCAGAATACGATTCACTGACATGGCACTCCACTCAGCCTGTTTGTGTATCTTGAAACTATCCTGAATATTAATTCCAATGCTATGCTTATACTCCATAAAGGATAACACGCCCTGGTCATTCAGATAATTGACAATTCCTGGTTGGCCCATCCCCGACATTTTCAACCGAAAGATTTCTCCATGTTTTGGGTAAAAAAGCAGGGAACCTGTTTCAGATTTTCTGCTTGGTGGAGCCGCCGGTGGACAGCTGGCATTTCATTATTTACGGTTTCTGGATATTACGAACAAAATTGCTAATCAGCTTTATAAATTTCACATGTAAAATTTGATGCGGTATATAAATTTATGCAAAAAGTTCCTGATATAAGCGTTTGGCATAACTATCTGTCATACCGCTTATATAATCCGTAATCATCAAAATTCTTAAATAAAGCTTCTCCTGTTCATTTCTTTTATATGCTTCGCTATGGTACATGGATTTATAAAATTCAGATACGGTGTCTATTGTCCTCTGTTCTATAAACGTAGCGTTTTCTTCCGTATCATAGACAAGCGCTGCTGGCATAAATTGATTCAATAATGAATTTATAACCCGGCGTCCAAATAATTCTGTTCTGGTTTTTATGGAACTTGTATAAACCAGGCGTTCGCTTAGTTCTGCGATAGCCAAGATAATATCGCCAGATACAGTATCGTCAAACAAGCTTCCATTAAATTTGCCTTTCATGATTTCTTCGTAGTTCTTAATAAAAGAATCACCGGCATTTATTATCATCATACTTTGTATATATTGATTCCATCTTTGAACGGCAGTTAATTCCGGCTTCCGTTCATTTTTTGCCAATTCCTCCTCGTATATGGTCAATAATTTATTAATGTATTCCTGAATACGGCTCCCATATATACCGTCCTGTGTCCTGTAATGTTGGAAAGTTTTTATAATCTCCTGAAAACTTATTACTTTTTTTACCATAGCATCCTCCACATCAGAGGTTCTATAAGCAATATCATCCGCCGCCTCCAAAAGATAGGATAATGGGTGGCGGTTTCCGTACAATCCCATTTTTTCATTGATGTCCTCAAATAATTCATGCTCGGAAAAGTTATATCCCATTTTTTTATAACTGTTCGGGTTATTGTATAATAAATCGACAGAAGAAATAGGGTATTTCATAATTGCTCCCAGAACTTCATATGAGAGATTAAAGCCGTTTTTTTCCCCAGATAAGGCGTTTTGGACAATATACGCAAAGACTGTGCATTCCCTTCAAAGGAATATAAATCCTGGAGTTGCCATTCTGACAGTATGTTTGTTATTTGTTCTTTTCCTAAATACAAATGACTAAGATTTGTCTGGAACCATTCACGAATTGCATATTCTCCAAAATGGCCAAATGGTGGATTTCCTATATCATGTACTAAACCTGCACATAGAAGGACATCAGAAAACTCTTTTTCTGTATGGGTTTCAAACCATAAATCTCTCTTTTCTTTCTTTAGCTTTTTGAATACATATTCGCCTAGCTTTTTTCCTATTGCCGATACTTCTAATGAATGCGTTAAACGGGTTCTTATATAGTCATCATCATCTAAGGGGAAAACCTGTGCCTTATCTTGTAATCTGCGAAATAGGGTACTACAAATAATTGTTTTATGAATAAAACTTGTCGGACGGGAACAACTTGCAAAGCAAGGTGTTTCCGGGTGGCAAGTCCACAGCTCTTTCAGATGAATTTCCAGATTAGGGAAGGAGTATACACCATCGTTTTCTTCGGACAATGATAGGTCTCGTCAGTGGCGAGTTCTGCTGCCAGCTTGTGCTGCGGCGCCAAAACCATGAAAGTTGCTGCGTGGAGCGTATCCGGTCTTGTGGTATAGACAGTGATCGCCTCGTCCCTGTCTTCTAATTTAAAGTCTACTTCGGCACCGTGGTTCTTTCCGATCCATTCTGCCTGCATTTTCTTAAATTTTTCAGGCCAATCCAGTTTATCCAAGTCTCCCAGAAGACGGTCTGTATTTTCTGTGATCTTTAACATCCACTGTCTTAAATTCTTCTTTGTCACATCGGCTCCGCAGCGCTCGCACTTGCCGTTGACTACCTCTTCGTTGGCAAGTCCGGTCTTACATGAAGGACACCAGTTGATCGGCATCTGTTTTTCGTAGGCCAGTCCCTTTTTAAACATCTGGACAAAGATCCACTGAGTCCATTTGTAAAACTCAGGATCTGTGGTGTTGACTTCCATATCCCAGTCATAGATGGCTGCGATCTCACCGATCTGGCGTTTGATATTTTCAATATTCTGAGCTGTGGATTCTTTCGGATGCACTCCCATCTTGATCGCATATAAGATGCTTAACGGACACACAAGAAAACAGGTGGGCTCTAAAAGCCTGCCCGTCTTCCACTGTCAGGTCCGTTCTTATCTGTAATAAAAAAATGGAGCCATGATTTGCTCATAGCTCCAAACTGGTTCCGCAGAAATACTTATCCGATATCTCTATAATTTATATTTGCAATCTGAGCTTCATGTAAACCCTTGGTTTATCAGGTGTTACGCCATTTATAAAGTACTGTAGTAATGGTACAAATCCCAAATCTCCGTATTAAAGCCTGTAAAAGAATAAGGAAAAATTTTTCATTTTTTGACGCGTTTTTTCTTATTATGTTGTGTATTTTCACTTCCGTATCACACGAAATTTAATAAATAAAATAATTCTGTAGAAATTTTATATCGAACTTCCAATTATCCGCTTAAATACAGCATTTATAAGTAATTCAATGATTAAAAAGCACTTATTTTACCACGAAATTACCACGATTGAATGAGCCTTGATATGATGATAATAGATAAGGGAGATTCCACAATAAAAAACTGTGTATCTCCCTTGCTTCATTCATACAGCCATCTTATTTATAAGACTCTTTTGCGTCTGCTTTTGGCTTCATAGACCAAAACACTACATTCATTACAATGACAATCAGTATCACAACTGCCATAGCCACCCAAAAACCGATATTAAGACCAAGCCATTCGGTAGTTCCGAAAAGGGTCATCCAAAGTTCTTTCCAGTTCATCATTGCACCTCCTTAGAGCAGTTCGCCGAAATGACGGACATAGGCTTTTTTCAAACTTGTTGCCAGAATCATATACACCAGAATACATGGAATCAGATAAGCAAAGTATGTTGCAGGCAATGCGACAAATCCCAGCATAGTTCCAAACACAGTAAACGGAATAATGGTCAGAACCGTAATTCCAGCCATTGTGAGCAAAGTCACCGGAGCGGACGCACGACTCTGAATGAAAGGCAGCCTCGGAGTACGGATCATGTGAATGACCAACGTCTGGCTCCACATAGATTCCACGAACCATCCGGCTTGGAACATCCCGATATACTGCGCCTGGAGCGTTGCCAGCTCTGCACCGCTGAAATGGGCGGGCAAATCATTGAACAACACACCGTTCGATACGAATAACGGGCAGAATACAAAGTACATGAAAATATAGGTTGTAAAATCGAAGATGGAGCTGGTTGGCCCAATCCAGATCATAAAACTTCCAACACTGGAAGCATCCCATTTACGTGGTTTGGCAATGAACTCCTCATCCACATTGTCCCAAGGAATGGCAGTGCAAGACAGATCATAGATCAGATTCAGGAAGATCAGATGCACGCTCATCATCGGCAGGAACGGCAGCAGTGCGGAAGCCGCCAGTACAGAGAACATATTGCCGAAGTTGGAAGATGCAGTCATCTTGATATATTTAATCATGTTGGCGTAGGTCTTACGTCCCTCAATGATACCCTGCTCCAAAACCATTAGGTCTTTTTCCAGCAGAATGATGTCGGCAGATTCCTTTGCCACATCGACAGCAGTATCCACCGAAATGCCGATGTCGGCGGCTTTCATAGCTGCGGCATCATTGATACCGTCACCCATGAAACCGACCGTATGACCATTTTCACGGAGAACGGAAACCACACGAGCCTTCTGGTCAGGAGTCAGCTTTGCAAATACATCTGTAGACTCCGCCGCTCTTGCAAGCTCTACATCGCTCATGTGCTCCAAATCAGAACCTAGAAGCATATTGCGAACCTTCATCCCCACCTGCTTGCAGATGGTACGAGTCACTTTGTCGTTATCACCGGTTAAAATTTTGGTGGTAACACCGTGGTCTTTCAAAGCCTTAATAGCATCCGCAGTAGATTCTTTTGGAGGATCCAGGAATGCCAGATATCCAATCAGCACCATGTCACACTCATCTTTGACACCAAATGCGCCAACTGGGGACGGATTGCTTTTCTGTGCAATCCCCAGAACGCGAAATCCCTTGTCGTTAAGATCATCCACTGTCTCCAGAATCCGACAACGAACGTCATCCGTCAGAGGCTGCACTCCTCCATCACACTCTGCAAATGTACAAATAGAAAGCATTTCTTCCACAGCACCTTTTGTTACCATTTGGGTCTTGCCCTTTTTATCCTGCACCACAGTAGTCAGACGGCGACGAGTAAAGTCAAAAGGAATCTCGTCTACCTTTACATAGTTTTCGGACAGGTCAATGAGACGCGAATCTGCTGCTTCTTCTTCCTCCGTCTTATTGATAATCGCCAAATCCATCAGGTTTTTATAGCCGGTCTGGAAGTAACTATTAATGTAAGCGTGACGCAGTACTCGCGTATCGTCCTCGCCATTTACATTCAGGTGGTATTCCAGCACAACCTTATCTTGGGTCAGAGTGCCGGTCTTGTCGGTGCAGAGAATGTCAATGGCACCGAAATTCTGAATAGAATTGAGGTTTTTAACGATTGTCTGCTTCTTGCTCATGGAAACAGCACCTTTCGCAAGACAGGTTGTTACAATCATCGGCAGCATTTCCGGTGTCAAACCGACAGCAATAGAAATGCCGAATAAGAAGGCCTCTAACCAGTCGCCCTTGGTGATACCGTTGACGAAGAACACCAGCGGAACCATAACGAGCATAAAACGAATCAGCACCCAAGAAACGGCGTTGACACCCTTGGTAAAGCTTGTTTCAACCGCTTCCCCGGCAACTGCGCACGCCATGGAGCCAAACAGAGTATGATCGCCAACACAAGCAACAACAGCTGTTGCGCTGCCAGAAATCACATTACTACCCATAAAAGCAATGTTTGTGTAATCGGTCACGCTCTCTTTCTGTGCGCTCACATTGGGCGTTTTTTCAACAGGTTCACTCTCTCCAGTAAGACTTGACTGGCTGACAAACAAATCCTTCGCGTCCAAAATACGAACATCCGCCGGAATCATGTCTCCAGCAGACAGATGTACAATATCTCCGACCACCAGATCATCCATAGGAATTTCTATTTTTTCCTGGTTCTTACGGGTAACGGTGCAGGTGGTCGTAATCATGGCTAACAACTTTTCTGCTGCGTTTCCACTTCTGGATTCCTGCACAAACCGAAGCGTACCTGAAATGAACACCATTGTTAAAATGATAACCACCGTCAGACAATCAAAATCCTCCGGCGTACTGCCAAACAGAGAAAAATAAGGTAGAATCATATCTGTAATGGTTGATACCAGAGCCAGACAAAACAGAATGGCTGTAAAGGGGTTGATAAACGCACCGGCCACCCGTTTTGCCAAGGACTTCTTTTTTTCATGCGTTACTTTATTGGTGCCATATTTGGTACGACTTACGTGTACTGCTTCTGCATCTAATCCCCGAAGTGTGGTATGAAGTTTTTTCAAAACCTCTTTAATGGGATTGGTTGCAGCAAATTGAATGCGACGGTTCTGTTCGTCACGAATGACTGTCTTTTCGACAGACTGACGAACAGCCATGCGGTTTTCTTTCTTGTTCATTAAACTTACCTCCTTGAATTTTTGTAGAGGCCAGGGCAATCACATGAGGGACACGGAACTTCCGAATCCCCATCTGCTGCTCTTTGCCTTCGCGGACTACTGTCAGAGTCCATGCCTTTCACCTCACTGTTTTATAAAATATCTATGTGAAACCGCAATGCGGATTATTGACTATAATAGCGGTTGCTCTTTCCGATATACCAGACATCAAAGCCTGCAACGATTAGCCATGCTATCATCGCACACACAAACCAGTGGTTTGAAAATCCTGCCCAAAACCCCTTCATCAGAAAGATAATGCCATTGAGTACAATGACTTCCCCGATGTTACGGCAAAGCGGGATAATTTTAATTTTATCTTTCTCTTCCTGCGACATATTTTTCCACGCAGACAGGTGAATATGTCCTTTCCCACAAGCAAACAAGAAACCTGCAATAGTAAAAAGAACTCCGAAAAAGATGCAGGTGAAATCCATATTTCCTCACTCCTTCCAATATTTTATTTCATTTTTTAGTCTCAGAAGTCTGGTGAGCAGTATGATCACTGTAACAGCAAGGATAAACCAAATAACAGCAGTTACCTGATACCACATCTGAAACATCAAAATCCTCTGTTTAGAGAACATCCAGCTTAAACACCCGCATATTATTGTGAACACGGAGTAAAGTGCAAAGAAAATTGCCAGTTTGTGATCTTTGATTTTCGTCTTCACTCACAACACCTCCCAACCAGCGCTTACAACTTCCGGGATTGCCAATGCCTGCCCAACGATTCCCTCTAAAACATTGTTTTTAGGCTTTCTAGCAGAACAGTATTCCTCAATGATCTCAACCTTGTCACCAACAACATCGCCGCTTTCCAGATTATCCAGGAACAGCGTTTTGCAAGGATTGCTGTTAATAAGCAACAGACGAATTTCCTGCTCTGCATCTTCCTGACAAGTGACCGAAATACGATATTGTTTTTCAGATTCATCACCGGCAGTGATTGGATTCAACTTTCTTGCAAGAGGACGCAAAATCAAGTTGGAGCCAATCAAAATACCAGCAGCGGTGATTGCCATTGCATACATCCCTGTACTTGCAAGAATGCCAATGGCAGCTGTACACCATAGCGTTGCCGCAGTATTCATTCCACGCACTGTTCCGCTGTCCTTGAAAATCACACCGCTGCATAAAAAGCCAACACCGGATATAATACTGCTCCCGACACGAAATACCTGATCCGGGCCATAGAGCATTGGAAACAAGGTAAAGAAGCTGGTTCCCATGCAAATCAGAACATTGATACGAATACCTGCCGGATGGCCGGTTAGCTGCCGTTCCAATTCAATCAGAAAGCCAAGCGCCAAGGAGAGGGAGTTTCTTAAAACAAAATCGGTGTAAAACATGCGAATCGCCTCCCTTCGACCACGAACAGTATATAAAAACCGCAAGGAGAATCACATGGCGAAAACCTTGCGATTTCCTTGCGATTTGGCAAGATTTTAAAGAATAATACGTTGATAATAGTTCATAGATTGCTATGTTCTACTTTGTACTGCCATCGGATACAGTGCTTGCTGGGTTTACATGAACCATGCAGTGTTTTACTTCTGGAAAGGAATTTTCTATTGAGTAATGAACCTGCTCAGCAATATAATGCGCTTCTTTTAACCGTAGGTTTTCATCTACGGCAATCTCAATATCCACATATATTTTCATACCAAACAGGCGGGTCTGTAGCAGGTCAATACGCCTTATTTCAGGGATTGCGGCAATCAGACTTCGTAGTTTATCTTCAGTAGCATCATTGCAGGAATGATCTACCATTTTATTGATAGCATCACGGAAAATATCCATGGACACCTTCACAATCACCACACAAATGATAACACTGGCAATTGAATCTAAAATAGGATAGCCAAGCCTTGCCCCCAGAATCCCCGCAAACGAACCAATAGAAGATAGGGCATCTGAACGGTGATGCCACGCATCTGCCATCAGAGAGCCGGAATTAATCTTCTTTGCGGCCGATCTGGTGAACCAGTACATCCACTCCTTTACAATAATGGATACTACGGCGGCCATAAGCGCCAATATTCCCGGAACTGTCAAATCATCCCCAGTGCTGCCGGCAATAATCTTTTTCAACCCAACAATTCCGATTCCAATTCCCGTTACCAGCAACACACCCGAGAGGATAATGGATGATACGCATTCAATACGCTCATGTCCGTAAGGATGCTCTGCATCGGATTCCTTGCTCGACATTTTTGCTCCAACGATAACCACAATTGTGCTAAGCACATCGGACGCTGAATGAACTGCATCGGAGATCATGGCGTCAGATCTTGCGATGATTCCGGCAATCAATTTAAATAAAGACAAAAGGAGATTTACAATGATACTGATACTGGAAACGTGCATTGCAGTCTTTTGTGCGGCATTATCGGGATTCGATTTACTCTCCACTTTAATACCTCCTTCTTTTATAATTCTTTTTGATAATCATGGCAAAGCGGTCCAATGCCGCTCTCAAAATGTCTTTGGGCTTTATTCTCTTCATACATGTTTGAGATGTATACCGGCTGAAGCCGCGGAACAATACCTTGCAACAGGCACAGGCTTAATAATACAACAATCGCAAGGTGACTCCCATGGCGAAAACCTTGCGATTTCCTTGCGATTTGACAAGAATTTAGGCGGGCTGAAACCGAAAGTGGTCTCAGTCCGCCTATGTTATAGTTGGTCATTAAATTTGTACCCGATGCCCCAGATAGTCAAAATATACTTCGGCGCATCTGGATCAGGCTCAATCTTCTTTCTCAGTTTTCGGATAAATGCCATGATGTTGCTGTCATCCAGCAGATAATCCTCTTCCCAGACTGCACGATAAATCTGCTCTTTAGTAAAGACCTCGCCCCGATTCTGGGAAAGAAAATACAGAATGTCAAACTCTTTTGGGGTCAAGCTGATTTCTGAACCTTTCAGCAGAACCTTTCTACTTTTCGGATGAATCTCCAATTCTCCAATTAGAATCCCGTCCGACAGAATACCGGCAGGTAGCTCTGTTTCTTCTGATGCTCCCAAAAGCAAAGAAGATACCTCCCCGCTGATCATATCCCGGATGCCAGACAGTAAATCTTCTGCACAGTCACTTTTCGGCGGCTCTTTAATCAGCTTTTCCAGCATCCAAATTTCAAGGGCGGAATCCATAGGGATAAAACTGATATTCTTTTTCACGATGAATTCCTCCTTTCAAATCAACTCATGGTACTTTTTCTTATAGAAATATTTGGCTACCGTAGTCAGCAGCATATACACAAGCGCTACGATCAGCAAAAATGCAAAATACCAAAGTGGCAGCTTCGTCAGGCCGAACAGCGACGCACCGCTGGTAAAGGTAATAGCTGTAAAGGCAACGATTCCGGCAAGCGTTATGCAAATCACAGGTGTAGATGACCTGCTCTGCATAAAAGGAACTTTGGGTGTTCGCAGAAAATGCAAGATCAGCACCTGTGTCCACATGGATTCCAAAAACCACCCCGTCTGGAACAGTGACACATACTGAAGCTGCAAAGAAGGATCGGTAATATTCAGATAAGTTGCTCCTCCACACAGCATGGGACACAGGAAATAATACAGGAACAAGAAGGTCGCAATATCAAATAGAGAGCTGATCGGCCCGAATGACATCATAAACCGTCCCAAAGTTTTGCCCGACCAATCTCTCGGAGACAGGATTTCTTCCTCGTCCACATTGTCCCAAGGCAGAACAATACACAAAATATCGTACAGCAGATTCAGAAGCAGAATCTGGATGGATGTCATGGGCAGAAACGGCAAAAATGCGCTGGCGCATACGATGGCGAAAATATTACCAAAGTTGGAGCTGGCGGTGATCTTGATATATTTGAGCATATTGGTAAATGTCTTTCTCCCTTCCAGAATGCCCTGCTCTAGCACATTGAGATCCTTTTGCAGCAAAACTACATCCGCTGCATCCTTGGCGGCGTCAACAGCGGTATCCACAGAGATACCGACATCCGCTTCGTTCATCGCCGGAATATCGTTGATGCCGTCGCCCATGAAGCCCACCGAATGGCCGTTTTCCTGCAGAGCGGAAACCAGACGCACTTTCTGTCCGGGAGTAAGCTCTGCAAAAACATGGATTTTCTCAACCGCCGTGCTAAGCTCACTGTCCGTCATTTCATCCAGCTCCGCACCTGTCAGTATTTCCTCGGCGGAGATTCCCACCCGGCGGCAGACAGACACCGCAATGGCCGCCTGATCTCCCGTCAGAATTTTAGGGGTTACTTTTAACCTCTTGAGGGCTGCCACGGATTCTTTTGCAGTTTGCT
Source organism: Anaerostipes caccae L1-92 (assembly GCF_014467075.1). Taxonomy (NCBI): domain Bacteria; kingdom Bacillati; phylum Bacillota; class Clostridia; order Lachnospirales; family Lachnospiraceae; genus Anaerostipes; species Anaerostipes caccae. Next base: position 1,983,547 of record NZ_AP023027.1, read on the forward strand.
TGGGCGCATCAAAGAAAGACAGATAGCCCACCAGAGTCATATTAAATTCGTCAACGGGTGTAATTTTGCTTTGATGGCCTACATTTTTCCGTGCGATAGCAATGACCTTCATACCATCCTGGAGCATATCATCTACCACAGAAGATACGCTCTGCATCCCATCCTTTTCAATCGGCAGAATTTCACCCCGATATTCCACATGGCTGCAACGGGAAACGATATGCCCAATGTCACCTTTCATAATGAGCTGACACTCACCATCGCTATCTCGCACAAGGGTGCTGACAAACTTGCGGGCATAGTCAAAGGGAATTTCGTCCGCCTTTTGATACTGGGCCAAAAGGTCAGTATAATGGGTTTCACAACCCGGCATAGTCTTACAGGCAAGAATTGCGTTGTCAATAGTGTTGCGAACGCCGGAATGATAGGAGCTGTTCAGATATGCCAGATCGAGAACTTCCGTATTTTCATTGCCGAGAATATCCATGTAATATTCCAGCAGGATACTTTCATTGGTTAGCGTGCCAGTCTTGTCCATGCAAAGCACATCCATACTTCCAAAGCCCTGCATGGCATTGATGTCTTTGATGATCGTCTGCTTTTTACTTATGGCAAGGCTGCCCTTGGCAAGGCAGGCTGTAATAACCATGGGCAGCATTTCGGGCATCAGTCCGACGGCCACCGACAGAGCAAAAGCAAAGGACTCCAGCAATTTTCCGCCTGTGATACCGAGAAGCACAAACACAATCGGCACCAGCACTGCCATGAAGCGGAGCATGACCCAGGCAATGGAATTGGCACCCTTTTGAAAGGAATTTTTGTCGTCAGAATCGGGCTTTGTAAAGCTACCATACAGCGTGTCTTTGCCGACGGCCAGCACAATTCCTTCGCCTTTGCCACTGATGACAGTTGTTGCCATAAAAGCGAGGTTTTCAAGCTGTGTCAGCGTCTCCTGCTCGCCGTAGCTGAGTTTGCGGCAGCTCTTTTCAAGGATGGCGCTCTCGCCGGTGATGGCAGCCTGGGAGATAAAGAGATCCGTGATCTTCGTCAATCTGATATCCGCCGGAACACGATCACCTGCGGAGAATAGAACAAGATCCCCGACCACTAATTCTTCGGTGGGAATCTCCATTAACTCCCCATCGCGCCTCACCGTGACGCTTTCATGAATCAGGCGGTCAATCTGAGCAGCAGCGCTCTTTGCCCGCAGCTCCTGAATCAGACGAATTACACCGCTAATTAGGATCATGGAAAAGATGATAATGGCGGTGGTGGCATTTCTCGCAAAATTGGAGGCTACGAAAACATCCGTAACGAGAGAAACAATGCCCAGAACAAAAAGAATCACATTAAACGGGTTAATAAATGCCCGTCGCAATCGTTGCATCGTCGTATCGTTTTTTCGCTCAGTGAAGCCGTTCACTCCATATTTCTCGCGCATCGCCTCGATTTGCTCAATGGGTAGACCATCCGGAGATGCGCCAATGTCTCGATATATTTCTGATGCCTCACGGTAAGCGTATTTTTTGATACGACTGTCAAATAGTGTTGCTTTTGACACGAGACATTCCCTCCTTTATAAGTATAAGTAAGTATATTTTAACATAGTGCCATGAAAATGCTATGTTTATATTCTTGCTTTTTTCTTGCAATTTACTTTGATGCAGCATTTTTCAGCTCGATCAAATCTGTCTCGTCAGGGTGAGAAAAAGCCTTATCAAAGTTTTCAATCATTCCTTCTAAATTGGGAGCATGAATGGGCGCGGAGAGCATTTTCTCATAGCGCTCTCGCACAGACATAGGCATTTTCCCCTGACACATATGAGTGCAGACAATGGTGTTGCTACTGTTTAGTTTGTGTAGAGTGTTTTTCAGTATTTTTTCAAAATAGGCAGCTTCTCCTCCAAAACCAGCGGCACCAAAGAGGAATACTTCCTTGCCTTGCATCTTTACAAGAAACGCAGCCGCAGTGTCGTCACAGGCTCCTTTGTCTGTCCAGAATCCAACATCCAAACGCTCTGCGGACAGTGCCGCATCAGCAGGGATTTCAAGGTAAAAGCAATCAGTCTGCGGCCAATCGCATATTTCATTTTCAACTTCCTCTCTATATAGATAGATTCCACTTCGTTATAGGCACCCTTATTGAATTTGTATGAAATCAGCTTTTCATGGCATTTTACCTTCAGGATCTATAATTTGCAAGTAATGTAAGCGCAGGTACGATATCTTTAACTATGGGAAACTCCTTTCTGCTATTGGCTGAAATATATAAACGTAAATATACGCTTATACCATTTTTAAAAAGGGAAAGGCATTAAAAAGCCCGCACAAACCATATAGTTTGTGCGAGCTAAATTAGTGGCATTTTTAGTTACAGAAATCTTTTTTCTTTACTTTTTCTTCTAAATCAAGAATTTTAGCATGAATGGGATGTATTGTTTTTTTTGAACTCAGTATCACTTTTACCCGTAGGGTCATCTAGTCCCGAATTTTCTCTGTATTTGCATGGAATGAGAGGACAGTTCACATTATGATTTTGTCAAGATTAGTTGACACATTTTCCACAAGGATTCTGTACCTATGCAGCTTCCATCGTACGTTCACTTGGTATATCAATATTTTCAGGCTGTTTAAGGATCAACGCCTGATACATACGAATCCGCCCCTAGGTGTCATTACATTCGTCTTCCGCATGGATCTCCATCATAACATCTGCCAGAGGCTGATACTTCCAAGGACGGTCTTTATTAACAAGATATTGATAAAATCCCTGTCTGCTGACATGCAGCATCCTGCAATAAAAAGCGATTTCTCCTTTCAATCCGCCGTCTTTTTTTGAAAAAGCAATCAACTTCATTCTTTCGTTTTTGCTGACTTCAGACGGCTCGCGGCGAAAAAAGCACTGGCTTTCTCCAAAAAGTCATTTTCTTTCTTTAAGCGGCGGATTTCTTTGTCCTGTTCCTTAACCTGCTGACGGAGCCGGATGAGCTCTTCGTTAAGCGTCATAGCGCTTTGAGGGGTCTGTGAGCCTGCTCCAAGATCGAGATTGCCGAGACGGTTGGCCCTCATCCAGCCATACATTGTATTCTTGGGGATCCCTAGCTCTTTGGCAGCTTTCGCTTGTCCAATTTCTTTTGGGAGTTTGACTGCCTGTACTTTGTACTCGTGATCATATTGCCTATTTTCTGCCATTTTTGTCCACTCCTTATTCTTTTATTTATATACCAAATCCTTGAGAATGGAGTGTCAACTTTATTTATACAATATCATTTTGACCATGTGGTTTAGTTTTACGATGTCAGAGATCCGGGGTTTGACGAAGTCAAAATCCATCTATAAGGGCTATATCACCATTAGGGAGGTAGTCGTATCCCTGGACCGGGAAGATGTCCGTAAAACGGATGCAAAGGAGGAAACTAGTCTCCGGAGGCATAAAATGCCACCCTATATTAAAAAATTAGTGGATGAAGTTCACGGAGATATCCTTGTATCATTAAGTGCCAGGGCACTTTCCTCCCGCTTTGCTTATATGATACAAAAAAGTGGGCTACCAAAGATCACGTTCCATGGACTGCGGCATATCAATGCATCTGTCATGCATCTACTTGGTATTCCAGAAAAATACTTTTTGGAGAGAGGGGGATGGAAAACAGATAAGGTTATGAAGAAGGTGTACAGACATACATTTTCAAAAAACCGCCAGGAAGCGGACACCAAAGTGGATACTTTTTTTGAAGCTCAGATTGCAAATTTGAACTCCATGGATGATGCCGTATAGTAAAAGTATCACACGAAATATCACTCAAAACTTTTGGACATAGAAAAAACCGCGTAAATACGCGGTTTCCAAAATGCACCAGGCAGGAGTCGAACCTGCGACCAACAACTTCGGAGGCTGTCACTCTATCCACTGAGTTACTGATGCAAAGCGGTAATTTAAATGTCCGTGTTATATATTACAACAATTCAAGATTATTTGCAATCATATTTTTCAAATTTCAGGACATTTTCGCCGATTATCTGCCGGCAGAAAGAAGAAATCATTCCGGAATGATTTCTCTATCCTGCAGACATTATATCCATTTCTATATGATTGTAGAGAGGCATTCTAAGAGCCGAACGGGAATCATATAGAAAATGTCACAGATATTGTTCCAGGTCCTGAATATCATTCGTATACTTCTTTGCCGATTCTCTCGATATAGTACCTTCCGCCACCAGTCTTGAAAGATCCCGGTTCAGCGTGTGCATTCCATGTGCCATTCCGGACTGCATGATCGTATTCAGCTGATGACATTTATTTTCCCGGATCAGATTCAGCGCCGCGTCTGTGCCGATCAGCACTTCCGTCGCGGCGATTCTCTCCATCCCGCTCAGTGTCGGGATCAGACACTGGGTCACAACTCCGGCCAGCACTCCAGCAAGCTGTGTCCGTATCTGGCTCTGACTTTCTCCGGGACAGGCATCGATGATCCTGTCGATAGTCTGAGCAGCCCCTGTAGTGTGAAGAGTCGACATAACCAGATGTCCGGTCTCTGCCGCTGTCAGAGCCGCTGAGATCGTCTCGTAATCCCTCATTTCTCCTACCAGAATCACATCCGGGTCCTCTCTCAGAGAAGATCTGAGCGCAGAGGCAAAATCCTTCACATCAACACCGGTCTCTCTCTGATGAATAATTGATTTTTGCCTGTCATAGACATATTCGATCGGGTCCTCAATCGTTATGATATGCTCCGCCCGGCTGTTGTTGATATAGTCGATCATAGCTGCCAGTGTGGTAGACTTTCCGCTTCCCGTGGGACCGGTGACCAGAATCAGGCCTCTCGGCTGGTCAGCCAGATCTTTTAAGCACTTCGGAAGCTTCAGCTCACTGAGTGTGGGAATATGATCATTGAGCAGACGGATCGTCGCCGCAATCTTTCCCTGCTGGCGGAAAACATTGATCCTCTGCCGGTTTTTATCAGGGGTCTGGAGCGCAAAGTCCGCATCCTCCCCCTGGTCAAATAATTCTCTCTGTCCCACCGGCAGGAGTCCTAAGATCATCTGTCTGATCTCATCGTCAGATAGTTCGATTCTGCTGTCCACAAGGCGTCCGCAGCTGCGAAAAGCAACGGGCATCCCTTCAGACAAATGAATATCCGATACATCCCTTTGTCTGGCCATGCCGATCATTTCTTCTATTGTCATAAACGCCTCCTATACATAATAAGCAATCTTCCAGAATTCTTCCATTGTAGTGATCCCCTCTTTTACGAGATCTGCGGCACTTTCCTTCAGCGTCTTCATGCCCTGCTCCCTCGTCACATAGTCCTGGATTTCATCCACCTGTCTGCCCTCAGAAATCATTTTTCGTATGCCCTGATCGATCACCGCGATCTCGTGGACTGCGATACGGCCCTGATATCCGGTATGGCTGCATTTAGAACATCCCACTGCCTCTTTCACATACTCAATGTCCTCTCCGAGAATCTTCCTATCCTCTTCTGTGGTCCTCACTTTTTTGGCACAGTCCGGACACACTTTCCGGACCAGTCTCTGAGCCACCAATCCAATCAGGGAATTGGCAACCAGATACGGCTCCACTCCCATGTCGACCAGACGGACAATAGAGGATACTGCATTATTCGTATGCAGGGAAGAAAGGACGAAATGTCCTGTAATAGCGGCTCTGACAGAAATCGAAGCAGTCTCCGCATCCCTTGTCTCCCCTACCATGATAATATCCGGGTCCTGTCTGAGCAACGCCCGAAGCCCCGTTTCAAATGTCAATCCGGAAGTGTTATTTACCTGCATCTGATTGACCCTTGCGATATTTTTTTCCACCGGGTCTTCGATCGTGGAAATATTTGCATTTCTCTTGGACAGATATTCTAAAACCATATAAAGGGTCGTAGATTTTCCGCTTCCCGTCGGTCCTGTTATATATAAAATACCGTTGGGAGATTTCAGAAGCGACTGGAATTTCTCATAATTTTCGCTGTTCATGCCGAAATGCTCTTTATGATCGATCGGCGTCCGGTTGCTCAGGAGCCGCAGCACTGATTTTTCTCCGTAAACCGTTGGTATAACGGATACACGCATGTTGATGTTGTCTTCCTCCAGACGCATTTTAAAATGTCCGTCCTGGGGAATCCTTTTCTCCGCTATGTCCATGCCGCCCATGATCTTGATTCTGGCCGTCAAAGATGCGTGAAGGGAACGCTTCAGCGTCACATAATCTACGATGGTTCCGTCAATCCTCATCCTGACCACAGTTTCTTTCTCAAAAGGCTCGATGTGAATATCGCTGGCATTGGTATTGTACGCCCGGAGCACCAGAGTATTCAACAGTTTGATGATTGGCGCATCGCTGTCAGCCTCCTCATCCATGTCGTCCAAAAAGGAGATGTCCTCTGCCTCCTGGGTCGTCTCATTAGCCTGTCTGGCCGCCTGCCTTGCGGATACTTCCGCGTAAAAATATTCCAGGGCCTTTTTCAGAGGGCTGAGTTCTGCCAGAAATACTTTCAGCTGCATGCCGGTCAGCTGGCGGATATCCTCCATAGCATAAAAATTCAGCGGATCATTCACGGCAATGTATAATTGATGATCCTTCATATCTACAGCCAGAATGTTGTATTTAAAAGCCAGCTGCCGCGGTATTTTTTCCACCGCCTCGCTGTTCACCGGGTAGCTTCCCAGACTGATGTGGCTGAGTGACAGCCTCTGCCCCAAAGCCTCCAGCATCTGCTGTTCTGTAATAAACTGAAGTTCCATCAAAATGGTGCCCAGCCGCTTGCCCGGATGTTCCTTCTGATAATCCAGCGCCTGGTCAATCTGCTCTTTGGTTATATATCCATACTGCAGCAAAACTTCTCCAATTGGAATATTCTTCATAATCTCCCCCGCTTTCCAGATATTACTTCCTGCACATATAGACTTCCAGCACCAAGGACAGAGTCGACGCATCGATCACTTTATTAGATGTGGTCAACGCCGTCTCTGAACTCATTCCATAACTCACAATACGAATGGAAGGATAATCCGCATATATTTTATCGATCAATTTTTTGGCATTCGCCTTTGTACCGAGAATATTGACAGATACAGGATAGGAATAGAGTACATTTTGTGAAATAGCGGTCTTGCTGCTGTCCTCCGCTGTGCTGTCGCCGCTGCTTTTCACTCCCAGGCTCTTTGCCAGAGAAGACTCGATGTAAGGCGTGAGAACGCTGACAGACGGCCTTGCAGAGATCTCAAAATCTCTGGAGGAAAGTCCGCAGTTTAAGATCAGCTTCGTGATCATACGCTCCACTTTATGGGACTCCATCATCGGATAAATATCCTTTGTCTCCTTTTCAAAGTCTGCCCTGGAAGCTTTCAGCCGGGCCTCCTTCTGGGGAATGGAGGCTATGGCCGTCTCCATTGTCTCTTTTGTCTGCTGCTTTTCCTTGAATTCCTCAGCCAGCTCACTGCGCTGTGCAAGGAGCGGGCGGATCACAAAGTTTCCGAAGACCACGAGGATCAGCACGACGGAAAGCACACTTAATATTTTTTTGTCACGACTCGTTATTTCCATAGCTGATCCACCTACTTTCCTGCATTTTCACTTAGATAAGTGCTGATATGAATATCGTACTGTCTTGTTTCTTCTGTATAATTGTAGCCCGAGTATTTTAGATCCGCAAACAGTTCAGACTTTTTCAGACGGTTGATAAAATCATAAATACTCGTAACTTTCGGAGCCATGGCGACAAATTCGTACATTCCCGTGGAGGAATCGTACCGGTCTACAGTGATGGAAACCGTTGTCCCGGCGCTGTTTCTGACCATCTTCTCCACCCTTGAATTCGCCTGGGGATAAGATTCCAAAACTTGTTTTACGACTGCAAACTGCTCTTTTCCTGTCTGCTTGTTTGCCAATTCCAGATCCAGATTTTTGGCATTGGTGTAGTCTGCCTCATTTTTAGAGTCTTCAATATAAGCGTCCATTTCACTGATCTTTGACTTGTTAACCGTATTCATGGCAAATAGGACGGCTGACACGGCAATACACAAAACCAGAGCACCCGCCGCTGCAAACACACCCGGATATACTTTGGAAGACGTTTTGTTATCCTCTCTGGCCCTGATCTTCTGGGCAAAGTCGATGTCCTGACCTTTCTTTGAAAGAAAAGCACCGATTGGAAAAATAAAATTTAAAAATTCCTTTTGGTCGGGCATGTCAAATCCCGTCAGCGGAAAAGACTGTCCGACCTGAAGACCCAGATCCTTTAGAGGTGCTGTAAGGATTCTTCTGTCTTCTTCCGGGAAGCCTCCCAAATAAATGCTTTTAATTTTTTCTCCTTTTTGCTCTGTGGCAAGGAACTGGATCATAGAACTTGTCGTATTCCCGACTTCTGTGGCAATCCCGTCGGTTCCATGCTCTGCAAAAATCCTTGTGCGGTTCAGATATTTATAGGCACCCTGCACAAATAAGGTGCTGATCAGGATCTCCGCATCGAGCTTTGAGAATATAAAGGTCTCGTTTTTCAAAGATTGTATACGGTCAAAAGCTTTCAGCTGGGCATTCAGGGCAATATCCACCGATTCTACTTCCACGCCCATGGCCGCAAATACATCCAGATAACTCTTTAACATTGATTCCTGTACTGCCGCCCCAAGCACTGTTGCCATACCGCTTTTTTTATCCATGCCGCAGACGCGGTAATCGTAAACATACTTTTCCGGATTCTCAATGCTTGACAATTCTTTTCTTACTGTTTCCAGTGTCTTTTTCTTATTCATCTTCGGAATCGTCATGAGCTTTGCGGCAATCTGCGTGCTGTCTATGACGAGACTTATCTTCTTTGATATGCCGTGGCTCTCCCAGGCTTTTTCCAGCTGATGTTTCAGCCCGTCTTCCGATGTGATGACTCCGTTGATCAGACTTCCTTCCCGGAGATCAAACTGTACCAGGTTCTGAATCTTTATTTTGCTCTTCTTTGCCTCCCCCACAGCGATCTGCACTCTGTGATTCGATAAATATACTGTTGTCTTCATAAAAGCCCCCCCTTAATATCCCTGGTCAATCGTAGAGTAAGATTCATAAATCGGCAGTATGACTGCCACCACTACAAATCCTATGATCACTGCCATCAGGATAATCAAAACCGGCTCCAAAAGTGTCACAAGACGCTCTAAAGCTCTCTCCGCCTCAAATTCAAGGCTTTCTGCTATGGAATCCAGCATTTCGTCCAGACTTCCTGTTTCTTCCCCTACCTGAATAGCCGAAGAAAGTTTCTTTTGAAACCCGTCAATTTCCATCAGGGAAACTGATAAGGACTCTCCTCTGCGGATAGAGTCGACAGCCTGACCGAACTGTTCTTCTATATAACGGTTTCCCACCGTTGAGCTTCCGATCTGCATTGCCTGTATGATCGGTATCCCGCTGGAATACAGGGAACACAGCGTTCTTGCGAACCTTGCGGTGTAAATCTTTCTTAAGAGCTTTCCGATCACCGGAAGCCTCAGTTTCAGCTGGTCTTTCTTCCAGCGCACCTTTGGGATGCGGAGTATGAGACGGATTCCGAAGATCACAGCCGCCAAAATCAGCAGAATAAACGGCCAGTACTTCCGAATTCCTCCGCTCAGTCCCAGCAAAATCACAGTGGGCAGCGGCAGGGATTCCATCGTATCAAAAATATCCTGAAACTGCGGTACAAGATATGACAGTATGAAAATGATCACACCTACAAGCAGTACAGACAGAACGATCGGATAAATCATAGCATTCCTGACTTTTCCGTTGAGCCTGTTTTCTTTCTCATAATGCTCCGCCATGCGCAGTGAGGTCTGGTCCAGGTTTCCGTTGGCCTCCGCAGAGCGCATCATACTGACCAAAAGCACCGGAAACGTCCTGCCCTGTTCGTCCATAGCTTCTGAGAGAGGAATTCCCTGGCGGATGGAATTTAAAAGATTCTGATACGTCTCTTTGTCGGTGCTTCTGACTCCGATCTCGTTGGCGATGATATTCAGGGAGCGGACCAAGGAAACGCCTGCTTTTAAGAGCGTCCCCAGCTGTCTGCAGAAATCTGCAAGCACAGATGCCTTCATCTTTCTTTTGGACTTTAATTTTCCTTCCTCTAAGTCTTTGCTGGAAACCAGATATTTTCCGTCTGTTCTCAGAGCCTGGTATAAGGCCAGCTCATCGGCAGCCTCCAGGACACCCTTTGACAACTTTCCACTACTGTCTTTCGCTTTATATTTATATTTCGGCATATTTGATTTCCCTCCTCAGGCATCATCTCACGGCAAAAGGCCAAGATACCAGCCGATGATCTCATTTCCCCAACAAATGGCCGCCCAGATGCCCAGACATAAAAATGGTCCGAACGCAAAATGGTCTTTGCCTCCTTTTTTCTTTCCGGCCAGCAGATAGATTCCGTACACCCCTCCGGCTAACACAGAAAAGAAAAATGCGGCTCCGGTAAGCTTTGCCCCCAGCAGAATTCCCGCTGCGGCCATCAGCTTAATATCACCGCCTCCGAAAGCCCCGGGGATCAGCACCGTAAGCAGCAGCATCGGAACACTGACCGCAAAGCAGCCGATCACTCTCATAGGCAGAGATATTTCCGGAAACAAAAAAAGAGACACGGCTCCAAGACACGCTAACGCCAGTACAAAGCCATTGGGAATTTCCATTGTGTCAATATCTACAAATGTCACTGCAGTCAAAAGAGCCCCTGTTATTAATAAAAATACTGTTTTTAAAAGATAAATGCCCGCTCCCGACTCATCCAGAGGAACAGATGCCGCACACTGGACAGCTAAAATTCCTCCAAGTAATTCTACAAAGATGTAGCGGACCGGGATCTTTGAGCTACACTTTCTGCATCTGCCTTTCAGGAGAATGTAGCTGAAGACCGGTATCATATCGTATGGTTTTAAACTGGTTTTACAGGACGGACAAAAGCTTCTGCCGCCGACAAAAGAAATCTTCTTCGGCACCCTGTAAATTAAGACATTCACAAAGGAAAAGACGGATGCTCCGATCCAGAAGAATATAAAATAGATAAGTCCCATGTTTCCCCCTTTTGCGAAAGAAAAGGATACCCCAGAAGTAAAAATACTTTTGGGACACCCTTTTACTTAAATCTCTTATGAATCCCCTATCATCCGGCTCAATCGGTACACTTTCCAGACTGGTTTTCCCTTCACTTCTTTGTAGCTTACGATGTAGCCATCCTCAATATAGACAAGGTCCGTCACTTTTACATCCCGTCTGTCATAGGCAATGGTGTCAATCCTTCCATGACTCCTGGCAGTTTTTAAAATGTCCTTTTCCACATCCCCGGAGAGCACCTGGCGTTTTCCTGCGACAGGGACTTCTTCTCCTTTTGCATATGTATCGTAGAAATAAATCTGTGCTGAGACACGGACATCTTTGGCGTTTCTTAAGATTTCACGGGCCTTTTGGCGCTGGAATGATGTCTTGACACGAGGAATGACTCCAAGGAACAATACAGACAACAGCACCAGAAGCAAAATCCATTCTGTATATTCTATAAACTTGTGATTTTTAAACCTTCTTCTTGTTACCAAGTTATACCGTCCGCTTTCCAAAAAATGCTATCTCAGCGATTCTTAGTTCTTAGTTGTACTCCATGCAGATCCATCGAATGTTGCCGTAAATTTTTTACCTGTGTAAACCAACCTTGATACCGTTCCATCAGCATCAAATGTAATAGAAACACTTGTATATTTGCTGTTCTTTACTTCTGAAAGTTTCTCAATCGTGGGGTCATCAGTAGCTGCACCAGCAGCAGAAACATTTAAAGTAGTAATTGTTTTACCGCACAAGTTTTTTGTAGCTTCATCACTGTTGTAATCATCCGCCGCAATAGTTTTAGCTGCCATTAGAATCTGTCTTCCCTCTGATGCAACTTTTTTCTTATTCGCATTATCAATATATCCAGTCAAAGTAGGAACCAACAATGCAATCAAGATTGCCAGAATAACCAACACAACGATCAATTCTACAAGAGTAAACCCTTTTTTATCCTTCCTCATTTTTTGTCTGAAATCACTTAATTTTTTCTTCATAATTTTCCCTTCCTATCCTTTGATTTAGCCAAAATGCATATTTAAATTATATGCTGAATCCCTATACTTGTCAAACAATATCGAGATTTAAAACAGCGGCATTTTCTGCCTTATTTAAACCTCCTGCGGGAATTCCGTATCATCGATAAAACCCGTGTCATCCAGCTTATAGCACTCCACGATTTTTGTCCGTCTATACGTCTGCCCTGTCTTTACATTCCGGACCGTCAGCGTGATCTTTACAAGATTGGTATCTTCCTTCCGTTCAAACTTCAGTTCCTTAATTTCCTGGTTCATATACATCTTCTTGGAAAAGGTCCAGTCAACTCCCTTTGTCGCTGCCGCTCCTCCCTCGGCTATCGAAGATGCCTGATAGTGAAGCACCAGCCTCTTTTCTCCGTCTGTCTCCTTTGCGTACATGATGACCGAGCGCCCCTTCTTGTCGGTATAAGAAATCTTTTCATTTCCGCTGTCGATCTGTACCTGGCCCGTGGAGCTTCCCACTTCCCCGCAGACTTTTTCCATCAGAATATCTGCCACCCCCTGGGCCCGGCTCATGTTCGATATCCTCGCCATGACATTCATCGCCGGAGACAGTGTGGCGATGGCCGCTGCCATCAATATGCCCAGCAGCAGAAAGGTAACCATCAATTCCACAAGGGTCATTCCTGACTTGTCATGCAAAAGTACTTTTTGTAATTTACTCCTGATCCGCCGGCGTATCATTTCTCACTTCCTTCCTGCCCGAAGAAATAGATAAAATATCCATCGCTGCTCTTGGCTTCTCCAACCTTCACTTCCATACCCCATTGGGACACAGCAGTGTCGGAGTCCTGTTTTTTTACGGTGAGCACGACGGTCTGTTTCTCCGAAGACTCCTCTGCCTTCTTCTCATAAAATTCAGAAACCGCCCGGTCTGCCTGCTCCTGCACTTCCCTCGCTTTCCTGATCTGGTTTAACGACATCACCGTACTTTTGTAGAGAAAAGCGATGCCCATCAGCAGAATGGCAAATGCAGCCAGGACTTCCACCAGAGTCATTCCGTCTCGCCCTTTTAAAATATGCTTGATCCGTATTTTTCTCATGTAATCACTCCTGCCAATTTGTAGCCCAGATCCACTGTTCCGGCTCGCCTGTGTTTACCTTTAAAGAATACCTGGTCGTTATATGATATTCCTGTTTTCTGGAACCCGCGCTTACTTTAGTCACAAGTACAGCCTTGTCAAGGGGATCATCTTTTTGGGATTCCCAGTAAACCGTAACCTTGATGTCTCCCAGTGTATCTTTCGCCGACTGGATCATCTCAATGTCCAGAGTGCGGAAAGCTTCATTTTCGCCATGACCTTCCTCTTTCTCATTGTAGTAGACCCACTTATCGTTTTTTATCTGGTCGTAAAGAAAATACCGGATGTTGTCATCTCTGATTCCCTGTCCTTCCGGGGCAGTAATCTCTTTTTCCAGCAGTTTATTAAACGAAACCGCGGAAATCCTGCATTGGTCTTTGACTGCCGACTGCTGGGCATTTGTCAGTACCTGATAAGACACGAGAATCATAATCAATGCCGCCGCCATAAATACACAGAGGATACACATGACAAAGATCAATGCACTTCCTTCATTTCTTTTTCTGAGTCTTTCCATAGTTCTTCATCCTCTTAGTTCAAGCCGTTATAATAACCATTGATTGTGCGCTCGATCTTAGCATAAAAATCTTTTAGATTTGCTTCCGAAAGCAGCGTCGGATCTACGGTAAAGTTGCTGATCGTAACCTTTTTGCCTTCTTCGGTTCCCGATGCCCTGTAATACTGGGTTCCTTGTTTTTCCACCATCAGAGGAATACCGATTCCCACATTGCCTTCTGTCTGATCCCCAGCAATAAAATAATAACATTTGGATATTTCTGCCTGTTCAAACGGTTCGCCGGCCAGAGGATATTCCAAATCAGAAACACCGAAGCATTGATAAAGTTTTAAATTCTCAGCCGAACCCTTCTTAGAGCCGATCAGTCCGGACATTTTCGTTTTGCCGATCGGAAAGCCATAGTTTCTGCACTGTATTATTTCCATGCTGCCCGATGTAAGGTCTGACTCTCCTATTATGCCTCCTGCCCTGCCTGACTCCAATGCGGCGGCGCTGTTACACCCGAAAATCTCCAGCTTTCCATTTTCTTTGGTCTTTTCTGCCAGTCCGATCATGCCTCCTGCCGTCTCTTTCGGGCTTTGAATCACAACTCCGGGCCTCACAGATGAAATTCTGATCAGCCCCTCTTTTGAAATCCTGCCGATGACTCCCCCTGCTGTATTTCTCTCAGAAGTAATTGTGCAGTCTTTTACATAAGCTCCCTCGATGACCAAATCTTCACCACTGCCGCAGATTCCTCCGGCATTTCCGTATTCGGAACTGATGTTGCCAGTGTTGCCGCTGTCTATAACCGTTGTTCCTTCTGACATCTGTCCGCAGATTCCTCCGGCATCCCCGAAGTCTGCCGTAATATCCGCCTGGTTTTCAAATCCTTTCAGATCTTCCCCGCCTTTCTGGGCTCCGGCAACTCCTCCGACACAGTCTTTTCCATAAATAAATCCTTTGATTTCAGAGAAATTTCGGATCTTTCCTTTCTGTTCATTGTAGCCTGTAATCCCACCGATATAGGTATCCCCGGCTACATATGCCGTAACTTCTGTCCTCTTGTCATTTTCAATCAGCCCGTTATTGTAGCCTGCAATACCGCCGATCTGGATACCTAATGCTCCATATTCCAGCAGAAGTTTTTGTATCTTCTCTTTGTCTTTTTCCTCTGTCTGCATCTGAGACGTACAGTTTTGTATTTTCCCGGTATTCAGACCGGTAATTCCTCCTGCAAAGAGCTCATTCGCCGTCACAAGTCCCTTGTTCGTCCAGTTTTTGAGAACCGCTTTTGACGTGTATTCTTCTTTATTGACAATAAAATTGTTAAGATTAACATCCTGATTGAGTATATCCGAGATTTTCCCCTGCACGCTGCCGTTCACCCCTGTGATTCCTCCCACATACTGGCTTCCGATCACATTTGCGAAGTTTGCAGAGCCGTCTCCGTCCATAACAAGCTCTGTATCTATGGCACCTGAATTCTCGATCTTCATATGGAATCCGGAGATGCCTCCCACGTATCTCCTGCCTGCCACAAAGGACTTTTCATCCTCTTTTCCGGTGCTGCATTTCGTGATGATGCCGTCATCATTGAGACCGACGATTCCTCCTACGAAGTCGCCCTTCAGCTGATAATTTTTCGCCGCTTCTCTAAGCTTTTCTTCCTCCTCTTTTGTCAAAACAGGAACACTTAAGCACTTCTCAATGGATGACAGCCTGTTGTATCCGACAATTCCGCCGATACACTGTCCGGTTCCCGTCACATAGCCATAATTTTCGCACTCTTTGACAGAAATACTCTGCACGTCCTCCGGTTTAGACGGATCTTCTATACAGATGCCGTTTAAATATCCGACAACGCCTCCCACAAACTTTTCTCCTTCAACCCTGGCGCTGTTTTTCAGAGAATCGTAAGTCCTCATGGTACCTACTAAGATCAGCTTCTCCGTTCCTGTATCCAGGGGTTTCCCTGTGATATCACTTCCTGTGATGCCCCCTACAAATTTTTTCCCTTTGACCGTGCTCTTTTTATCCACAGAAATATTTTTCAGTGTCCCGTAGTTGACTCCGCAGACTGTTCCCACATAGTCAGTTCCCTGGGAAGATATCTGTTTCAGTAACATATTCCTTATCGTACCTTCATTGACTTCAAATAATCCGGCCGGAGTTTTCTGGTCCTTCGCTCCGAATTTAAATGACTGAACAGCATAGGACTGGTCATTTTCATCCATCCCCTGCAAGGTATGTTTCTTATTCAGTTTACTTGCCGAAGGAAAAGGGATCCCCTCCTCCGTCTCTGACAGCTGTTTCGTCTTCTCAAAAAGGAAACCTCCTGCCGCCATGCCTTTCTCTCCGTTCCAGAAGATGCCGCCTGTCTGGCGGTATAAAACCGTATCATCCGGCGCATCTTTCTCCTCAAACCTAAGATTGAAAAGATGCCTTGGGTTTTTAAGGTCATAAATTTTTGTGCCGTCCTTCTTTGCCTCTTCTTTGGCAAAATATGAGTGTTCTGTATTGGTCTGCTCCCACTGGCTGGGCCGGTATCCGGTTCCTGAGGCCTGCATTCTTGCATACATGGGACCCGCTGAAAATCCCAGTCTGCGTATGCTGTATGTGCCGTCATAATCCGGCGATTTCTCGTTTACCTGAGATGCGGCTTCTAAATCTGCTGCATCCAGAACGAGGATCATCTTCCCTTTCTTTGAGATATAACCCATAAATTTCAAATCTTTTTTTGTCTCTGTAACCTTCTCGTCTTCATCATAAAATGAAACATCACTGGTCAATGTAAGCTCTTTATCCCTGCCTTCTTCCTTCAGAATGGTCTCCGCCTTATCGAGATCGTTGATCTTGAAGGAACACACAAGCCGGTTGTCCGCTGCATCGTAAAGTTTTATGTCATATGCAAGGCCCAGTGCAGAAGCCTGATATGCGTCTTCCAACTCCCATCGGATAGAAAGCGTCTCTTTGTTGACCAGCTCAAGGCTTTTGAAAACTGACCCCTCCATCGGCTCCGGCGTGGAAGAGACAGAATCCACTCCGTAGTAGCCTACGAGCCGGTCATAACGGTCATTTCTGCTCCTGCCGCTGATATCCGCGCTTCCCTCACCGCCTTTGGACTGGGTATTTCCGTAGTAAAAACTCTTTGCTTTGTCTGAATAACAGACTCCCAGAGCCGTCCCTTCGTCGGGGTCAAACTCGACGCAAAAAGACGCATTTAATACATCTGCGTCATATATATACGGCGCAATCATCTCATATACCGTCTTTTTAGCCCCTTCGTAATCCGTCCTTTTTTCGCCTTTTTGAAAGAAAAAATAATACATGCCCTCAGCATCGTCGGGAACCGGAGCGCCTTCGTCGATCATTTTCCCATTCAGGCGGTTATCTTTATACTCTGAACCCGAAAGTTCTTTGGACAGTTCATCCAGACTTCCGCCTGCTTTTGCATGGGCCATGGAAGACTGAAGTGCCGTGAAAATCGTCTGTGCATATTCATTGTTCTTTTTGAACGCAGAGTGCTTCTGATAGGCTGCAATCCCTCCTCCGGCGATAGCCAGAAGAATGGCGAAAATAACCAGCACCGCCATCAGCTCTACCAATGTATATCCTCTGTTGTCTCTCAGCCTGTTTTTCATAGAAGCTCTCCCTGCTTTCTTTTCTGCTTTCTGTTTCTTTTATGATACAATATAAATCTAAGAAATTCAACGATTCCCGCAAAGATGGGTTAGACATGTCAGGATGTTTTATTATATACTGATAGAATTGACAAAGCTAAGAAAGGATGATTTTATGTACACATCAAAAATCGTTGTAAGATACGCGGAAACTGATCAGATGGGGATTGCCCATCACAGCAACTATCCTGTCTGGTTTGAGGTAGCAAGAACTGATTTTATTAAGGCCTCAGGAATCAGCTATTCAGACGTGGAAAAAGCCGGCATTATCACTCCACTTACCGGCCTTACGGTCAGGTATAAACAGGCCGCTTTTTATGAAGACGAACTTTCCATCCATATAAAACTGACAAGGCTTACACCGGTGCGCCTGGAATTCTCCTATGAAGTCATCCGGGAAAATCCCCGTGCCCTGATCGCCACCGGCACCACTTCTCACGGGATGGTCAGCAAAGACCTGGTGCCGGTCAATGTAAAGAAAGAACATCCAAAAATCTACCGGATGTTTGAGGAATGTATGGACAATTAGAGTTCAGACCATGCGTTTGTCTTCCTGTTCAAATAAAAAGAATTTCATTTTGGCAGGCCTGCTGCGGACAGTGAAAATATGGGTATGTTCCCTGCACTGGTTCATACCCTGATGTTCATAAAATCCGAAATTACAGCTTGTGTCTGTAAACAAATAATAACTTTGAATTTCTTCATGTTTCATATAGGTTTTTATATTTTGGAACAATACTTTTCCGACTCCACGGCCCCGAAATTCAGCATCAACAGCAAAAAACGTAATCTCTCCCTGATAATTCTTCCCACTGTCCTTTAATAATTTTTTATCTATCCCGCTTATACATCCAAACATCTTAATCACCTGTCTTCCCTCTCCGGATAACAGCAGAGAGAGTATGGATGTAATCTGCTTCACACGGTATTTAAACGGACATTTGTGTTTGTTCAGATTTTTCCCCATAATTACTCCGACCGGCATTTCATCTGCCAGGGCTACTTGTGCAAAAGTCTGGCTGCAGAGGCAGCTGTAAAGAAAAACTTTTGCCAATTTAGATGCTGTCGCAGGCCCTGTAAGTTCATCGTATTTCCATGCTTCTCTGATAATGTTCTCCAACGCTCTGCTGTCTCTGTCCCGGTATTCCCTTACCCTGATTTGCTTTTTCATCTGATTCCTCCTATTCTAATAAAACTGATTGGTATATAATTACCTTAAAGTATTCAGTAAGTGTAAAGTCAAGGAGGAACTATCATGAATCGCCGCTCAATAAAGCTGACAACTTCACAGTTTGCAAAAATCCACGGACTCAACAAACGGACTCTGCACTATTATGATACGATCGGTCTGTTCTCACCGCACTATAAGGGAGATAACAATTACAGATACTATGATGACTCACAGAGTATTCAATTAGAATATATCCGTATGCTGAAAGAATTAAATATGAGCATTAAAGAAATAAAAGAATATCTGAACCATCCGAACCAAGCAGATTTTTTACGTATTGCAGACACAAAACTAAAAGAGATCGGCTGTGAGATCAGGCGGCTGAAAAAAAGCAGACAAATTCTTCTTATGAAAAAGAAACAGCTGGAATTATGCAGTCAGATAAAAAACAGAGAAATCAGGATCATAGAGTGTGAAGAAGAATATCACCAAAGGATCTCTTTTGCTTTTGGTGATGAGGATATTGAACAAATATACGCTCAGATTAAAAATTTCTGGGACACGAAAGACTTTATTATGGGCATTGGAAGTTTTATCTCCACTGAAAAGATTAAGCAAAGGAAGTTCGATTCCTATGACGGTCTTTTTACTCCGGCACCAAAGAACAGCAGCAACGATATATTTAAAAAACCGGGCGGAACTTATATATGCGGATTTTTTACGGGTGATTGGGACGGCCTTCCGGAATTCTATGAGGAAATCATAGCATTTGCAGAAAAACACCATTTAACACTAACGGGATACGCATATGAAACCGGGCTCAATGATTTTGTGATTTCCAGTGCAGACGAATACATTACACAGATCATGATACAGGCAGAAAATGAAGAGGAGTAAGACATGAAATTAATTCTATTTCTTATCATTATAGGCGTGAAATCCTTAATCACAAAAGCGGCCGCACTGGGACTTCTTTTTTTGATCTTTTTTATGAAAGACAGAGCTTTATGCTTTGCTCCAAGCAGATGGATCTGGTTTATTTTCGGTCTGCCGAAAAAACAGATCAAGACATACGCTGTTTTTCTTTACACCGTATCGGCATTGCTGTCGACGGTTTTTATGTGGTATGCCTTGTCATTTGCAGGATTCCGATACGCATCCGCCACTGCAGTCCTTATATTTTTCGCCGGGTTTGCTGCACGCGGCTTTCAATTTTATAAACTGTGGAATCGTTATATCCTGGATGAATGGAACAAGTATCATCCGTCAGAAGGAAGTTCGACATAGATCCACAGCCAGCCTTCCTTTTTTCCTGCCCTGGCAGTTCCTCCCATCTGTTCTGCCAAAAGTTTTACAATAGCAAGGCCCATACCTCCAGGCCGGCTTGTTGATCGGTCTTCCCTGTAAAACCGGTCAAACAGACGATCCGGGTCTGCTGTTGCCGTTGTTTGGTTTCCAAAGGAAAAAACCGCTCTTTTCGTTTTTTCAACTCTGACCACAGCATTGGAATCTGCATAAGCAAGACAATTACGGATCAAATTCTGAATAATTCTGATGAGCATTTCCCTATCCGCTTTTGCATAGACCGGATCTGTCTCCTCCATTCGGATGGAAAGTTCATGTTCTTCCAGCAGCGGAACCATTTCCGCAACGCATTCGGCAATCAGGGCTCCCAGGTTAATCCGTTCATATTTTGGCTCTGACTGCTTATAAGAATAAAGAGAATACTCAAAAAATTGTTCGATCATCTTTCCCAGTTCATCCGCATGTTTCTGGGCGGTCCGGAGTCTTTCTCTCTGTCCTTCCTCCGCTAGTGTTGCCATGAGCAGCTGCTGGTATCCCTTGATTGCCGTCAAAGGTGTTCTGAGATCATGGGATAAGTCGGCTATCATTTCCTTCTGCTCTTTTTCCCTGCTCACAGTTTCCTCCCGCAGTTTTTCCTCACTTTTTAAACACCGGTTCATATTTCCCGCAAGTCTTGTAAGCCCGGAATCTATGAATTCCAGGCTTATTGGCTGTCTCGTATTCTCTTCTCTGCGTTTTTCCAGCTGACGGTTTATTTGATTGATCTGCTTCCGGAGTAAAATCACATATCCAGCCAGAAACAAAATCACCGCTGACAATATAAAAACCATCTGTATATCTCCTGTTTGTTTATTTTATCTCGGCTCTCCTGAAAATGAACATGGCCGCCAAGATCATCAGGATGGCAAAGCCGGCTCCGGTTCCGACACTCTTCAAAAACATTTCCGGTTCTGCGTCCATAGAAAGCCGGGTTAAATTTTCAAGATGAAACGGCGTCAGACTAATCATTTTTTCAAATACTTTGTTTCCTCCTGCCTGAAGCATTCCACAGGCCATTGAGACCAGATATCCGATCCCGATGACCGGCACCGGCCTGCGGAAAATAAACGCCAGAGGAAGACAAATGCTCAGCTGTCCCGCGTAGACCACACATACCGACGCCGTGATCCCAAGAATTTTAAGTGCAGAATACAGTGTGAGTGCATTTCCCGATTCTCTGCAAATCAACGTAAGAAACACAGACGGGATATACAGCTGATACTGGCTGTCTATAAAAAATGACGCGGCCATAACAGCGAAGTACGGAAGAATCAATAGAAAAATAATCAAAAAATAAGAAAATGCTTTCCCCAGAACCAGCTGACTCCTTCCGATGCCTCCGGACACTGCATCCTGAACGGTCTTATTTTCAAAATCTCCGCAGAGAAACATTCCCGCGGCCACGGTTCCCAATAGAGCCACCATCTGAGGATCTGCCAGAAAAGAGGCATTGCCGGCGGCGTTCATGCCAAGAGTACCGTCCCTGAACAGACGGGCCACGATGACCATGAGGACTGCTCCTGCCCCGGAAATCAAAAATAATACTTTTAAAGCCATTGATTTTTTAAACTTTAGCATATCAGCCCTTAAAACATTCATTATCCTGACCGCCCCCTATCACAGATACAAAATAATTTTCCAAACTATCACCTTCTACGGAAAATCCCTTCACTGTCAATCCGTTCTGATATAATGTTTCCGCGACCTGTTCCTGCCGGTCCAGGTAATCATACAGCTTTACAGAACCGTCCGGCATCACCTTATAGTTTGAGGTATGAAGGCTCTCTTCCAAAACCGCAGCCAGCTTAGATGTGTCCGCACACCGGACCCTGATATGACGCTTACATTTTTCTTCCAGTTCTTCCTGGTTCAGAGTTTTTACTACTCTTCCTTCGTGGATGATAATATAATCTGTAACCGTCTGGTAGAGTTCCGGCAGATTATGGCTGGAAATCAGGATCGTTATATGATTTTCCCGGCACAGTTTTATCAAAAGGCGGCGGATTTCCACCACGCCGAGCGGGTCCAGACCATTAACGGGTTCATCTAAGATGAGCAGTTCCGGAGTGCCGATCAGTGCATCTGCGATACCCAGTCTCTGCTTCATACCCAGAGAAAAATCCTTTGCTTTTTTCTTCCCTGCCTTAGAAAGACCTGTCAGTTTAAGCAGTTCATCTTCAGTTTCCTCGTTTGGTATTCCCTTTAAGACTCTGCGTACTCTCAGGTTCTCTTTTGCATTCATGTTTCCGATAATACCCGGATATTCGATCATACAGCCGATCCGCTTCCGTTCCTCCTGCAGGGCTTTTTCACCCCCGCGTCCAAACAAAGAGATACTTCCTTCTGAGGGGAAGCTGAGCCCTGCCACAAGCCGCATCAGTGTGGTCTTTCCGGCTCCGTTCCGGCCGATCAGCCCATAAATTTTCCCAGACTCAAGTTTTACTGAGACCCGGTCAAGTGCACGAAAACTGCCGAAATCTTTCGTCAGATTTTCTGTCTCCAATACATAATTCATGTTTCTCACCTGTCCTTTCCTTTTGTAAGTACAGTATATCTGTCAATCGTAAAGAAAAGGTTAAGTTCATACGATCAATGGTAAAGAATTTGTGGGTTTATTCCTTGTACATCCGATATCCAATGCCCCACACCGTTTCAATATACTGTTCTAAGGGACTGGCCTTTTTTAATTTATTTCTTAGATTGCTTATATGAGTTTTTACTGCGTTGTCATCCCCCAAATATTCATCTTCCCATACCGTCTCGTATAAATTTGCTTTTGTGTAGACCTTCTTCGGGTGCTCCATCAGCAGCTGAAGGATCGCGTATTCCTTTGCGGTAAGTTCCAGATCCTGTCCTTCCAGCAGCACACTCTTTGCATCTTTTGACAGTATCAGGTCTCTATACTGAAGTGTCTGTTCTTTGACTTTGGAAGAACTCTGCCGCCTTAAATTCGACAGGACCCTGGCCTCTACCTCTCCCAGGTCAAAAGGCTTCGTAATATAGTCGTCGGCCCCCAGCTTTAAGAGATCGATCTTTGTTCCCACCATGTCCTTTGCCGAAATGACGATCACCGGTATGTCTGAAAATCCTCTCAGTTCCCTCAAAACCTGATCTCCGCTTTTATAGGGCAGCATCAGATCCAGGAGTACCAGGTCATAGCTCTTTTCTCTCAACTTTATAAGCCCGTCCGTTCCTGAAAAAGCTGCCTCCGGCTGATAGCCGGACTCCGTGAGAAATTCTGACAGCATCCGGCTGACATCCTGATTGTCCTCTATGATCAATATTGACTCCATCATTCCTCCTTCCTCCCTGCCGCGTATACGAGCTGCTCCAGAAGGATCAGCCGCATCAGCTGATGCGGAAATGTCATTGCACTGAAGCTCAGCTTAAAAGCCCCCTTCCTCTGGACCGCACTGCAGAGACCCAGAGATCCTCCGATGACAAACGCAACCTCCGTATCCCTCTGCCTGTTCCATTTTTCCCACTTATGCCTGAGTTCATCGGAAGTCATTTGTTTTCCGTCAATACAAAGCGGAATCACAATACTTCCTGCTGGAATCCGCTTTAAGATCCTCTCGCCCTCGATTTTCCGGATGCGATCCTCCTCTTTCTCACTGGCGCCGTCAGGTGTTTTTTCATCTTTCAGCTCAATAATCTCCAGACGGCAGCTCCTGTTCAGTTCTTTTACACAGCGCTCAATCAGTTTTCTTACATATGGCTCTTTTATCTTTCCTACACAGATAACCTTTACGTTCATTTCCCGTCTCCCTCGGCCTTTGTCACATCCACCCACTTTACGGCCTTTGCATATTCAAAGAGTTCTTCGGGTTTGAGCTCAATCGCAGAATTTGAGCTGCCGCATGCCGGAAAAACTGTCTCAAAGCGCTTCAGTGACTCATCTAAATATACTTTTGTCCCCTCCGGATTTGCAAACGGGCAGACGCCGCCCCTCTCATGTCCGGTAAGCGTTTTTACATCGTCTCCTCTCAGCATCTTTGCCTTTAATCCGAACATCGTTTTATATTTTTTATTGTCGATCTTTACGTCTCCGGCGGTTACCACAAGGATACAGCTCCCGTCCGGCCCGTAGAAGGATAACGTCTTGGCGATTCTCGCTTCTTCCACACCCAGGGCTTTTGCCGCCAGTTCTACCGTAGCGCTGGAAGCTTCAAACTCTCTCACTCTGTCAGCCCTATTAAATTCATTTAAATAATTTCTGACCTCTGTTACAGACATGTCACTCATCCTTTCTCTTCCTGAATACTCATTCTTTACTATTTTAAGCTTTCTTTATCCGGTTGACAAGTTTTGCTTTTCGTGATCCGTGCACCCGGCCTTTTTCCGAAACAAAAGAAAACAGCCGGGTTTATTTCTCCCGGCTGTCCACTCTTATATTCTATTGTATTCTCTTTTTCATAAACAAACAGAATGCTGCTCCCGTCAATCCTGCCACGCATCCAAAAATCCACGGCATTTTATGTTCATCCCCAGTCTCTGCCGTACGGTTTTCTTTCGTGTCTCTGCCAATTTCCCGGTAATTCCAGCTCCCTGTCTCTCTCTTTTTCTTTGGTTTCTTCACTGTCGTCGTCTCAGTAGTCTTTGTATCGGCAGGCTCTTTTTTCCACTTAGCTTTCAGTGTCACACTCTGATGGACCGGCATATCAAAGTCCCATTTTATTTCTTTTCCATCTTCATCTGTGTAATACCAGCCTTCAAACACATACCCATCTTTTCCAGGCTCCTTCGGTTCCACCGCTGTTCTACCTCCCACAATGATCTGATCCTTTGGATAATAGTCTCCCCCGTCCGGGTCAAAGGACACCGTGTGGTCTCCGGTCAAAGTGACCGAAACTACTGCCCCGGTCCGGTCTTCCAGAGAAAATGTGAGCCTGAAGGTTCCTGTGACTCCTCTGGTCTTTGCCTCATTGATTTCTTTTAACTGTCCCTCATCCACCCTGGCATTCACACTGTTTCCATGAATGTCTTTTCCTTTCACTTTGCAGAAATTTCTGATCTCTTCTTCACTGAAGCCTTTTCCTCCAGTCGGCTGAACAGTGTCATTGGCTCCAAGACTTCCCCTCTGTGTCCCGTCTTCTGTGCTCCGGACCTGATCGGTTCCCCTGTCTCTTAAAAACACATGGATAGTAATCCCTGTTCCGGCCGGTGTCTCTATGTACAGCAGAAAGTCTCCGGTCTTCCCGTTCATCTTGGCTTCATTGACCGCTTTGACCTGGTCTTCATTTGGAAATATTAAATCGGCTCTGTCGATTGCTTCCCCGCTGCCGTTGAAAGCCGTGACATCTGATAAGTCTTTCAGCTGTTCCTTTGTAAAGGCGTCCCCTCCGGTCTTACTGATAATATCAAGCCCCTTGATCTGTTCCCCGGTCGTCTCATTAACGCTTGTCTCATCATAGACTTTCAGCACCACTTCCACCGTGGCTTTCTTACCGTCGGGGGATGTAAAGGTCAGTTTAAATGTTCCCCCCTTCCCCAAGGTTTTCGCTTTATTAATTGTTTCTAACTGACCGGCATCTGGTGTGAACTCATCCTGGGGATAGGTCGTTCCCTCTTTATTTTTCCCCTGGACCTGAGCCAGTCTCCGTACATCTTCTTCACTGAATGGTTCCCCTCCGGTGTCCTGCCGGAAATTATCCGCTCCGATGGTCGGTTCCATCCGTTCTGGATTGATCTGGGCTGCATCGGTTCCTTCTCCCTTCAGGTATACGTTCACTGTTGTCTCAGTCCCGTTAGGCGTCGTAAAGGTCAGAGGAAACTCCCCGGTCTTTCCTGCAGTCTTTGCAGCATTGATTGCCTGAATCTGTTCTTCCTTCGTAAAGGTTAAATCGGATGTATCAAAATCAGTTCCGGTTTCATCCTTTCCGGTTACTTTGGTCAGTCCTTTTAACTGTTCTTTCGTAAATCCTTCTCCGCCAGTCTTGCTGATCACATGGTTGGCTCCGATCTGGTCCTTGGTGTCTTTTTCGATCTCATTGGTGTCACGGTATGGTCCGAAATAGACCATCGTATAAAATTTCCCCACTTCAATGGCTGTCTCTTCTTTAAATGGTGTCCCCTCTACAAATGTATAATCTTCCTCTGAAGTTCCGTCCTGTATGTATCCCTGAAATCCAAAATCCGGAGATGCAGTTACATTGGAGACTTTACCGTTTCCTCCTCCGGAACCGATACCCGGCATACTAGTTGTTTTATCTCCGATAGCTTTTACGACCGTATCTCCGCCGCTGATTTTAATATCTTTGACCTCCATACTGCCCTTGCCGTCTGTTCTTCCATACTTTGCAGCCCCAATTCCCGGAGCGTAGGCACCACCTGTAGCTTTTACACTTCCGCCAGTAATATAAATTCCTTCTACCTTTGTTCCGTAACCTCCTCCAATTCCTGCTCCATACGTAGTCCCTTTTGCCTCAACGATGCCTCCGGAGATTCTGATATTCTTTGCATGTTCTCCTCCCACTGCTTCTGTCTCACATGCTGCGCCAATTCCGCAGGAGTGAAGTCCGCCCATAGCGGTTATATTTCCTCCTTTAATCGTGAAATTTGAAAACCCCGCATCTCCCGGAATCTTAACTCCTCTTAAAGTACTTCCAATGGCACAAAGATCTAGATGCTCTTCCTTTGCTTTTGCATATAGAGAACCACATGAATTATCACATTTATGTCCGGCTTTTTCTGCATCCTGACATTGAATCGTTAACTGTCCGTCCATCCCGTCCTTTGCTAAGGCACAGCCCGCATAGGTAAAATCTCCGCTTGATTTATTGCCTGAATTACAAAACAGCTGGTTTTTTCCAATCAAAGTTATTGTTACATATGCATGTGATACGTTAATGCAGTCATATTGTGAACATGTAATATTGACGTTATCTAAGGTAATCTCGGTTTTCACATCTTTTTCTACTTTAACACTATGTTCTGTTGTAGTACCTATAATCCAATATCCCTTTGAATTCAGCCGCGTTTCATCTTCCTCCAGGCCTCCTCCAACAGCTCCATCTTTTGTGATGCGAATGTCACCTTTGCTCACATCCAAAAGTGTCTGCCCATTTTCTGCAGACTCTCTTGTCTTGTTTTTGATCTGCTCGTCCGGGATTACCTTATGAATTCTGGAAATACCCCCCCCCGGATTTTCCAGCCATTTCCTCCTCATGAGCCTTCAGAACAGTTCCTGCTCCGGTCCCCATGGTCACGATCAGAGAAACTGCGGCCAGACATCTCATCCATTGCTTTTTCATTGTTCTCTCCATCCTTTCTTCTGCCCTCAAGTGCACTCTTTTTCGGGCGTTTATACTTTGACTTTATAAGAACTTTGGATACAGAGAATAGTTAGATTAAAAAATGTATGACATTTTCTACACGATTTCCGTTCGGCTCTTAGAATGCCTCACTCCAATCGTGTAGAAAATGGACATATTATCTGCTGGAGCAGGCTGCTTAGAAATCAAAGGTGCCACCTGCGATAGTTTTTCTCCATTGTCGGAATGAGGCCTGTTAAGAGCCGACTGGAGATAATGGAGAAAAACTCATAAGTCATTTCCCAAAAACAAAAATAAGGATCTGAAATAAGTACTTATTTCAGATCCCCGCCTATTTAAAAAAGCTCACTAAAATTTTAATCGTCCCTGCCGCCGCCAAATAAAATCACCAGACGCAGCAAACTCAAAATAGCTGCTGCCGCAGAAGCTACATAGGTCAATGCTGCCGCAGACAATACCTTTCTTGTGTCTTCCACTTCATCTTCATACATCATCGCAGAGTCTTTCAATACTCTCAGCGCACGACTGGATGCATTGAACTCTACCGGGAGAGTTACTAACTGAAAAATTACGGCCAATGAAAACAGGAGTATCCCAATATTCAGGAGTGTCTGATTGGCCCCCATAATGATACCCAAAATAATGAAAATCCAGGAAAGATTAGAACCGATATTCGCTACCGGTACAAGACTTCCGCGGAGTTTGAGCGGTGCATAAGCTTCTTTGTCCTGCATAGCATGACCGCACTCGTGGGCCGCTACGCCGATAGCTGCTACTGATGTGGCATTATAAGTAGCGTCAGACAGTCTCAATACCTTGCTTCTTGGATCGTAGTGATCGGTCAAATTGCCGGATACACGCTCTACTACTACATCATAGATTCCCGCATAATTCAAAATTTTCGCAGCCGCCTGTGCCCCAGTCAGCCCTGAATGGCTGCGTACCTTTGAGTACCTCCTAAAAGCCGAATTCATCTTAGCAGATGCCGCAAGCGTAATAATAACACCTATTATGATCAAAATATAAGTCGGATCAAAAAATCCATACATCGGAAACATAAGTCATCCCTTCCTCTTCAAAAAGTTTATCTTTTCTTTACAATATCATGCATTATATCTTTAAGCAGTTATAAAATCAATAGATTTTATAGTTATTTTAGAAAAAATCACAGGATGTTCACAAAGGAATTTTGTCCTGTCTTCTTTCATTGAATCCCAAAGGATTAAGGTTATTAGTATCTCATAGGAGATCAAAATCCATACAAAGTTTACTTTCTGATTTTTATTGTCTTCACTTTGCTGTAACTGCTGTAAATTTTCCTGCCTCCGGCTGTCTTATAAGACCGCATGCGGACCCAATATTTTTTGTTCTTTTTCAGCCTGGAAACCGTTTTCTTTATCTGGTTTTTCTTTATCATATATTTTTTATATTTCTTAAATTTTGAATTGGGCGCTATATAGATCTCATAACCGCTTGCTCTTTTATCCTTTTTCCAGCTGAGACTTAATTTCTTCTTTTTTATATTCTTAATGCTGAGTGAAGGGCGCTTCGGAGAAACATTGATCGTGATATTTTTAGAAGCACTGCTGTAAATACCTGATTTAGGAACAGATACTCTGATCACAGCCCTGCCGGTTCCCCTGATGGTCACCTTCCCGCTGCCATTGACAGAAGCCACTTTGTCATTGCCAGATTTATAAGACAAACTCCCGGAGCCCGCAATTTCAGCATTAAGGGTAAACGGCTTCGTCCCATAGGACTTCTTGTAAGATGACGTCCCTGAAATCTTCCGTGGGATATAACTTCTTCCGTACTTTGCTTTCTGCACAGCCGTCAGAGGCTGAATGATTCCATATCCATAGTGCTTATCATACCCTTTGTTTCCTGCGTCCATTGCCGTGGATGTAATGATGTCTGCACATTCTTTTGCCGTCAGGGACGGGTTGGCCTGAAAGATCAGCGCCGCCACCCCTGCTGCATACGGTGTCGCCGCACTGGTCGTGCCTCCCGGTGCAGAAATGTCAACCCGGTTATTATAGGTTGATGAGGCATCCGTGTATTTTCGGGTTTTGGAAGAATAATTCAGAGCAGAGACAGACAGTACATTCCGATAAGACGACGGATAGCGGTATTCCTCTTTTCCTTTGTTGCCTGCTGAGGCAGCAAATAATATACTATTTTTGGATTTGGAATATGCTTCATTTATCGCTGCTTCCATCTTAGCATCATATATAGTATCACTAAGACTCATGCTGATTACCCTGCATTTTTTATCAGCAGCATAACGAATACCTTCCATCACTGATTTTGAATAGGATGACTGTGAACCATTTGCATCTACCTGTATCAGATACAGATTCACATTATATGCAACTCCAGCGCTGGCATACCGGTTGTTGCCTGCGGCTCCCAATATTTTTGCCACAGAAGTTCCATGGCTGTATTTCGTAATCTGTCCTTTTCCTCCCCGTTTTGTAACTGCATTGTAGCAGCCTTTTATATTTCCTTTCAGTTCTTTGTCATTCACGTCAAAACCGCCGTCCATGACCGCAACATTCACTCCCTTTCCGGTTGCATAATTCCATGCCGTCAGCCCCGGTCCGGCCAGTCCCATCTGAAAAATACTGTGATATTTATGCTTATTAGACTTATACCTGGCACTGGAAATCTCCGTATCATTGGTAAAACAATCACTTCTGTTCGTTCTTTGATAAAAATTTCCTGGGTTGTGCAGCGAGGTACCTATCATAAGTATCATTGCTGCCAGAATCAGAAAATGTCCATTTTTCCGCATAAATCCTCTCTCCTTTCTGTCTGTAAACAGGAAGTATCTGCATGATATATTATTCTTTCATTATATCATAAAAAGACCCTTCATCATGGCATAAATGCATGATGAAGGGTCTCTATTTGGTCTGTACAGTCTATTCGTCCCAGTTATGCCAGACATCCTGGACGTCATCGTCTTCTTCCAGCAAATCCAGCGTCTTCTGCAGATTCTTGATATCATCCTCAGAAGCAAGCTCTACCATAGTGTTCGGAATCATGGTAACTTCCGCACTGGCCATCTCGATGGATTCTGCTTCCAGGGCCTCCCTGACTTTAGAAAAATCATCCGGGTCCGTAACGATCTCATAGCTGTCTTCCTCTGCGGCAAAATCCTCTGCTCCCGCATCCAGCGCAGTCATCATAAGATCATCCTCATCCATCTGACAGTCCTCTTTTGCGATAATGATCTGTCCCTTTTTTTCGAAATTGTAGGAGACGCAGCCCGGTGTTCCAATGCTTCCGCTTCCCTTTGTAAAAGCACTCCGGACATTGGAAGCCGTCCTGTTTTTGTTGTCTGTCAGAGCCTCTACGATAATCGCGACTCCGCTCGGGCCGTATCCTTCATATGTAATAGACTCGTAGTTGACGGCATTTGCATCGCCTGCAGCTTTTTTAATGCTTCGGTCAATGGTATCATTGGGCATATTGTTGGCCTTTGCCTTAGCGACAATATCGCGGAGCCGGCTGTTATTTTCCGGGTCCGCCCCGCCTTCTTTTACCGCCACAGCAATCTCTCTTCCGAGTTTGGTAAAGATCTTGCCTTTTTTCGCGTCATTTTTTTCTTTTTTGTGTTTAATATTCGCAAATTTACTGTGTCCTGACATAACTGTATTTACTCCTTCTCTGAATCATTTTCTTCTTTTTTTGTACGCTTTTTCTCCACTTTTACCTGTTTGATCACATTGTCGTGAATATCCACGGATTTAAAAGACCATCCTTCATAAATAATCTCTACTTCTTCTCCCTGTTCCGGAAGATGACCCAGCTGGTCTACCAAAAATCCGCTCAGCGTTTCAATCTCTTCTACATCAAACTCGATGTCTAATACTTCTTCGATCTTTTCGAGTCTCGTGCTTCCCCGCATCAGGAAAATATCGGCCCAGCCAAGCTTTGTGATCTCCCTGTCTTCCACATCATACTCATCGAGGATATTTCCAACGATCACTTCCAGCATATCTTCCATGGAGACAATACCTTCTGTCTGACTGTATTCGTCCACAACGATCGCCATATGGATCTTTTTTGTCTGCATTTCCTGAAACAGCACAGACAGATTCATGGTCTGGTGAACATAGAACGGCTCCCTGGCAATCTCATAGAGTTCCAGGTCTTTATTATTTATATAGGCGTCAATCACATCCTTGAGATACAGAACACCAATGATATGATCGATATCCTCCTCATAGAGAGGAAATCTTGAATATGGCTCATCCAGCATAAAATGAAGGGCTTCTTCCAAAGACATGGTGCAGTCGATCCCATCGATCTTCTTTCTGGAAGTCATGACATCGGTTACATCTTTGTCTCCGAACTCAAAAATATTGGTGATCATCTTGGCTTCATCTTCCAAAATGGCCCCCTGCTCATGCCCCTGGTTGACAATGTTCATGATCTCTTCCTCATATTCATTGTCATTATCGTCATCCGCTTCCCGCTCTGTCTGGTCGGTCTGCTTACCCTTGGGCTTATTTTTGCGTTTCGTTCCAATTATGTAGCCGAAGACGGCACCTAATACCAATGTAAGCAGCGGTATCAGGATCATCGCGGCACTTAAATCTTCCATATACATCTCCTTTATTCATCAGTCGTAATAAAATATACCATTTTACGAAGAAAAGGTCAATCTGTCCATCTATGTATCAAGACTTAAACTGATCTTTAATGCCTTGTCAACTTTCTCCAATATAGAACTGTTCAGATGACAGACCTTTTCTCTCAGCCGGCTTTTATCGATCGTCCTGATCTGTTCCAGCAAAATAACCGAATCTTTTTCCAACTGGCATTTCCTGCAGTCCACCGGCACATGGGTCGGAAGTTTTGCCTTGTTCATCTTGCTCGTGATCGCTGCGCAGATGACCGTGGGACTGTATCGGTTGCCCGCGTCGTTCTGCAAAATAATGACCGGGCGGACGCCTCCCTGCTCTGAGCCGACAACAGGCCTCAAATCTGCATAAAAAATATCTCCTCGCTTAATTACCATAAGCCTAATCACTCTCCATCTCTTTCATAATAGTTTATGAAGAGTATTGACATTTCTTTCAGAAGTATTCAACTTAATCCTATTTTCCAGACGATTTCCGTCCGGCTTTAGAATTTCTCAGTCTTCCAGATAGTCCACTGCCTCTTTTGCCTTCCCGTCCTGAAAGTATACTCTTGGAACTCTTTTTCCGATCCCGCAGACAAATTCATAGTTAAAGGAACCGGCCAGATCTGCCGCCTCTTCCACCGAAATGTTTTTATCTCCCTCTGTCCCTACCAGGGTAACCCGGTCCATGACGCTGACTCCTTCAATATCGGTCACGTCCACCATGAACTGATCCATGCAGATCCTTCCTATGATCGGCGCATACTGTCCCCGGATTATGACCCTTCCCCTGGAAGACAAGGCCCTCGGATAGCCGTCAGCGTAACCTACCGGTATCGTCGCGATTCTGGTCTTTCTGTCCGTAACGAACGTGGAGCCATAGCTGACTCCTTCTCCCGGCCCCACTTCTTTTACATGGATCACATGACTGATCAGGGAAAGTGCCGGCTTTAAATCAATGGCTGACTTATCCACTTCCTCGGAGGGATACAGCCCATAGGTGATGATGCCGGAACGGACCATATCCATACGACATTCACGGAGGTCCATAATGGCTGCGCTGTTGGAGACGTGCTTGACCGGGATCTCGATCCCTTTTTCCTCAATCTTTGAGACAAACTGATCAAACAGTTCCTTCTGGTATCTGGCCGATGTCTTGTCCTCCTCGTCCGCACATGCAAAGTGCGTAAAAATTCCCTGAATTTTAATATTAGGAAGTTTTTGAATACGCTGTACCTGCCCGACCGATTCCTCCGTGGGCTTAAAACCAATCCGGTTCATTCCGGTATCCACTTTGATATGTATCCTGGCTTCCTTCTTCATTGTAACTGCAAATTTAGAGATCGCCTCCGCCATCTCATAAGAAAATACCGTCTGTTCAATTTCATGCTGGATCAATGAAGCATACTGATATTCCGAAGTATATCCGAGAATTAGGATCGGTTTTGTGATTCCCTGTTTTCTCAGAGCGATCCCTTCCTCAATGATCGCCACCGCAAAACCGTCGACGCCGATCTTATTCAATGCCTTCGCCACCGGGACCGCCCCGTGTCCGTAGCCATCGGCTTTGATCACCGGCATAATCTTTGTATCCGGCCCCACAAGTTTTTTTATCTCACTGATATTATGGCAGACCGCATCCAGATCAATGGCTGCGTATACCCTATAATACTGATTCATCGCTGATTCCTCCTAAAATACTGCTGATTGACTCAATGATGTCTGATGCCAGCATGCTGTTGTGTCCAGAAATTTCTGCGGCATGGTCTCCTGCAAGCCCATGGATATAGACACCAAGGGCGGCAGCCTCAGAACATTCCATGCCTCTCCCTAGGAGGCTTGCGATCATGCCGCTTAAGACATCGCCGCTCCCCCCTGTGGCCATTCCGTTGTTTCCGCTGCTGTTATAATAAACAGGCCGGCTGCCTGACACTACAAGCGTTGCCGCATCTTTCAGCACAACAGTGGCGCGGAATCTGTCCGAAAGCTTCTGTCCCGCATCCGTCAGAGTTTCTTTCACCTGCTCTGCGGATATTCCAAGGAGCCTTGCAGCTTCCAGAAGATGCGGTGTGAAAACGCACCCTCCCGGATGATCGATCTCCATTCCATAACGGCTGACCGTATTCAGGCCGTCCGCATCCAGCAAAAGAGGCTTCGTTCCGCGCTGTAAAACTTCTTCTAATAATTCTTTGGTCCGCTCTGAGACTCCCATTCCGGGTCCGAATAAGATACAGTCACACCATTCGAGGGCATCTTTTACATCCTCATATGTCCCGAACAGCACTTCCGGAAGCATGGACTGCAGAATCGGACGGTTGGCTTCGCAGGAGATCACCTTTACCAGTCCGCTGCCCATGCGCAGGGCACTCTTTGCCGAAAAATAAGCAGCCCCAGACATCGTCTCATTTCCTGCTATGATCAGGACTTTTCCATAGGTGCCCTTGTGAGAATCCGCAAAACGGCCCGGAAGTCTTTCTAAATCTTTCCTATCGTATGTGAAGCCCCCTGCATGTTTCTTCAAAACAGAATCAAAGAAACCGATCTTTTCTACATACAGCCGGCCCGCATATTCTTTTCCCGGATAGAGCAGATGTCCTGCCTTGGGACCGCCGAAGGTCACCGTAGCGTCTGATTTTACGGCGCATCCGAGGACTTTTCCCGTATCCCCGCTGATTCCGGAGGGAATATCGACTGACATGACTTTAGCTCCGCTTCCATTAATCCTTTCCACAGCAGTACGGTATGTCCCCGATACCTCTCTGGAAAGGCCTACGCCAAACAGTCCTTCCAAAATCCAGTCATAATCCTCATAATCTATCTCTTCTTTTTGCTCATATCCAAGCCGTGCAAGGATATCGTACTGCGTCTTTAAGTCTGCGGATGCCTGAGACAGATCCCCTACGACTGTAAAATCCACTGAATACCCTTCTTCCAGAAGGATTCTGGCCGCAGCCAGCGCATCTCCCCCGTTATTTCCGCATCCTGCCACAGAAAGTATCCTGTTATTTTTTCTGACTGTTTCCATGAGCCTTCGGGCAATTTTTTCGCTGGCCCTCTCCATCAGCACCAGGCCAGGAATCCCTATCTTCTGTATGGTCTCCTTATCAACATCCTGCATTTCCTGATTTTTTAAAACATATTTCATAGACACTCTCCTATGACAAAAGCCTGTGCCAGCCCCCCTGTGTTCGTAACCGACACATGAAATTTCGTAATCTTCCTATCTGATGCCATTTTTTCGGCTCTGCCTGTGAGTTTCACATAAGGTGCTCCTTTTGAATTCCGAAACACTCCGATCTCATAGGGCTCCAATCCGAAGAAGCCGGTTCCAAATACCTTGGAAACGGCTTCTTTAACTGCAAAATTACCAGCAAGAGTCGTACTGTTTAAACCTGCGCATGCCAGTTCCTCTTCTGAAAAAATCCGGCTCAGGCGGTTCTTTCTCTCCACCATCTTCTGTACCCGCCCGATTTCTATCAGGTCAGTTCCTATACCGACAATCATGGCGTTCCTCCCGTCTTTACTCCGCGCCTTCGCTGTCTTCCCTGCTGTGAATATTGTAAGTCAGCGTCATGAGGCTTTCTGCCAAATGGACATTCTCCACGGTCACACTGTCCGGCAGCGTGAGATCCACAGGGGCAAAGTTCCAAAATCCTTTGATGCCCCACGATACAAGATCTTTGGCAATCTTCGGCGCCTGGTCCTGCGGAAGCGTGAGGGCTGCAATCTTGATCTCATGATTCTTTATAAACTCTTCCATATCGTCAATATCGTGCACTTCCACTCCGTGCACCGTGATGCCGATCAGCTTCGGATTCACATCGAACAGCGCAATCACCTGAAAACCAATGCTGTTATTGTTAAAATCCTGATAATTGGCCAATGCCTGCCCCAGATTGCCGGCACCGACGATGATCATCTGATTGCTTTTGTCAAGTCCCAGAATCTTTCCGATCTCCACGTAAAGATTTTCTACATTGTAGCCGTATCCCTGCTGCCCGAAACCTCCAAAATTATTCAGGTCCTGCCGGATCTGGGATGCAGTTACTTTCATCCTCTCGCTCAGCTCTTTGGATGAGATCCTCGTAATATTTTTTGCTTTCAAAGCCCCCAAATAACGGTAATATCTAGGTAATCTCTTTATAACTGCCGGTGATATATTCTTATCCATTGATGACATTATTACCCTCCCACTTATTTTATTAACTACTCAAATTAAATAAATTATATAAGATTGTCTAATATCTGTCAAACTTTTCAGTGCGTTTTTTCAGAAATTATGTTATGCTTATAAAGAATTTTTACAGCTTAGAAATTTTGAAGGAGTGCACTATGGTTTTATCTTGTCAGAATATACATAAAACATTTGTCGACCAGGAAGTCCTGAAAGGAATTTCCTTTCATATCAATGAAAAGGACCGGCTTGCCGTCATCGGCTTAAACGGTGCCGGAAAGTCCACCCTGCTCAAGATCATCATGGATCAGATGACACCCGATGACGGGGAGATCCACAAAAAGAAGGACGCCGATATCGGCTATCTCGCACAGCATCAGGACCATACTTCTTCCCGCACCATTTATGAAGAGCTTTTGACCATAAAACAGGATGTGATCGAACTGGACAAAAAACTCCGCTCTCTGGAGCATATGATGAAGCATTTAAGCGGCACAGAGCTCGAAGAAAAGATGGAGGAATACACCAGGGCCACTCATTTATTTGAACAGAAAAACGGTTTTGCTTATAAAAGTGAGATCACAGGAATCTTAAAAGGACTCGGGTTTCAAGAGGAAGACTTTCAAAAAAAAATCGAGACTCTGTCCGGAGGACAAAAGACAAGGGTCGCTCTCGGAAAACTCCTGCTGATGAAGCCAGAGATCCTTCTCCTGGATGAGCCTACCAACCATTTGGATGTAGATTCGATCCAGTGGCTGGAAACCTATTTAAGCCACTATGAGGGCGCTGTCATCCTGGTCTCCCATGACCGGTATTTCCTGGACAAGATCGTCAACAAAGTCATGGAGATTGAGTCGGGGCACGCGATGCTCTTTGACGGCAACTACACTTCTTTTATTAAAAAAAGGGATCAGGTAAAGGCAATCCGCTTGAAGGAGTACGAAAACCAGCAGCAGGAGATCCGTCACCAGAAGGCGGTCATTGAAAAACTAAAACAATTTAACCGGGAAAAATCCATCCGCCGGGCAGAGAGCCGTGAAAAGATGCTGAACAAAATTGATGTGATCGAAAAGCCTGTGGAAGTCGACGGAAAAATGCGCTTTGCCATCGAACCGTCGGTGATCAGCGGAAACGATGTCTTAACGGTGGAACATCTGGAAAAAAGTTTCGGGCCGCATATGCTGTTTTCCGATATAAATTTTGAAATATTCCGCGGTGAGCGCGTGGCATTGATCGGCGCCAACGGAACCGGCAAGACTACGATGTTAAAAATCATCTGCAAACAAATGGCCAAAAACAAAGGACTGATTAAGCTCGGTTCCCAAGTTTCCATCGGATATTACGATCAGGCACAGGACAACCTGCATCCGGATAAGACAATCTTCGAGGAGATATCTGATTCCTTTCCGGAACTGACCAACACAAAAATCAGAAATACACTGGCTGCTTTCCTTTTTAAAGGAGAAGATGTCTTTAAACTTGTTTCTTCCTTAAGCGGCGGTGAAAAGGGACGGGTATCTCTTGCGAAACTTATGCTTTCCCATGCCAATTTTCTGATTCTTGATGAGCCTACCAACCACCTGGACATTCACTCCAAAGAAATCCTGGAATCCGCCCTGTCCCAGTACACAGGCACGGTTCTTTACGTGTCTCACGACCGCTATTTTATCAACAAGACAGCCACAAGAATTTTGGAACTCTCTTCGAAAGACGGTCTGCACTCTTATCCGGGCGACTACCAGCACTATCTTATCGAAAAGGAGAAGGAAGGCACGAAAAAGGTACAGAACGCTGAAACTGAGTCTGTATCCGATACGAAGCTGAGCTGGCAGAAGCAAAAGGAAGAAGACGCAAAGCGTCGGAAAAGAGAAAACCGCCTGAAAAAAATAGAACAGGAAATCGAGGAACTGGAAGCGGAAAGCACAAAGCTTGACGAAGAAATGTGCCTGCCGGAGAA
Organism: Anaerostipes caccae L1-92; assembly: GCF_014467075.1. Taxonomy (NCBI): domain Bacteria; kingdom Bacillati; phylum Bacillota; class Clostridia; order Lachnospirales; family Lachnospiraceae; genus Anaerostipes; species Anaerostipes caccae. The sequence continues at coordinate 2,021,463 of NZ_AP023027.1, forward strand.
CGCAGTCAACACAAAGAAGCTGCTGGAACTCTCCGCTGCCAAAGTCCGGAATGAGGAACATCTGGAAACCCTTTATGAAGAATGGGAGACCCTGTCAGAAGAAACCGAGTAAAAATGCCATGGTATTTTTACAAAAATTTGTTATAATAGACTAAGTACCATTTTTAGGAGGTTACAAAATGAAATTAATATCGTTTGCTGTGCCGTGTTATAATTCCCAGGAATATATGAGACACTGCATAGATACATTGCTGACCGGAGGAGACAAAGTTGAGATCCTCATCATAGACGATGGTTCCACGGACAATACCGGCATGATCGCCGATGAATATGAAAACAAATATCCCGGTATCTGCCGGGCGATCCATCAAAAGAACAAAGGCCACGGCGGTGCGGTAAACACTGGTATTGCTCATGCCAAAGGGATTTATTTTAAGGTGGTGGACAGTGACGACTGGGTAAACGAACATGCCTATGAGGAAATCTTCAATCAATTAGAGACCTTTTACCGCCAGGGAACCATTATAGACATGTTTATGTCAAACTATGTCTATGAGAAACAGGGTGTGAAGAGAAAAACCGTGATTCATTACCGCCATACGATCCCGGTTGAACAGATTTTTACCTGGGATGATGTAAAGCGATTTCCTCTGAGTCAGTACATTCTCATGCATTCCGTCATTTACCGTACTTCTCTTCTCCATGAGTGCCGTCTGTGCCTGCCGGAACATACTTTTTATGTAGACAACCTTTACGTTTTCAAACCGCTTCCATATGTGAAGACGATTTACTATCTGGATGTAAATTTTTACCGCTACTTCATCGGAAGGGACGATCAGTCTGTCAATGAAGCCAATATGATCAAACGGATCGACCAGCAGTTTTTTGTCACCAAAGCCATGATCGATTATATGAGCAGCTTTGAGCTGGTAAACAAGCCGTTATACCGCTACATGAAACACTATCTGAGCATCATCATGACGGTATCATCTGTCATTGCCATCAAATCCGGCATACCGGAGCATCTTCAGATGAAGAAGGAACTCTGGAAGTACCTGAAATCGAAAAACACAAAACTATACCGTCAGATCCGGGGATCTCTTGTTGGAAATGCCGTCAACCTCCCGGGCTACGGAGGCCGGAAAGTTGTCATCGCAGCTTACAAAGCAGCACGGAAGTTTATTGGATTTAATTAAATCAATCGAAAAATGACATTGGAAACCATCAAACCAATGTCATTTTTTATTCTGTAAGAACATTGGTACATGGAACACAAAACCCTCCACTATATCACCATACTTCTGATCTGTGTTATTCTAAAGCTATGAATGGAGGTTTTTACATGAAAACTTATAAAACATCTGAGGTTGCAAAACTCATAGGAATTCATCCCAATACTGTCCGGCTGTACGAAGAAGCGGGGCTGATCCCAAAACCAAAACGGCAGAACAATGGATACCGTATTTTTACCGATCTCCATATCGAACAGTTCCGGCTGGCCCGTCTGGCTTTTCAAATGGAGGTTCTGCAGAACGGGCTGAGGAAAAAGGCTGTTCAGATCGTAAAAACATCGGCATCCTGTGATTTTTCCAGGGCTCTGGTACTGGCAGAAGAATACCTGGCACAGATCAGAAAGGAACACGCCAATGCCGAAGAGGCAGTTGAAATCGTAACAGAAATTTTAGCCGGCGGATCACAGGAGCATACCCATCCCATGAAACGCAGGGAAGTCTCCCGGTATCTCGGCATTTCTATGGATGCTCTGAGAAATTGGGAAATGAACGGCCTTTTGACTGTAAAACGCAGGCAGAATGGATACCGCATATATACGAGTCAGGATATACAGAGGCTCAAAATTATTCGCTCCTTGAGGTGTGCAAATTATTCTTTGGAATCCATTCTGCGTCTGCTTGGGCACCTGTCAAAAAATCCCGGGATTGATATCAAAGAAGTTTTGGATACTCCCAATAAAGATGACGAAATTATTGCGGTGTGCGACAAACTGATTACTTCTCTGCTCACAGCCGAGAATAATGCCTTGGAAATGATATACAGACTGAAAAGAATGAAAAAACAATTTTCTTAAACCCTCCACTTTACCACCAATGTTTCCGTTGGTGGTATTCTTTTTTTACAATAAAACAAGGAGGTATCCTTCATGAATGAAGTGATCAAAGCAGAAAAATTATGTAAAACCTACAACAAAACGCCTGCGGCAGACAATATCAGTCTGTCCGTAAAGCGCGGAACGGTTTTTGGCCTGCTCGGGGCCAATGGCGCAGGCAAGAGTACAACGATTGAATGCATTTTAGGCACAAAGACGTCAGACAGCGGAACAATATCCATTCTGGGAATGAATCCGCAGACATCCAGAAAGCAGCTGTTTCAAAAGGTAGGAGTCCAATTTCAGGACGCGGCTTATCAGGATAATATCACCGTTTCGGAACTTTGTGAAGTTACCGCTTCCCTCTATCAGGATTCCGCAGATCCGGATAAATTACTGCAAAAGTTTGGAATTTCCGGAAAAGCAAAAAGCCAGATCAAAGATTTATCCGGCGGCGAAAGACAGAGACTTTTTATTATCCTCGCACTCATACCCAATCCTGAAGTCGTCTTTTTGGACGAGCTGACGACCGGACTGGACGCGAGGGCCAGACGCCAAGTGTGGAATATACTCTCCTCACTCAAGGAACATGGACTGACGATTTTCCTGACGTCCCATTTTATGGATGAAATCGAGAACCTGTGTGACTGCATCTGTATTTTAAAAAAAGGAAACATCATATTTTACGGTACGGTGGCGGAGGCAGTTGCATCGAGTCCTTATGAACATTTTGAAGACGCTTATCTTTGGTATACAGACGAGGAGGAATTAATTGATGAAAACTTTTAAGACAATGCTGAAAACAGAATTAAAATTATCTCTGAGAGGAATGGATATGTTTATATTTGCGATCTGTGTGCCTCTTGTGGTACTGGCAGTCATGGGAATTATTTATGGCAACAGGCCTGCATTCAGCGGTGCCGGATACTCATTTCTGGAACAGTCGTTCGGAGCCGTCACTACCATCTCCATCTGTGCAGGAGGTGTGATGGGACTGCCGCTGGTCGTCTCTGATTACCGGAGCAAAGGTATATTAAAACGCTACAAGGTTACGCCGGCCAGCCCTTCCATGATCTTAGCGGTACAGGTGACAATTTATACTTTATATGCGGCTGTTTCTCTGATCCTGCTCTATGCCGAAGCCGTTCTTTTCTTTGGATATCAGTTCCGCGGATCTTTTTTAAGTTTTCTGGGATGTTATCTCCTGGTCATTGTGTCTATGTTCAGCATCGGCATGCTGGTAGGCGGTATTGCTCCGAATACTAAGATAGCGAGTGTCGCCGCGAGTCTGCTGTACTTTCCGATGCTGATTTTTTCAGGCGCAACACTTCCCTATGAAGTCATGCCCAAAGTGCTGCAGAAAACTGCAGATATCATGCCGCTGACTCAGGGAATCAAGCTGCTGAAAGCCGCTTCTCTGGGAGAGGAGCTTGGCAGTGTGATTGTTCCGGCTGTGACCATTGTCTGCATCGCAGTAATCTGTACCTTCGCATCCCTCAAATTCTTTCAGTGGGAATAGCCTGCGCAAAATGTTCTGGCTTTTCTGTGATTCCGGCGTATTCTATACTATAACACTTATTAGGAGACAATATTTTATGAAGCTAATATCACAGATCATCCATGCGGATATCGCCCATAAACATGGCTTCCTGGGGAAGAATATAGGGATTGCCTTCCTGGATACCGGTATCTATCCTCATAAAGAATTTTATCCGGCCGATCAGCGGATCGCCGGATTCATAGATTATGTACACCACAGATCATATCCTTATGACGACAATGGACACGGGACCCATATCGCGGGGATTGCCGCATCTGCAAGCTGCGGCATTGCACCTGCAGCACATATTATTTCCCTCAAGGTTCTGGATGCGCTTGGAAACGGGAATCAGCGCACGTTCTTAAACGGCCTGTCCTGGATCCACCATTTTCACAAACAGTATGGAATCCGGATTGTAAATATTTCTATCGGCACTCCTGCTTCCGGAAATGACGAAGCTGCCAATGCGATTGTGAAGCAGGTCAACCAGCTGTGGGATGACGGACTGGTCGTCTGCATCGCCAGCGGAAATAACGGTCCCAGGGATCATTCCATCACAGCGCCGGGCAACAGCCGCAAGATCATTACCGTAGGCTCCAGCGACGATGCCAGCCGTCCCATGGGTTCTCAGCGCTTTGCAAAAAATTATTCCAGCAGAGGGCCTACCTCTTCCTGCGTCATGAAGCCGGACGTTGTGGCTCCCGGAACAAATATATATTCCTGCGGCCTGAACGGAGGGCACAGCATCAAGAGCGGCACTTCCATGGCAACACCGGCAGTTTCCGGGGCCATCGCCCTGCTTTTGGAGCGTTACCCGTATTATACGAACAAAGATGTAAAAATGAAACTTCGGTACAATTGTGACAAGCTTTCCACTCCGAGAAATCATCAGGGATGGGGACAGATCAACGTTCAGAAACTTCTGGATCTATAAAAGAAACTCCATCATTACCTGATTGCTTAAAAACAAGGCCTGCTGCGGGATCCAGATTCTTTCGGCATCCTGTTCTAACAAGCCTTTTCCAGAGAGTTCTTGGATAGGTTCCCGGTAAACATCCAGGATACCTGTCCCGAACCGCTTGGAAAATTCCGTTTTTGAGATCCCTTTTGTCATCCGTAGACCCAAAAACATATACTCTTCCATCTCTTCTTTTTTGGTCAGTTCTGTTTCTTTTTCAAATATGCCGCTAAAATCTGTTATTGACAGGTATTTTTCCATATCTGCCGGATTTGTAAAGCGTTTTCCCCTAAAATAAGAAGACGCCGCCAAACCAAATCCCAGGTATGGTTTCCCTGTCCAATATCCGCAGTTATGTCTGCATTCATATCCTGGTCTGGCATAGTTTGACAGCTCATACCTTTCATAGCCTAAGGTATGAAGGATCTTTTCCGTCCTTTCATACATGGCCGCATCCTCATCTTCCGTCGGCAGGAGATCATCCAGCCCTTTCATATCATAAAAAGGTGTCCCTTCTTCGATAATCAGGCTGTAAACCGACAGGTGTTCCGGCTCAAGTTCTGCAGTTCTTAACAGGGTCTGTTCCATCGTCTCCATCGTCTGCAGAGGAACCGCATTCATCAGATCTACATTGATGTTTTGGAATCCGCAGTCCCGGGCCATATAAAATCCCGAGACAAAGTCCTCAAATGTGTGAATCCGGCCTAAAATCTTCAGTTCTTCTTCCCTCGCGCTCTGAAGTCCGAAACTGATCCTGTTGATCCCGCAGTTTTGATAGGCCGAAAGTTTTTCTCTTGTGACAGTGCCGGGATTGGCTTCGATCGTGCACTCCATGTTTTCTGTACAGGAAAAAGAATCTCTGACCGTATTCATCAAAGATTCTATCTGTGCTCCCGGAATCAGGGAAGGAGTTCCTCCTCCAATGAATACCGTGCTCACTGACGGGCGTTTAAGAAGCCTTCCCCAGTGCAGAATTTCCTGCCGAAGCTTTCGTATATAGCTGCTGATCTCATCATCTCCGGCCGGAAACGAACAGAAATCACAGTAACTGCATTTTCTTTTGCAGAACGGTATATGAAGATATAGTTCAAGTTCTCTAGTCTTCATCTAATTTCAGCACACTCATGAATGCTTCCTGAGGAATTTCTACATTGCCTACCTGACGCATCCGCTTCTTTCCCTGTTTCTGTTTCTCCAGGAGTTTCCTCTTTCTGGAGATATCGCCGCCGTAGCACTTGGCCAGCACATCTTTCCGCATAGCCTTTACGGTCTCCCTGGCAATGATCTTGCTGCCCACTGCCGCCTGTATAGGGATTTCAAATAAATGCCTTGGAATTTCTTCCTTCAGCTTGGAACACATTTTTCTTCCCCTCTCGTATGCCGTCTCGGCATGAACGATGAAGGACAGTGCATCTACTTCTTCTTTGTTGATCAGGATATCCAGTTTCACGAGCTCTGATCTCTGATATCCCTTCATCTCATAATCCAGAGACGCATATCCCCTGGAACGTGATTTCAGGGCATCAAAAAAGTCATAAATGATTTCATTGAGCGGAAGTTCATACCTTAAAACAGCCCGTCCTTCCTCGATATATTCCATTCCGATATAAACGCCTCTGCGCTCCTGGCACAGTCCCATGATCGCTCCCACATAGTCGGATGTGACCATAATCTCTGCTGAAACAATCGGTTCTTCCATATAATCAATCTGTGATGGATCCGGAAGATTGGACGGATTGGTCAGCTCAATCATCGTACCGTCAGTCTTATATACCCGGTATACAACGCCCGGTGCAGTGGTCACCAGATCCAGATTGTATTCCCTTTCCAAACGCTCCTGGATGATCTCCAGGTGCAAAAGCCCTAAGAATCCACAGCGGAATCCGAATCCAAGCGCCACTGATGTCTCCGGCTCAAACTGCAGTGAAGCATCATTCAGCTGTAACTTTTCCAGGGCATCCCGAAGATCAGGATATTTTGCTCCGTCGGTCGGATAAAGCCCGCAGAATACCATTGGGTTTACTTTTTTATAACCCGGAAGCGGCTCGCTGCATGGATTGTCTGCATCTGTAATCGTGTCTCCGACCGTGGTATCCTGGACATTTTTAAGACTGGCCGTCACATATCCTACCATACCGGCGCTGAGTTCTTCCGACGGAATGAACTGTCCCGCGCCGAAGATGCCGACTTCCACTACCTCAGCCACGGCGCCGGATGCCATCATCTTCATCTTTGTTCCCGGCCGGATCGTGCCCTCTTTGATTCTTGCAAAGATAATGACTCCTTTGTAAGCATCATAAATACTATCAAAAATCAAGCCCTGCAGCGGTCCCTCAGGATCTCCGGACGGCGCAGGAATCTTCATTACGATCTGCTCCAGCACGTCCTCGATGTTGATTCCGTTTTTTGCCGAAATCAGGGGAGCATCCTCCGCTTCAATACCGATGACATCTTCAATTTCTGTCTTTACTCTCTCCGGATCTGCGCTCGGAAGATCGATCTTATTGATGACCGGCATAATCTCCAGGTCATGGTCCAGAGCAAGATAAACGTTTGCCAAAGTCTGCGCCTCAATGCCCTGTGCGGCATCTACCACAAGGACAGCTCCCTCGCATGCCGCCAGGCTCCTGGAAACTTCATAGTTGAAATCCACATGCCCCGGCGTGTCTATCAGATTGAAAATATACTCCTCGCCGTTCTCTGCCTTGTATACAATACGGACTGCCTGTGATTTAATCGTGATCCCGCGTTCCCTCTCCAGATCCATATTGTCCAGCACCTGTTCCTGCATCTCTCTGTCAGTCAGGGTGCCTGTTTTTTGAATGATACGGTCTGCCAATGTGGACTTACCGTGATCTATATGCGCAATAATACAAAAATTGCGGATTTTACTCTGATCGATTGCCATAGTTTCCTCCTGTTGCAAATAAACATATTCGATTTAGTATAGCAAAAAAAAGGCTGAAAGTCTATTTCAACCTTTTTCTTTGTTTATATTTATGTAGGTCCTCTAAGGGTATAACACATCATTTAAAATTTCCGCCAGCGGTTTCATTGCATTTTTAGCCTGCTTTACCGTGTTGTTTTGAGCGCCCAATTCAATCAGAAGACTGCGTCCTCTGTAATGCAGATTGTAACGGTATCCCTTGATGTAAATCTTCCTGGTAAGACCCGGATATTTTTTCATTGCCTCCGCCTGAAGCTGCAGGCTGAATGCCAGATTCGTCTTTTTGTTTGGATTTTTAAGGTATTTGATATCTCCATTTTTGGCAGTCCGGCTGATGCCGTTAAAAAACATAAACTGGGCCATTTCCACTCCATTTTGTTTAGAGACAAGCTTTGTACTCTCCTTCACTCCGTCCCTGTGCAGATCAATCACCACCTGGATACTCGGATATTTTTTCAGATATCTCTCAACAGAGGCCGCAGCATAATAATATGCTTTTGACCGGTCTTCCTTTCCGTTTTTAACATCATAGATCCCTCTGTCATGTATCACATTGATCCCATATTGTTCCCTAAGAAGTTTTGTAAGAACATCTCCGGCTCCTATGACAGTGTCTGACTTTTCTCCTTTCCTGCTGTCTTTATAAGCTTCACTGCCGTGAGTGTGAAAGATCAAAATCTGGGGCTGCTTTGATTTCTTCAGAGAAAGGTCCTTATTTAAAAGAACCTTTCCGTTGATCTCACTGTTCGTCACCATCGTAGTGCTGTCTACCTGATAAATATATTTTCTTAAATAATTCGGATCGTTCCACTTTTTACTGTTGAACACGGTCTTCTTTGCCGGTACTTCATCTACCCGGACTCCGCTCTGTTCATTATCCTCCAGATCATAGAACTGATTTTTTACTAAATCAGAACTTTTAACCTCGGAATAATTTTCACTGTAACAGATAGACGGCACAATGTCATTCCGGTAGGTCGTTATGATCTTATTCAGCACTGATCCGTAAATCGGCTGTCCGCCGCTGTGATAGGACGGAATCAGCTCATTTACTGCTTTAAGATAATAATTCTGGACAGCCGTGGACACCATGTCCGGATGCCCGGAAAAATAACGGATTCCCATGATAAGAAAGACGGCAAGCAAGACACATCCCGCTGCTCTTCTCTTTTTTCCCATATCATCATTTTATTCAGCTTTTATATGATTATGCAGTAAATGATTAATTCCCTCTGAAATTGTGTAACTGATTCTTTTAATGGATTCGTCAATATTTTTCGGTGTCACATGCATGGAAGTAAAGTCCTCGTCAAGCATTTCCAGAATATCTTCGTTATCCGACTCATTTCCCACAATATCACTGATGATGGCGGGAACAGAAATGACCGTAGGAACTCCTATGGCAAGGACCGGGATTCCGATCGTTCTTTCTGTGATCTCATTTCTGTGGTTTCCCACACCGGATCCCGGTGCGATTCCGGTATCACTGATCTGAATCGTCTTGTTAAGCCTGGAAGAACTTCTTGCCGCCAGGGCATCCACAGCAATCAAAAGATCCGGCTGGATCTTCTCGGCCAATGCTTCCAGCACTTCTGACGTTTCAATTCCAGTCTGTGCCATGACTCCCGGCGCGATAGCGCTGAGTTCCATGGCATCCTTTAAATAACCCTCTCTTTTCAGGTGGCGGGTAATCCAGAGATTATTGACAACCTTAGGCCCCAGGGAATCGGCCGTAACCTCAGAATTCCCAAGACCTGCCACAAACACTTTCGCATTCCGCGGAATCATTTCTTTTAAGTTCAAATACAAAGCCTCACTCATTTCTTTATGATAGCTGCCGTCATTTGATGACAGATCTCTTGTCTCAATCGTAATATACTGTCCCATGGGCTTTCCAAGAATCTGTTCTCCTTCTTTGTCCTTAATCGTAATTCTTGTCTCTTTTATATCATTGGAGGCATCGATCCTCGTCTTCATAGAAACTCCCTTCAGACTGGATTGCTCCTCCGCTTCTTCTTTTAGTTCTAACGCTAAGTCTGTTCTGTTCTGCATCCTGATTCTCCTTTCTTCCTGTCCTTAGTATGAAAAGAATCCAAAAAAATATGTAAAAACAGGAACTTTTGCATTGACAGATCGGACAGACTTCTATAAAATAGAGGAGTATGTTTATAGAAGCTATAACCGTGTCTCGCTTCGAAGTAAACACCGAACGAAAAGATAAGTACAATTATTATATGGAGGTGCCCACATTGGCAAATATCAAATCTGCAAAGAAGAGAATTCTTGTAATCAACACAAAGACTGAAAGAAACAAAGCGATCAAAACGAAAGTAAAAACATATATCAAAAATGTAGAAGCAGCTGTTGCCGCAGGAGACAAAACTGCTGCAAACGAAGCATTAACAGCTTGTATCTCAGAGATCAACAAAGCAGCATCCAAAGGAATTTTCCACAAGAACACTGCTGCAAGAAAGGTTTCCCGCCTGACAAAAGCAGTCAATTCTGTAGCTTAATTTTCAAAATGAATCTATAAAAAAAGAGCTAACCGTCAGCTCTTTTTTTATTACTTAAAATCTTGAAGCGGGCTTTCCCGCTTTAATCTTACTTACTGAATTCTACGAGCAGCAGTTCCACTCCGATCCTGTCCGTAATTTTTCCGGTCTTGATTCCTTCGTCTGTGGCTGCGCATTTTTTTATCATCTCATATAGTTCTTCTCTCTTAAATAACCGCACCTGCTGCTTCAGTTTTCCCGCTACAAATGGGGGCACTTTCAGTTCTTTCGCCATTTCTCCCTGGGATTTTCCGGCTTTCAGAAGCGACTGTGTCTGTAAAAGCTGATTGCACTGTCTCACCAGCAGAGCCAGTATCCCGAAAGGTGATTCCTTCAGCTCGATCAGATCATAATAGAGCTTTAAAACGGTATCCCGCTGCTTTTTTGCGATGGCTTCCAGCATGACAAAAATCTGATTCGTCGTCTGTGCTGTGGTCAGGGCCTCCAGATCTTCCGCCCCAATAACCTCTCTGCCCTTCGTATAGGAAATCAATTTCTCCAGCTCATTTTTGATTGTAAACATATCCTGCCCGGTCTTATAGAGAAACAGCTGAATATCTTTCTGGGTCATTTTTTTTTGTTCCTTTTTCAGCATCTGCGCAACCCACAGGACCAGGTCCTTTTCCTTCGGCGTCTCAAAAGACACCGCACATCCTTCTTTGTTAATGTATTTGTAGATTTTTGACCTTTTGTCCACATCATCTTCAATGATCAAAAGGATGGTGGTCTCCGGCATTTCCTTGAGCGCATTTAAAAAATCATCATTGCTTTTCTTCCCAAGTTCTGTCTGATCCAGCACCAAAAGACGGTAATCATTAAAAAATGGCATGGTTTGTATCAGTTCTAAAATTTCCGGAATGTCCGTCTTTTTTCCCTCAAAATAGGAGTAATTCATCGTATCCCCGGATGGAATCAGCGCCTCTTTTAACTTATCCCGCGTCTGGGCCACCAGATATTTTTCTTTTCCATAAAATAAATATAGATTCTGATACTTCTGTTCTTTTATATGCTGTAAAACTCTTTTCATCATCAAAGCCTTTCTCTTCCATTATATTTTCTGCACAGAGCCGTAAAATCTAAAATCATGGTCTGCTCTTCATCTTCTTTGCGGAAAGCCAGGTAAAGGGTTCTCCCGGCTTTCCCGGGGTCCAGATGAAACATCAGCAGCTTTCCCCTTTTTGCCTCTTCTTCCACCGCTTTCAGCGGCATGACGGCGATGCCCATTCCCATACTGACGGAACGTTTCATGATCTCCTTATCATGGATTTTTGCAGCCACATGAAGCTTACTCAAATCAACACCTTGTTCTTCTAAAAATCGGTCTTCATCTTCCTCCGTATCATCTGTGAGTTCTCTTAAAATAAAAGGTTCACTGAGCAGTTCCTGAAACGAATAGCCATTTTCCAGCAGATTCCTGTACTTTTCCTGATTTGGCGCAATTACCACCTGCTGATCGGTCCCGTAAGGGATAAAGGTAAGTTCCGGCACATTTTCATGTTTCCCCAGAAATCCGAGATCAGCTTCTTTTTTAAGTAACATCTTGACCGTATCCACACTGTTCTTCTGGACAAGAGATATGTCAGCCTCCCTGTGGAGCTGCTTAAAATCCTTTAAGATATCAGGCAGGACATACTGGAGAGCAATCGAATCCCCGGCAAGTACGAGAGAAGGCCTCTCTCCTTTCGGCCGGATGAATTCATCATATACTTGATCTCTTAACTCCAGCATTTTCCTGGCATACTCATATAATCTCTCCCCATCTGCCGTGACTTCCACCCGTTTCGTCGTCCGGTTAAACAGACGGCAGGATAATTCCTGTTCCAGCGAAACCACATGGGCACTGACTGTGGGCTGGGAAAGAAACATAATCTTTGCCGCCTTAGAAAAACTCTGATACTTTACTACATTTATAAAAGCTTCAATCTGCCGAAATTCCATGCCTTTTCCTCACTCTGCCGTAATATTCCATCAGTCTCACATAATCCTGCGGTGTATCCGTATCCATCATGCACCCGGGATCGTCATCCACCGTAACCAAAACCGTAGATTCCAGGAAATGGAGCAGTGCCCGCCTGAGACCTCCTCCTTCTCTGAATCTTAAAAGATATGGAAAACACTCCTTCGAAATCACCGGAGGATGAATTCTCTGACCGTTTCTGGACGGAATAACGACCGAGGCCTCTGAGGCTTCGAGCCATGTAAAAAGCTTCTGATATGTGTTTTGTGCAATCATCGGCATATCCCCCGGCACCACCGTGATGCCGTCAAAGGCCAGAGCCCTGGCTATCCCCACCTGAACGGATTCCATCATATCTCCGTGCTCAAAATTGTCATTATGTATGATCTCTGTCCCGCTCATAGAAGCCAGTTCTTCTTCAATTTCATCTGCGCGGTATCCTGCCACCACGATGACCTTGCTGACACCGGCATTCAAAAGGCTTTTGACCGTACCGCTTATGATGGTTCCGTCACCAAACGGAAGCAGCGGCTTAAACGCCCCCATCCTCCTCGATAGCCCTGCACATGGGACAATACCTGCTATTTTCTTCTTTTTCATCATTGTTTCATTATATCAAGTTTGGGATTTAAATACCACCGCTTTCTTTCCATGGAAAACCAGAGCATTCCTGATCTGGAAGTCTCATAGATACTGCACCCCGAATCGTTCAGCCTTCTGACCGTCTCCCGGTGGGGATGCCCGTATCGGTTCTTTTTCCCCGCGGAAACGATGGCAATCTTTGGCCTGAGCTGACGGAGCAGCTCCTCTCCTGTGCCGTTTTTAGATCCGTGATGTCCCACCTTCAATATGTCAGCATGCTGTATCCCGCTCTGCACAAGCATCTCTTCCCCCTCGTTCTCCAGGTCTCCTGTCAGAAGAACACTCAAACCCCGTACCTTCAGCCGAAACACAAGGGAAGCGGCATTTTTCTCCAGCCCGGTATCCGGCCCGGGGTGCAGACATTCCATAGACCAGTCAGTCCCTGAAAACTTACTCCCCATGGACAGATAACTGACCGAAACGTGATATTGTCGGGCTTCCTTTTCTATTTCCATATATGCATGATCTTTTTTTACCCGGGGCAGATAAAGGCGCCTGATCATCCCCGACGGCAGAAGTTCTCTGATACCCGAATAATGGTCAGAATCCAGGTGGGTGATGACTGCTGCGCTGACCGCCTGATATCCCTGTGATTTTACATAGGGTGCTATGATATACTGTCCCACATCTTGTTTGGAGGAACTTCCGCCGTCCACCAGAATCATATCCTGCCGGTTTAACGACAGGGCGATGCAGTCTCCCTGTCCCACATCCAGAAAAGAAATCTTATCCTGCTTTTTCTGCACTCCCAAGATCAAAAAGCAGCCGCATGCCAGCAGGCAGGCATATTTATGGTAAGAGCTCTTCTTCAAAGTCTTATAAAGCAGACAGAGTCCCATATAAAATACGATGATCCACAAGAAAGAAGGTTTTCCAAGGACGAGATTCTGAACCGGCAGGCGGCGGGACAGACTTGTCCCTGCCACAACAAGCGAAAACAAAGCAGACGCAGGGACAGAAAACAGGAAAACCGGCAGAAAAGCACTCAGGAATCCTGCCGTAAAACCCGCTGTCACGAGAGGAAGCATCAAAAAGTTAAATATAAAAGATAAAGGATAGCATTCATACTGAAAATATAAGAGAACCGGCGTCATAATGATCTGGACCACGATACAGAAGACAAATCGCCTGATCTGTCTGTCCCTGAAAGTTTTCTGTTTTCCTGCCGGCAGCACTTCCCGGTAAATACCGGCGGCCATCACCGCTCCCATGGACATCAAAAAACCTGCATCCAAACATCTGAACGGACTTTCCAGCAAAAGCAGAAGCCCTGCCGCTCCGCCGGATGACAGCAGATCATAAGAGCGTCCGCATACCTGGGACAGCACGAAGAAAAAAAACATGAACAGGGCTCTTTTCGATGAACCGGTCATGCCGGTCATGACACAGTAAGACAAAGCAAAGGTCAGCCCGGCTGCACCGGACAGACAGACAGGAACCCCGGCCCCTCTCAGTCTGCGGTAAATCCCTGCGCCTGCCAGCGAAATGTGCAGGCCGGAAATAGCCAGGATATGAACGATCCCGCTTTGGGTAAAGGTGTCTTTCAAATCTTTGGAAATCCCCGTCTTGTCACCCAGGATCATAGCCTCAAACATGGGCCGTATCTTTTCGTCATACTGCAAGGAAAGATTTTTTGACATACGGTTCCGTAAAGAGAACAACCTGCTCTTCCAAAACTTTTTCTCCTGCCCCAAAATTTCCTTCTTATCCGGAAACATCGTAAATCCGATATTCCTGGAGAGATAATAGATCCTCATATCGTTCTCTCCCAGATTGGACGGCCCTTCATGAGGCAGAAGCTCTCCCGTCAGTACAACTTTATTTCCCGGCAGTATATGGCCAAAGTCATCGTCATAGACCATCACGTCCCCGTCCAGATATAGATGCCGGTCCGGCAGATATACATGGGATAAAAGCAGAAATTCTTTCTTCTTTGTCCTCCCTTTCCACTCTGCGGTTCCCGCCGCTCTTACCTGTTCAGAGCCTCTTAACACATTTTCCTGCCGGGTGAACCTTTTGTTCTGATAAACAAACATAAGTGCTCCCGCAAGAAAGCCTGCAAAGAAAAATAAAACAGCCCTTCTCCATCCAGAAATTTGTTTCTTAAAAAAGAGCACAAATATCCCTGAAAAGAGAAGCGCTGCGAAAACCATCCGAACATCATGACATGCTGTGATTTCTCCAAGCCAACAGCCTGCAAATACTGCAAGAAATGGTCTGTTATTCATTTTTACTCCATCGGAAGTTCTCCGAATATAAAGCTGTCCCGGTTCAGCGCGCCGATCAGTTTGCCGTCTGTATCAATGATCGGACGCCCGGAAACAGTAAATTCCACATATCCGACCCCTTTCAGCTGTGTCAGCGTATAGACGATGGCAGCTTTGCAGATGACATCTTCATTCGGTTCAATCTTCTTATATCCAACCGAAAAATCCACGTAGGCAATATTGTTGGAAACAGTCACATTGCTGATGTTGATATCTTCCGGAATGGCTGTCTTATACTTGCTGTTCCTGCCGACCCTGGACATCTCGTCCAAAAGTTCCTCTGCTCCCAGCTGACTGTTCATTTGGACATCGATGTCTTTGTCCTTTCGGATCAGCTTCGTGTATGTTTTGTTCGTGTAGTAAATTCCTGTCCCGTCTTTTGACTGTGTATCCTCATCATCTTTCTTTGAACAGCCCGCACAGAAAATGAGCACACTGAAAAGCGTCAGAAGGATACATAATAAAATCGTTCGTTTTCTCACCGCCGTATCCCTCCTTATGCCTGATATTTGAGCGGAATTCGGACTGTAAATGTAGTGCCCTCTCCCTCTTTGCTGTACAGCTTGATTTCACCGTTATGGACAAGAACTGCATTTTTGGTAATAGCAAGTCCCAGACCGGTTCCTCCGGTCTCTCTGGATCTGGCCTTGTCTACCCGGTAGAACCGCTCAAACACCTGTCCCTGACAGTCTTCCGGGATGCCGACGCCTGAATCCGCTACCTTCACATAAAAATATTTGTGGTCGGCATTTAAAGACACTCTCACCCATCCGTCGTCCTGGTTATACTTGATTGCATTCTCAATCAGGTTGGAGAGCGCCAGGGTCAGCTTTACCTCATCGATCTCGGCCGTTACCGGACGGAAAGATTCCAGAATCAGCTCAATGTTCCTCTGCCCTGCAATCGGTTTCAGCCGCTTCATGATCATCTCCAGCAGTTCATTGATATTGACGCTGGAAATCTCCAGCTTAGCTGCCTTTTTATCCAGTTTAACCAGAGATAAAAGGTCCGATATGATTACATTCTCCCGGTCGATCTCAGCCACAATATCATTCATAAATTCACGGTAGAGTTCCGCCGGCACCGTCTCTCCCTGCTGAAGAAGGGAATCGGCCAGAACTTTCATGGAAGTCATAGGCGTCTTCAGTTCATGAGAAACGTTGGAAACAAATTCCTGACGTGAATTCTCAAGAACCTGTGCCTTGGCAAGAATCTCATTCATGGCCGTAACCATGTTTTTAACTTCGGTGCATCCCACGACGCTGATCATCTCATCTTCATGTCCGGAAGAAATAAAATCCAGATCCTTTTGAATCTTACGGTAGTCTTTTGTAAGCCAGTAGCTCAGCAGCGCCCCGGCGGACATACCGCAGATGATAAACGCCACCACCAGCATATTCCTCTGCTGCTTCATCTCATTGGACACAGCGACAATATCGCTCTTCGGAATCGTTGCGATGACACTTCCCAGTACCTTCTTTTTCCTGTTCCCTTTGTTCATGATCGGAATCATGATCTCTACATTGCTGCCCACCTCGGAGACAATGCGTTTCTTATTTCCTTTCATGACGTTCAGCAGTTCGTCAGAGATATAAAACTTATCCTGATAATCTGTCATTGTGTCTTTTACTATTTTATAATTACTCTTTACGACAATAATCCGTCCATGCAGGCCCGCCGCCAGTTCATTGGTCTGGTTGGAAATAGAGTTGGAGCTGTCATCAATCAAAAAATCCACTCCGACAACCTGACCAGCCAGCCACTGACACTGGCTTACAATTCCATCGATCTTCTGCTGTTCTGCCTTCTCGCTGTAGGAGTCGTTTAAAAGCTTGCTGAACAGCACCACCACGAATACCGTGATCACCAGCACTGACATAAAAATGAGGAACTGCATGCTCTTAAAGTAGGAGAATCTGTCCTTCTTATGCTTGGAAATAATAACCTACCCCCCATTTAGTATGTACATAGTCTGGAACTCCCGGATTTACTTCGATTTTTTCACGCAGACGCCTGATATGGACATCCACGGTCCTGGCATCACCCGGATAATCATACCCCCAAACAGTGTTCAGCAAATCTTCTCTGCTGTATACTTTATTCGGATGGAACACGAGCAGTTCCAGCAAGTCAAACTCTTTCGCCGTCAAGTTAACCTCTTTGCCGTTGATATGGACTCTGCGGCTGTCACAATCAATCTTTAATCCGCGGCTCTCGATCACCTTCGGTGTCTCTGCCGGAGCAGCGTGGCTGACACTTCTCCTTAAAATGGCCTTGATCCGCGCCTTCACTTCCAGAATATTAAACGGCTTGGTTACGTAATCATCCGCGCCGTACTCAAGTCCGAGGATCTTATCCATGTCGTCGCCCTTTGCTGTCAGCATGATAATCGGTACGGTCGAAAACTCCCTGATGGCCTGACACACTTCATATCCCGTAAGCTTAGGAAGCATCACATCCAGAAGGATGATATCGTATTGATTTTCCTTTGCAAGTCCCAGGGCTTCCTCTCCGTCATAGGCACAGTCTACCTCCATCTCATCCTGCTCAAGGCTGAACTTGATTCCTTTTACTATCAATTTTTCGTCATCAACAACCAGTACCTTTTTCATATTTTCACCTCAAACTAAACTGTTATCATGTCTTTGATTTTACGGTAGATGCCCTGTTTGATTCCCCGGATCTTCATGATATCCTCCGGCTTTTCAAAGCCTCCGTTTTCTTCTCTGTAAGAAATAATGTCGGAAGCTTTGGCCTCTCCGATCCCTGTAAGGGTCATCAGCTCTTCTCTGGATGCACTGTTTAAGTTCACCCTTTTGTCCTGAGTCCCGGAACCTCCAGTCGGTGAAGATGTATCTTCCTTCTTCCCGGCTTCCTTTTTCGAAGGCACGTAAATCTGCTGCCCGTCTTTGATCCGTTCTGCCTGATTGACACCTGCGGCTGAGGCATCCTTCGTAAATCCTCCTGCCAAAGCGATGGCGGAGACAATCCTTGCGTCCTCCGGAAGTTCATAAACTCCAGGTTTCTTCACGCTGCCGCAGACATAGACGCAGATCTTCTCCTTCTCAGAAGCTTTTTCGGTTCTTTGGGGCTCGGACCCATCATTTATCTCCATTCCGGACTTCTGTGCACATCCCGCGATGCAGAATGTCAGAAGCAGAATACCGGTCATACATAACTTTTTTGCTCTATACAATCTAAGGACCTCCTTAACTGTACAAAGCGCCATCTAACCATGCGTAAAATCTCTATTGCTATTGTAACTAATCTGCCTCATTTTTACAAGGACATCTTTCAGGAGAGCCCTATGATTTCCATTTAAAAATTAAGATGCCTGCAACAAACAATACGACGCCCGCAAGCTTCATCCACTGAAACCCTGTTTTTTCGACCCCAAACAGTCCGAAAACCTCGATCAGGTATGAGACAATCAGCTGTGCAGCCACAATCAGCATGGCAGATTTTGCCGGTCCGAGTAAACCGATGCTCTTGATCACCGTAAAGGTAATGCCCGCACCCATGACTCCTCCCAGGAGCACATATTTCGGCGACACTTTCATGAGACTTAAAAAACTCTGATCCCTTTCCGCAAAGATCCAGACGGCAAGGCAGGTCAGCAGTCCGGTAAACTGCACGAAAGAACTGGCTGTCCACAATCCGGTCTGCTTTGAAACTTCGGTGTTAAATACACCCTGAATACTCATCAGGGCACCTGATACTAATGCTATTATAAATCCAATCATAAAAAAACCTCCAAAGATTTGTTACCCATAGTTTATCCCTGGAAGTTTTTGATTATACATTTAAAAAGAGGCTCTGAGCTTTTCAGTCATCATATCCACATGTTCCTTTTCAATGACAAGGGGCGGTACAAACCTCAAAACATTGTTTCCGGCAGAGATAAGAATCAGTCCGTTGGACAGAGCCTTCGATACAATCTGCCCGGCCTGTTTCTCTTCCGAAAACTCCAGTCCCTGCATCAGTCCGATGCCTCTGTGGGCAGTGATAAAACTGAACTCATTTTTCAGTTCTTCGAGTTTGTCCCACAGATAGCCGCCCACTTCCCGGACATGTGCGACCAGATCAAGCTTTTCAAACTGGTCAAAGACAGCATTAACCGCTGCTCCCGCCAGAGGATTCCCCCCATAAGTCGTTCCGTGGTCTCCGGGCACTAAAACCCCGTCTGCTTTTTCACCTGCGACAAATGCACCCACAGGAATACCGCATCCAAGGGCCTTGGCAAGGGTCAGTATGTCCGGTTTTACTCCATAGAGATCATGGGCAAACATAGAACCGCACCGTCCCATGCCGCACTGGATCTCGTCAAAGATCAGCAGAAGGTCATGCTCATCACAGAGTTCCCTTAAACCCTTTAAAAATTCAGGGTCGGCAGGATAAATGCCTCCTTCTCCCTGTACCACCTCGCAGATGATGCCGCAGGTCTTATCCGTCACCTTGGAAGCCACATCGGAAAGATCATTGAATTCGGCAAACACCGCACGGAATTCCTTCGGCACAAAGCCTTCCTGATACTTTTCATTGCCTGTCACAGACAGGGCCCCCTGGCTTCTGCCGTGGAAGGACTGCTTCATTGCAATGAATTCATATTCCTTGTCCGGGTCCTCCTGATATTTGTATTTCCTTGCGACTTTCAGCGCTCCCTCGATGGCCTCTGTACCGCTGTTGGTAAAGAATACTCTTTTCATCTTCGCGGCTTCCACGATTTTTTTTGCAGCCTCAATCGAGGGCACATTGTAATACAGGTTCGACGTATGGATCAGTTTGTCGATCTGGACTTTCAAAGCATCATTGTATTCCCTGTTTCCGTACCCCAATGCGAAAACAGCGATCCCTGCCCCAAAATCCAGATATTCTTTCCCGTCGGTATCATATAAGTTTACGCCGTCCCCGCGGTCTAAAACCACGGGAAAACGGTTGTAAGTCTTTAATATGTATGCTTCTCCGTCTTCTATAAAATGATTCATGTTCTCCTCCTAAAAAATCGGATCTTTTAAGATCGCCGTTCCGATACCTTTTTGTGTAAAGAACTCAAGCAGCAGACAGTGATCCAGGCGTCCGTCCAGAATATGCACTCTTGCAACACCGTTTTCGATGGCCTCAATACAGTTTTTAAGCTTCGGAAGCATGCCCCCGCCAACGACTCCTTTGTCTACGAATTCATGGGCCTGGGTCAAATCCATTTCAGAGATCAGTGTGCTCTTATCTTCAGGGTCAATGAAAACCCCCTCAATATCCGTAAGGAAAACCAGCTTCTCTGCGTTCAAAGCAGAAGCAATGGCACAGGCCGTGTCATCCGCATTGATGTTATAGCCCTCGTAATCCTCCCCAAGTCCGATGGGAGAGATCACCGGAACAAAATCGTCCTCAATGAGCGCCTCTAAAAGGTCTGTATTGACTTCTGTTACATTTCCCACATAGCCGAGATCTTTCCCCAGAACTTCCTTTTTTTCAACCTTCATCATCTCCGCGTCTTTTCCGGAAAGTCCGACGGCCTTAATGCCCTGCTGGGCCATCATGGCAACCAGTTCCTGGTTCACCTTAAACAGCACCATCTCAGCGATCTCCATCGTATCTTTGTCTGTGACACGGAGTCCATTGTAAAATTCAGGTTCCTTTCCGGAAAGCTTCACCCACTTGCTGATCTCTTTGCCGCCGCCGTGTACGATGATCGGCTTCATACCGATCAATTTTAAAAGGGCCACGTCCCGGATCACATTTTTCTGCAGATCTGCGTCCAGCATGGCGCTTCCGCCATATTTGACAACCACATATTTTCCGCTGAAATAACGGATATAAGGCAGAGCTTCGATCAACACCTTTGCTTTTAATGATTCTTCTTCCAACATCTTTTCGTCCATAATTTCTCTCCTTAACTCCTGTAATCTGCGTTGATAGATACATATTCATGGGTCAGGTCACAGCCCCACGCCGTGGCCGCCTCTTCTCCGCTGCGGATGTCGATCACCGCTGTCACTGCATCTTCGGATAAAATTTCCGTAGCCGCATCTTCCGAATAATCTGTGGCAACCCCATCCTTTACGATGGCAAGACTTCCTTTTTTGCTCTCAAATGAGATATCCACTTTCAGCGGGTCAAACGCCGCTCCCGAATATCCCATGGCACAGAGGATTCTTCCCCAGTTTGCGTCTTTTCCGTAAATGGCCGCCTTTGTGAGGCTGGATGTGACTACTGCCTTGCTCAGGGTTTTGGCACAAGCCTTATCCGGTGCATGGTGTACCTGAACTTCAAATAACTTTGTACAGCCCTCACCGTCTCCGGCAATCTTTTTGGCAAGCTCCCGGTTTACATAGAGCAGGGCCTTTTTAAAAGTCTCATAGTCCTCATTTTTCTCTGTGATCCTTGTGTTTCCGGCCATTCCGTTTGCCAGCACAAATACGGTGTCATTGGTGGACGTATCTCCGTCCACAGAAATCATGTTGAAAGTATCCTCAATCAGTTCTCTCTGGAGTTCTAACAGCAATGTCTTTTCGATGGCGGTGTCTGTGGTGATAAAACCGAGCATGGTTCCCATGTTGGGATGGATCATGCCGGAGCCCTTGCAGATGCCCCCAACGGTCACCTCCGTGCCTGAGAGTTCCACGGAAACTGCTGCCTCTTTTGTCTTCGTATCGGTGGTGAGGATCGCCTCCGCCGCATCCCGGCTGCTCTGCCGGTCATGCCTTAACTCAGGAACCAAAAGCCTGATTCCCTTTTCGATGGCTTCCATCGGAAGCTGCTGACCGATCACTCCGGTAGAGCTCACTAAAACTTCTTCTTTTAAAACACCGAGCTCTGACGCTGCCATTTCCGCTGTCCTGACCGTATTGTCATAACCTTTTTCACCGGTACAGGCATTTGCGATCCCCGTATTGATAACCACTGCCCGGACCGTCTCCTGGTCCTTCACCAGTTTTTGTCCCCAGAGCACCGGAGCTGCCTTCACAACATTTCTCGTAAATGTCCCTGCCACAGCCGCGGGCTCTTCACTTAAAATCATAGCCATGTCTTTGTTGGTTTTTCCGGGCTTAATTCCTGCACGAAGTCCTGCTGCCAAAAAACCTTTCGGGGATGTCACCCCTCCGTCTAATATCTTCATAAATATATCTCCTTTTCCATCTCCTACGGGAACATTGGAACCAGATTAAGCCCCTCTGTCTCATCGAGTCCGAACATCAGGTTCATATTCTGGACCGCCTGACCAGCCGCTCCTTTCACCAGATTATCCATAGCACCCATCATGATCACCCGGTTCGTTCTCGGATCAATCTTAAAATTCACATCTACATAATTGCTGCCCTCTACCCATCTGGTCTCCGGACATACGCCCTCGGGAAGCACTCTGACAAATGTTTCTTCTTTATAATAGGAATCGTAAATATCTTTTACCTGTTCATATGTAACTTCTTCTTTTAAGGAAGCGTAGGCTGTCACCAGGATTCCCCGGTTCATCGGAACCAGGTGCGGAGTGAAATTCAGTACCACCGGCTGTCCGCACGCATAGCCGAGCTGATCCTCGATCTCCGGCGTGTGCCTGTGGGATGCCACTCCATAGGCTTTGATGTTTTCATTGACTTCACAGTACAGGTTGTTGACCTTTGCGCCCCTTCCCGCCCCGGAGGTTCCGGACTTGGCATCGATGATGACGGTATTCATATCGATCAGTCCCTCTTTTGCCAGCGGATAAATGGATAAAATAGAACAAGTCGGATAACAGCCCGGGTTGGCGATCAGTCTGGCTTTCTTTACATCTTCCCTGTTGATCTCACACAGGCCGTAGACTGCTTCTTTTATAAATTCCCTGCTGGGGTGCCTGATCCCATACCACTCTTCATATCGGTCGGCGTCCTTGATTCTGAAGTCTGCACTTAAATCAATGATCTTTGTCTTAGACAAAACTTCTTCTGAGACGAGGGAACTGCACAATCCCTGCGGGGTCGCCGTAAAAATCACATCCGCTTTCTCTGCCAGTTCATCCATATTGTCATCCATACAGTCGGCATCCACGATCTCGAACATATTATGGAAGACCTCATAATACTTTTGATCTATGTAGCTTCTGGAGCCGTACCAAACAATCTCTGCATCCTTGTGCTGCATCAGCAGACGGACCAGTTCCTGTCCGGCATAACCCGTAGATCCTATAATTCCTGCTTTTATCATAAAATTCTCCTCTTTTCCTGCGTTTACGAATTGTTTATAATTATACATCTCTGTAATGTAATATGCAACACCTTTTTTACCGATAAATCAGAGTTTTTAAATCTTTTCACCGTAAAAGGATTATGAATATTTATTCATTTATTGCTGTGTATATTCATTTATTTTGAAATTTTATGCATTATTATATGAAAAAGTCCTTGCATCTTCTCCTGTTATCCCGTATATTATTGGATAGAACACAGATAAAAATCTGATGGTATGAACTATATGAGGAGGAACAAGAATGAAAGAAAAAGTTGTTTTGGCATACTCCGGCGGGCTGGACACCACCGCGATTATTCCATGGTTAAAAGAAAACTATGATTATGAAGTCATCTGCTGCTGCGTGGATGTCGGACAGGGAAATGAATTAGACGGTCTGGAAGAGCGGGCAAAGCTTTCCGGAGCCACAAGGTTATATATAGAAGATGTTGTTGACGAATTCGTTGACGACTATGTGATCCCAACGGTCAAAGCCGATGCGGTTTACGAAAACAAATATTTATTAGGTACATCCTTCGCCCGTCCGGTTATCGCTAAAAAACTCGTGGAAGTTGCGAGAAAAGAAGGTGCTGTTGCGATCTGCCACGGCGCTACCGGTAAAGGAAACGACCAGATCCGTTTTGAGTTATCCATCATGGCACTGGCTCCGGACATCAAGATCATCGCCCCATGGCGTGAGCTGGACACATGGAAGATGGATTCCCGTGAAGATGAGATCCAGTACTGCAAAGACCACGGTATTGACCTTCCGTTCTCTGCAGAAAACAGTTACAGCCGTGACCGGAACTTATGGCACATCAGCCATGAAGGCCTGGAATTAGAAGACCCGGCGGTAGAGCCCGACTACAATCACTTGCTTGTATTGGGAAATTCTCCGGAACAGGCTCCGGAAGAAGGAGAATATGTAACGATCGGATTTGAATCCGGCGCTCCGGTATCCGTTAACGGAGAAAAGATGAAGGCTTCCGATATCATCCGTAAATTAAATGAATTAGGCGGAAAACACGGCATCGGTATCATCGATATCGTTGAAAACCGTGTAGTCGGCATGAAATCCCGCGGTGTCTATGAGACTCCAGGCGGAACAATTTTGATGGAAGCTCATCAGCAGTTAGAAGAACTTGTACTGGACCGTGATACTATGGCGTTCAAGAAAATCGTTGCTGGTAAATTTGCCGATCTTGTCTATGAAGGAAAATGGTTCTGTCCTCTGAGAGAAGGCTTACAGTCTTTCATCGAGACCGTCGATAAAGACGTGACCGGAGAAGTAAAATTCAAGCTTTACAAAGGAAATATCATCAAAGCGGGTACTTCCTCTCCTCATACTCTTTACAGCGAATCACTGGCTAGCTTTACAACAGGTGACCTTTATGACCACCACGACGCAGAAGGATTCATCCGTCTGTTCGGCCTGTCAATGAAAGTAAGGGCATTAAAAGACCAGGGACTTGCTGATTAATTGCCAGTACAAAGTAAATAATGATGATTAGAAAACTGCCGGGCAGCTGTATATTTTCAGCTGCCCGGCAGTTTTCTAATCCGTTGTATTTCCATTTCCGCTGACCGGAACTGCTTTTCCTAAATACTTAGGTTTCGGTTTTACTGCGGTATATCCAAAATCCTTGATCCTTGCAATGGCTTCCCGGAATTTTCTTGCTTTGTCTCCTTTATAGACAGCCTTATCGCAGGAAATTCCTTTCACCTCAAGTCCCAGCGCTTTTGCATCATAGACGGCACGATACAGATGATACTTTTGTGTGACCACAACAATACTTTTCGCCTTAAAAACGTCTCTTGCCCGATACATTGTCTCATAGGTAGAAAATCCTGCATGATCCTTAAAGATATGTTCGGACGGGATTCCCTGTTTTATGGCATATGCTTTCATGGTACTGACCTCATCATATCCTTCTGCCCCATGGTCACCGCTCATAATGATCCGGTCCGCAAGTCCCTGTTTGTAAGCCTGGATCCCTAAATCAACACGTTCTTTCAGCATCAGGCACATGCTGCCGTCTTTTCTCACTTTTGCCCCAAGCACGACAACTGCATCTGCTTTTTTCCCTTTTTGTTCCAAGGCCAGCTGACGGGCTGTTTCTATATCTTTTTTAGACTGGTGAATCATAAACCAGTTGATCCCTCCTGCAGTCAGAATCCCTGCAAATATAAGGATCAAAAGCAGTTTCAGCCACCGGCTCCATCTTTTTCTCTTCTGTTTCATACCACTCCCCTTGCTGTGTTTTTAAAGTTTCAGCTTCGCTAATGCATCCGCAAAGGCGTTATTGATCGGCTCCTGTGCTTCTTTCTGCTGCTTTTTCAGATACCGGTTCACTTCCTTTTTGCTGACTCCGGCGCCCTCTTTTTTCTTCCGCTCTTTGAAGGCACTGAGTTTTTCTTTGTGCCCGCACACACAGACAAACTTCTGGGCATCTCCGTCTCCGACCATCTCCATCTTTTTATGGCAGACAGGGCATCTGGCGTTGGTTGTCCTTGAAAGTGTTTTTCTGTATCCGCATTCCCGGTCCTGACACACGAGAAATGTACCGTGTTTCCCTTTTACTTTCAGCATAAATTTTCCGCATTCCGGACACTTCTGCCGGGTAAGATTTTCATGGCGGAATGTTCCGTCGGCATGTTTGATCTCATCAATGATCTGTCTCGTATAACCGCTGATTTCTCCCATGAACTTTCTGTCGTCTTCCCTGCCCTCGGCAATCGCCGTGAGTCTGCGCTCCCACTGGGCTGTCAGTTCTGCTTTTCTTAAGTCCTCCGGAACCAGCTTTAAGAGCTGCTTTGCCTTTGCAGTAACCGTAACTTCATTCCCATTCTTTTCAAGAAGGAAACTGGAAAACAGCTTTTCAATAATATCCGCTCTGGTGGCCACCGTGCCCAGGCCCTGCCGCTCCATTTTGGAAATCAGGGTTCCTTCCGTATACCGGGCAGGCGGACTGGTCTTCCCTTCCGTGATCTTTAAAGAGTTCACCTTCACATTCATACCCTCTTTGAAGATTTTTAGTTTTTCCTGAGGCAGGGAATCATCTTTGTCGTCCTCTTCCCGATAAAGATCTTTCCATCCGGCTTTGACCATGACCGTTCCTCTTGCCTCAAATGTCTCTCCCTGGATTTTTCCGGAAACAGACGTCTGCTCATATTCACAGGCCGGTGACAAAACAGCGAGAAAACGTTTCACTACCAGATCAAATATCTTCCGCTCCTCAAAACTCATATCACTCAGAAATACCGGCTGTTCTGTCGGAATGATAGCATGATGGTCCGATACCCTGCCGTCATCGATAAACGAAGCCGAGGCCTTGACCGGTTTTGTCATAAGCTTTGCGGTCCACTGCTTGTATGGGCCCACACTCACGGCTTTCAGACGCTCTTTTATGGTATCTGCCATGTCGGCAGTCAGATATCTGGAATCCGTCCTCGGATAAGTCAGGACCTTGTGGTGCTCATAGAGACTCTGCATCAGATTCAGCGTCTGCTTGGCAGAAAATCCGAATCGTTTGTTTGCGTCAGTCTGAAGGTCTGTCAGATTGTAGAGGGCAGGCGCATAGGTTTTCTTCGGCTTTTTTGATACCCTCTGAACAAGTAGAGGTGCTCCGTCCGCCGCTTTCCTTATTTTTTCTATTCTTTCCCTGTCAAAACTCTGACTGCTCCCTGACTTATGTTCTTTCCACGTAAATGTCAGGCCATGGCTGACAGCTTTCAGTCCGTAAAAGTTCTTCGGCCGGAAACTGCGGATCTCCTCTTCTCTTTCCGCGATCATGGCAAGCGTAGGAGTCTGTACCCTGCCGCAGGATAATTGGGCGTTATACTTGCAGGTCAGTGCCCTCGTTGCATTGATTCCTACCATCCAGTCCGCCTCTGCCCTTGCCACAGCCGCGTGATAAAGGTTTTCATATTCTTTTCCCGGTTTCAGCCTCGAAAATCCCTCCCGGATAGCTTTGTCCGTGACCGATGAAATCCACAGCCGTTTTACCGGCTTTTTATTCCCTGCTTTTAAGAGAATCCACCGGGCCACCAGTTCGCCCTCGCGCCCCGCATCTGTCGCGATGATAATATCTGACACATCCTCCCTGAAGATCAGCTTTTTGACAGACTGAAACTGTCTGGACGTCTTCCCGATCACCACGAGTTTCCACTGTTTTGGCATCATCGGAAGGGTATCCATGCTCCACTGCTTATACTGATTCCCATACTGTTCCGGATCTGCCAGAGTCACCAGATGACCCAGTGCCCAGGTCACGATGTACTGATCCCCCTCCATAAAGGAAGATCCCTTCTGCCTGCATCCCAAAACTCTGGCGATATCCCTTGCCACCGAAGGTTTCTCTGCGATTACTAATTGTTTTTTCATTTTCCATCCTCATTTCTATCGCCGGCTGACGACCGCACGGTCCAGCAGAACCCGGATCTTTCCCAGATACCGCCGGCTCTGTTTCTTCTCTTCGTCGGTTAAGCGGCTGTTTTTCATCTCGGCTTCTATGTTCTTTCGTCCCATTTCAAAATAGTCCTCGGCTGTTTTTCCGTCTTTATTTACGGCAGACGGATCAGCACCAGCATACAGAAGACTCCGGATGATATCCACCGAGTTTTGATCTACGTTTCCATTTGCCATATAGCAGGCAAACATCAGCGGCGTTGTCCCGTCTTTATCCTGATAAGCCGCATCTGCCCCGGCCTTCAAAAGCTGACTGAGCAGCTTTCGGTCTCCGAAGGAGATGGCCTCATAGAGCGGAGTCCTGCGGCGAAAGACAATATCATTTTCTGCAGAATAATCCGCATTCACTTCTGCCCCCTGCCCGATCAAAAATTCCACCATACCGTACATCCGGTTCCGGTCGAGAGCATCAATCGCCATAAGCAGAGGGGTATTGGCTGCAGATTGATCAGGGTCATTCAGATCAAAGCCCTGCTTTACCATCCGTCTGATTTCTTCCTTGTTATTATAGAAAATATTGTATTGGACCGTTCCATTTTTATATACAGATTTTTTGGCTGTTTTTTTTCCGGATATATATAGAACACCCGTCAGAAAACAGCCCACCAATAAGACAAACAGCAGGACAGCTGCCAATTTTTTATGTACTGTCGGTATTTTTTTCATAAGAATCACCTCGCAGCTACCATTATATAAAACTCTTTCTGGCTAATTCTTATGAAAATACTTATGATTTTATTATAGTTTGATAAGAAATCGGTTCACCGCAATTCCACCCTGCCTATACTTTCCTGACAATAATATCATAAAAAGAGCCTGATGTCTGCCCAAAATATGATCAGAAGAAGGCAAGACAGCCTCCTTCTGACTGCTGGAAAGAATCAAAGGATTTTGTAATGAGGTTTTTCTTCATGAAACAGTTTATACCTTAAAAAATCATCCATGACAATCGCCACGCTGGACGCAAAAAACCAGAGCACCGAGTACAAAAGGCAGATCTGCCCTTTAAAATTATATGGCAGATCAGAGTAATCCCAAATATCCCAGCCAAGCCATACGTTAACGATCAGCCCCGTGATCAGCTCAAGCCCTGTGATAATAAACGTAGAGAGAACCATCTGGCTTACAAAGCTCATCTTGATCTTTACACTCTCGTTTAAAAGCCCGATGCACAAAAAACAGGCTCCTCCGCACAGGAACATCGTATAATGGGAATATCCCCTCACTAAAACTTCCAGGAAGAAATATCCCATCCCGCCCAAAACAAATAAAATTAAATGCTTTTCTATTTTTAATCTTCGTTCCATTCTATTCACCCGTTTTTTAAATATTGTGTGCGATGCCGGGTTTTGATATACGCTCTTTTTCCAATAAAAATATAGTAAATATTGCATTTATAGTGTAAAATATTATGGTTAGAATTTATCAAAAGACAAAATAATAAGAAATGAGGAAATACATATGGCACAATTATGGGGTGGCAGGTTCACCAAGGAAACCGACCAGCTGGTTTACAACTTCAATGCATCCATCGGATTTGACCAGAAATTTTACCGTCAGGATATCGAGGGCAGCATTGCACACGTTACGATGCTTGAAAGTATCGGTGTCCTCTCAGCGGCTGAGAGAGACCAGATCGTCGGCGGTTTAAACAGTATCCTCTCAGACATCGAGTCAGGAACCATTGAGATCACAAGTGAGTATGAAGACATTCACAGTTTTGTGGAAGCCAATTTAATCGACCGCATCGGCGATGCCGGAAAGAAGCTTCACACCGGAAGGAGCCGAAACGATCAGGTGGCTCTGGACATGAAACTTTATACCAGAGACGAAATCACTTCTCTCAAGGAACTTTTAAAGGATCTTATGGAAAATCTGCATCAGATCATGAAAGACAATCTTGATACATTTATGCCCGGCTTTACCCATCTGCAAAAGGCACAGCCGGTGACACTTGCCCATCACGCGGGCGCTTATATGGAGATGTTCAAAAGGGACTACTCCCGCCTTACCGATATCTATGAGAGAATGAATTACTGTCCGTTAGGTTCCGGAGCACTCGCCGGGACAACCTATCCGCTGGACAGAAAAATGACCGCAGATCTTCTGGACTTTTACGGGCCAACCTTAAACAGCATGGATTCTGTTTCCGACCGGGATTATATCATAGAACTATTATCTGCTCTTTCCACTGTTATGATGCATTTGAGCCGGTTCAGTGAAGAGATCATTATATGGAACTCCAATGAATACCAGTTTGTGTCCATCGACGATGGCTTCAGTACCGGAAGCAGCATTATGCCGCAGAAGAAAAACCCGGATATCGCAGAGCTGGTACGCGGAAAGACCGGCCGTGTCTATGCGGCTCTTAATTCCATCCTCACGACTATGAAGGGAATTCCGCTGGCCTATAACAAAGACATGCAGGAAGATAAAGAATATACTTTCGATGCCATTGATACGGTAAAAGGCTGTTTAAGCCTGTTCACAGGAATGATAAAGACGATGACGTTTCATAAAGACCGCATGGAAAACAGCGCAAAGAACGGCTTTACCAACGCCACCGATGCAGCGGATTATCTGGTAAACCACGGAGTTCCTTTCCGGGACGCTCACGGTATCGTAGGTCAGCTGGTGCTTTTATGTATTGAAAAAGGCATTTCCCTAGATGAGCTCTCTCTTGAGGAATATCAGGAGATCAGCCCTGCCTTTGCGGAAGATATTTATGATGCGATCAGCATGAAGACCTGCGTAGAAAAGCGAAATACCATCGGAGCTCCGGGACAGGATGCGATGAAAAAAGTAATCAAAATAAACGAAGCATATTTAAAGGAATTGTAAATGAAAAAGAAATGTTTGCTGTCTCTTATGCTGTTCTCTCTCATTTTTTTGTGGGGATGCGGACTCGAGCTGAACAGCCGCATGGAACTGAATAAAGATTTTTCCGGACACAGGCTCATGACCTGTACGGTCAGTTCTGCCGATCTGGCAAGATATTTTTCCGGTTCCAAAAAAGATTTAGACAAGGTCATACGGGATGCCTGCCCGAAAGCCCTTGTCTATAAGCAGACCACGGAAAAAGACGACACGGTCTACACCTTCCGCATGGACTTTTCTTCCCTGAAAGATTACAGAAAAAAAGTCGAGTCCCTGCTGAATTTTGCCCCGGAGATCAGTTACAGCTATGCAGATTCTCCGTTTGCAAAGGGACTTCGCTATTCAGAAAATTTCTCCACGAAAGATCTGATGTCCTGGCTCTATACAGCTCTCTATGAGAAGGGGTATGTGGATCAGAAATCTGTCAATGACCTGTGGAACCTGAAGAGCACAGAATTTACGTTCGCAGGAAAAAAATACGAGACAGATGAAAAGATCAGCATTGATGAAATGACTTATGTACCTGTCACATCCATTGATATCAAAACCCGGGAGACAAGCAGCAGAAAACTCAAAAGGACGATTTCCTTCAGGCTGCCGAAAGAAACCCTGGAAAAACATTCATCTGCCGTCAACAGCTATTTTTCCGGCTCCTCTTATAAGAAAAGCTGGAAAAATGAAAAAGACGGAAAAACCCTGATCATCACCTTTACCAAAGATAATTTTTCCGATCTGTGCGCCGTCACACGAAAGGTGCTTCACACATCAGATACGAGAGGCACATACCGGGTAGAGACAAAGAGCGGCAGCCCCTTTGAATTCCTCCTGGACTATGAAGAGACATTAGATTTTAAAAACTTTGCAGACGAATCCGGAAAAGTCCCCGTCACCTACACTCATATTTCCAACGCCGCCTATTCCGGCAGCGGCGAACAGACTCTGATCGACGGAAAAACAGGCAAAAAGAAAGTAAATTTCTCATCTTCCTTTGGACAGCCGGTGAGAAAGTATGAGATTGCGGAAGTTTACAAAAATAAAAATGATATCCGAAGAAGTTTCAGCTTTATTTTCTCTTCTGTCTGTAACAAACGGGAACTTGCTAAACTCAAAGAAGCCTTTATGGGCAGTACTGTCTCCAATGTTTCACTGGACAAAGAGGATGACTACCGCC
Organism: Anaerostipes caccae L1-92; assembly: GCF_014467075.1. NCBI lineage: Bacteria > Bacillati > Bacillota > Clostridia > Lachnospirales > Lachnospiraceae > Anaerostipes > Anaerostipes caccae. Next base: position 2,053,148 of record NZ_AP023027.1, read on the forward strand.
TCTCTTTCACACAGAAAGGCACCGTAGACCAATGCGATGCAGATTTGAAAAAGATCTGGAAGGGCAGTTCTTCTTCCTATGAGACCAAGAAGACCCTTTTCCGCGGACAGACATCCGGCTATACCGGAAAATTCAGACTGCATCTGAACAATAAGAAAGCCAAAGGCACTTTCACTTTTGCCTCCGTGAGCAAAGATTCCTCTGTTGATATTTCTGTGACCGCAGATCATTCCAAAAACATTAAAATGGCACAGAACGTAGCGGATAAACCGATCTCCGCCCTGATGGAGGGAGACGAGGCAATAGCTTCTATTCATAAGGTAGAACTCACAGGCGATTCTTTTACTGTAAACTATGAAGGAAGCACTTCGGGTCATTTCTTATTAAATGCACTGAAATTCCTCCTGCCCCTAGTCCTTCTGCTCGTTGCCGGAATCCTTGTGTATGTCAAACAAAATTCGGTCCTCTATTGGCTGAAGAGAACAAAGGAAAAGATTCAGGAACAGCTAAAGAAATTTCAGAGGTGAAGATACAGTGAAACGTGATTCATATGAGAGCATAGAACGTACAAAAAAAGGATTTGAAGAAAGTTTTAAGTCAGGAACCTTTTACAATGAACAGACTCAGGACCAAAATCATCTGGAGTTGATCCTAAATTTCCTGAATATAAGCCCTGGAATGAATGTTCTTGATCTCGGCACAGGGACAGGCTATCTGGCTTTTCCCATTGCCGGGAAATATCCGGAAGCCGAAGTTACCGGACTGGACATCGTGGAAAACGCATTGAATCATAACAGAAAAAGGTCTGAAACCGAGGGCTTAAGAAATCTGATTTTTTTAAGTTATGACGGTCTTGCCTTCCCTTTTGCCGATGAGACATTTGATCTGGTTATTACCCGGTACGCTCTGCATCATTTTCCGCAAATCGCCGATACTTTCCATGAAATCAACAGGGTATTGAAACCAAACGGAAAATTATTTCTTGCCGATCCCGCTCCGAATGATAATGATGACAAACGGTTTGTGGATGCATATATGCAGATGAAAAAAGACGGACATATCAAGTTCTATACAAAAGAGGAGTGGCTTAAACTCGGCGAATTGACAGGATTACAGTTTGCAGACAGCTTTGAAACCCAAATACGGTTTCCTAAGAAAAAGGAGAATGCTCCGGAGTTTGATGAAATAATACACCGGTTCGATCAGCAGGTCATTGCCGGATACGATATCGAAATCACAGAAAGTGAAATCTGGATCACTGAGAAAGTAAACAATCTTTTGTTTCAAAAAAGAAATGGAGAAAATCTGTAAACCGCAGATTTTCTCCATTTCTTATGGATATTTTCGTCCCTATACTGTAGCCTGTTCCCGATCTGTTCCCTTTATTTCCGTAACATTGACATCCAGTTTATTGTAAGGTATTTCAATGCCTTCCCGGTCAAATGCATCTTTGATATGCTCCAGCAAAGACCACTTAGTGGAAACATACACCTCCGTAGATACCCATGCCCTCAGCCCCATGATCACGGAACTGTCGGCCAGATCACTGACAAATACCTGAATATTTTCATCCTGGGTCATATGCTCTTTTTTCGCCACACCGAGCATCGTCTCTTTTACTTTCTGTATATCGCTGTCATAGGCAATCCCAATCTTCAAATCAATCAGTCTGCTGTCCTGCTTTGTGTTATTAATCAAATTGCTGTTGCTCAGTGTTCCGTTTGGGATCACGATGACCCGATTGTCCACGGTCTTGAGCTTTGTGTAGAAAATGTCCATGGATGCCACTTCACCTTCACAGCCTGTGCCGTCCACCACAATATAATCTCCCACCTGGAACGGTTTCAGGATCAGCAGAAGAACTCCTCCTGCAATATTGGAGAGACTCCCCTGCAGGGCCAGACCTACGGCAACACCGGCTGATCCGAACAGAGCCACAATAGATGTTCCCTTCACTCCCAGACGCTCTACTGCCATGAATATGACAATGCACCTCAGGGCAATTTTCAGGAAGGAACAGCTGAAGGTTACAACTCCGAGATCTACTTTCCGCTTCTCCATTCCTTTCCGAAACAGAGAAACCAGCCATTTGCTCAGCTTAAACCCGACACCGACAATGATCAGTGCCACCAATATATTCAGTGCAAAATCTAAAATCTGATCTGTATAATGATTCAATACGACATTCCAATTCACGCTTGATGCTATCATCTTATGTTCTTCTCCTGTTATTTATAAGTATTTTTTATATCTTCGGCTTTAAAACAGAAGAAACACGCAGTGCGTGTTTCCCTATGTACTCTATTTTACGGTAACTTTGCATGTTTTCTTCGTGGATGTACCCGGAATCCATGCGGTTATCGTTGCCTTTCCTTTTTTCTTCTTTTTGACAACTCCCTTGGAAGAGACTGTGGCGATCTTTTTATTGCTTGTCTTATACTTCAGTTTGTCCTTGGACCGTTTATTATAAATGACACCTTTCAAAGGATATTTTTTTACTTTCATCAGTGTCAGCCTGCTGGCGTTCAGCTTTATGATTCTGGAACCAAGGGATACTTTGACCTTGCACTTCTTTGAAAGGCTGGTTCCATTGACTTTAACCGTTACATAGCATGTGCCCGTTTTGACTCCGGTTATCACTCCTTTTGAGGAGACTGTGGCAATCTTTTTATTGGAAGAAGAGAATATCAATTTATCTCCGCTCCTCTTATTGCCGATCGTTGCCTTCAGGGCTGCAGTAGCTCTGGTTTTGACCGAAAGGCTTGTCTTGTTAATACTCAATGTCCTTGGTTTGGACGTAGATGATGCCACCGGACTGCTGCCGTTTGACACTTCCCTGCCGCTTTTGTCATAGTAACGGAAATACTTCATCTCACCCTTTGATACGACTCTGTCCGCCTTGGCATAGGTCCTGCCTTTTTCCTGCCACTTCCAGTTCTGCTCAAGCAATGTGACATTGTTTCCGGAAACATTCTGAACAATAGCCCAGTGTGTGCCTGCCGATGCGATATCTCCCACCTTTGGTGAAGAAACCTTTTTGAACTTACCGCCTTTTTCATACTCCTCCGGCGTTGCTCCGGAAAAAAGATTGTACGGTGTAAATCCATATCTGGCCTGATAATATTTCTTAACCAGGGCCGCACAGGAATAAGTCTTGTCATTTCCGTCCCACTTTCCCGGACGGTAAACCGCGTTCACTCCCTGAAACTCATCGACGACCTGTCCTGTCTTTTTTACTTCTACAACTGTCATGGCGGCCTTTAATTTCCCTCCTGCCGGAAAAGCAACTGCCAGACCCAGTACCAGTCCTAAAATCCCCCATCTTATCCTTTTCTTACTCATCTGTCTCTCCCTTTGTCTCCGTAAAATGTTTTTACATTGAAACAATCTTATTATAATATAAATTGTGAACAAATACAATTGTTTTTGTAACATTTGTAACATCTCTGCCGAGGTAATTTGTGGAAGAAAAAACCAGCCATTAAACTGTTTAATGGCTGGTTCGTTACATCTTTTTATTTTTTTGCAATGAATCCCTTGGCTTTCAAAGTCTCTGCACAGAGAACCGCTCCGCCGGCCGCTCCGCGGACCGTATTGTGGGATAATCCTACAAATTTATAGTCATAGACGGTATCTTCTCTGAGACGTCCGATGGATACGCCCATTCCGTTCTCATAGTCCACGTCCATGCTTACCTGAGGGCGGTTGTCATCCTCTAAATACTGGATCATCTGTTTCGGCGCACTCGGAAGACTTAATTCCTGAGGAATCCCCTTAAATGTTACAAGCTTTTCAATCAGCTGTTCTTTTGTAGGGTTCTTCTTAAACTTCACAAATACTGCCGCAGTATGCCCGTTTAATACCGGAACACGGATGCACTGGGTCGTAATGACCGGAGACTCTGCCTTTACTATCTCTCCATTTTCGATGTGCCCCCAGAGACGAAGCGGCTCCTGCTCACTCTTCTCTTCTTCTCCGCCGATGAACGGGATGATATTACCAACCATCTCAGGCCAGTCTGTAAAATTCTTTCCTGCCCCGGAAATCGCCTGATATGTAGTTGCTACCACTTCATACGGCTCAAATTCCTTCCATGCGGTGAGGACCGGTGCATAGCTCTGGATCGAACAGTTCGGCTTTACGGCAACAAAACCTCTCTTTGTGCCGAGACGTTTCTTCTGGCTTTCAATGACATCAAAATGTTCCGGATTGATTTCCGGCACAACCATCGGTACGTCCGGCGTCCAGCGGTGTGCACTGTTATTGGAAACTACCGGTGTCTCCGTCTTCGCATAGTCTTCTTCGATCTTCTTGATCTCTTCTTTTGACATATCCACCGCACTGAAAACAAAGTCTACTTCAGATGCTACTTCTTCCACTTCGTTTACATTTTTTACAATAAGCTTCTTCACTGCCTCCGGCATCGGGGTGTCCATTTTCCAGCGCCCGCCTACTGCCTCTTCATAAGATTTTCCGGCAGATCTCGGACTGGCTGCCAGCGTAGTCACCTCAAACCAGGGATGATTCTCCAGAAGGGAAATAAATCTCTGACCTACCATTCCGGTAGCGCCAAGAATTCCGACTCTTAATTTTTCACTCATATTTTTCACCTCTATAATACTCTTAAACGAATGACACCATCGATCTGTTTCATTTTTGAAAGCACTTTCTCTGAAGGACGCTTCTCCACATCAAAGATAGAATATGCATAATCTTTTTTGGACTTGTTGAGCATGTTTTCAATATTATATCCTTCTTCTGCCAGAGCTGATGTAAGCTGTCCGATCATGTTCGGAAGGTTTTTGTGATGAACCGTAATCCTGCATTCTGCCTCGATGTCTCCCAAATCACAGTTTGGATAGTTAACAGAATTTACAATGTTTCCTTTTTCCAGATAGTTCATCAGCTGATCGACTGCCATCTCCGCACAGTTTTCTTCAGATTCTTCTGTGGAAGCTCCGAGATGAGGGATCGTAATCACGCCGTCTGCCGCTGCTACTGCCGGATTCGGGAAGTCTGTCACATAATGTTTAATCTTCTTGGATGCGAGTCCGTCCAGTACCGCCTGATCGTCCACCAGCTCACCTCTTGCAAAGTTTAAGATGGTCGCTCCGTCTTTCATCTTCTGGACAGCTTCTTTTCCAATCATTCCCTTTGTGCTCTCCATATACGGAACATGGATGGTCAGAAAATCACATTTCTCATAGATTTCGTCTAAGGAACTGCTGTGGTTTACCATTCTTGACAGACTCCATGCAGAACGTACAGATACATACGGATCATATCCGTAGACATTCATGCCGAGACGATTGCAGATATTTGCAACCAGAACACCGATGGCTCCGAGCCCGATGACACCGATGCTCTTTCCTTTCAGCTCATTTCCTGCAAATTCTTTCTTCTTCTTCTCGATCATCTTTGCAAGATCTGCCTCTTTTGCATTCTCTTTTACCCAGTTCACACCGCCGATGATGTCCCTGGAAGCCAAAAGAAGCCCTGCAACTACTAATTCTTTCACACCATTTGCATTGGCACCCGGCGTATTAAAAACGGTGATTCCTTTTTCAGCATATTCATTCAGCGGAATATTGTTGACTCCCGCTCCCGCACGTGCCACTGCAAGCATAGAATCCGGCACTTCCAGATCATGCATAGATGCACTGCGGACTAAAACTGCATCGGCAGCGTTTAAATCGTCGATTACCTCAAACTCGCTTGTAAATAAATCCAAACCGCGGTTTGAAATAGGGTTTAAGCATTTTACTGTATACATTTTCAACACTCCTTATTTGTTTTCTTCTTCAAATTTTTTCATGAACTCAACTAACTTCTCTACGCCTTCTTTCGGCATTGCATTGTAAATACTTGCCCTCATTCCGCCGACGGTGCGGTGTCCCTTTAAGTTTTCAAATCCGGCTTCCTTCGCCTCTTTGACAAACTTGGCATCCATCTCATCATCACCAGTGACAAACGGAACGTTCATGAGCGAACGGTCTTCTTTTACGACAGTTCCCTTAAACATTTCACTCTGGTCTAAGAAATCATAGAGGATCTTTGCTTTCTCTTCATTGTGCTTTTTCATTGCTTCAAGTCCGCCCTGTTTTTTCAGCCACTGGAATACTTTTCCGCAGATATAAATTCCATAGCACGGAGGCGTATTATATAAAGATTTGGCATCTGCCTGAGTCTTCCACTTTAACATAGTCGGTGTTCCCGGAAGCACATCGTCCGTAATCAGGTCTTCCCGGATGACTGCAACTACAACTCCCGCAGGTCCTACATTTTTCTGTACTCCAAAGTAGATGACTCCAAAATCTTCCACATTTACCGGCTCAGACAAAATACAGGAAGACATGTCTGCAACCAGGATCTTTCCTTTTGTATCCGGCACCTGCTGATACTTAGTTCCGTAAATCGTATTGTTATAGCATACATACACGTAATCTGCATTTTCAGAAATGTTCAGATCAGAGCAATCCGGAATATATGTAAAAGTCTTGTCTTCAGATGAAGCGATGATGTTTGCTTTTCCATATCGGCTGGCTTCCTTATATGCTTTCTTTGCCCACTGTCCCGTAATAATGAAGTCTGCCTCTTTGTTTTTCATCAGGTTCATCGGGATTGCAGAAAACTGTGAAGAAGCTCCTCCCTGCAAAAACAATACTTTATAGTTGTCAGGAATGTTCATCAATTCTCTCAAGTCAGCTTCCGCCGTCTCGATGATGTCAGAGAACATTTTAGATCTGTGGCTCATCTCCATTACAGACATGCCGCAGCCTTTGTAGTCCAGCATCTCCTCTGCTGCTTCCTTTAACACTTCTTCCGGCAGCACTGCCGGACCTGCTGAAAAGTTATACACTCTTGCCATTTTCATAATCCTCCAAATTTACTTTGTTGTTTTTTCCAAGTCTTCTTTTGTATACGCTTCCTGGATTGCGGCTCCCGGATTCACCATCGGCCAGACTTTGTCGTCCAGATCCACATGACAGTCCAGAACAACCGGTCTTCCTGCTTCGAGTGCCTCCTCGAACGCAAACTCGAACTCTTCAAGAGTCGTCACCCGTTTCGCCAGCGCACCCATACCTTCCGCAACCTTCACAAAGTCCACCGGATCCTCGAAGGTCGTGTAAGAATAATGCTCTGAATAAAACAGATTCTGCCACTGGCGTACCATTCCGAGCACACTGTTGTTGATGATCACTTCAATGATCGGAATATTATATCTGGTCGCCGTTGCAAGTTCATTTAAATTCATACGGAAACATCCGTCTCCTGCGATATTAATAACGGTCTTTTCAGGGCTGCCCACTTTTGCTCCTATGCTGGCTCCCAGACCGTATCCCATAGTTCCAAGCCCCCCCGATGTCAGGAATGTCCTCGGCTTTTTATATTGATAGAATTGGGCTGCCCACATCTGGTGCTGTCCCACTTCGGTAACAATCACCGCATCCCCTTTTGTTCGATTGTAGATCGCCTCTACGATTTGAGGACCGGAAAGCTTCGATTTGTCATAGGTCAAAGGATAATTTACTTTATCCACCATGACATTCTTTACCCAGGTATTGTGGTTCTGCTGTCCGAGCCTGCGGTTTACCATCGTGAGTACCGCCTTGATATCACCGATGATATGGGTATGTGCCATAATATTTTTATTGATCTCCGCAGGATCGATATCGATCTGCAGGATCTTTGCATTCTTTGCGAAAGAATCCGGATTGCCCAATACTCTGTCGCTGAATCTGGTTCCGATGGCGATCAGCAGATCACAGGCCGAGACTCCCAGATTGGACGTTTTGGTCCCGTGCATGCCGAGCATGCCGGTATACAGGGCATCTGTCCCGTCAAAGGCGCCTTTGCCCATCAGTGTATCGGCAACCGGAGCGTGGACTTTTTCTACAAATTCTCTGAGTTCTTCCGATGCGTCCGAGAGCACGGCTCCACCGCCCACAAGTATAAACGGTTTTTTGGACGATTCGATCAGTTCAATGGCCTGCCGGATATCCATTTCTTTGATATTATCAATCTTTCTTTTGATTTCTTTTGGCTTGTGTTCTTTATAATTCGTGACTGCTGCCGTCACATCCTTCGGAATGTCGATGAGGACCGGCCCTTTTCTTCCGGTCTGGGCAATCCTAAATGCCCTTCGGATCGTGTCTGCAAGGTCTTCTACATTCTTGACAATAAAGTTATGTTTTGTGATGGGAAGCGTGATCCCTGTAATGTCTACTTCCTGGAAGCTGTCCTTTCCGAGAAGATTGACTCCTACATTACATGTAATCGCCACCATAGGGATAGAATCCATATATGCGGTTGCAATCCCCGTAACAATATTCGTCGCTCCCGGACCGGAAGTTGCAAAACACACGCCTACCTTTCCGGTGGATCTGGCATAACCGTCCGCCGCATGGGAAGCGCCCTGCTCATGTCCGGTAAGAATATGGTTAAAGCAGTCCTGCTGCTTATATAATTCATCATAGATATTTAAGATGGCACCGCCCGGATAGCCGAAAACCGTATCGACCCCCTGCTCTTTCAAGCACTCTAAAACAATCTGTGATCCCGTCAATTGCTTCATAAGAATACCTCTCTATTTGTCCTGATTGATTTCTAAGATGGCACCGCGGTTTCCGGAAGTCACAAGAGACGCATATCTTGCCAGATATCCTGTTGTGATCTTCGGCTCTCTCGGCACCCAGTTTTCTCTTCGTCTCTGCATCTCTTCGTCAGACACTTTTACATTCAGTGTATTTGCATTAATGTCGATGGAGATCATATCTCCTTCTTCCACAAGGGCGATCGGTCCGCCGACCGCTGCCTCCGGAGAAACGTGTCCGATGCATGCGCCTCTGGAAGCCCCTGAAAAACGTCCGTCTGTGATAAGCGCCACACTGGAGCCGAGTCCCATGCCCATGATGGCTGAGGTCGGATTGAGCATCTCTCTCATTCCCGGTCCGCCTTTCGGTCCCTCATAGCGGATGACTACCACATCTCCGGCATTGATCTCTCCGCCTTTGATCGCTTTGATGGCATCTTCCTCACAGTCGAACACTCTTGCAGGCCCTTCCATCTTTAACATTTCCGGAGCCACGGCAGAACGTTTTACGACACCGGAATCCGGTGCAAGATTTCCTTTAAGCACTGCGATTCCGCCGGTCTCGCTGTATGGATTCTCCACCGGACGGATGACTTCCGGATCTCTGTTGACACACCCTTCAATATTCTCTGCCACCGTTTTTCCGGTTGCGGTGATCAGATCTGTATGTAACAGTTCTTTCTTATTTAGTTCATTCATAACTGCGTAAACGCCGCCAGCCTCATTTAAATCTTCTATATAAGTATGGCCTGCCGGAGCCAGATGGCAGAGATTTGGTGTCTTCGCACTGATCTCGTTTGCCAGCTCCAGGTTCAGTTCTACGCCTGCTTCATGGGCGATGGCCGGCAGATGGAGCATACTGTTGGTGCTGCATCCCAGTGCCATATCCACAGTCAGTGCATTCAAAAATGCCTTTTCGGTCATGATGTCTCTCGGGCGGATATTTTTTTCAAGAAGCTCCATAACTTTCATTCCTGCATGCTTCGCGAGCTTGATTCTCTCTGAATATACTGCCGGAATGGTTCCGTTTCCTTTCAGTCCCATGCCCAGCACTTCTGTCAGGCAGTTCATAGAATTTGCCGTGTACATGCCGGAACAGGAACCGCAGGTCGGACATGCCTTGTTTTCAAATTCATCCAGTTCTTCCTTGGAGATAGAACCGGCAGCATAGGAGCCCACCGCCTCAAACATGCTGGACAGACTGGTTTTCTGTCCCTTTACACGTCCTGCGAGCATTGGTCCGCCACTGACGAACACTGTGGGTACATTGACGCGTGCCGCTGCCATCAAGAGTCCCGGAACATTTTTGTCGCAGTTGGGGACCATGACCAAGGCGTCAAACTGATGGGCCAGTGCCATTGCCTCTGTGGAATCAGCGATCAGATCCCTTGTCACAAGAGAATATTTCATTCCGATATGCCCCATGGCAATTCCGTCACAGACTGCAATCGCCGGAAAGACGACCGGGGTTCCGCCTGCCATAGCGACTCCCATTTTTACTGCTTCTACGATCTTATCCAGGTTCATGTGTCCCGGCACGATTTCATTGTATGAGCTGACGATACCGACTAGCGGCTTTTCCATCTCTTCTTTGGTATAACCCAATGCATTAAACAACGATCTCTGAGGAGCAAAATTCTCTCCATTTGTATAAGTATTACTCATATCGCACTTCCTCCTAAATATTATCTATGCCTCCGGGATTCCGGAGGCTTTTTATATGCCTATGGCACTTTATATCATATTGTCTTATATCCTCTCGATGATCAGATCTCCCATCGCTTTGGTTCCCACCTGGACCATTCCGTCGGACATAATATCCACGGTGCGGTATCCGTCTTTCAGCACTTTCTTCACTGCCATTTCGATCATGTCGGCCTCTGCGTCCAGATCGAACGAATATCTGAGCATCATGGCTGCCGACAGGATTGTAGCGATCGGGTTGGCAATATCTTTTCCTGCGATGTCAGGGGCAGAACCATGGCTCGGCTCATATAATCCGAATTTGCCCTCTGCAAGGCTGGCCGATGAGAGCATCCCGATGGACCCGGTAATCATACTGGCCTCGTCTGATAAAATATCTCCAAACATATTCTCTGTCAGGATCACATCAAACTGTTTTGGGTCGTTGACCAGCTGCATGGCACAGTTGTCAACCAGCATGTGCTCGTAAGTTACATCCTCATAGTCCTTTGCAACCTCTTCCACTACCTGTCTCCAGAGTCTTGAAGAGTCCAATACGTTGGCCTTGTCAACACTGATAACATGTTTCTTTCGCTTGCGGGCGATATCAAAGGCTTTGACTGCAATTCTTCTGATCTCATTTTCATTGTATGTGAGAGAATCTTTCGCTACCCGGATGCCGTCCACCACTTCGGTGCTTCTCTCTCCAAAATAAAGTCCGCCTGTCAATTCTCTCATAATCACCATGTCAAAACCGTCGCCGATGATCTCGTCTCTCAATGGACATGCCTTCTTTAACTCTTCATATAAATAAGCCGGACGGATGTTTGCAAACAGCCCCAATCCCTTTCTCAGGGCAAGAAGCCCTGCCTCCGGACGAAGCTCAGCAGGCAGCCGATACCACGGCGATGTGGTAGTGTTGCCTCCGATCGACCCCATCAGGACTGCATCACTGTTTCTGGCAGTCTCCAGTGTCTCCTCTGTGAGAGGTTTTCCATAGGCGTCAATGGATGCCCCTCCCATTAAAATCTGCTTATATGTAAATTCATGTCCCGACTTCTCTGCCGCTGCATCCAGAACTCTCACAGCCTGGTCTACAATCTCAGGGCCGATCCCATCTCCTTTGATAACTGCTACATTAAAATTCATAGTCTTCTCCTCTTCCTTATAATATCACTGATACCATCTCCGCTGCCAAAGCTGCCGCACAGCTTAAACAGGCTACCGTGACGATGTTCATTTCTCTGTATGAGAGAATCACCGCTGCCGCAAAACCTGTGACGGATGATCCAAAACTCTTTGTAGCTGAAAACACTGCCGGTATGACCATGGCTGCCAAAACAGCATATGGCACATAGAAAAGAAACGATCGAAAAAAACGATTGGTTATCTTTTTCTGGAAGACCGTCAGCGGAATCATTCTTACAAGATATGTAGTCACTGCCATTGCAATGATATACAAAAATAATCTCCAAAGATTCATTCCTCTTCCTCCTTCACCGGAAACAATACAGCCCCTGCCCCCGCTGCGATCAGCGTGCAGAGAATAATGGAAAATCCACTGGAAATGAAAGAAAACAGTTTTACATAATGAAATAATAAACTAAAACATACAGACACAATGATAACTGCCACTATTTTTTTATTATGCTTTGCCGGCGGAATAATGATCGCAGTCAGCATTCCATAGATAGCAATCCCCAGCGCGTTCATCACCATCTGGGGCAGCAGCCCGCTTGCAGTGGCTCCCAGGAAGGTACCTAACGTCCATGCGAGCCATGAGAAACTCATGAGTCCATAAAAATATTTTGGACCTATCTCACCTTTTCGGCCGCAGGCCATGGCAAAAATCTCGTCGGTGACTCCAAATGCCATCAAAAATCTGTTCCAAAGTTTTGTCCTTGATTCAAGCTTCTGTCCAATCGCAATAGACATAATAGAATATCTTAGGTTGATGATAACCTGAGACAGAACCAGCTCGATCAGAGATCCTCCTGCGGTAATGGAAATCAGTCCTGCAAACTGGCCCGCTGATGTAAGGCATGTGGCAGAGATCAGCGTTACCGCCCAGACAGGAACACCCTTGGCACTCCCGGCGATTCCAAAAGCAAAAGAAACTGCCAGATACGCAAGCGCTATCGGAATGGAATCCAAAGCTCCCCGGCGAAAGCTGTTCTCTACTTTCATTTTCTTCTCCTGTCGCTATTACATTAATTGTTCTTCTTCTATAATATAGGGGGTTTCAACTCCCTCCTGAAGCGAACTTATATAATAGAATACCATATTTTAATATAGATTGAAAATAGTTTTTTCATTGAATATGTGATTCTCTGGGCCTTTTTGCTGTTTTAACAAGAATTATGACAATATTTTAAAATCTTCAGATCAAAGAAAACAGGGTCGCTTCGTCTCCCATGTCACTCACTACTTCAAAGGCCTTTAAACTTTGCACGCCGAATGCTGATTGGCGAAACCGGATACTCCCGTTCCATGATCTTCCATTAATGATTACGCTGTTGTTTCAGACAGAAAAATATATTATAATAGCAGAAAGAGAATAAAAAAGGAAAAGGGGAGTCCATATGAATCGAAAAACACTTCTGTGCTTTGGCCTGTCAGCATTGATGCTTGCCTCAAGCATCCATCCTGCTTCTGCCATCAGCGCGGGGACAAAATTTAAAGTACAATATACACACAACAAAAAAACCTACACAAAGAAAGCTCTGAACGCAAGATATAATAACACAGTCATTAAAACAAACATGCCCGGCTTTCTGGACGGATCTACTTCTATGTATTCTGCCTACTGGATTTTTGGCAGGTGCAAATCTCTTGGTACTTCATATAAATATACAAGCAAAACGAAAAAAATTACTCTGAAAAGAGGCAGCAAGACGGTTGTCATGACTTTGAACAGCAAGAAAGCTACTTTAAACGGTAAATCATTCACTCTTCCGGCTGCCCCCAGAAAAGTCCGTTATGTGAAAAAAAAGAAAAACTATATCATGGTACCCGGACAGACTGTGGCCGGAAAGCTGGGCATCTCATACACCTGGAACAACCGGCTCTTGTCCGGAGTGATGAAGGCATCTTCTTCGTCTTCTCCCTCATCCGGAACACCATCCGCCCAAGCACCGTCTGCCTCACAGACCACGGCACCGAAGACAAAAATAACCGCAGGCAGCGGCAATTATTCCATACGTTTAAAAAAACCGTCGGGCCTGTCATCCTCAGCAGTTACTTCAGAAGATGATTATTGGAACAAACGGCTTATCTTAAATATCAACGGCAATTATAAAACCCATTTTTCCTCTTCTGCCAACCGGAATATAAAAGACAGCCTGACCTATTCTGTATCTTACACAGGAGGAAAGACCAAGATCTACCTGAAGACAAGCTCTATCAAAGGATTCAGCATTACACAGGATTCTAATTATATCTATGTGAAATATGCTGCCCCGAAATCTATGTTCTCAAGGGTTATTGTCGTAGATGCCGGACATGGTGGCAGCGATCCGGGAGCCATTGGAAACGGTCTTCAGGAAAAAAACATGACACTCTCCATCGTACAGAAAACGAAATATTACTTTGATCGGAATGCCAATTATAAAGTCTACTATACGAGACTGTCTGACTGGTATCCGTCTCTTTCGGAGAGGTATCAGATGGCAAACAACGTAGGTGCAGACCGCTTTGTCAGTGTTCATATCAACGATGTAGGCAAAATCAGTTATTCAGCAAAAGGTACCGAAACACTCTATAACCCAAAAGGCGGAAAAGCTCCTTCCCCGTACAGCAGTCTGACCGGCAAAGCCCTGGCCAGTGATGTACATAAGAAAATCAGAAGTGCCACCGGTTTTACAGACCGCGGTTTAAAGCAAAGAGTCCCCGGAGTAAACGGAGTCGCTGTCCTGACTTATTCCAAAACTGCGGCAACTCTCGGAGAAGTAGGGTTCATATCCAACCCTACGGAGGCGTCCTCCATGAAAAACAATTATACAAAGATCGGAAAGGCATTTTATGATGGAATCCTGGCTTCCTTTTAGTATTACTGAATGACGACGATCGTAGCCTCATCCGGAATCCCATGATATTTCTTTTGGAGAGTCCTCCAAAAAGCAAAATATTATGGGATTTTTTATATGATTATTGCATTTTTATTACGATTATGTTACAATTTACGCGAAAGGACGGGAAAGTATGAATAATTTAAAAAAATCTATCGCTTATTTATCAATTATGATGCTGACAGCAGCTACGATCCCTGCATCCACCGTAAACGCAGCCTCTGTACCAAAAGCAGGCAAGTATTATACACTAAAGATTGCAGGAAAAAAGCAGAAAAAGAAATGCCGAAATGTAAAAGTCAACGGCAAAACAGTAAAAACCTATGCCCCCGGATTCTCCCGGGCCAACACTTCTATGTATTCAGCATACTGGCTATTTAAAAAACAGAAAAGCTTAGGGGTGTCTTACAGCTATTCGTCTAAAACAAAAAAAGTTACGCTGAAACGTGGAAGTAAATCTGTTGTCATGACACTCGACAGCATGTATGCCTATGTAAACGGGAAAAAGACAAAGATGCCTACTCCGGCAAGGAAAGTATATTCTTACGCAAAGAAAAAGAATTATATCTATGTGCCAGGGGCGTTCTGTGCAAAGAACTTAGGCCACAGTTACAAATGGAGCGGTTCACAGAAAAGCGGCCTGATAACAACGAAGAAACTGCCTTCCACTAATACAGGGGGCAGTTCAAATTCAGGAGCCTCCTCTTCCTCTGGTACTTCAAGTATCACTCCCGGGACAAGGATCACTGCTTCTGCATCTAACTACAGTGTGAGGATAAAAAAGCCAAAAGGGCTTGCGTCATCTGCCATCTCAACCTCGGACGATTACGATAACCGCAGGCTGATCATTAAGGTAAAGGGCAACTATAAGACACACTTTAGCTCCAGTTCCAACCGCTACATAAAAACGGACAAGTACTTCCGTTCCTATACGGTCACATACAGCGGCGGCTATACGAATATCTATATCCGTCCGAGAAAAGACGTGATAAAGGCTTATGCAGTCTCACAGACGTCCGACTATATCTATATAAAGTATGATTCACCGAAGAAGATATATAACCGTATCGTCGTGTTGGATGCGGGCCACGGAGGATCTGATTCCGGAGCTACCGGAAACGGGCTCAGGGAAAAGGATCTGACACTTAAAATCGTCAAGTCTGCCAAATCATACTTTGACAAGAATTCCGGATATAAAGTCTACTACACACGGCTGTCCGACTGGTACCCATCTTTGTCATACCGCTCAGATCTGGCAAACAATGTAGGGGCTGACCGTTTTATCAGTGTCCACATAAACTCAGCGACTCCTTCCGCCCACGGGACGGAGACTCTCTATAACTCCAAAGGTTATAAGTCAACCTCAGGTCTTACCAGCTACAACTGGTCAAACAAGATTCATGGATATGTACGGCCTGCCACAGGCTTTACGAACCGTGGACTTAAAAACAGGACTGGACTGGCTGTCCTGAGAAATACAAAGACTGCTTCCAGCCTTACAGAAATCGGCTTCATCTCTAACAAGACAGAAGCAAAAAAAATGAAAAGCAATACTGGTACTTATGGAAAAGCCGTGTACAACGCTATCGTAAACTCTTTTTCTACATATCCGAGCAAACGATAAGAAATTTATCTGTTACAGGAGGCCGGAACAACTCAATGCCGAGTTGTTCCGGCCTTTTATTCAGCTTCCAAAGTAATTCATAATCTTATACTCATCACAGAATCATTTGTAATATGGGACAACCAGGTACATACCTTCTTTGATCTCCCCGTCATAGATATGGTTGGTCTCGCATACTTCTTCCACATACTCACCAATAGAACTGTATTCCTCCGATATACGGCTTTTTGCTATACTCCAAAGACTGTCCCCTTTTTTAATCCGGATACTGGTAAAATACTTCTCTCTGCCGTCGGCAGCCCCCGCCACCTGCCGGCTCTCCGCCACAACAGCACCGGCGATACCCAAAATCGTAACAATAAATAAGACTGTGATCAAAACTTTTATCTTCAGTGTTTTCATAACGCATCCTCCTATCGAACATTTGTTTATAGTTCTATTATAACGAACGCGCGTTCGTTTGTCAATGTCTTTCCGAAAATTTGTTCGGGAACACTTGTTTCAATCTGTAATATATGGTAAGATAATAACAAGAAAATAAAGGAGGCACATTATGAGCAAACAAAAGCTGAGCCCAAAACAAGAACAAATCTTAGAATATATAAAATCTCAGATACTGGAAAAGGGATATCCGCCCGCAGTCCGTGAGATTTGTGCCGCTGTCAGTCTGAAGTCCACATCTTCCGTTCATTCCCATCTGGAGTCTTTAGAGAGCAAGGGCTATATTCGAAGAGATCCGACGAAGCCAAGAGCCATTGAGATCATAGACGATGACTTCCAGCTCACGAGACGCGAGGTAGTGAACATTCCTATAGTGGGAACCGTCACTGCAGGAGAGCCGATCATCGCTACTGAGAACGTTGAAGACTACTTTCCCATGCTTCCTGAGTTTATTGGCTCCAAAAACACCTTTATTCTCCATGTGAAAGGC
This sequence comes from Anaerostipes caccae L1-92, assembly GCF_014467075.1. Taxonomy (NCBI): domain Bacteria; kingdom Bacillati; phylum Bacillota; class Clostridia; order Lachnospirales; family Lachnospiraceae; genus Anaerostipes; species Anaerostipes caccae. The sequence continues at coordinate 2,070,046 of NZ_AP023027.1, forward strand.
GACAGCATGATCAACATCGGCATCTATGACGGTGACATGGTGATCGTCGAGGAAACTCCTTCCGCTGAGAATAACGATATCGTCGTAGCCCTCATAGAAGATTCCGCCACCGTCAAACGATTCTTCAAGGAAGACGGGCATTACCGCCTTCAGCCGGAAAACGATTTTATGGACCCGATCATTGTAGATGAAGTTTCTATATTAGGAAAGGTTATCGGCCTTTACCGCAGCATGTCATGATCCGACAGTTATACATTACGCAGTCTTACATACAAAAAAGAAGAAAAGCCGCATTCAGCTTTTCTTCTTTTTCATTATCTAAAGTTTTCTTCTCTTTCTATACAGCAGCGCCATTATAACAATACTTATTCCCATACGCCCTGCACTATTAAAAGTCATAGAATCTTCTGTTTTCGGCAGAAATTTTGATTTTTTGCTGCTGTTATTCGTAACACTCAGTGACCCTCCCACATCTGCGGACTCCTTCCACCCCGCGTACAAGACCCTGTTTTCTGTGATGATATCCTCATTAAAATTCCATTTATCTTTACATTCCTTTTGTTTATACCAGCCTGTAAACGAAAAACCTTTTCTGTTCGGAGTATGCGGAGCCTGAATGTGATCACCATATTTAATATTTTTTATACTCGGCACGCTGCTGCCGCCCCGGCTGTCAAACACTACCTCGTACCGTTCTTCTTTTGGTGTCTGTATTTGCGGATCCTTCCCTGAAATTCCACTGTCCTTATAGGCGATCGCATAGACAGAGTATTGATCACTGTCCACTGTAACTGTAGCGTCGCTGTCGTCCTGATCCGTCAGCAGTTCTGCTGTTATCTTTCCGTCCGCCTTATGTGCTCTTATGATAAAAAATTCTCTTTCGGCTCCTGACTGAGGAGCTCTGATTTCTTCCGGTATATCAAATACAATACGGATTGGAGAACGCAAGACTGACAGGTCCTCTATCGTTTTTTTATTATTTTCCACAACGGTCTTTATTACTCGGATATCCATATTTTTATATATAGTGGCTCCGTGAAGCTGTCCCTCTATCGCTTTTGCTTCTCCCCGATCCGGTCTCGTATCTGCGGCCACTACTTCAATTTTAAAGCTTCTGTCATTTTGATAAAGCTTCTGTACATCCGCGGAAGTCATATTATCCAGAAGCAGAGACTGATCGTTCAGCTGCAGGTTGCCGCTCACTTCGGTCTGCACCTGGGGCAGGCTTAAAATTGCTTCTCTCAGCTTTTTCTTCGATGCCTCCGGAACTTCTTCCTGTGATGTTTCCGGCAGAGCATCAAAATGCTGTTTCGCATCCAGAATCGAAATTTTTTCTTCCTCATTCAAAGGCTTTCCGCTGGCAGCCTGCGGCAGCTGATCTGCAATCTTCTTCATATCTGCCGCTGACAGTGGAGCAAATACTGCACTGATCTCATAGTCTGACTGAATATTATGAAGCGTATAAACATCATTTTCAATCTCTCCGGTTACATCTCGGCCATTCATGCTGACAGATTTAAGCCGATAACCCGCATCCGGTTTAATTCGAAACTCAGTCAGGCTTCCCTGCGCAGTCTCAAACTCGCCTTCCGGAGTGATGTGTCCGTGTTCTGCTTGATGCACTGTGGCTTTGAATACTTTTCCATCCACCAGATTCAGCACTGCTGTACCAGATTTAGAGGCATAATTATAATTTCCGTCCGTATTTTTATCCGGCACAAAGGTCCATCGGTACTCTTTTTTTCCAACCTCAAAGATCTGGTCTTTGTCCCAGCTTATAGTACCCTTGGTATCTCCTTTTGAGAGAGTAATCTGAGGCATACCTTCCGAGATATTTGTCATTCCTTTTGGATATACAGGATTCACTTCCGGTTCAGCCTGTCGCAAATGCACCGTAAAATCATGATCAACTGTATAGAACGGAGTTGCTTTCGTGCCATTTACAAGACACGCCTGAACACGAACACCGCACGAAATAGGGAATCTTGGTTCCCTGACATCTGTCACATTATAAGTATTCTCATCAAAGCCTTTTAAAACTGCCGAAGATGATGTGATCGTTCCCCATGACCATGTATAATAAAACACTACATCCCCTGTTTTCGCCTTCCCTATGGGCTTTGCCATCGGGTGTTCCGCCGTCACTTTTAACGCTGCCGGTTCACCGTCATATACTTTATCAATTCCGTCTCCGAAGGTAATGACCGGATCTTCCAGTGCACTGATGGGATACAGTTTCTCCTGCTTTATAATATCCGTTTCAGACACCGGGCTGACTGCATTTTCTGTGAGCCCCCACTTTTTCCCCTGTATCTGCGGAAACCTGTATGTACTGTCTGCACTCCACACTCCCTGATCATCTTTCGTATAATTATAGGGAAGGTTATACAGCCGATCAATCGGTTCAGCACTTCCTCCGTTTACAAAACTGACAGAAATTTCATATCCTGTCTTTTTGCTGAACTGAGATCCTAATGTACTGCAAACCACACTGAAATCCTCTTTATGACACACGATTGCCGTCAGTTTGCTGTTTGAGAACGTGCCGAACGTACCCGAGTTGATAAACGCTGTATTGCTTTCATCCGTCCTTTTTGGCAGATAGATCGTTTTTAAATTAGTGGAATCAAATACATTTCTTCCTATCTTTTGGACAGAAGGCGGTATCACAACCGCGCCGTTCAGACCGCAGTAACGGAAAACAGAATCCGGTATCTGAGTCAGCTTGTTCCCCTCAAATTCAACCGATGTTATCTTTTTATTTCCGGAAAAAGCAACGGAACCCAAACTTTCAACACTTGCCGGTATTGTCAGCTTCCCTGAGAAACCGACGAGGCTGCTGTCGCTGATCTTAAATGCATTTGACCCGATGGAGGTTACTTGATCGGGTATCTGTAAAGTTCCTCCAAGTCCCACATCAAAAAATGCGTAATCTCCGATCGTCTTTAAATTCCCAGGAGCACAAGTGTTCCGGTAAATCCGGTACATCCCCGAAAAGCACTGTTGCCGATCGCCGTCACCTTAGAAGGTATTTTCAGTGATCCGCTTATGCCGGAAGCTCCGTAAAATGCATTCTCTCCAATACTGGTAAGCCCTGATGCATTTGAAAGATCCAGGCTTACGAATCTGCACCCTGAATACTTTGTATTATAACTGAGTTTAAAAGCATCTTTTGCAATCGATGTTACCGTCTGTCCGTTGATCGTACCCGGAATCACCAAATGAATATTCTGTTTCTGCTCATCTGTCAATCCGCTTAAAAAGTCGGTACTCAGACCAGTAATCGCCCCTGCGCTGAACATATAGTCCTCCTCCTTAGGCATTATATGATCAGCTCCGCCATTCTCAGCCATTATGGCTCCTGTTGTACGTATTGACAATATTAAGACGAGCAAAATAATAAGCGGCTTTTTTATCCCCTTCATTCTATCCCCTCCATTATACTATGCTTCCCTGTAGAATCCCCTTTAATTTACCTTTATTATACATCATAACCCAAAGAAAAGTCTCTTAATTTTTAATTTTATAAAAGAAAAAAACTGCCGCACAGCCATATTATTTCAGCCATTGCGACAGCAATCTTCACCTATTTTTTTCTTTATAACAGCGGGCTAGACACCGGTCTCCATTGAGACCTCCACCCCGTCCTTCCAGATTCTCTCAAGATCATAAAACAAACGGTTTTCCTGATCAAAGATATGAATTACAATATCACCGAAGTCAATCAAAACCCAGGTTCCATTTTGATATCCCTCCATCTGTTTCATCTCATATCCTGCTTTCTGCAAAGCATCCTGTACATTGTCGACTATCGCCTGCACCTGATTCTTATTTTTTCCGTTGGCGATGATAAAATAATCGGCAATGACGGAGATCTGGCGGATATCTAAGACCTTGATCTCCTCGGCCAGCTTTTCTTCTAACGCTTGATACGCAATTTTTGTCATTTCTAAAGACTGATTCATGTGTGATCACCCTCCTTGTAGTATTCATAAGTCTCTGTGGTCCTTGGATCAATCGCCTGATCCCTGCTTTTCAGATACTGCATGGTATTTTCAATTATTTTAAGAAGACATCGGTCGATATCCGAGAATGCCAGCCGCCTGATCTCGGAAAGACCCTGTATGTCTTTTCTGCCGGGCTCTATATAGTCGGCAATAAATATAATCTTATCTAAAAGACTCATTCCCGGCTTTCCGGTTGTATGACATTCTACCGCAGATGCAATCTCTGCATCCTCATTGCCGTAGCAGTCCCTTGCTATATACGGTGCCAGTGCAGAATGAAGAAGCTGCGGACTTTTTTTCATTTCTCTTGTGAGTATGATCCCATATTGACCGCAGAATTTCATCTGCTGTTCTATGGAATATCCTTTGGCACAGTCGTGGAGCAGCCCTGCCCTGAATGCCTTCTGAATGTCTGCTCCCATTGCCATTGCCATTGCAGATGCGGTGTAGGCCACACCGAGCGTATGTGTATAACGGCCCTCTTTCAGGTTTCCCGACAGTTTTTTCTTTATTTCATTGAGTTCCATACAAATCATTTCTTTCTATATAAAGTCTGACTTTTTCCGGTACAAAATAGCGGATGCTCTGTCCTCTGGACGCCCTCTTTCTGATCTCATTCGATGAGATTTCCAAATCCGGACTGTCCAAATGATAAATACGTCCCTGATACTTGTCCTGAATGTATTCAATCTGTGCATCCAATGCACTCCTGGAATCATTTCTGGATGCAACCAAAATCGTTGCCATTGACAAGATCTGTCCCGGATCTTTCCACAATTCGATCTGATACAGAGAATCTGCGCCCATGATAAAATAGTACTCCGCATCAGGATGCAGTCTGGTAAGCTTTCTCAGTGTATCTACTGTATAAGTATATCCTTCCCTGTCCAGTTCAATGTCAGAAAATTCAAAGCCGGGATGGTTCTCTATGGCCATTCTGACCATATTAACACGGTCTTCGATCTCTACATTTTTAGATATTTTTTTGTAGGCCGGATTTTTGGTCGGGACGATCAGCACCTTGTCCAACCCAAAATCCTCAAGGGCAGTCTGCCCCAGGATCAGATGTCCGTGATGGATCGGGTTGAATGTCCCGCCAAGAATTCCTATTTTCTTCATAATCCCTCCGAAAAGCCCCTTCCATGATATTATTTCGGCAGCTGGATCTTCTTGTGATCCCTGGACTCTTTATATAACACGATCTTCTTTCCGATAACCTGGACCACTTCTGATCTGGTCCGCTCGGCTAAAGTCTGCGCCACTTCCTTCGGGTCATCCATACAGTTTTGAAGAACTGCGATCTTTATCAGTTCCCTAGCATCTATGGCCTCTCTTACCCCCTCGATCAGTTCCGGGGATATGCTGTCTTTTCCAACCCTGAAGACAGGATCTATCTTCATTGCCAGGCTTTTTAAATAAGCTCTCTGTTTACTCGTCATTGCTTCTCCTTACTTGTAATAATCAAACTCTAAATCATATAATTTTACGGTATCCCCTTCTTCAATTCCCATGGCTTCCAGCTCTTCAAGGACTCCGTTTCGTTTCAAAAATTTCTGGAAGAAATCGAATCCCCGCTCTGACTCCAGGTTTGTGTAGCCGAGCATTCGCTCTACCTTCGGGCCTTCCACCGTGAAGACTCCTTCTTCCGGGTTTGCCACATTGATTCCGCCCTCTTCTTCCTCGAAGTCAAGGTCGTACTCCTGCTCGAATTCCATCGCGCCTTCCGGAAGTTCATCTAAAAGCTTCCTCACATGCCACAAAAGCTCTTTGACTCCCTCTCCGGTAACAGCCGAGATTGGAAATACTTCAATGCCGTTCTCTGCAAATTCTTCCTTCAGCAGATCCAGCACGGTTTCCCGGTCTTCTTCGGTCATAGCGTCGATCTTATTGGCCGCAATGACTTGTGGTCTCTTTAAGATCTCCGGATTATATTTTTCCAGTTCGCCGTTGATGGCCCGGATATCCGCAATCGGATCTCTGCCTTCCACAGAAGCCGCATCCACCAGGTGAATCATGACCTTCGTCCTGTCGATGTGGCGGAGAAATTCAAATCCCAGGCCGACTCCCTCAGAAGCTCCCTCTATGATTCCGGGAATATCGGCGATGACAAAGCCTTTTCCTCCCGCCAGGTCTACGACCCCCAGATTAGGATTCAGTGTTGTAAAATGATAGTTTGCAATCTTGGGCCTTGCATTGGTGACCCTTGATAAGAACGTGGATTTCCCCACATTTGGAAAGCCTACCAGTCCCACATCGGCAATTACTTTTAGTTCAAGGGTCACCTCGAGTTCCTGGCATTTGCCTCCCGGCTGGGCATATTTAGGTGCCTGCATCACGGCCGTGGCATAATGCTGATTGCCTTTTCCTCCGCGGCCTCCCTTTAAAAGCACTACCGGTTCTTTTTTATTTGACATATCAAGGATTACTTTCCCTGTTTCTTTCTCTTTTATGATCGTTCCCGGCGGAACCTTCAGTACAATGTCCTCTCCGTCTGCGCCATGGCAGCGTCTCTTTCCGCCTTCTTCGCCGTCTCCGGCCTTATATTTTCGTTTATGACGGTAATCTGCCAGAGTATTCATCCCTTCGTCCACAGCGAAGATCACGTCGCCGCCGCGTCCTCCGTCTCCGCCGTCCGGACCGCCGTTGGGCACATAGAGCTCTCTTCGGAAACTCACATGGCCGCTGCCGCCTTTTCCTGATCTGATATATATATTTGCTCTGTCTGCAAACATCGGCTTTTCCTTTCTGATTTTCAAAAAAACGGCTCCAAATTGTGAAATTTGAAGCCGTTAAACATTCAACTGTCTGCCTGTACAAACTTAAGTCGACAATTATGCAACTGGGTGTACAGAACACTGTTTCTTATCTCTGCCTTTTCTCTCGAAACGAACGATACCATCTGTCAATGCAAATAAAGTATCATCACCACCGCGGCCTACGTTGACTCCCGGATGGATCTTTGTTCCTCTCTGGCGGTAAAGAATATTTCCAGCTTTTACAAATTGTCCGTCAGCTCTTTTCGCACCTAATCTCTTAGACTCAGAATCTCTTCCGTTCTTTGTGGAACCCATTCCCTTTTTATGAGCGAAAAATTGAAGGTTCATTTTCATCATTGTCTTACACCTCCTCAAATACTACGTGAATATATGGACGATACTCCGATTCAATGTTGGTTATCCCAAGAACCAGAGAATCCAATAAAATCTGTCCTTCTTCAGAACATGTACCTGAAACTCTGAACTCGATCACCGCATCATCTTCCGATGTACGGCATGTGCCGGCATCCTCTGTCAGCTGTTCAAAAGAATTCAGGAAATTGATGACCAGTGCAGATACCGCAGAACAGACAATATCCTGTCCTTCCTCTGCATATCCGGCATGGTCCTTCGCCTGAAAGCCCACAGGCTTTCCTTTATGGTCCCGGTAGAATGTAATCTGTGTCATCCTCTCGGTCCTTTATTATCCAACAATGTTATCGATCTTCACTTGTGTGAATAACTGTCTGTGACCATTCTTCTTATGGTATCCGGTTTTTCTCTTATACTTGTAAACAATGACTTTTTTGTCTTTGCCTTCGCTTACAACTGAAGCTTCAACCTTTGCACCATCTACGTTCGGTGTTCCTACCTTTACAGTATCCCCACCAACTAATAAAACATGATCAAAAGTAATCTTTGCTCCGACTTCCGCGTCAAGTTTTTCAACTTTGATCACGTCACCTTCGCTTACTTTATACTGTTTTCCTCCTGTTGCAATAATGGCGTACATCTATGGCACCTCCTATAATCAAACTCGCCAGCTTTGGTGATCCTTGCAGATTCTTATACCTCGCTGTGCGGCATACTGTTACAGTATAGCAACTTATTTTTTCCATGTCAAGCAATAATCTTACAGAAAATCTTCTTTTTCTAGGGGTCTCCTGATCTTTTTTCTCGTAATCTCCATTAGTCCAAGCTTCGTCATGTCTACGGCCACCGCTTTCTTGGAATCCCGGTTCAGCATCGTCTGCATATAGGAGAGGAGCCTGCCCTCTTCTTCTTTTTCTTTCATATCAATAAAATCCACGAGAATGATCCCGGATAAGTTCCGAAGCCTGATCTGTCTGGCCGTCTCCCTTGCCGCCTCCCGGTTGATTTTTATGATATGGCCTTCCTTTTGTCCACGCCCGATCGACTTTCCTGTATTTACATCGACCACTGTCATGGCCTCTGTGCGCTCGATGATCAGGAACCCTCCCGACCTGAGCCACACTCTCGTATGAAACACTGCCTCAAGTGCGTGAGAAAGCCGGTATCCTCTCTCGATAGACTGATCCTGTCTGTCCATCCGGCGGACCTGATATCCATTCTCCTCTGCCTCTCTTAAGATCACCTCATCGTCGGAGATGATACGTTCCGCCCGGGAAGGAGAAAGTCCAAACACATAACGGGATGAGAAACTCTGATTTGTGGCCAGAAGCCGGCATGGCTTCATATACTGCTGTTTCTCCCGGATCTGAACATATCTCTCAGCCAGACTTGCTGCTTCTCTCCCGATTTTGTCTTGATCCGCATTTTCAGCCTCTGTTCTCACAATAAATCCATACTCCCCGGTGACAAAAGCAGAGACAAATCTCTTTAAGTCTTCTTTTTTTTCTTTGTCCCGAATTTTCCCTGATATGCCAACAAACGGCTTGTCAGAGGACAGCACAAGATATTCTCCGGTCAGTTCAATGTTCTCTGTGGCTAACGGCTCCTTCTTATCTGTACCGTCTTTTTTTACCTGAATGAGGATTTCTTCTTCGTTTTTGAGTTTTCCCGGTTTTCTTCGTTCGTCCAGAGGATAAAAACAGAGCCTGCCCTCGTCGATCTCCACAAAAGCTCCGTGAATATTTCCTACGATATTCTTCACCCTGGCCTTGTAAATATTTCCGACCAGACTGCCTTCCTCAGCCGGTTCAGAGGAAAATTCCGCGAATTCTCCGTCCTCAAGCCATGCGCTGACAATATGTCTTCCGAGCCTTGTAATGATTACTTCATTCATATATTATTCTGCGTCCGGTATACTCGGGATATTCACGGAAGGGTCCAGATCTTTTTCATAATCCACTCCGTCCATATGAAAGCCAAACATCTGGTAAAAGTCTTCCCAGTATCCCTCAATATCGGCATACTCCCTGACATTTTCTGTATTGATCTTCTCCCAGCGCCGTTCCACTTCTGCCTGTACTTCCGGCTTTAACTCCCAGTCATCCAGACGGATCAGCCCCTGACCGTCTGTCTCTGCCTGTCCAAACACAGCCTTTTCTCCGAACAGCCTGGTAATCTGTTCGATGCATCCTTCGTGGAGTCCTTTTTCCTTCATGACACTGTAAAGCACCGCCATATACAGGGGAACGATCGGAATTGCAGAACTCGCCTGAGTGACGAGACCCTTGTTGACCGAAATATATGCACTGATTCCATTTTCTTTAAATTCTTCACTGATCTCACCTGCAGTCTTGTGCAGATGTTTCTTTGCAGCGCCGATGGTACCCTCAAAATAAATGGGATAAGTGAGTTCCGGTCCGATATAAGAATAGGCGAATGTAACAGCGTCCTCTTCAATGGCATCGGCATCTGTGAGGGCCCGAATCCATGCCTTCCAGTCCTCTCCGCCCATCACCTTCACCGTCGCTTCCACTTCTTCCTCTGTGGCAGCCTCGATGGTTTTCTCTCCGATGGTATTGTCTTTCAGATTCAGATTCTTATTTGTAAAATCTTCTCCTGTCGTCTTTAGCACAGACTGGTACACGGTGCCGTCTTCGGCCGTTCTTCTCGGTGCTGCCAGACTGTAAATGACGGCGTCGACTTTTCCCAGATCTTTCTTAATCAGATCGATCACCTGATCTTTGACTTCCTTTGAGAATGCATCGCCGTTGACTGTCTTGGCATACAGATCCTCATTGGCTGCCGCATGCTCAAATGCAGCTGTATTATACCAGCCCGCCGTAGCAGTCCTCTTTCCTGCAGCCTGTCTCTCAAACATGACGCCGATCGTAGCAGCACCGCATCCGAATGCCGCGTTGATCCTTGATGCCAGTCCGTATCCGGTGGACGCTCCGATGATCAGGACTTTCTTTGGCCCGTTCTTAACTTCACTGTGCTTCTTTACATATGTAATCTGATTCTCAACGTTTTTTTGGCAGCCCTCTGGATGTGCGGTCAGGCACAAAAATTCCCGGACTTTTGGACTTATTTTCATGTATATCTCCTTTTCTTTTCCTGTTCATTCATTACTGAAAATTATAATCGTTCCTCATTCCACTGTCAAGTTTCCCCAATATTTAGGAAAGCCTGCTGGCCATCTTGTCAAACAATTCATTCAAATCGATCGGCTTATTGATATGGTCATCCATACCACTCTGCCTGCTTTTCTCCATATCTTCAGCAAACGCATTTGCCGTCATAGCAAAGATTGGCACAGTCCCTGCGTCCGGCCGTTCCAGGGAACGAATCTTGCGGGCAGCTTCATAACCGTCAAGGACAGGCATCTGTATATCCATAAGAATCAGATCAAAAAATCCCGGATCTGAAGCGTTAAAGATGTTCAGTGCTTCTTCCCCGTTCTCAACTGCAGTTACTTCTGCACCGGACATGGCAACCAGTTCCACCGCGATCTCCCTGTTTATTTCATTATCTTCTGCAATTAATATATGTCTGCCTGTAAAGTCGTGCCGCGCTTCTCTCTTAGACTGCGGCGGATTGGCCGGATCTGTCATTCTTATCGACTCAAATGCCTGCGACAGCGTCGTTTCAAATAAAGGTTTGCTGATAACCCCGACTGCTCCCGCTTCCTTCGCCGCCTCTTCAATCTCCCCCGGATCATAGGCAGTGATCAGTACGACAGACGTGCATTCATTTCCTACAATGTTTTGTATACGGCGTGTAGTCTCCAGCCCATCCAAGCCCGGCATTTTCCAATCCACAAAACACACATCAAAATCCTCGCCTTTATTATGAGCCTGTTCTACACGTGATACGGCATCATATCCATTATCCGTCCATGCAGAACGAATCCCCATATTGTTAAGGAGCAGTGAGACATGCTCACAAGTGACCATATCATCGTCTGCGACCAGAACTCTCAGTTTTCCATAATCAACGGCCGGAGCTTTTTTCTTCTCTGAAATCTGAAATGGGATATCTGCCGTAAAAACACTGCCTTTTCCAACTTCACTGTTCAATATCAGACTGCCGCCCATCAATGAGGCAAAACGCCTGGAAATAGACAGTCCCAGACCCGTGCCTCCATATTTCTGTGCCACATCTGATGTTTCCTGTTCAAAAGCATTGAATATTTTTTCCATATTTTCCGGTGCTACGCCGCATCCGGTGTCCTCTACCTGAAATCTGAACCAAACCAGCTCATCTTCTTCTCTTAATTCCTGAATTCTGAGCGTCACATTCCCGCCCTCCGGTGTAAACTTAATAGCATTGGAAAGCAGATTTGTAATAATCTGATTCAATCTCAAAGAATCTCCTATCAATTCTTCCCGCACTTCTCCAATCAGAATCGTGTCAAAATTCAATTTTTTGGACACGGCCTGAGCATAGTAAACCGTCGTCAAAGATTCAATGAAAACCTTAAAGTCGAATACTTCGTTTTTGATCTCAATCTTACCGCTTTCAATCTTTGACATATCCAAAACATCATTGATAAGTGCCAGGAGATGTTTTGAGGAAAGGCTGATCTTTTTCAGACAGTCGCTGATCTTCGCCGAATTTTGAAGATTTTGCCCGGCAATCAGCGTCATGCCGATAATGCCATTCATTGGTGTCCTGATCTCATGAGACATTCTTGAGAGGAATTCGCTCTTTGCCAGATTTGCCTTTTCCGCATGTTTAAATGCCTCCTCCGCCCTGTTTTTCTCTGCTGCCAGAAGCTCTGCGTTGCGCCGGATCAGATGAATGTACACCAGAGAAAAGCCCATAATGAGAGCCGTTATAAACAATACAGCCGCCACTGTACTGCGGGACATAAACCCACTGAGAGATTCAATCTGTGAATCTACCCCTCCGGAACGCATCGTCACGCATACCGTCCATTCGGTTTCCGGAATAGGACCGTAATAGACATATTCATGTACTCCGTCAATCGAAAGCGCTGCCATTCCCTCTCTGCGGCCGGAAATCTGATCCTGCATTTTTTTGAGAGAGAATCCCTTGTCAAGAACGGCCCTGTTCTCCAGCATTCCAAAATAATTCACACCTGCCCGGGTCTAAGCTCCCTTGGCGGAACGCATAACAAATGCACCCTTTTTCGATATGACATCAGCATAAGAATTCGTATTGTCCTTGTGAAGAACCAGTTTTTCACTGAGTATATGGGTATCCATTCCGACCAAAACCGCGGTAATCTGCTTCCCTCTGAATTTAATATCAGAAACCGGAGTTCCAAGTAAGATCATGTCGTCTCCAAGAATCGTTTCATTGGAAGAAATTAATCTTCCCTTTCCGCTTAAAAGCGTATCTAAAGAGTTGATCTTTGATATGGCTGAGTAAACATCATCAGGAGTATAGCACATACCATCGCTGTCCAGCACGGCCACATAGGAAAATCGATTGTTCTTCATCTGTTTTTTCAAAAACCGCTGCAGCGAATTCAAGTCTTTCAGGTCAGCTTCATTGATACTGTCCACAGTCGTGACGATCTGGGCAAACTGGCTGTCCAGACTCGTCTTCAAATGACCTACCGTCTGACTGCTCAGCTCACTCAGATAAGCTTTGCTGATACTGGAAACAGTGTCATCTGTCCGGCTCTGGAATTTTTGCAGCATAAAGAACATCAGGAAAGCACAGATTAATATCAAAATGAACGCCGGCGCACTGCTTCCCATATGCCTGCTTGATTTTTTGGCCATAAACTTCCTCCCTAATCGTCATTGATGTCTGTAATACGCCCCTCGGCTTTGACAGCTTCCAAAGCATCCGCATGTTTCTGAATAAAATTTTGCATAGCATCACGGTAAGTACCCACATTTTGTTTTACCGGCGTAACACCTTTTGCTTTCGGGTCTTTTTCACTGAAAAGATTGAGCATCGTATATCCGTCGCCGTTGCCCTCTAAATATCCTTTGGAACCTGCCATATAATCTGTGATCGCCACAGTATAGTCTTTCTTGTTCTCGATGTTTGTCCCATCCTTCAGCTTTGCATCTAAAAGTCTGTGTCCGACCGGCTTGGCGCTGTCATAAGTGAATGTGATACCGGATACCTGCAGGAATCTTCCTCCCGGAATTCCACGGCTGCCGTCAATTTCGGATAAACTGTGCTCCAGCATCTCCCTGAGCACTGAACCTGTCATTTTTACTACAAGAATCTGGTTATCAAAAGGACATACTGCCTTCAGATCATCTCCAAGAATATTGCCTTTGTATAAGCTTGCCCGGATTCCCCCTCCATTTGCCACGGCAATCGGAGCATCAGAATAATCGGCAATACTGTCGGCCACGAGATTTCCAAGAATCGTCTCCTTCAGCCGAGTGTTATAATTCTGATAAATAAAATCTTTCGGGGAGGTACCCACAACCGTAAGGTCCTGATCAGCCTCCTTTGATCCGTTAAGATAGTAATCATCCACAGCCGCCAAAACATCTTTTACACTTTTTTGTCCACTCAGATATTGTGTTCCCTGCAATCCCAGATACTCCACCACTTTCCCCGGAAATTTTACATAATAGACGTATCCGTCCTTAACTGTGCTCTCAAGTCCGGAAGGAGCTTTACTGTCACTTCTGTCAAATTGCTTTAAATAGGAGTTATCAAGCCTTAAATCTTTCATGAGCGCTTCCTGCCCTTTTTGAGTAGAAATAATATCCATTACCTTAAGACAGGCATCCATCTTTTCTTCATTACCCTCCTTTTTCAGAGCTGAATTAAGTCCAACATAGCCTGCCGGAAGCGTCAGCGTCCAATTCTTTGTTTTCTTTTCTCCCAGGAAAGGGAGCATTACATATTCATACTTTTTACTAGTCCCCGCTTTCACTTCTTTTTCATTCATCTGCCGGCACTCTTCAAGAAATGCCGAACTTCCATAGGCTGCGATCATTTTCCCTCTGCCCATATAGATTGTATTGTTGATCAAGTTGCCCTGCTTGCGCAGAGGCTCCAGGTTCATCAGATCCTTTTTCTGTAACTGTTCAAACAAAGAAAATGCTTTTTCCCATGTACCCGTCATCTTCCCTTCCTTTTTTTCATAGGCGGCCAGCCACTTTACCCCTTTTGCATTCCCCAAAAACTCAGGTGTTATACAGCCCGCAAGAAAGGTTCCGATATTTTCATTTGTCATTTCTCTAATGCCAAAAACGTGTCCGGTATCAGACAGGCCAATCTTTTTCTTACGGAATTATTCAAGATCCGATACTAGCTCCCGATTATTTTTTGGCAGACTAAGACCTGCTTCCTCAAATAAGGTCTTATTGATCACATAGCAATTATACTGTCCCGGCATAGGCAGGTAATAAAGCCTTTCATTTACTGTCAGATTTTTCAGCATAGTGCTCTCATAACGGTCACTGAATTCATATCCGTCCAGAGGAAGCACATCCGCTGAGCTCTCCTCATCTGCCGGCTGGGTGGAGACAACCAAATCCGGGCCATGTCCGGCTTTTAACCGCCGTTTGATCGTAGTGCTCAGCGGACTGGAAGCCATATGTTCCCACTGCAGATCTACATCAGGAAGTTTACTTTCCACATATTTTTCAAAATTATTTAACTTTTGATTATAGACAAGTGTCACTACTGTCTTCTTTTTGCTCTCATTGCTTTTCTTTAAACTGCACCCTGTAAATATAGAAGTCAAACATGCTATGCTTAATATGACCGCCAATACTCTTCTTTTCATTTCCTCCGTTTCTGTTCTCCGGAAGTTTCCAGTTCCTTTCCTGATTCATCCAAAACCTTCTGCAGTGTGTTCATAAGTACATTTAAATCGATAGGTTTTGCTATATGGGCATTCATCCCCGCCTGAAATGCGTTCTGAACATCCTCATTAAAAGCATTGGCCGTCATGGCAATAATCGGTATCTCCTCCGCATCCTCCCGCTCCATTCCTCTGATAGCGCGGGCGGCATCATATCCGTTCATCTTAGGCATCTGGATGTCCATGAGAATGGCATCATATGTTTCCGGCTCTGTATCCTGAAATGCCTTTACCGCCTTAGCTCCATCCGTCATGAGCACAGTTTCTGCTCCGCAAAGTCCAAGCAGTTCACAAAGTATTTCTGCATTAATGGCGTTATCCTCGGCCACCAGAAAACAGCAGCCGGAAAATGCCCTTTTCCCGGAAGAAAGGCTGAATGACGGCTCTGCATTCTTTATATAAGAACTGTTTTCTGCCTGTGCCCGGTCAAACTCTAATTCCACTCTAAAAACAGATCCCTCATTGATCCAGCTTTCCACAGAAATTTTTCCACCCATCAGATCAATCAGTCCTTTTGTAATGCTGAGACCAAGCCCTGTCCCCTCAATATGCGCCGCATTTCCGCTGCGGCTGAACGGCTCGAAGATTTTGGAAACAAACTCCTCCGGCATGCCGATCCCTGTATCTCTGACCGTAAAATGGTAACTCACACGCCCGGCTGATCCTTCTGTTTCAACTTCTTCTGCCAGCAGTTCCACCATGCCTCCCTTATTTGTAAATTTTACAGCATTGCTCAGCAAATTAATAAGGATCTGATTGATGCGGAGAGGATCTCCATAAAAATCTTCATGATTCACCCCTTCCGCCCGTATGCTAAGTGTAAGGCCTGCTTCCTCTGCCTGAGATAAAATCATAACAGAAAGCTGATCCAACAGTTTAGGAATAGATACCTTCGAGAGATTCAAAGTGATCTGTGCCCTCTCAATTTTGCTCATATCCAGAATATCGTTGATCAGGCTGAGCAGGTGCCTTGAAGACACTTCTATCTTATCCAGATATCCGGCCACCCGTTCATCGTCACCAAGATAGGCGGATGCCAGTGTTGTCATCCCCATAATCGCATTCATAGGGGTCCGGATATCATGGCTCATAGCAGAGAGAAAATCACTCTTTGCTTTATTGGCTTCTTCTGCCGATGCGAGCGCATGTTCCAACCGTTTTTTCGCCTGTCTCTCCGCAGTCAGCATTTCCGTCACATCCGCCCTCACCAGGCAGAGTGTCCTATGATTTACGTCTCCCCACAGGACATTGATCTGCTTAAAACGTTCCCCGTTATCTCCTTCATAGGAGAACAGAAAATCATAACCGTTAGGCTTCTCTCTGAGGCGCTCCGTCATTGTCTCAATCCTAAACTGTGTCCGTGCTTCTTCCTTATGTTCTGAAGTACCGTGGTGCTCAACAAATTTAAGAATTGTCCTGTCGTAGTTTTCTACATAATGGGGCTGTAAATTGTCAAGTACGCTCTCCCTCGTATATAATGTCAGGCTTCTGCTGCTTAAATTAATGAACGCAGCCAATTCAAATGTATACGCAATCATATGGAGCAGTCCCTGCTGCTCCCGGATGGAGTCTGTGATATCGCTTCTGGACAGGCAGACCCTGCCAAGTCTCAGATCGACGGCTGAAACTGTCATGTTTTTTGTTCTGATATCCCCTTTATCATCCGAGATGCAAAAGGCAAATGTATACGGCCCGTCTTTTTGAAGCCTGCTCATCATTTTTTCCGGTTCCAGCCCGTTCTTATACTGCTCCCGGTCTCTTGGGACAACCCTTGACCGCAGCATATAGGCGGTCCATTCGGAATGTCTGCCCCTATGCGGCGGAACACAGAATGCATTCTCACTGCAGGAAAGCAATTTATAACGGTCTGCGGTCAGATCAACATCGACAACAAAATCACATCCTGTCACTGACAGCTGCCTGAGGATCAGATCCGAAATCTTCCGCTCGGTGATATCCGTTACCGTCAGAATCCCTGTGATATCTCCGCTGTCAGGCGCTGCTACCATATTCATATTAAATTGTACATATCTGCCCCTCTGATCCTTCGGCAGGCGGACAAAGCACTCAAGCTTCCGCTCTAAGTCTCCCCGCTCAAAGGCCTTTAGAGACGGCTCATTTAAAAATGTCTCCCGGAATGTTTTCCGTTCTTTCTCATCCGTCACCAGACTTGAAAGGCCCATAAAAAAACATTCTCTGTCGTCACTGAAGGTTTCCATCAGATCCGAACCGGTATAATCTAAAATATCGAGAATCCTGCTCTTCGTGACATTGCAGTGCCCCACGACCAGTGCATCGGGACCGGGAGTCCGGTAATGCTTCAGAAGCAGGTCTTTATACTGATTCCTGATCCTCTCCTGCTCTCTCACCGTCTGTGTGATATCCTTAACATACTGCACATAGGCGGGAATTCCATTCCAAACTGTTTTGTGGCAGCGGGCGCTGTACACCCTGTCTGAGCCGGGAATCTTTATCTCATGTTCTTCGCTTCCGGGTTCATATTGTATAATGTTGCAGTATTCACAAGGACTGTCTTTACCGTGGAGGACTTTAAAACATTTTTGACCGGTACATTCCTTTTTTTCCATAAAAAGATTTAAAGATTCATTTGCATAGAGCAGTTCAAAGTTCGATCTGTCAATCACATAGATGCCGTCGGCCGTTTCATTAGCAATCTCCTGAAACAGCCTGGCCTCAGCAGACATTCCGGTAAACACGGCATAAAATCTCATCTTCTCCGCCAAAGGCCCCATGCGCCGGCCATTTAAATGAATCCAGATCAGATTTCCATCTTTATGATACATCCGATATGAGACGTCCAGCACTTCCCCGCTTATAAGAGCAGTTTTTGCGGCTTCCAGCACTCTCTTCCTGTCTGGCTCATAAATAACATCAAATGCATTGCGCCGGACCATTGCTTCAAATTCCATCCGTGTATGGCCTGAAATCATCATCACACCGTCAGAATAAAACTCGGGTATGAATCGTTCCCCTTCCACCCGATAGCTGGCAATCCCTCCCGGTATAGAGTTAATCAGATGTTCCTTCTCCAGCTGAGCTTCTTTAAGATCGGTAATATTATGAAATACACAGAGCACAAGCGGGCACCCATCTTCTTCTCCAATCCACTTCATTTGTACATGGACCCAGACAATCTGCCCATTCCGGTGCTTTTTGCGGAATTCAAATTCTGAAGTTCCTTTTGTCTGAACCACTTCCCCTGCCTTGGAGATGATCATTTCTCTGTCTTCACGGCAGGTCATCTCAACAGCGTCCCTTTTGATCAGCTCCCTGTATTCTAAAGCTGAATATCCGGATAACTCCGATACACCGTCCGAAAAATATACGGTCTCAAAGAAATCAGATACTTTGTAGATCGCCACGCCTCCGGGAATCAAATTTATAATATCCTGCATCTGTTCATTGGAACGGACCAATTCCTCTTTCAGCTGTATCTGTTCACTCACATCTCTGTAAACAGCATAAAAGAGCACGCTGCCATCTTCACCGTGCTCTGCGGACCCATCGATATGGACCCACCGGTATCTTCCCTGATTGTCATTAAAAATACGGCAGGTATGTGATAATGCCGTGCCCTTACGCAATAATCTGTTTACTTTTTCCTTCACTTCCGGAAGGTCTTCCCTGTGTATTCCCTGAAATGCCGTCTCCCGGCTTATTTCCCCGGTATACTCCTCAAAACAGCCTAATGTTTCATAGAATGAGGAGTTGCGGAACACCGGATAAATCCGACCTTCTTTATACAAATACACACACACTCCGCCTGGAATCATCTCCAGGGCCTCCTGGACCTCACGCCTTATCTTCTCCATCCACAGCACCGCCTTTGTTACTGCTTTCCACATTGGACAGGAATAAAAATTCTTATCCCGGCACCAACTCTGTCCATATATATATTAATTAATTTTACCATACAAGGTATAAAAGTGCAATGATCACACACGGATCAAGGGCGAAACAAAAAAACTGCTGTATCAGTAGTATAAATACTAATACAACAGTTTTATGTTTATGTATACTTATTTAAAAATTCTTCTTACTGCGACGATCTTTCTGTATTTTGCATTCTTGGAGATCTTGATTCCCCCTCTGGGATACGGTGCAGAGTTGCTTGCGTGGACAATTTTATTTTTTCCCATATAAATTGCTACGTGTCCGCTGTAACAGATGATGTCTCCCGGCTTCGCCTTCTTGATTCCGCCTTTTACTTTCTTTCCTACTTTTCTCATTCCGTAAGAAGAGTGCGGAAGTCTTTTTCCGAATTTTCTGTAAACAGACATTACATATCCGGAACAGTCGGCTCCTCTCGTCAAACTGGTTCCGCCATATCTATATTTATTACCGACAAAGCGTTTTGCATAATTCACAACTTTCTGCCCTTTATTGGAAGCAGCTTCTGTCTCTCTTGTTCCGCCGATCGCTGAACATCCCACTACAGTGAGCATTATGACTACCATTGCTTTTACTACCAAACGTTTCATGTGTTCTCCTAATCAATCAATACAAATACTACAATAATGTTTCATGTATTTCTTTCACTGTTGCTATTGTAGCTTATATGTAATAAAACTGTCAAGAGTTTTTTAACATTTGTGTAACAATTATATTTTTTTCTTTAATATATCGACAAATCTCTTCACATATCTTAGTTCTTCGTCAGTGATTTCATGCTGGCTGAATCTGCCTTTTTCCGAGATTTTACGCACTTTTTCGAGAGTCAGGACATATTTTTCGTCCAGCTTCTTGCCTTCTGTCAGAGAATTTATTAAATTTTGATAAACTATGACTTTCTCCTTGTTCGTGCTCTTTCTCCAGTTTCTGTACCGGATAATTTCTGCCGTAATCTTAACAATTGTAACAATTACGAAAAAAGATAAGAGCAGTGCAGCCAGGCTCTGAAGAACCAGATTTTTTTTCAAAAAGGAATCCTTCCCGTGTTCTGTGTATGATGCATCCCTCTCTGTCTGATCCTGTTCGGACAGCAGATTCCGGGTATTGGTCACTTCCACCGGAACCCACCCCACATTCTCTACGTATATTTCGGGCCATGCGTGAGCATAAAAATCCGTAACCTGGGCCGTATGATCCCTCTTAAACTTCCTTTCATCAATCCGATATCCCTCCACATATCTGGAAGGAATCCCCGCAGAACGGAACATCATGACCGCAGCGGAGGCATACTGCGTACAGTAGCCTTTTTTATTCTCATTCAGAAAATACCAGATGGGATCTTTCCCCTCCGGGGTAGTTCCGGAGTCGCTTGTATACTGATAGTTCTCTCTCAAAAGTGTCTGAATCATCCCGGTCTTTTTCCTCATGGAGACCACCTGCAGCAGTTCCGGAAATTTCTTTGTAAGCTTCTTCTTTAAATCTCCGGGAACCTTCAAATATTGGCTCCTGACATATTGATTGTAGGAATCCATCGCCTCAAAATATTCCCTTTCCAAAGTTACATCCCCGGTCTGTCCGTCCAGAAGGGCATCGGTGATCCTCCCGTCTGCCTTCAGGATATTGTCTAAGGATACAGGATAGTATGTAAGCGTTTCCTTTTCCCTCTTTCCGTTCCTTTTTATATTGTAATCTCCGTAGTATCTCCCCTTTTCCGGAGAAATACTGCTGAAATAAGGCCAAAGATAATATTCATCCGTAAATTTCTGATAGCGGATCTCTGCATTTTCCGTTTTTTTCTGAAGACCGGTATCTAAAAGTTCAAGGCTGAGCTCAGGAATCTTCAGATCAAAAAACTGGTAGGGCAGATCCAGGCTGTTCTCTCCCAGAATCACCTTTGCGTCTTTCTTTTCCTTTTTCCACATTCCTTTTTCATAAACACCGCTTGTGAATCCCTTCAGATACAGCGTCTCCGGTTTTGAAAGCTTTACTTGAAACAGCTTCGTTCCCCTGGGTGCCACGGAACCGATCTTTCCGATATCGCCGCTTCCGATCCCTCCTGCCACCTGATAATCTTTGCCCTGTGACAGCGTCCTTACAAGTTCCAGTGCCGTCTCCTTCACCGGATTGCTTTCTGCAGGCTCTCCGGCAGTTCCGGATACTGCGACAGCCCCCAGAAGAAGGCATACGGATATGACCGATGCGCTGAATGTCTTTTTGCGTGTCCAAAGGACATAGCCAGTCAATCCGCATAAAAACAGCAGAAACGGTCCCGTGATAGAGTACGGAGTCAGGATCAGCAGACAGGCTTCGACGGCAGATACCACTGCCGCAAAGATCTTCGTCTTCTTCGTCAGATAATGAAATACCACACTGCCCAGCAGGAATAAAAGCAGGATAAAGAGGATACTGTCCCGCCGCGTATACTCAGGCCGGATATCCACGTAATAATAAAATCCCATATCAAACACTTGATTTACTGCATCGGCCATCCGGTTGCTGATCACCTGAAATCCATTGGCAAGAGCGCTCCTTAAAAAAAATGCAGCCGCTACCGCAAAGCCGACTGCGCCGAAGACGGCTTTCGGATACCTTTCTAACAAAACGCAGAGCACTGTCAGGATCGCCACACCGGCACAAAGCAGATAATATTGAAAGGCTCTCGTAAAAAACCCGACAAACACACTGTCTGTCAAGCCAAGAAATATCATGCTCAGAAATATATATTTCATATATGGTTGAATTTTTTCCTTCATATAAAAAGACCCCTTGCAGTCTGATTTAAAATAATTCCAGATCATAGATTCCCTGTTCCAGCCCGCTCCTGTCAACTGTATTCGTCTCCGATTCTGTTTCGACATAAATCAGGTCAGGCTCTGTCTCTCTCATATAAATATGAATTCCCTCATACTCCCTGTTTTCAAAGTTTCCGTCGAAGTCTGAGGCAAACATCTCCCCAAACAATTCTTCATACTGCTGATACCGTTCCAGGTAGTATTCCTTTGTCCCCCAGTAAATTGTCTGAGGCATTCCCTGCTCTAAAAAAAACTTTGAGACAGAGAAAAATACAGCAAAAAAATCATCATATGCCTCTCCCCGCTCCGGAAGACTTAGAAAAATTAAGAGCTTTTCTTCCCTTTCTTCCTCCGTGTCCTTCACCATCAGCAGATTTTTTCCCGCGAGCAGTTTCCAGTGAATCCTGGAGCCTTTGTCTCCGGGCCGGTATTCCTTGAGGCCGTCATACTCATACGGGTCCATGGTCTTTGCCTCCACCGACTGATCTGACATCCGGCCCAGCGGATACGCATCCGGCATGATAAGCACCCCGGCTTTGACTTTTACAAATTTATCTGCCCAAAACAGGCCCGTCATATCCCGCATTTTTATTTTAGCTACCGTTATGTGCACCTCGTCACAGTGGTCAAATTTAAGCGGGATCAAAAAGCCCTCTGACTCCTTCCCGGAATACTCAAATCTCTCCTTTATGACTTTTTTCCGGCCCATGAGCCA
The DNA here is from genome assembly GCF_014467075.1 of Anaerostipes caccae L1-92. Lineage (NCBI taxonomy): Bacteria > Bacillati > Bacillota > Clostridia > Lachnospirales > Lachnospiraceae > Anaerostipes > Anaerostipes caccae. Next base: position 2,092,413 of record NZ_AP023027.1, read on the forward strand.
GTAGCGCACCTGGTAAGTCACCTCGCACTCTGCGGCATCCAGACACCGGATTCCTTCAAAGATTCCCTTTAAATGAATCTCTTCCTTCCTTGAAGCCGCTTTCCGGTCAAGAGACACTTCAATCTTAAGCTTTGATGTCTTCCTCCGCACGTTCCACCAGGAAAATAACACCAAAACAAATAAGGATGCCAGAAGGCATCCTCCGATGATATTTTGATATAAGATAACATAAATCACGCTTAGGATGATGATTCCAATGATCATGGATGCTCCTTATCTGCTCTCTGGGACAGGGATCTCTTCGGCTATGGACGTAAGAATCTCCCTGACCGTCCTGCGTTTGATCCTCGCCTCTTTGCTTTTCATGACACGGTGGGCGGATGCGGCATAGAAAATCTGCTTAATATCATCCGGTACCATATAATCTCTGTCATCGAGATATGCATTTGCCTTGGCCATCTGAAGAAGAGAGATAGTTCCTCTGGGACTGATCCCCATGCTAAGATCCGGATGATTTCTGGTGGCACATACAAGATCGACAATATACCGGTACAGATCCTCGTGGACATATATCCGCTCCGCCTGCTGTTTCATCAGTATGAGATCCGTCACCTGTATGATCTCTTCCAGAGAATCGATGGCAACATTGACTCTCTCCTGTTTGAGCATCGCCACCTCACTCTCCCGGTCCGGGTATCCCATGGAAATCCGGATCATAAACCGGTCAAGCTGGGCCTCCGGGAGTGAATGGGTCCCCACCGCTCCCAGAGGGTTTTGTGTGGCAATGACCACATATGGATCGGGAAGTTCTCTCGTCACCCCATCTACGGTGATTCTTCCTTCCTCCATGGCTTCAAGGAGAGCCGACTGGGTCTTGGGCGAAGTCCGGTTGATCTCATCTGCCAGGAGAAGGTTGGTGATGGCCGCCCCCTTTTGGTATTCAAAGGATTCACTGCCCTGCTTATAGACAGAAAACCCGGCAATATCCGCAGGCATCACATCCGGCGTAAACTGTATCCTCTGATAATCCAGACCCAGAACCTTAGAAAATGCAATCGCCAGCGTAGTCTTTCCCACACCCGGAATATCCTCGATCAGAATATGGCCGTTGGCCAGGATCGCAGTCATGACCTGCCTTATGATATGATCTTTTCCGATGATCACTTTTCCTATTTCTTCTATTGCTCTTGTGGCCAAATTGCTCATCTTATCACCTCTAAGCCTTCTTTTTTAGATTCCACACGATGGAAGCCATGGCCACAGCCAGGGCTCCGGCCGCAACCGCCAGGCCTAAAAATCCGTTATTCAACGCTCCCGCCGTCAGGTATCCGACTACAGCGCAGACTGCCACAATAAGCGCATAAGGCATTTGTGTTGCAACATGGTCAATATGGCGGCATCCGGCTCCCGCAGAGGCCAGAATCGTTGTATCGGAGATCGGAGAAATGTGGTCTCCGCATACGGCTCCGGACAAAACAGACCCCACCAGCAGCGTCAGCGCAGAAATATCATTCCCCACGACAGCTACGGAGATAGGAATCAGAATTCCAAATGTTCCCCAGGAAGTTCCCGTGGCAAAGGACAGGCCCAGAGCAGCCAGGAAAAACAGGGCCGGAAGCACAGCCGCTGCGGATGTATTTCCGCTGATAATCCCGCTGACAAACTGTCCGATCCTTAAATACTCTTCTCCGCATATGCCGGAAAGAGTCCATGCCAGGCAAAGAATCATGATGGCCGATGTCATCGACTTAAATCCCTGGCTGAAACTCCCGCAGAAATCCACGAAGGCCACGACCTTCCTCGGAATATACAGAAGAAATGTAAAGATCAGCGTTGAAAAGGACCCCAATACAAGACTTCTTCCGCTGCTGCATTCGGACAATGCCGTTATAATATCTTTTCCCTCAAAAAATCCTCCGGTATAAAGCATAAATCCAATACAGGAAGCAATCAGAAACAGAATCGGAAGGATCAGGTCCTTTACCTGTCCTTTTCCGACGACCGGAACATCTGCCTCATGCTTTTGATCGTGTGTCTCATTCCCTTTCTCCTCCTCATACCGCTTCATCTTAGAAAAATCAGCATTCAGGATCATTAAAAATATAAGGAATACAAGTGTCAGCAGTGCATAGTAATTAAACGGAATTGCCTTTACGAACAGGGAAAATCCGTCGATATTGCTGCCCGAAGGCAGGGAAGATCCCACCGCAGCGGCCCAGCTGGAAATCGGTGCGATAATACAGATAGGAGCCGCGGTGGCATCGATCACATAGGCAAGCTTTGCCCTGGTGATCTTATATTTGTCTGTGATAGGCTTCATGACGGTTCCCACTGTCAGACAGTTAAAGTAATCGTCCACAAAAATAACCGTCCCCAGAAGAGAGGTTGCAAACATAGCCTGTCTCTTTGATTTGATTGCCTTCAGCGCCCATTTTCCGTATGCCCTGGAGGCACCTGATTTTGTAATCAGGGCCACCAGGATACCGAGCATCACGAGAAAGATCAGGATATCACAGTTGCTCCCGATCTTTCCGGTCATGATTTCAAATATGGTATTCATCGCTTCCACAGGCTGAAAATGTTCAAACATCAAAGCCCCGGAGGCGATCCCCACCATCAGGGAAAGGTAAACTTCTTTTGTGATCAATGCCAGTCCAATGGCAATGACAGGCGGTATCAGCGCCCAAATAGTTCCGACCATTTATACTGCTCCTCAGTTCTCCTCTTTATAGTAATTGATCAGGCATCCCTTCAGGATGATCTCTCTTTCGTCATCGGTGAGTTCCCCCAGAGTCAGAGCAAACTCCCTGAGTCCTCCGTCTTCCACAACAAAAGCCCTGATCCTGCTGTCTTTGTTCTCTACTGCCTTTCTGATACCAGGCAGGAATAAGAAGTCTTTATTCTTAAACGGAAGTTCTCCTTCTTCGATCGTAAGCGGCAACATGCCCCAGTTGATCAGATTGGAACGGTAGCGCTTTGTTGCATATCCGTTGGCGATATTCGCCCATCCTCCCAGGACTTTCTGGCAGGAAGCCGCCTGTTCTCTGGCAGAGCCGTCACCGGGCTTCACTGCAAATATCGTGCTTCCGACGCCGATATTTCCTTCGCCGGCTTCCGGATACTTCGTATGAACCGCTTCCATCACAGATTTTAATTCTTCCACGGCATCCAGAGGACAGTTCCCCGCCTCTATGGCTTTCTGTGCTTTCTGGATCTCCTTTGCGAGTCCCACATAGGCCGGATCTTTCCTGGACAGTGTAAACTCTGCGAGTCCGAGTGGATTAGAGCGGTAAGAAGAAGTCTCCCCTGACGGGATCAGTTCATCCGTGGTTGTCACTGGGTCATGGATCTCAGACACGACCTTCAATACCAGATTCTCCGGAAGTGCAGACATCTCCGGCCAGTCCTTGATGTTCGGCCCGAACTGTACTTCCACGGAAGGATCTGCCACACCTTTGCTGTCAAAGACACGGTTTTCGTAGATCGTCTTGTCAAAGAAATACTTCGGCACGCTGAAGTCTGTATCAATGTCTGTCGCCGGAGTCAGGTAACCTTTGTTTGCCGCAGTGGCTGCGATCGATCTTGCATCCATCAGTGCAACTGATGCGATCTGTCCGCTCTGCAGCTTGGAGCCTTCTCTGTTCGGGAAGTTTCTTGTAGAGTGGCGGATACTGAACGCATTGTTGGCCGGTGTATCCCCTGCTCCAAAACACGGTCCGCAGAAGGCCGTCTTCACAACTGCGCCTGTAGCCATCAGGTCTGCCACTGCCCCGTTCTTTACAAGTTCCATGAATACAGGCGTACTTGCCGGGTAAACGCTCAGGGTGAATTCATCGGAGCCGATGCTGGCACCCTTTAAGATATTGGCTGCCTCACAGATATTCTCATATCCGCCTCCTGCACATCCAGCGATGATCCCCTGATCCACATACAGCTTTCCGTCTTTGATCTTATCCTGAAGAGAGTAGTCTACGGCTCCGTCAAGGCTGACCAAAGCACGTTTTTCAACTTCTGCCAGGACATCCTTAAGATTTGCATTGACTTCTTCTATTGTATAGGTGTTGCTCGGGTGGAACGGCATGGCGATCATCGGCTTGATCTTTGACAGATCCACTTCCACCATTCCGTCGTAGTATGCGACTGCTCCCGGATTTAATTCTTTGTAATCTTTTTCTCTTCCGTGTATCTCGTAAAATTCTTTGATCGTGTCATCGGTCTTCCATATAGAAGAAAGACAGGTAGTCTCTGTGGTCATAACGTCGATGCCGATCCGGAAATCGGCAGACAGGTTTGCCACACCCGGTCCTACAAACTCCATCACCTTATTGTTAACATATCCGCATTCAAACACGGCTCCGATAATGGCCAGAGCCACGTCCTGAGGGCCTACCCCTTTTTCAGGTTTCCCGGTGAGGTAAACACCTACCACGGAAGGCATATTAATGTCATAAGTACGGTTCAGAAGCTGTTTTACCAGCTCCGGTCCTCCCTCGCCCATGGCCATTGTTCCCAGTGCTCCGTAGCGGGTATGGCTGTCGGACCCGAGAATCATTTTCCCGCCTCCGGCCAGCATCTCCCTGGCAAACTGGTGGATGACAGCCTGATGAGGAGGCACATACATGCCGCCGTAGCGCTTTGCTGCAGTCAGCCCAAACATGTGGTCATCTTCGTTGATCGTCCCGCCCACGGCACAGAGGCTGTTATGGCAGTTAGTGAGCACATAAGGAACCGAGAATTTCTCGATCCCTGACGCTCTCGCCGTCTGTATGATCCCTACAAATGTAATATCGTGGGAAGTCAATGTATCAAATTTAATCATCAGCTTGTCCATGTTTCCGGATGTATTGTGATCGCTGAGGATTCCATATGCAATGGTATTCTGTCTGGCTTCTTCTTTTGACAGTGCAGACCCTGTAAGCTGTGCTAATTTTTCTGTGTTATCTTCATCTACCAATTCGGTGCCGTTCACTAAATAAGCACCTTTTTCATACAAATTAATCATACTTTCCTCCTGAATCTTTTTAGGAGATTATATCATAAGATCATGTTTTAGGAAAGAAAAACAGTCTGGCACCATCAAAAACATTATAACTGGCATTTTAAAAGATGCCACATATTGTATTAAGATAAATGAAAATAATCGATATGATTTCGCAAGAGGAGGACTGATGTTATGAATCAAACAAAAAAACTTGTATATACTGCTCTGTTTACCGCACTCTGCTGCGTGGGAACCATGGTTATCCAGATTCCCACCCCTGCCACTCACGGATATATCCATCTGGGGGACGCCTTCGTTATTTTGAGCGGTGTGATCTTAGGGAAAAAGTACGGTTCCCTGGCCGCCGGTATCGGCTCCGCCTTTGCCGACATTTTCTCCGGCTATGCTTACTATGCTCCCACGACTTTTATTGTCAAATTCCTAGTAGCATTGACTGCAGCAACCCTTTACAAAATATTGACAAACCACGGAGTTAAAGAACTCATTGCCATGATTCCCTGCGGGCTGGCAGATATCTTTTTTGTGGTAACCGGCTATTTTATTCATTCTTATATCACTGAGGGCGTGGGACCGGCACTTTTAAGCGTTCCTTCCAATGCGGTACAGGGATGCTCCGGCCTGGTCGTCGCAGCGATCCTGCTTCCTATTTTAACTGCGGTTCCTGATATCAAACGCGCAAAATTGTGCATGAATCACGAGTAGACTTTAAAAACTGCTGCTCCATGACTTTATTCGTTTGTCATGAAGCAGCAGTTTTTTGATCTGTTTTAGATAAAAAATCTATTTCAACCGATACATATGATTCAAAGGACCGCTGCCTTTTCCCAGGTCCAGCCCGTCAAGCAGTGCGCCGGTAATATACTCTTTTCCATTCTGAATGCTCGTCTCCATATCACATCCCATTGCCAGATTGGAAGCAATAGCAGATGAGAGCGTACAGCCTGTCCCATGGGTATTTTCATTTTCCACCCTCGTGCCGCGGAACATCTTTTTCTTTCCGTGATAAAAAAGATAATCGTTTGCATCTTCCACCGAGTGTCCGCCTTTCATCAGGATATATCCGTCAAAATATTCTCCGATCTTTGACGCGGCTTCTTCCATATCCTCTTTTGTCCTTATACTGACTCCAGAGAGCACTTCCGCTTCCGGCACATTGGGCGTAATGATATCAGCCAGCGGAAACAGCACCTCCTTTAAGGTCCCGATGGCATCCCCGCTTAACAGCCTGCTGCCGCTGGTAGACACCATAACCGGGTCCAGGACAATATTTTTTGCACCATACTGTTTCAGTTTTCCGGCAATTCCCTCGATTAGTTCTTTTTCCGAAACCATACCGATCTTCACCGCATCCGGATAAATGTCCGTAAAAATACAGTCCAGCTGCTGTTCCAGAAAATCTCTGGATACATGATAGATTCCCGCAACCCCTGTGGTGTTTTGTGCCGTCAGCGCCGCAATGGCCGACATGCCGTACACACCGTGGGCGGCCATGGTTTTTAGATCAGCCTGAATCCCTGCCCCGCCGCTGCAGTCAGATCCCGCAATGGTCAATACTGTCTTCATCGTATTCTCAACTCCTCTGCTTTCTTTCGCAATTCTTCCGTCTCTTTTCTAATGTTCTCGGCTCCGAAAATGGCAGAGACCACTGCGATCCCGTCCACATGGCTGCCTTTCAGTTCCATCATGTTATCCTTTTTGATCCCTCCGATGGCTACGACCGGTATGTTCACTGCATCGCATACCTTTTTTATCTCTTCGAACTCCACCACCCTGGCATCGGTCTTTGTGGGCGTGGCTTTCACGGCTCCAAGGCCCAGATAATCTGCTCCGTCGGCCTGTGCCTTTAATGCCTCTTTTACATTGTGGACCGATACTCCTATGATCTTATCCGGCCCCAGAATATCTCTGGCATTCCGGCATGCCATATCCTCCTGCCCCACATGAACACCGTCTGCTCCGCATTTAAGGGCAATCTCCACCTCGTCATTGATAACAAACGGCACCCCGTACTTCCTGGACAGCTTTGCCATCTCTATTGCTTCCTGTAAGAACGCATCATACTCCAAATCCTTCTCCCTGAGCTGGAGGAATGTTATACCTCCGTCCAGTGCATCTTTCACCTGTTCCATCAATGTCTGCCCGCCTGTCCATGCGGAATCTGTCACCGCATAGAGGGTCATTGCCTCAGATTCTACTCTCAACCTTTGCACCCCTTTCTAATTCCTCTGCCGTCAGGCTGCTCATGGCGTCGATCAGATGCATCCTCAGAGAAGAAGTTCCTTCGCATTTTGTCCTGGCCTTCTCCCCGCAGTATCCCATGGCACACACTGCTGCCGCTGCTGCTTCCAGAACCCTGTCCTGATTGGACCCCACAAATCCGGCGACGACTCCGTCAAGCATACATCCGGTTCCGGTGATCTTTGCCATCATCGGATTGCCGTTTCTTAAAACAAAAACCTTGTGCTCGTCGGCTACTATGTCAATGGCTCCTGTGATCACAATGACTGCACCGGTCTGTGCAGACAGACACTTTGCCATATCCGCTGCTTTCCAAAGGTTTTCTTCCGTCACGGCATCTGCTTCGCTGGCGTCCACACCAAGCGTAGCACCGCTGCCTTCAAATACCGTCTTGATCTCGGAAATATTTCCCCGGATCACGCTGAAGCGAACCTCTCTTAACAGTCTCTTAACAGTCTCCGTTCTCATAGAGGATGCGCCTGCTCCCACCGGATCAAGGATCACCGGATGACCCAGCTCATTGGCTTTCTTCCCTGCCAGCACCATCGCCTCAACGGTCCTCGCGTTCAGCGTCCCGATATTGATCACAAGTGAGGTACAGATACTCGTGATCTCCTCCACCTCACCCTTGTCATCCGCCATGATCGGCGAACCGCCGGATGCCAGCACAATATTGGCCACATCATTGACCGTCACATAGTTTGTCATACAATGGACAAGAGACGGATGCTTTTGTACATTATGTAATATGTCTTTAAACATAAACATTCCTCCTGATCATAATTTTTGAAAAAGCACAGACAAAATCCCTGCGTCTCTTATTATACCTTATCGCGCGAAACACAGGGATCTTTTTTATATTGTTATCGGATTTTTACTTTGATTTTAGCATAGGACCGGGAACCATCCTTTGCCTTGGCATAGATCGTAACCGTCTTTCCTCTGCCCGCCTTCTTCGCCTTTACTACGCCCTTTTTAGAAACCGTGGCGTATTTGCTCTTACTCGTCTTCCATGTAACCGACTTCTTTTTGCCAACTGTCTTTACTTTTGCTTTGAGACGGTATTTATCTCCGGCTTTGAGAGTCAGTTTTTTCTTATTCAGTTTCACCACAGTCTTTTTAAATACTGCGGACACGGTTACATTTCCCGTGATGCGGAAGGAATAGCTGCTACCTTTCACCTTTTTGCCTGCTGCTTTCATAGTGGAAGGCTTATAGCAGTAATATTTTGCGGCCTTCGGCTTTACCGTTACCTTCTGCCCCGGCAGGTATCCTCCTTTTCCGGAGATAGTTCCATGCTTAGTTTTTGCTTTTACCGTCACAAGCCCGGAAGTTACAGGATAAGAATACACCGTACAGCTGTCGTCATAATCCTCGTCGTCTACATCGCTCTGTGCTTTGGCCTGAACCGATGTCTTCTTCCTGTTTAAATTTTTATAATCGAAATCTTCCTGCTCCGTCACAGGCATGAAGAGAAACCTTGAGCCAACAGTGGTTCCTATGAGATCTTCTTTAAAGGCTGCCTGATAGTCCATGGCTTCAAAACGATCTTTGGAAACAGAATACCGGAACACATTTCCGCAGCCGTCTGTATTAAGCCCCACGTAGGCCAGACCATCTCTGCATACGCCCACAATGGCCGTATAGATCTCTTCGCCCTTATTTTTTGGTATCAGAGAAGCTGATTTTTTCACCCATTTCCTGCTCTTATCGCTGTAAACAAGATTCTTTGGAATCTCCCCTTTCTTTCCGCTGCTGCCCAGGGTAAGGATCAGCTGATTTCCCGACTGGACGGCCACACTCTGGCAGCGCCCTTCCGGAAGTCCCGGGGCTTTGGACCACTGTTTTTTCTCCTTGTCGTAACAAAAGACACTCTTTTCCATAGCTCCGGTCTTTTTATTCCGGCCTCCGATCACATAAATCTTCCCATTGTAGGCGGTCAGAGCTGATCCCTCCAGTTTGGCCCCGCCTGTTTTCGTCACATAGGAGTCAACTCTCGACCACGATTTCGTCTGAAATGAGTAGCTCACAAGAGATCTTTTTGTCTCATATCCCAAATCCGCCTCGGCTATCGCATAGACAGCCCTGTCACAGTAGACCGGTGCTGAATCCAGACTGAGATCTGACCGGTCCAGTTCTCCCTTCTTTATGCCTGCAAATGCTTTCTCCCGTGCCATAGAGGATATTCTGGAAAATTCCTGTTCCTCCTCATCCATCACATAAAGATTCAGCTCTTTGTCCAGATAATACATCTTCCTGCCGTCGGAGACTGCACCCCCGCCGTCTGTAATATCCTCGGCTGAAAAGACTTTTTTCGGCCCGTTTTTACCTTTTATAAAATAAAATGAACCAGTGACAGATTTTCCGCTGCCGGTCAGGATCTCGACTTCGCCCACCCGGTTTACTAACTGTCTGTTTTCCAGAACGATCTTTGTATCACTCCAGGATACTGCCTTTTCTGCCTTACCGTTGACCTTTACAGTACCTCCAGTTCCGAATCCTTTCCCTGAGAGAACGACTCTGCCCCCGGAAACTGCTGCGCCGGTGAGGATTGCATTCTGATCAGACAGCTTCCTGCCGTCCAGAACTCCCCTGGTAATCACGGGCAGATCCTTCACTGTTCTTGTCATTCCAAGGACTGTCTCCCTGTTGGAGAGTGCATCCTTCTTCCCATAGTACCAGGAAGTGTTTGCCACCGCACCGCTCACCAGAGGGGCAGCCATGGATGTCCCGCTGGAAAAATCGTATTTCCCGAAATCCCGGCTTAATACACCTGCCTTGCTGACTGCAGTGTCATCCAGACGGATCGTAAAATCCTGCTTCTCTAATACTACCAGTGAAATACCAACCGCACGCTTTTCATTCTTTGTTGTGCTGCGGGTTGGATAGGACAGATGTCCCCATACATCCGACTCGCCGTTGGCTGCCATCATAGGGATCGTACCCGTTATCATGTTTATGGTGACATCTTCCGACGTCAGAGGATCTTCGATCTGACCTTCTTCATCCAGCTTATAGTCCTTTGCCATGACCAGTCCGGCCCCGTCTTCCACTGCCAGACTGCTGGAAGCCTTGAGCATCGTGCTCAAATAGGAATCTGTGCTGCCCTTGGCGCTGTCATAAGGAAGATATACCGTATAGATATCTCCGGGCTCTGCATTCTTCACTGAAATCTTCGCTGACTTTCCGGCAGATTCTTTTCCAAAATAGTCACTGTCCTCAGAAACCGCCACCGTACCTTTTCCGATGCTGCCTGATCCCTCTGTCTTAATCTCTGAGACATCACCGTCATTATAGTTTTTATAAAACTGGCAGTTTGAATTTCTCTCCCCGTCACTGTAAATCGAAGGATTAAAACAGTCTTCATTGACCGTAGACAAAATCTGATTTCCCGGCGCGGCCATATGTACAGACTCTTTCCCATAGTTTGAATAGGACGCCAGTCCGTCTTTCTCATTGGATGCCGCAACCGATATCACATAATCGCTGTCAATGCCTGCCGGAATGGATGCGTTCCCTTCATTGTCCTCACTGTCGTTTCCGGCGGCACAGACTGTCACCGCCCCTTTCTTTCCTACAAGTTCGATCAAATATTTCATCAATTCCTGTTCGTCAGCCTCATCGATTCCCCAGGAATTGTTTATAGCCGCCACATTGACACCTTCCATCTGCTGCTTATAGATGTAATAATAGGCATCGATCACGTCAGATAATTCACCGTCTCCGTCTTCGTCCAGCACCTTCAGTGCCATCAGCTTAACATCGCTGCTCTGGCTGATACCCGCAACGCCCCTGCCGTTGCCTGCCTGAGCCGCAATAATACCGGCACAGTGGGTTCCGTGACCGTAATCATCGGAAGGATCTGCATCATGGTTGACAAAATCATAGCCATGTCTGCCGTAGAGCACATCTGACCTGTTTGTCCACAGCCTGTCTCTGAGATCCTCATGTTCAAGGTCAATTCCTGTGTCAACTACCGCCACAACCGTTTCTTTGCCTTTGGACCCGGATGTCTTGTCATAAAACTGATCATAGCCGACATCCTTCCCTGTACTGCCTCCATTCTGACCGCTGTTTTTATTTGCCCACTGAAAGTCAAAATAGGGATCGCTGCCTCCCAAAATCCTAATCTTATAATTGGGCTGTGCGGCAATCACCTGCGGATCCTTCTTCAGCTGTCTGACCAGATCCTCCGTGCTCTTTTGTGAAGTCACTCTGGCAATGGAAACTGCGGAATTCTGAGAAGCGCTCCTCGTCTTCTTTTTGGTATCCGCCGAAAAGTTCCAGGCCTGCTTAACCTTTATTCCGGAGGAAAAAGGAGCGGATCTGCCCTTTTGCCCTGATGCCGTCGTCCGGTACATGACCAGTGCTTCTCCCTCCTCATATCCTGCTTCCTGTCTGCCGGAAAGCAGCTTTTTCATCTCTGTCACCTGGTCTTTGCCGGAAGCCGCGCTGACCGCAGCGGGAGCCGATGTTCCCAAAAGAACCGCCGACATCAGCCATGCTGCCCATCTTTTAAAATACCTCATACTCTCTCCTTTCCCCTGCTTGTATCTCATTGTTAGAGTATAACATACCTTCTCATTACGTTTGTTACATTTGGTTTACAATTCTTTAAACCCCGTTTTCCCCCAGAAAAGCAGCAGGCAAATAAAAAGATTTTCTTTTTTCGGCACACATTGGAAGAGACCGAATAATATAAACTGTAAATATAATCAAGGAGGAAACAACATGAGTGATTTAGCTGCAACAGGTTGCGGAACATCATGCAATTCAGGATTCGGAGGAAACAACTGTCTTCTTCTTATTCTCTTATTATGCTGCTGCGGAGGCGACGGCGGATTCGGAGGAGGAGACGGATGCGGATGTGATTCTATCCTTTGGATCATCATCTTACTGTGCTGCTGCGGAGGCGGATTCGGCGGCGGCAGTGGCTGCGGATGCGGATGCTAATCTGATATGTCCTGATAAACCAAGGGCAGCGGGTAACAAACCTGCTGCCCTTTTTGCGTGCCGTAAAATAAAAAGTGTCCGGAAATGATCCTCCGGACACTGAAATATCTATTATTTAAAACAGCATAAAAGGGCAGCGATCAAAATCAGTATGCTTCCGCCTTCCATACTCTGCTTTTTCATGATTCCATTTCTCTGTCCTGAAAATCCCATTTCTCCTTTTCTTCTGAGACATTCCTCATCCAGTTCGTAAACGGTATTTTCTTCTTCTACAAAAATTTCACTCATAATTTTCTTCACCTCCTAATAATATAGGATATGAGAATGAAACCTAAGGTTGTGACAAAATGGATCAAAAACAAACCCACTGGGAGCACTTTTTCCGTGACGACTCGTCCAATATGCTGGAAGACGCGCTCCCTTATCTCCCTCCCACTCTGAAAAAATCTGCAGCTCTTTACATCAAACTCCATGAACTGCAAAACATCATGGAAGACTTTGACGATGAGGATACTCTCTCCGCATGCGGACTGGACCAGAACAATGCTTCTCTGGAAATGATGCTTACCGCGATGAGAATGCGGGCCCCCAAGGAAACCTCAAAACAAATCGATCAGATACTCCAGATGATGAAAATGGCAAAAATGTACCAGTCCTATCAGGATTTTCTGCAGGCAAATCCAAATGCCAATGCTTCGCCCGGCAATTCTTCAGCCGATTCAGACATGATGGCAAAACTAATGCCGCTGTTTATGTCCCAGTCTCAGCCTGAAAAGCAGGAAGCAGCAAATGCACCCAACAGTGACCTGTTAAATCAAATCAATCAAATTCTGAAAAAGTGAGGTATCCCGCATGAATGAACAATGGAAAATGAACCGCGCGGTCCAGAGCATCGACCCAAAGAAAATAGAAATCATGGAACTTCTCGTGAACCAATGCCGGGGCAAAAACCTGGAAGACATCCTGCCTGATCTTATGGCGGCCTCCAGCCGCCTGGCAGAACAGGGCATCGCATTTACCAACGAAGAAACCGGCATCATCATCGACGCTCTCTCGGAAACTATGACCGGTCAGGAAAAGCAGAGACTTGAAATGCTGAGAAATATGATACTTTAAAAAAATTTCCGGATACTTTTAAAAAGTATTCGGAAATTTTTTATTTCATAAATTATTCTTCGTATCTGATCCTTTCAACAAGAGAATCCTTCTGCAGTTTTCTGCTCATAAATGCGGACAAAAGAATCTGCAGCATCAGAAGAATGCCTGCCATCACAAGGATCTCGGCCATAGGAAAATGATAGTCATTGATACCGATCATTCCGGTATCCTTACATTTCAGGAACAGCATGTATCCGGCGGCATTTCCAAAGGTAAGCGATATCAGCAGAGTCCCCGCCGTAAAAATCAGCCCTTCCATCTGGAGCATTCTGGCCAGCTGCCGATTGGTCATACCCAATGCCTGCAGGATTCCCAGTTCTTTTTTCCGGGTAACAATGCTTGTGATCAGTGTATTGGCCATATTCATGAATCCAATGATCCCAATGACAAACAGCAGGGCATATAAAGAGTCCCTGAGAAGCCCGATGCCAAGCTGCGCAGTGCGGTATGCATCATCGTAAGAGAGCAGGTCATAAAACTCGCTGCCTCCTGTCAGATTCCTCAGCTGTTTTTCCACTGCCGTCTTTTTTTCCGGAAGGCAGGAAATATAAATTTCGCTGGTCAGATTCCCTTTCACGCGGAGTTTCTTAAATGTCTCCTCTGTCATAGCCCAGCTGGCTTCCAAATGTGCATTTGCAGAACCGGTGATTTTTAAAGTAAGCGGCACTTTTCTCTCTCCGTCCAGCAGATCCATAGATATCTTGTCTCCGATGTGATAGCCATTTTCATCGAAGAAGTGATCCCAAAGATAGACGGTTCCGCTTTCTTTTACTAATTGCTCATAGTCCGCACTGCCGCGCTCTAATCCGCTTTTTACAAAAGCATTAAAATCCTTTTTGGATAAGATCTGAATGACTGAAGTTCCTTCTTCTTCGTTACCACGGACTTTTACTGCGGCCCATTTACCAGTTTCTACTCTTGTAACACCATCGATCTTTTTGATCTTCTCTACTACCGAAGCATTCATGAGTCCCTGTTCCTGGACCCGGTTCAGATTTTTCTCCGGATAGGTTTTATCATCCAGTTTCGTATCCAGTGTCAGATAAAAGTCCCCTTTTTTCACATCTTTTTTAGCCTCATAGGCCGGATCCATATTGCCGCACAGATTAGCGATGGTGACGAACATTACACAGCTCAGCCCCATAGTAAGGATGGTCATCAATGTCCGTTTCCGGTTGCTTGACAAATTTGCCCTGGTAAGACCGATCAGCTTTACCTGCCTGCATCCTTTCCTCTTCTGTTTCTTTTTCCCGGTGTTTTCCTGATACCGCACCGCTTCCACCGGAGACACTTTGGCTGCAATCTGCATCGGCCGTTTCACGGAAAGACAGACGGTAATCAGCGAAAGGATCCCTGCTCCGGCCAAAACAGGTATGCTGAACAGCTGAGTATTTGCGATCGCTTCGTTGATGGACTCGTTTACACTGCTGAACCCGGCAATCTTCGTAAAAAACAGATCTGTTCCAAAATAACCCACAATCAGTCCAACAGGTATACTGATGCCGGACAATATCATGCCTTCCCGGAAGATCATCTGTTTCATCTGCTTCTTCGTCATTCCTATGGCCCGCAGTTTCCCGTATTCCTGTACTTTCTGTATCATACCGACATAGAAAATATTGTAGATCACAACGATGCTGAATAAGATGACAACCGCCGCAATAAATACTCCCGCAGCCACGGTTTCTGCCCCCGGGTCCGTATCCCACATAATAAAAATCGTATTGAGAGAAACATTTTTTTCAGGGATGGAAAGTTTCTCTGCCAGCTGATTGATACTTTCCTTCAGCCCGTTTTCTGTGACTTTGTCTGCCTTCTTCATCTTTACACAGAGCGTATAGGATCTTTGTTCCACAGGGACAGCCTTTTCAAAAAATTCTTTTGATACTACGGCCCCGTATGCCTGCTTCAGATCATTCATTTCACTGTCAGGCAGAAAGCCGGTAATTGTGAATTTTTTTCTCAGTACGGTTCCTTCCCCATTGATCCGGTAAGGAACTGTGACCGTGTCTCCTATCTTAGGTTTCTTTTTCATCAGCTTCTTAAAAAATGATTTCTGAACCATGATCTCATTTTCCCCGGTGGGAATTCTGCTCTGGCCGGTCATCTTTAAGTTCGACATTGCCCGGGCATTCTGGTCATAGTAGGAAAGTACGCCGCTGGCTTTCCCCAGCTCAACCGTGGCTACAGAGGACATGGAGCCTGTCTTTTCAATCTCGCCTCTGACGGAAATTTCCTGCTTCTTTTCTTCACTGATTCCGGTAAATGCGGCATGAAAATCTCCATAGAGGACAGAGCTGTTGTGACTGTTCATTTTCATTATTCCATTGCAGCTTAAACCGATGATCGTTAAGAGAGCCGTCGTCAGCATAATGGAAATCCCGATGAGGATACTTCTGCTTCTGGTCTGCGTTAAATTCTTTTTCGACAACTGTGTGACTGCTTTCATTTAATCCACCACCTTGCCGTCTTCGATCAGGATAATACGGTCAGCCATCTGTGCAATCTCCTCATCATGGGTAATCATAACCAATGTCTGTCCATATTTCCTGGCCGTCATTTTTAAGAGGGAAATTACCTCATCCCCGGTCTTTGTGTCCAGATTTCCGGTCGGTTCGTCCGCCAGTATGATATCAGGCTTTGACGCAATCGCTCTGGCAATGGCAACTCTCTGCTGCTGGCCGCCGGAAAGCGTATTGGGAAGATTGTGCTTCTTCTCTTCGATACCCAGTGTACACAAAATCTCATTCACGAATGCCTCATTCACGTTTCTTCCATCCAGCCCAATGGGAAGAACGATGTTTTCCCACACATTCAGGGAAGAAATCAAGTTAAAGGACTGAAAGATAAATCCGATCTTTCTTCTCCGGAAAACAGCTACCTCTTCTTCCTTCATACAGCTGATGTCCTTATCTCCGATCAGGATCTTTCCTTTTGTAGGGCAGTCCAGTCCTCCAAGCATATGAAGAAGTGTACTTTTTCCCGAACCGCTCTTTCCTACAATCGCAGCAAATTCACCCTGATAGATTTGGAGGGATGTGTGGTCGATAGCACGCACCTCATTTTCTCCGCTGCCATAATATTTACATAAATCCTTTGTCTCTAGAATAACTGTATTCTGCATTTTTTCATACCTCCTGTTCTTACTGTCTATGATAAATGCCTCCTCTTACATTCATCTTTCAATCCAAAAGAAAAAGCCTTACAAATCTGTAAGACTTACATGTATCGTAAAAATACTTCCCTGCTTCCCCGCAGAAACAGAAACAGACCCTCCCTGTGCCTCCAGGATACTTCTGGTAAGATAAAGACCGACTCCGGATCCATCCGCCTCTTTTACCTGCGGCGCTGTTCCCCGATAGAACCGCTGAAAAATCTTGGTATAGTCTCTGCTGTCAATTCCGATCCCCTGATCCTCAATTTCTATCCTCAAAAAACTGGTCCGTTTCATCATGCGGATCTGGATACACGTATCCCTTCCGCTGTACTTCACTGCATTTTCCAAAATATTTGCAATCGCTTCTCTGGTCCAGTGGGGATCATGGGGGATTGCCATATCCGCAGCCTCATCGCTGTTTTTCACCACTTCTATCTCGATATTCTTCTCCTGGGCCTTCACATACACGCTGCTGACCGCCTGTGCGATGGTATCCATGATAGGTGCCTGAATCTTTTTCACTGAGATCATGCCTGTTTCCATTCTGGAAATATTAATAAGGGCTTTTGTGAGACTGTCCAGGCGCTGGGTCTGCCCCACTGCCTGTCCGAGAAACTCTTTCTCCTCTTCCTTTGACAGATCTTCTTCCGCTAAAAGCTCCAGACACATTTTCAGGGATGCCACAGGTGTTTTCAGCTGATGGGATATGTCAGTTACCAGGGACTTTGTGGTTTCCTTTTCGTCCTGGATTTTCTTCTCCTGCACTTCCAAACGTTTTCCAAGGGAGTTGAGCCTGCTGAACAGTCTGCTTTTCATCCCCTCTTCCTCACGATAAGCGACCTGATAATGTCCTGTATAAAATTGTTCAATGACGCTCCCGAATTGTTCGAATTCCTGCTCTTTTCTTCTGACGGCCTCTCTCATTCGGATATATGCAGCCGCTGTGATCAAAAGGTACGCACCTAAAAAAACTCCTCCGGAACGGACGATGTACTGCACCATGCGGCTTTGATACCTTGCTTTCATCTCTTCTTCAAAACCTGCCCTGGCATAAACCTGTCTTCCCTTTTTCTGCAGTGCTTTTTCTTCTTCTCCCTGAAAGATATGATACAATATCTCTTCCTGAGTCTTTCCATCTTCCATCATTCCTGCCGTTTCCAGCTGCTGCTTTTCTTCCCGGATCAGCTTTCTGTTTTCTGAAAATAATCCATATCCAAAGATACATAAGAAAATAGCTGCTGTACAGACAGAAAATCTGACCCAGCCGATCTTTTCCCTCTTTCCAATCAATTTCCGGTACACTCCTTATCCCATAAATATCCGATCCCCCGTATATTTTTAATATACTCCGGTTTGGACGGATCTGGCTCAATCTTTTCCCTGAGCCTTCTGATGTTGACTGCTACCGTGTTTTCATCGGCAAACTCGCCGTCCATGTCAAACATCTGCTCTAAAAGCTGGCCTTTGGAAAACACCTGCCTTGGATGGGAGATAAACAAAAGCAGCAGTTTCCATTCATTTTTGGTAAGGCTTCTCTCTTCTCCCGATACCATGACCTTCATCTCTGTCTTATGGACACAGACTTTCCCGGATTCTATCTTTTCCTCTTTTACATCCATCCGGGCAAATACCGCGTGTATCTTCGAGATGAGAACGGCAAGACTGAATGGTTTTACCACATAGTCATCCGCCCCCGCCTCATATCCCATGACAATGTCGATCTCCTGATCCATGGCAGTCAGGAACATGAAACGCACATTGCTGATCCTGCGTATTTCTCTGCAGAAATCCAATCCACTTCCGTCTTCCAGCGTTATATCACAGATGACCAGATCAATCTCACTGTTATTCCATAGTCTCATGCCTTCCTGAATCCCCGCACAGGCCAGGACCTCATATCCTTCTTTTTCTAATTTAAAGCATATGCCGCGTCTCAGGCTCTCATCGTCTTCCAGCAGCAGGATTCTGCCTTTCATCATGTCCTCAATCCTCCGTCTATGTATTCCTGTCAGTTTAGTTCATACTGCATAAAATTCTTATTTTTCCGAAACCCGAAGTCTTTATACAGTAAAACTCCCATATCCGATGCAGTCACATGAACAACACCGCATCCATAATTTCTCGCTTCATCCATTACTTTCTTTAATAGAACCCGTGCAATCCCTCTTCTTCTGTGCTTTTCCACTGTATACATACTGGATAGAATACCGATCTTTCCAGTTGGATTTTTATAATACGGAGGTTTCTCTGTAAATGACATTCCGCTGGCAGCCACGATTTCCTCACCGCACACTGCAAGCCATGAAATATACAGTCCGGTTTCTAAATTTCTCTCATAAAACTCTGTCAGATATGGTTTCAGCTCAAAATCAGCCTGTGCTCCTTCATCTTTCAGCTGTTGTACTCTCATCCGAACGACTGCCGGTATATCACATACGGTCATCCTCCGGTAAGAAATTCTTTTTGAAGAATACTCATCCAAACGCCTCTTGTCCTCCTTCCTCCTGTTATTTTATAAATTAGATCAAAGTGGGCAAGCCCACACTAAAGCTCTTAGGCCCCTCAATCCTTGAGGGGCTTGACAACTTTGCGTACCAGATGCGATTTGACGCAGTCAAATAATTTCCTTACGCATCTGTGTACAGCCCGCGGAGCGTTTTTTATTTCCTAGGGAAGGTCACAGAACTTTCCTAGGAAATAAAAAAGTATGTGTAAAGTCCCATCTGACACAAAAGAATGACCGGGATGCCATACATAAACACCGGCTTTCTTGTCTTATGCCGGAACATCCGCATAGCCAGCCAGGCTCCCACAGATCCCCCTGCTGCTGCCAGCAAAATCAATGTCTTTTCCGGAATCCTCCATCTGTTCTTTTTTGCCCTTTGCTTGTCACTCCCATATATAAAAAATGTAATTACATTTATAAAAACAAGACAGACGATAAATAATTTCATGAAAACTCCTTTCCATCCTCTAATTCAAAAGGTAAAAATCTTAGTTCATTATAACATAGTCCCATTTTCTGTGTTAGTGTTAGAACTTTCTTTTTTTATCCTTTTCAGCATTGTCCTGACACAGACAGCTTTTGCCTGAACAGAATATATCCCTTTTATTTTTACGAAGAGTAAGGTATCAGGGATGTCTCCTTTCAATACATCCAAATATTGAAAGAAACCGGCTGCTGTATGACAGCCGGCTTCTTTGAAGACCTTTGTTTTTTTATGGCAATGGAGATGATCGTTCTACTGTAAGAGTAGCATTTGTCAATGAAGTCAGATCAAAGCCTGCGGCTCCGGTGGAATAAAACGCCAAATCAATTTGGCCGTCCAGGAATTCAATGACGCTTCCCTGCAAGATTGTGATATCATCTGCAGAAATTGTAGTGTATTGCAGCGTGGAGTCAATAAATCTGCCGTTTTGCCGCACTCCCGCCGAAATTGTCTGGCCTGCTGTTTCAGCCGGATCGATACGGATCATATAATTGATTTCATATTCGCCCGGCATATAAATTTGTATTTCATTTTGGCCCGCTCCAACATTAAAAGATGGCATATAATTGTTAAATTGTACCTGTTCCACCTGGTCACTGACAGAAAAATCAAATGATTGAACCATGTTGGAATAAAGACCGCCGAACGCAGTTTCCACTGCCTTACCATCTATTTCGACAGTGGCTGGATAATCATGCAAAAATATATTCAGATTTGGAGATATAAAGTTTAAATCCTCTCCAAACCTGATAGGTATGGGACCGCCGTTGCCATTAATATAAAACAAGACATCCCCCGGATTAAAGGTGCCTTCCGGCCCTTGTTCTCCCTGTGGACCTTGTTCTCCCTGCGGACCCGGTTCTCCCTGTGGACCTTGTTCTCCCTGCGGCCCTGATTCTCCCTGCGGACCCGGTTCTCCCTGTGGACCCGGTTCTCCCTGCGGACCTGATTCTCCCTGTGGACCCGGTTCTCCCTGCGGACCCGCTTCTCCCTGCGGACCCGGTTCTCCCTGCGGCCCTGGCATCCCCTGTGGACCCGCTTCTCCCTGCCGACCCGGTTCTCCCTGCGGCCCTGGCATCCCCTGTGGGCCTGGTTCTCCCTGCGGACCCGGTTCTCCCTGCGGACCCGGTTCTCCCTGCGGCCCTGGCATCCCCTGTGGGCCTGGTTCTCCCTGCGGACCCGGTTCTCCCTGCGGGCCTCGGCAGCATCTGCAATTACAGCAGTCACAGCAATTCTTTTGAAGTTTTTCGTTTTTACAGTTACTGTTTATATTCATATTATAATCCTTTCTACACGCATTTGAGAAACTATATTTGTATTAAATATGTAATATAAGTTTATGCCGAAAAATGGCAGGCTGTTCTTGTTCAATGTCTTTCCTTGTTATGTAAGACCAGATGAAATTTCCATCAAAATACAACAATGCGCTCAAAAACAGCCGGCTCATTTGCTGTCTGATTTCGTCATTGCTTCGATCTTTACCTCACCTTTTAGATTTTTAATCTGATCTCTGCCCGACACCGTCTCCCCAAGTTCATACAGGCCGCTGGCACCTCTGCATTCTCCGTAAAAAACTGCGACGTCTCCCCAAGGAGCATAATAAGCGAGGATTCCTGCCGGTCCCTTTGCCGGCGGTGTACCCTCAGTTTCAAGTTTTTTGGGCGGATAGAAAATCTTTTCGTTGTCGCTGTAATTCTCTATCCGAACAGACAGGGGCAGCTGGTTATAGAGTGACTGCGCCGCCGGACTTCCATTCAGACTGACGATAATGTTCTGACCATTTTGGCTTTTTATCCTCAGATACTGTTCTATAAGGACTTTCTTTTCCTGACCGGAAGTGCTCTCCTTCGTCCGGCCCGCACGGCTGCAGCCCGCTAAAGATAAAATAAAGACTCCCGCAAGTAAAAGTTTATAAACCTTTTTCAATCGGATTTCTCCTTCCTTTCTCTATGGCTGAATGAATGGTCTTGATTGTCTTGGCTGGAATTCCGCCGACAACCGTATTTTCTGGAACATCTTCTGCTGCAACAGCGCCTGCTGCGACTACGGCACCGTCTCCAACCGTGACACCGGGAAGTATTACAGCGTTTGCGCCGATCCATACATTTTTTCCGATATGAATCGGCTTTGTATAAATATCCCCTCGGTTCTGAGGATGAAGTTCATGGTTAATCGTAGCAAGGACTACATTATGTCCGATCAGAGCCCCGTCATCGATGGTAATTCCCCCCTGGTCCTGAAACCTGCAGCCGCTGTTAATAAAAACATTTTTGCCGATCGTGATATTCTTTCCGCAGTCTGTATAGAATGGCGGAAATATCCCGAAAGAGACGTCCACTGGCTTTCCTGTGAGTTTCATGAAAATCTCTCTTATTTCTTCTGGTGAGTGATAACTGCTGTTCATTTCAGCAGTCAGACGCAGGGCTTCCTGTGAAAGCATACACATATATTGATGTATTTCTGAGCCGGCAGTTACTGCCTTTCCACTGTTCACATAATTTATAAAATCTTCCAGTTCCATTTGATTGTTCATATCATCTTTTCTCCCTTATTTTTTTACTTATAGTATAATACTGATATTTTTACATAACAAATACTTATCATTAATACATTTGAATAGTTGAAACCTATATAAATCCATGTTAGACTAAATCCATCAACATGACTGCTGATTACAAATCAAATAAAGGAGGTCACACATGGAACTACGGGTACTGCATTACTTCCTGGCCATTGCACAGGAGCAGAGCATTGTGCGCGCGGCAGAATCGCTGCATCTTTCACAGCCGACTCTCTCCACCCAGATTAAAAACATGGAAAAAGAATTAGGAAAACAGCTATTGATCCGTGGTACGAAAGGATCACGGAAAATAACACTTACGGAAGAAGGCATGATTTTAAGGAAACGTGCAGAAGAGATTCTTGATCTGGTTAAAAAGACCGAATGTGAGATCACTTCGGCCGATGACATTATTATGGGAGATATTTATATCGGAACAGGCGAGACCGATGGGGTCCGCCTCATTGCAAAGACTGCAGGAAAACTGCAGAAGATCTGTCCGGGAATCCATTTTCATGTTTCCAGCGGCAATGCTGCATTTGTGATGGAACAACTCGATAAAGGGCTGCTCGATTTTGGAGTCGTTTTCGGCACTGTTGATTTGACAAAATACAATGCCCTCAAGCTCCCCGACAAAGATGTGTGGGGTGTACTCATGCGCAGGGATTCCCCCCTTGCATCCAAAAAAGAGATTACACCCGGGGATCTGCGGGACAAACCATTGATCCTGTCCCAGCAGGAGCACCGGGGCGGCAGTTTCACACAGTGGTTTCAATGCCAGATGACGGATTTAAATATCGCTGCTACCTACAATCTCATCTATAATGCGTCTCTGCTTGTGGATGAAGGATTAGGATACGCCGTTGGTCTTGACAAGATCATCAACACCTCCTGCAGCAGTCTTTGCTTCCGCCCCCTGGCACCAAAGCTGGAAGAAGAAATGAGCATTATTTGGAAGAAACATCAAATCTTCTCCAGACCGGCCGAAAAATTTTTAAGCCTGTTGAAAGAACATTTAAACGGTATTTGAATCACATACTTTTTTTCAATATCGTTATGATATCATCATGTGTCAGAACCTTATATCCGCCTTCCATGACAAAGGTTCCGTCTGCAATGCCTGGAAGCATCTCTTCTGTCACACCGAGTTCCCGGATGTTCATGACAAGACCCAGCTCTTTCATATAGGATTCCATGCAGGAGAGTCCTTCTTCTGCAGTCTCTTCATCCGTCTTGCCGTCCGGGTTCACATCCCATACATTTACAGCATAGCGTTTGAACTTCTGAAGGCCGTAAGGCAGAAGAAAACGGTAGTACGGCAAAGATACGGCTGATAATGTCATTCCATGGGTGGCATTGGTATATGCACCGATGGACTGTCCGATCATATGCACTTCCCAGTCGGTCGTTTTCCCTTTTGCGACAAGGGTGTTTAATGCCCATGTGGCAATCCACATAATATTGCTTCTGGCCTCATAGTCGGCAGGATTTTTTATGGCAGTCCGTGAGCTGTGGATCAGGGATTTTAAAAGTCCTTCCATAATGTAATCAGAGGTACTGTCATCCTCTCCTGAGAAATACTGCTCTAAAATATGAGACATGATGTCAAAAAATCCCGCTGTCATCTGATACTTCGGCAAAGTAAATGTAAATGTGGGATTCAGGATCGAAAACTTCGGAAATACATTTTCCCCGAAAACATGACCGATCTTTAACTTCGTCTCATGATTGGTGATGACGGACCCGCCGTTCATCTCTGAACCTGTTCCGACCATGGTAAGGACACAACCCACCGGGATGATTTCATTGTCCACGTCCTCCATGCGCAGATAGTATTTCTCCCATGGATCTTCTTCACAATGAACGGAAATGGACACTGCTTTGGCATAATCACAGACAGAACCGCCGCCAACAGCCAGGATAAGGTCTACTTTATGTTCTCTGGCAATCTTTACGCCCTCGTATAACTTCTCTACCGTAGGATTGGGCATAACACCTCCGTCTTCAAATACATTTTTCCCGTTTGCCTTGAGAATCTCCATCACCTTATCATAGATCCCGTTTTTCTTGATGGAACCGCCTCCATAGGCAAGCTGTACATTTTTACCGTACTTTGGAAGTTCCTCATTTAAATAATTTAAAGAATCCTCTCCAAAATATAATTTCGTCGGGTTTGAATAACTGAAATTTCCTAACATAATATTTCTCCTTCTTCTGTCTCTCACAGTCCTGCCGGCTGTTCAAGCTTTTGTGCAAAGTCCTTCATCGCCTCAGATATTTTCAGCATCTGCGGACAGACTGCCTCACAGCTTTTACATCCGATGCATGCATCCGGACGCTGATCCTTTGGCATGGCACCTACGGCCATCTGTGTAATAATTGTCATGTTGAAACGGCTCTCATTGTATAAGGAGAGCAGCGTTGGGATATCCAGTTTTTTGGGACAGTGTGATGTACAGTAACGACAGGCAGTGCATGGAAGAATATCCAGCATACTGTCTGTAACTTCCATCAAAACCTTCATTTCTTTCTCTGTCAGCGGTTTTTCCTCTGCAAATGTAGCCGTATTTTCCATCAGCTGTTTCATATCGGACATACCTGAAAGTACCATGGTCACCCCCGGAATGGACTGTAAGAACCGGAATCCCCATGCCGGAATCTCCTCATCCGGGCGGCAGACCTTCAGTTTCTCACTGTTTTCATCAGAAAGTAATGCCAGTTTTCCCCCTCTTAGCGGCTCCATAACCCAAATCGGAATCTCATATTCATTGAGCAGTTCCACCTTGGCTTTTGCATCCTGAAGTTTCCAGTCCAGATAATTCAGCTGGATCTGGCAGAATTCCAGATCATCTCCGTATGTATCCAAAAAACGTTTTAACGTATCATACCGTCCATGGCAGGAAAATCCCAGATGCTTGATTCTTCCGGCTTCTTTCTGCTTTTTAAGATATTCCATAATGCCATATTTCTCGTCCATATAGAGATCTATATTTTTTTCATATACGTTATGAAACAGGTAAAAATCAAAATAATCTGTTCCGCATTTTTTCAGCTGTTCTTCAAAAATGCTCTCCACCTTATCCATATTTGACAGATCATACCCAGGAAACTTATCGGCTAAATAATAGCTTTCCCGAGGGTATCTGCCCAATACCTTACCCATGACAATCTCAGACTGCCCGTCGTGATAGCCATATGCAGTATCAAAATAATTGATCCCATGGTCCAGCGCATAATCTACCATCTTTGCAGTCTGCTCTTCATCAATCCGCCCATCTGAATCACCATTCATAATTGGAAGGCGCATTGCACCCAGCCCCAGGGCAGACAGCTTCTTGTCTTTAAAATCTTTATAAATCATACAAATCCTCCTTACATCTTTCACATCGAGTTCATTCTTTATGTATCCCATATATAAAGAATACTCCTTGTAGTTAACTCCAAGTCAAGAAAAATTTTGTAAAAAACCCGTAAAATATAATATTAAATTCGTGTTTTACCAACTAAATTCATGAATGATGATTTTAATGTTACACTTATAATAGCGGCTGTTTTTACAGCAGCCGCCATTCTTTCATAAATCATTTTTTATTTTCAGTAGTTTCTGCATACTCACAGACTGCTGCCGCACCACAGTTTTCAATTTCTATAGAACTGTCTATCAGCAAATCATAGTTATGAACATTTCCCGTACTCTTCTTCAGAAACCGGCTCACACCACTCATTCCTGCAGTCAGTTCCAGGTACCTCCAATGCTATGTGGCTGAACCACGAATCTTTCTTTGCGCCGTGCCAATGTTTCACTTCCGGCCTTATATTGATGACGGTTCCAGGTGTCAGACTTACCGCCTCCTTCCCTTCCTCCTGATACCACCCTTCACCGGCGGTACAGATCAGCATCTGCCCGCCGCCGGTCGCTGCATGGTGGATATGCCAGTTGTTGCGGCATCCCGGTTCAAAAGTAACATTGGCTGCAAAGATTCCCCCATGTTCCTGGGAGTTATTAAGTACATTTAAAAAAGATTCCCCGCTGAAATACTGCGCAAATCCATCGTTAGGCTCACCCTGCCCAAATACATTGATCTCGTCAAAGTCCTTTTTATCTCTTATCTTCATTGATATTCATCCCCTTTTCCTGTTTCTCTGCCGCTGCATTCACACAGCTTAATGCGTTCAAACTCCTTGGATATCCAATATACGGCAGACACTGAGAAATTATCCTGATTAAAAACTCCTTGTCATTTCCAATCTTCATATTAGCCGCCGCATGGCTGGTAAGCTGAGGCTCACATCCGCCCTGTGCCGCCAGAAAACAAAATGTGATCATCTCCCTTTGTTTGTAGTCAAGCCCGGTTCTCGTGTAATAATCACCAAAACAGTTTGCGGCCAGCCAACGATTGATATGCCTGCTCTCCTGAGGCCCTGACTGCCAAAAATCCCGCATTCCTTCCCCAAAGATCTCCACTTGTACCCGTGTCCCTGTCTCCCTGCGGTTCTCCATCGTGCTGACTGCCTGTCCTTCCAGTGGAAGGGATACCCCTTTTTCTGTCAGCACTTCATTGGTAATCTTTAAAAACGAAAGGACTCTGCCCATTCCCAAATATGCAGCTGCCTGATATACGATTTCTTTTACTTCCACGGGTGTAATCCCTATATTTAAAGCCGCAGGCAGTAATTCTCTGAACGCTTCTTCCCCCTGACAGCCCAAAAGTGCTGCCAAAACTGCCATAAATCCAATCTTGTCATCCAGTTTGGTCTCATTGACTACTTCACCAAAGGCAAAATGCTCAAAACGCTCCATAAATTCCGGGTCTGTTTCTAAAAGCTCAGACTCACGTCCCTGAAAGATTTTTTCTTTGTATTTTTTTATAGATTCTGTCATTTCCATCGTATTCCCTCACTTTCCTAATCCTTCTTTCCTTCATTATATTTGCCATAAGCTTGACCTGGAATCTCCAGTACGTTACGATAGTATAAACTATATGTTTATACAATGAATGGAGGCACCCTATGTATAACAGTCTCTTAACAGCCTTTGTAACTGTGGCTGACTGCGGCAGTTTTACAAAAGCCGCAGAAATCCTGTACATCTCACCTACCGCCGTTATGAAACAGATCAATTCCCTGGAAAACCATCTGGACCTGAAGCTTACAAAACGGACACCCTCAGGGATTCGTCTGACGCCTGCCGGAGAGGTCATCTATAAAGACGCAAAGTTTTTATTCGATTTTTCTAAAAAATCAATTGCCAATGCCAGACAGGCCATGTCCTGTACGGACCGCACATTCTATGTGGGAACCTCCCTTTTAAACCCTGCAAAACCCTTTATAGATTTGTGGTACCGCGTAAATGAAGATTTTCCTGGTTATAAACTGCATCTTGTTCCTTTTGACGATGACCACAATGGCATTCTCTCAGAAATATCACAATTAGGAGAAAAATTTGATGTCCTGATCGGTGTTTGTGATTCTAAGATATGGCTGAATAAATGTCATATGCTTCCTCTCGGAAGATATAAAAAGATGTGTGCAGTCTCAAGGGAACACCGTCTTGCGAAGAAAAAGAAGCTGAAAATCATGGATTTATACGGTGAAAGACTCATGATGGTAAAACACGGTGACTCCGATACCAATGATCATATCAGAGATGATCTTAAGAAACATCATCCTCAGATACAGATAGAAGACACCCCGCATTTTTATGATATGTCCGTGTTTAACCGGTGCGCCGAGACCGGAAATATACTGTTATCCCTGGAATGCTGGCAGGATGTTCATCCTGGGTTAGTGACCATTCCCGTAGAGTGGGAATACAGTATATCCTATGGGCTGTTATATTCACTGAACCCTGCTGATCATGTGCTGCGGCTGGTTAGAACGTTAGAACAGATAAAATAAAAGAGTTTACAGAAGCCATAAAAGCTTCCATAAACTCTCTAAAACAATATAAATATTCTTTTGGACGGGTTTTGCAATTTATTTTTACGGTGTGTTCCTGCGTGCCTGAACCTCACTCAGAAGCAGCTTTTCTATATAAGTGTGGTTCTGCGGGCAAATCAAAAACATAAAAGCGCTGCTGCGGCATTTCTGGCAGTGCTCGCCCTTCAGCCAAAAATCATATCCCATAGAACATCTTGGGTTACAGGAATCCGGATCTTTCATCCGTTTACAGGGTGGTGCAGAAAGAACGGCCTGTACCATTTCTTCAGGAAACGTATCCAGAACCTCTGTGTACTGATTCACATGTGCTCCGTAAATCCGGACAAGCATACCCTTTTTGCGAAACACATAATTTGCGGCGGTTTTCTTATCAAAACTGTAAGAAACCACATACCCGCTCCTGGCAGTCTTTATGTCAATTCTGCATCCCCGCTCCATTAATTTCTCATGAAGTTTCCTGACAAAATCCTGATTTTCTTCCGGAACAGTAACAATAAAATCTTTAAACTCAGCTTTTTGACTCATATTGAGATCCTCCCTACCCTAGTTCGTCTTTTCCTTCACTGCAATCCAGACTTCAACTTGTCCGTCCTGACCATAAAATTCGATGTCCGGCGCCCCGGATTTCATTCTGCCGGTAATATATCCTTTATTTAACGGTTTATATTTTGATTTTGGAAGCCATTTTGTAATTGCCTGTGCTTCTGTTTTTCCTATGGTTTCCACCGTACATGGAAACACTGCCCACGTCATCGCCGGTACGGTATATTCGGCAAAACCATGTTCTGTATCTTTGCTGCTTGAGACAGCGATCATATAATGAAATTTTCTGGAATCTGTTTTATCAGTGTTGTAAATATTGATGCCAAGCAGTCCGCCCGGCTCCTGATCTGACAAATCTAACAATGACGCTTCCAGGTTATCTTCTTTAAACTTAGACCAAAAAATGGGGATATCTTTTCTTCCCCCGCCTTTTTTATTTGTCGTCTCAATCAAACTTCCGACAACACGAAAGCTATCCCTTTTCTCTATACGGAAAGGAAAATCCATATATATGTCCTCCCATTTTTGTCTGTTTACTGTTCTCCGTCCAGGATCGGTATCCATATCTGGCTCAGATAATTCTTATCATAAAAGTTCCCGCTGCTGTACCACTCCAGTTCCGGGCACTTTGCATGCCGGAACGGATATTTCACCAGCCATTCTTCCTCCAAATACTTCCACCCGCTGTGTATGGCCTGGGGCACAGGGCCGCTTAAATCAAACACCGCCCATGAAGTCTCCGGAATTAAAAATTCACCGTATCCTTCCGGCACTTCCCCATCTGCCGCTGCCATGATGGAATATTGCATTTCGTTTCGGCTTTCCTCCACATTGTGAAAAAGACCAAACAGCCCCGGCGGCTCTCCTTTATCCATGGAAATCAGGCAAGAAAAAACACCATTTCTCTGACATTCACTCCAAAACTCCAATATTTTGGACGGCTTTTCTTCGTCGTCACAGAAAAACCGGATACTTTTACCTATGAGCCGGAAAGCCGGTTTCTGTTCCACCCTCCATGTATACTCCTGTTTCACTGAAACCTGCATTTTAGGCACAACTTTAAGTTTGGTCTTGCTGATCCGGGCTTCTTTCGGTGAAACACCATGGAACTGCTGAAACGCTCTTGTAAAGGAAGTCGGAGAATCATATCCGTACAGATAGCTTACATCGACGACTCTTTGATCGGTGCTTTTCAAATCATATCCTGCCAGAGTAAGCTTTCTGGAACGGACATACTCGGCAAAGCTGATGCCGTTCATATAAGAAAATACCTTTTGAAAAAATCCAAAGGAGCACTCCGCGATTTTGGATATCTCACCGGGATCAATCGGTTCCTGTACCCGCTGAAGGTGATGTTCTATATAGTCGATAATCATCTGCAGTTTTTCATTCCATTCCATGATTTCTCACCTCTCTCTTCACTACGTCATTATAATTCATATGAAGAAAAGATTCCTCTCTTTTCAGGTACTGTTCGGATAGACTGCATGTCAATCGTTTAATTTTTTTCCATATGCGCCGTGATAATCGTGTAACTGTGCGCATTGATCGTTATAATACAGCCGTCTGCTTTTACATACCAATTTTTCCCGTTTCTAGTTATTACAGCATCAGGAGATATAATTTTAGATTTGCACCATTCAGCCGGATGATCTGTGTCCAGAGAAAGGTTTCTTTTGATCCGTTCTGCACCTAAATCAGTTGTATGGATTCTGTCTATGTTTGCTTTTAATTCTCTGCTTTCGTTCATTTTCATCTAAAACTCTTCTTCTCCTCCGTCTGCCTGTGTGCATGATGCGCGAAGGCTGTCAGCCGTAAGTGTTTTTGCACTCTTTATCATATCCGCCAGTGTCCCTTCATATACAACTTCGCCGCCATGTTTTCCTCCGTCGGGTCCGATATCTATGATCCAGTCCGCCTGCTTCATCACATCCAGATTGTGCTCGATCACCACCAGGGTATTTCCCCTGGACACAAGCATGTCAAATAACTTTAACAGCTTCTGGATATCAGACATGTGCAGTCCCGTAGTTGGCTCATCCATGATGATAATGCCGCCCTTTTTTCCAAGATTTTTTGCCAATTTGATTCTCTGGCGCTCTCCTCCGGACAGCGTACTGAGCGGCTGTCCCAATGTCAGATAGGATAATCCCACCTGTTCCATCACATGAAGCTTCTTCAGTATTTTTGCTTCTTCAAACACCTCCATAGCCTGGGAAGCTGTCAGCCCCAGCAGCTCCACAATATTTCTTCCCTTATAGGTGCAGGCAAGAGCCTCCTCGTTATATCTCATTCCGCCGCAGGCTTCACACCCGGTGATAATCGGGTCCATGAAAGCCAGTTCGGTCACGATGACACCCTTTCCGCCACACACCGGACAGGCTCCTGTGGAATTAAAGCTGAACAGTCCGTCCGGTTTCCCGTTTTCTTTTGCCAGCAGTTTTCGGACGGCGTCGAAAAATCCCAGATAAGAGGCCGGAGTAGACCGGTTGGTCGCCGTGATCGGGCCCTGATCAACCATTACAACGCTGTTCTCGTACTGAGCGGCAAATACCTTGGAGATCAGAGTACTCTTTCCGGAACCCGCCACTCCGGTCACAACGGTCATAATACCCTTAGGAATGTCCACATCTATGTGTTTTAAATTATGGAGACAGGCTCCCCGAACCGGAAAACTGCCCGCAGAAAGCCGCGGTTTCTGCTTGACCGGAAGAGACTGGCGCATAGCTTTTCCCGTTAAGGTCTCTGAGTTTAAAAGATCTTCATAACTTCCCGCAAAAACAATTTCTCCGCCGTTTGATCCCGCCTGAGGACCCACGTCGATCACATAGTCAGCAATCGAGATCACATCCTTGTCATGCTCTACCACAAGAACTGTATTCCCCTTGTCCCGAAGCTGCTTTAACAGTTTGTTCATGCGGCAGACGTCACGGGGATGCATCCCGGCACTTGGCTCGTCAAAAATATAAGTCAGCCCGGTCAGACTGCTGCCCATATAACGGACCAGTTTAAGTCTCTGTGCCTCCCCGCCGGATAGTGACGGTGTTTCCCTGTTCAGATGAAGATACTCAAGTCCGATCTCAATCATTCTGTCCAGTCCTTCTATGAGCGTCTGCACCAGCACTCCCACTGTCTGATCTGTTATCTGTGACAGGGCTTCTTTCAGCTGGGGCAGCTCCATCTCACACATATCAGCGATAGAATATCCATTGATTTTACAGCTTAATGCCGCATCATTCAGCCGTTTTCCATGGCAGTCACTGCATTCCATCTCCGCGATCAGGTTTTGAGACTTTTCCTGTGTATGCCGGCTTTTATTGCTGATATCCCGATTCAGGAGTGTTTTCGTATATTTATGATAGATCCCGGTAATTTTCGGATTCTCCGGTTCACCTCTTCCGTCTCTGGAGCCATACAGGAGAAGATTGTACTCTTCTCTGGAATAATCTTTGATCGGTTTGTCAAGATCAAACAGACCGGACCCGGCATACTGTCTCCAATACCAGGAACCGCGGCGGTAAAGAGAATCTTTGATACAGCCCTCGTTCCACGACTTTTCAGGGTCTATCAGAGCTTTGATATCCACCTTTGTAACTTTTCCAAGGCCCGAACAGGTTTTGCACATCCCGTTTGGATCATTAAATGAAAAATAGGAAGCTGTGCCCGCATATGGTTTTCCTATTCTTGAGAACAAAAGCCGCAGGCTGGAATACAGTCCGCTGATGGTCCCTACCGTTGAGCGTGCATTTCCGCCCAGCGGGGACTGGTCTATGACAACAGATGCTGTCAAGTTGTCGATTCTCTCCGCAGCAGGTTTTGGATGCTTGGGCAGTCTCGACCGCACAAACGCCG
This sequence comes from Anaerostipes caccae L1-92, assembly GCF_014467075.1. Lineage (NCBI taxonomy): Bacteria > Bacillati > Bacillota > Clostridia > Lachnospirales > Lachnospiraceae > Anaerostipes > Anaerostipes caccae. Next base: position 2,124,806 of record NZ_AP023027.1, read on the forward strand.
GGTAGGTGGCATTCATCTGCCTCTGTGACTCCGCTGCGATGGTGTCAAAGACGATACTGGATTTTCCGGAACCGGACACTCCGGTAAAGACTGTGATCTTTTCTTTTGGAATTCTGAATGAAACATGTTTTAAATTATTCTGGGTAAGTCCCTGTACAATGATATCTGACATCTGTTATTCATACCTCTCTTCATTTTTGTATGATGTATACCTTCAATATGAGGAAGGTGCCGGCTGTTTCCATGATATTATAAATTGTAAAATAATCATACTATAAGCGTCAAATTTATTCCTCTCTTTTCCTGCCTTCTTTTGCCAGCTTTCATAAAGCAAAAAGCCGGAAGCATTGATATCACATTCAAAGCTTCCGGATCTTCTTTTATCTTCTCTTTTTCCTTATCCCCGCTGCAAGTCCGGTCAATGCCGCCCCAAACATAACGATGAGGCACAGAATCTGTCTCTCATCTCCTGTTCTGCTGACGCGCTTCCTTCTCACTCTTTTCTTATACTCCCATTCCGGCACGGTCTTTTTCTGTTTTGGCTTTTTCGCAGTTGTAGGTACCGCCGTAGTCTCCGTCCTGTCCGCTTCTTTCCACTTCGCCTTTAACTTTACATCACTGTGAACCGGAGTCTTGAAATCCCACTTCACTTCGTTTCCGTCTTCATCTATATAATACCATCCCTCAAACACATATCCCTCTTTTGCAGGATCCCTCGGAGCTTCCGCACAGTCGCCTCCTTTGACTGTCTGTGTTTCCGGCTGATAGTCTCCTCCATCAGGATCAAAGGATACTCTGTGATCCCCGGTCAGCGTCACCTTTACTGTGGCTTTATTTCCGTCAGAAAGGGAAAAGGTGAGGTCAAAAACTCCCGTTTTTCCATCTTTCTTTGCTTTGTTAATCACTGCCAGCTGGCTTTCATCCACCAGAATCTTTGCATTATCCAGGTTCTTGTCTTTTCCTTTTGCCTGGCAGAGGTCGATGATCTGTTCCTCCGTAAAGGGCTCTCCCTTTGTAGGCTGTATCGTATGGTTCGCTCCGATCACAGAAAAAGGATCATCCTGTCCTTCCTTTGCAGCATCTGTCCCCTCATCTCTCAGAAATACGGTGATCGTGACCGTTGTATTGTCCGGTGTCCGGAAAGTCAGAGGAAAATCGCCGGTCTTCCCTGCGGTCTTTGCCGCATTGATCGCTGCAATCTGCTCTTCCTCCGCAAAACTAAGATCCTCTGTCGGAATCTCCGTCCCGTCTTTGTCCACCGCTTTAACCATGGACAGCCCTTTCAGCTGTTCTTTCGTAAAACCGTCGCCGCCGGTTTTGCTGATGATATGTTTCCCCTTTATCATCTCACCTGTGTCCGGGTTTTCTGTAATCGCATCGTACTCACCGGCCAGTGTGACCGTGACGGTTACTTTATTTCCCTTTGCATCAGAATAGGTCAGCTCAAACTCCCCGGCTTTCCCCTGTGTCTTGTGTTCATTGATCTTTTTAAACTGTTCCTGATCCACAGAGAAATCGTCGAGAGAAATATTGCTGCCTTCCTTACCTTTTCCTTTTACCTCTCCCAGATGCTTGATGTCTTCTTCTGTAAACGGGCTGCCCCCCGTTTCCTTTGTAAAGTCATTGGCTCCGATCTGTTCTTTTATGTTCTCTTTATCAAATCCCCCTGCATCCTCGCCGTCATTTCGTAAGTAAACTGTCACCGTAGCCTTTGTGCCGTTAGGGGTGGTGTAAGTCAATGGAAAATCCCCGATTTCCCCTTTCGTTTTTGCAGCATTAATGGTTTCTAGTTCTGACAGATCTGCCAGCGTCAGCTGTTCCGGCGGAAAGTTTGTCCCGTTTTCCTGTTTCCCCGTTACCTTTGTGAGATGATGAAGCAATTCCTCCGTAAATGGTTTCCCGCCGCTCTTGCTGATCACATGGTTAGCTCCGATCTGCTCTTTCGTATCATCCTCAATTCCGTTCACATCCCGGAACGGTCCAAAGTAAACCTTCGTGTAGAATCTTCCTACCCGGATATCGGTCTTTTCATGAAATGGCGTTCCCTCCATAAAGCTGTAATCCTCAAGACTCGTGCCGTCCTGAATATATCCCTGATATCCAGGGTCAGGCTCTGCCGTTACGTTGCTGACATTTGCATTGCCGTAGGCTGATCCAATTCCAGGCATTTTTGTACTTTTGTCCCCTATGGCAATAACAATCGTGTCTCCTCCGCTGATGTGTACATTTTTCAGCTTATACGTTCCATCTTGCCCACTGCTTGTTCCAATCCCAGGAGCAGATGCGCCTCCCCGTGCCTCAACTTTTCCTCCGGTGATATAAAGGCCGTCGAAGTCACTTCCGTATCCTCCCCCGATACCAGGTCCACGTTCAGTCCCTGTTGCTTTGATATTTCCTCCTGAAATATAAATATTCTTCGTATATCCTCCAGCATAGACTTGTGAATTGCATGCAGAACCGATTCCCGCTACATGAGTACCTCCGCTGACTTCAAGATTCCCCCCTTTGACCCGAAAGTTACAAAATCCGCATTCACTGGCTGTTGTGACATTAGATATTGTACTCCCGATAGCACCTGCATGTACTACATTTCCTGTTGCAATCAGTGTGCTGCAGTTATCATCACAAAGATGCCCTTCCTGATCTGCATATTCGCATTGTACGGTTAAAAATCCGTCCATTCCGTTTTTGGCAAGTACAGCTCCTCCGTTCGTATCATGACTCGTTCCATAATTACAGCCCCATATATTTACACCTTTCAGTGTAATCGTTACATCTGCATGTGAGACAATTACGCAGCTCTGCGTCGTTGAATTGCTTTCAATCTCTACACTGTCAAATATCAGATCCGTTTTAACCCCTTTTGCCACAACTACATTGTACGACTTCGTTTTCCCTGTAATATAATAACCATTCGGATTCAGCTCTGTCTCTGCCTCTGAAAGACCTCCTCCTGATGCACCTGTCTGATTGATCCTGATATTCCCAAGGCTGACATCCAGCATGGTCTGCCCTTCTTTCGTCTTTTTCAGAGACTTTTCTGAAACCTTATTCACCAGAGGGACGATCGTCTCATCAGCACCCAGGAAGGTTTCTGTGATATTTTCTGTATTCTCAGATCTGCTTAAGCCCCCCCCCCAATTTCTTCCATGTCTTTTGACGAATCTCCTGCTTGGGTACTGGTTTCGGTCTCCGATTTTTCTGTTGTCGGTTCTGTTTCCTCTGTATTTCCTATGTCCGCTTCAGGCTTTCTATCTTCTGTCGGTTCTGTTTCCACCTCTGCTGCTTCCTGTACACCGGACTCGGCAAAAACCATAGCCTGTCCCGTTCCAAATACAATGACCAACAGGAAAACTAAAAATTTTCTTTTCATGACTATTGCTCCTTTTCCTCGTAATCTGACATTTTTTCTTATCAGGTATAAGTGCCTGTTGAAACAGTTAGATAAAAGAAAAATATTTTTTATGCAGAAACGATACTTATAAAACTTTCTTAGTAAAAAGAAAAACTGGTATTACTTTTCATAATACCAGATAACCTCATTTCTTGATTTTAAATTCAACTACTGCATACGGCTTTCTTGTCTCATCACACAATTCCGCCACAATCCGTTCCTCTTCCACAGATATTCTCGGTATCATTAAGTCCCCCAGTTTAGCAGAATTTTTGTATTCAACTCTCACCTGCTGTATGTTTGTATATAAAGGGAGTTCATTCCACGCCTGCCTCACATACTGGCTGTTATTGACATGATGATTGCTGTCAATCCAGGACTTGGGCACTTTCAAGCCCTCCTTTTCCTCCCAGCTGTTCGGAAGTTTGATTTTTCTGGGCGCATACTCCATGGGCAGCGCAGGCTCCGGAGCATATACCGCGATTTCCTCCGGTGAAGCTTTTACCGGACGGCCCGTCTCTAAGTCCATATAAACCCAATAGGAGTTGGCATAGGCCAGCATCGCACCATTTTCATCTTTCATCGTAAAATTTCTCAGGCCAAACAGACGCTCAAACCCCGATGCCCAGGTACTGGTCCTTACCAAATCTCCTTCCAGCGGGAAACGCTCAATCACGACCTGCCAGGAATTGAGAATCCACGCCCTGTTCTTAGACTTCAGATACTGCACTCCCACGCCCAGATCTTCCGACTGGAATACACTGCAGTCCTGAAAATAATCAATAATTCCCGGCACCGGAAGTTTTCCCTCCGCGTCTACCTCACTATATCTTACTCTGCTCTCAAATGTATACATAACGGCTCCTTTTTATAAGCAAATAACTGTCATGATAAGTGTAGCATAAGCAAAGAAAGGTATCAATTTTTCATATCCAAAAAGCCAATCAGCACGGTCCATACATAGGCACATGTCTTTGGTATCATCAGCATGCCTGCCGCCGGAAACCGGTCGGAAAACAGAACAACCGGGATATAAAAAGCGAAGCTCAGAGTAATGGTAAGCCACATGAACCGAAATGGGCGGTCTTTCCCTTTTCTTGTCCTTTGATAAAATAAAATGATAATCAACAATCCTAATGCCGCAAACGGTAGATTCCGGTAGATTCCCCACTGAAGGGGCGCATTTGCACTGGTCCATTGATTTTGAGGCATCAGGCACAAAACGATTCGAAGAGCAGCCAGAAAATAGACAGCAGCTGTCAAAATGTTTTTACCGGTTACATGATAGCGCATTCTCCATATATGATAGAGCAGAATATAAAAAATCGTCATTGTTATGGAAGTTACCAGTTTTCCAATCCCCAAAGCCTGTGTATAATGTTCCAGCCCAGTAGTACATAGGGCGACCGCTCTCGGAATCAGATGAAAAGAATCTCCTGCTCCGAGGATCACAGCCATAATGCCGAAAACTTTATACTGCATTCTGCCCCGGCTTTTGCGTATCATGATGATCCCAAGTGAGATCACTGTGGTAAGATAAATTATATCAAAAATTGTTTCCATCACTGCCTGCATTGTCTTCTCCTCCTTCTTACATTTCCGCTGCCGCTGATCGCCGTCCCAGACTGTGAACCTTTATATAACGGCTGATAAAGCCTGTTCCGGCAAGAAACAAAGCTGTCCCCAATCCGGTATAAAATACGGCAATCCATGAGTCGGGCCAAATACCGGACATCCGGATACCAATGCCAAAAGACATCATAAAGGCCATGATACAAAATGATTTTACGTCAAAAAACTTCAGAATAAACTGCTTTTCCTCTGTATAATTCATGATTCGGGCCGTATGTTTCTTCACAAGTTTTCCAAACACCATAGCTCTGAAAACAGCAAACACTGCCAAAGAAATCAGGGCGTTTCGTACAGACCAATTCTGACGGTATGCGAGAATTCCAATTCTCAAAATATTGATTCCCGCGAATCCCCATATGATACCTGCTGCCAAAAGCAGCTGTTTTTTTCTAACCTTCATAATACCTCCTCAATAATGAACTTTGTTCACTTTAGTCTGTAAATTTACCTGCCAAACCCGGCAGGTTATTAATAAATAACACGTTTTATTATTTCTATAAGAGCGGAACAATCCCTCTTCTCTTCCAGCAGTGATAATGTGATATTTGTAAAAACAAGATCGACAAAACTTTGGGGTGTCAGTTTATCATTGAAGGCCTCTGGATTCACACACTGATCCATCTTTAGCACACGGCAAAGTTCAGTCTTCATATGGTCAAAATATTGTTCCATCTTAAGCCGCCCCGTTTCTTTCTCCCCTGCGGCAAAACTCATAGAATGCAGAGTAAAAAATCCAGGATATTGTTTTGAACCCTTTTGTATCCTTTCATACACCCATGCAACACTGTCCGCAAAATTCAGAAACTGAACAGAACCTTCGGGCATATGGAAGATTTCTCTCCAAACATTTTCCACAGTTGCAGTCAATAGCTCTGCCTTTGAGGGAAAATAGTTATAAACAGAGCCAACAGCTACACCGCAGACGGATGCCACAGTTCTCATATTCACTGCCTGAAGTCCTTTTTCCATTACAAGCTTTTGACTGGCAGCCAGAATCGCTTCTCTGGAAGTCACTGTTTTATTCAAAGCATCCCTCCTTCTATATTGAACATTGTTCATTATAGTGGAATTCACAAGGTATGTCAACATAACTACCCTATGATTTTTCCTCCCTGAAGGATATACCGCTCATATTTGGCTCTGAAAAACCAGCCGACACACAGCATAACCAATCCGACGATCAAAGCCGCTGTCTTCCGTGGTCCGTCCGGTGAAAAAATAATGGACACTAAAATACCGGTTCCTCCGCCCTCCAAAAAATCGATCAGCTTTTTTTTCTTCCATATGGCCTTTTCTCTTTTCAGGGAATCAACGACATTTTCATCTGCCTTCTTCCGGAACTCATCGCTGCCGAGTCTCTGTCCACTCAGCAGTTCGTTGATGCTGATCTCAAATTCTTCACACAAACTGAGCATCGTCGCAATATCCGGCATGTAATTTCCATTCTCCCACCGTGATACTGTTTTATTCGTCACTCCGATTCTTTCACCCAGTTCTGCCTGGGTAATGCCGCGCTCCCTGCGCAGCAGGGCAATAAACGCTCCGATTTTCTTCTGATCCAAGATCATCCCCTCCTTTTTATGCTTATTATAACAAGAGGAGATCATTTTGTATTCCCCACAGACAGCGAAACACCTTTTATCGCCATTTCATTCCATTAAATCATTTTAAAATATTTGCATGCCTTTTCAATTCCATCTTTCTCCACATCATCTGTTATGTAATCCGCACAAACCTTGACGTCTTCCTCTGCACTACCCATCGCGACCCCGATTCCTGCGTATCGGAGCATATCCATATCATTTTCTCCATCTCCAAATGCCATGATTTCATTCTGTCGAATCCCACAATCCTGTAGAATCTGCCTGATTCCGGCCACTTTTCCCCCGTTTTTTGATATGATATCGACCCCATATGGATTCCATCTGGTCATCTTGCAGCCATCAAGGCCCGCCACGATTTCCTCTGCCATTCTTTCCTCTGAATACAAAATAAATTGATAGATCGGCTCTCCGGAATAAGTGCCGATTTCAGGAACTGGTGTATTGATCGCTGCCTGTGCCTTCTCCACCAGCTCATCAATATAATTAATATACATTCTGTCTTTTTCAACCAGCATTACCGGCACCTTCTTCTCCTCAAACATAGCAAGCATCAGCTCAACATCCCTCTCGCCGATTGCTTCTCCGTAAAGCAGTTCTTTTCTGCTGTCCAGGCAGAGCTGCCCGTTCAGTGTAATGTAGCCGTCAAACCGTATATCATCGACCGGCAGATCTCTGATCTCTGACATATGTCTGCCGGTGGCCGTAAAGACCTTGACTCCATTCATTCTCATACTGTCTATGGCTTCTCTGGCGCTTTTCGGAATTTCACCGGTTGTATTAGAGAGCAAAGTGCCGTCAATGTCAAAAAATACTGCTTTTATCACGTTCTGATTCTCCTTTTATCATCAAATCTAAAAATGGCGCAAGCAATGTCTCCACTTGCGCCATTTTCTGGATTCTCTTTTCTTATTTCTGCACGATATTTACGATTCTTCCCGGAACATAGATCTCTTTTACAACGGTTCCGTTCAGTTTGTCACCCAATGCTTCTTTTGCTTTTGCTATAACTGCATCCTTTGCATCGTCTGCTCCGATAGTAATGGTTGTTCTCGCTTTTCCGTTGATCTGTACGGCAATCTCAACTTCATCGTCTTTTAAATATACTTCGTCATAGGACGGCCATTCCTGTGCAAATACACTGTCCTCATGGCCCAGTTCCCTCCAGAGTTCCTCAGAAATATGAGGTGCGAAAGGTGCCAGCAGCACAATGAAGGTTTCCAGAGTCTTTTTGTCCACTCCGCCCTTTTTCGCCATATCATTGAGCTTATTATTATACTCCATGAATCCGCTGACCACTGTATTAAGGCTGAATTTCTCAAGCCTGCTTGTCACATCATATACAAGGCGGTTCCGCACCTTCAGCAGATCCTTTGTCTCTTTGACATCCTTATCCTTCTGATCCAGAACCACGTTGTAGAAACGGCTTAAGAAACGGCGCACACCGTCGATTCCTCTCTCGTCCCACTCCGCATCCAGTTCCGGCGGTCCCACAAAGAGTTCATACATTCTGAGGGAATCACATCCGTAATCTCTTACCAGATCATCCGGTGAAACTACATTTCCTTTAGACTTGCTCATCTTAATTCCGTTTTTACCGGTGATCATACCCTGGTTGAACAGCTTGTGGAACGGTTCATCAAAGTCTACTGCACCGATATCATACAAGAACTTCGTGTAAAATCTGGAATATAAAAGATGGAGTACTGCATGCTCCACACCGCCGATATACATGTCAACCGGCAGGTATTTGTCCGCTTTTTCTTTGGAAACCAGTTCTTCACTGTTCTTGCTGTCGATATAGCGCAGGAAATACCAGGATGATCCCGCCCACTGAGGCATGGTATTTGTCTCTCTCTTGGCCGGTTTTCCGCAGACCGGGCAGGTTGTGTTGACCCATTCGTCAATGTCTGCAAGCGGAGATTCTCCGGTTCCCGTAGGCTCGTATTTTTCTACTTCCGGAAGGGTCAGAGGAAGTTCTTCTTCCGGCACCGGCACGGCGCCGCAGTTCGGACAGTGAACGATCGGAATCGGTTCTCCCCAGTAGCGCTGACGGCTGAATACCCAGTCTCTAAGTTTATAGTTGGTCGTCTTTTTGCCCACTCCCATCTTCTCGATGATTGCAGGGGCTTCCTCTTTTAACACAGAAGATTCCATACCATTCCAATCACCGGAATTGATCATGGTTCCGGCTGCCTCTGTATATGCCTCTGTCATATTTTCGATTTCTTTTCCGTCTTTCGCAATGACCTGTACGATCGGAATATCAAATTTCGTGGCAAATTCAAAGTCCCGGTCATCATGGGCAGGAACACACATAATAGCACCTGTTCCGTAGTCCGCAAGAACATAGTCGGACAGCCAGATCGGAACCTTTTTGCCGTTGATCGGGTTGACTGCATAGCTTCCGGTAAACACACCAGTCTTTTCCTTATCCTGAAGACGGTCCACAGAAGATTTCAGGGATGCCTGGTAAATATAATCCTCCACTGCCGCTCTTGTCTCATCCGTAGCCAATTCTGCAGCCAGTTTGTGCTCCGGCGCCAATACCATGAAGGTCGCTCCGTGAAGCGTATCCGGTCTTGTGGTATAGACGGTGATCGCCTCGTCCCTGTCTTCCAGTTTAAAGTCTACCTCGGCGCCGTGGCTTTTTCCGATCCACTCTGCCTGCATTTTTTTCACTTTTTCCGGCCAGTCCAGTTTATCCAGATCACCCAGAAGACGGTCTGCATATTCTGTGATCTTTAACATCCATTGTCTCAGATTTTTCTTTGTCACATCTGCACCGCAGCGCTCACACTTGCCGTTGACAACCTCTTCGTTGGCAAGCCCTGTCTTACAGGAAGGGCACCAGTTGATCGGCATCTGTTTTTCATAGGCCAGGCCCTTTTTAAACATCTGTACAAATATCCACTGGGTCCATTTGTAGAATTCAGGGTCTGTGGTATTGACTTCCATATCCCAGTCATAGATCGCCGCGATCTCACCGATCTGGCGTTTGATATTTTCTATATTCTTTGCGGTGGATTCTTTCGGATGCACGCCCATCTTGATGGCATAGTTTTCCGCCGGCAGTCCAAAGGCATCCCATCCCATAGGGTGGATCACGTAATATCCGTTGAGCATTTTGTAACGGCTCCACACATCGCTGATCACATAGCCTCTCCAGTGTCCCACATGGAGTCCGCTTCCTGACGGATACGGGAACATGTCCAGACAATAGTATTTCGGCTTTTTGCCGTCATTTACGTTGACCGGCTGTTCCTCCCAGTGTTTCCTCCACTTCTGTTCGATTGCCTTATGATTATAAGGTACTGCCATAATTTTCATCCTCCTAAACTGTATCTCTTGTCTAAATACAATATATAAAATAAACTAAATATACATATTAACTTATTCATTTTATCATATACCCGTTTGATGTCAATATTTCTGCTGTCCTATCATGAGAAAAAGCTGCCCGCTCCAAATGATATGAAGCGGGCAGCCATTCTGGTTTCACTAATTTTGTTCTGTTGTTTTCACTGTGGCTGTTGGGGCAGATGTCTCTGTCGCAGCCGGTATTTTCTGGACGGTAACCTTTACTGTTTTAGAAACTGTCTTTCCATTCATGCCTTTGTAGCTGATGGTCACATCATATGTGCCGTCTGCGTTTTGAATTTTATTCAGATCAACTTTAGCTTTATTGGAATTGATGGATGTTCCATTGTCTTTAATAGAAACAGCCTTTAAAATTTCCTGCTGCAAAGCATTCTTTGCTTCATCAAATTTATCGTCCGTCACCGTCATTGTGAACGTCTCTGGATTTATCTTTATCTCAGCGTTCTTATAAGCTTTGACTGTAACTTTGACTGTCTTGGATGCCGCCCTGTAAGGCTTATTGCTGTTCTTCACCGTATACTTCACAGTGTAAGTTCCGGCTTTGTTAAACACGTAAGATTTGGCTTTTGAGTAAGACATGGTCGTGGCCTTCTTCTCACCCGGTTTTGTGATGGAGACTGTCATGGCAGAAGTCCTGCTCTTGCCGCTTCTCATCTTGGCCGTTGTCTTAAACACAGCGTTCTTCGTATTGATCGCAACTGTTTTGTTTGCCACATTAGAAATCACCGGTGCCAGAGTATCTACAACCTTCACCTTGATCGTCTTGCTTGTGCTCTTTCCAAGGGCAGATTTTACAGAATACTTAATCTTGTATGTACCTAAAGATTTTGTACTGAATTTGGCTTTATAGTACTTTTTCTTCTTTGCGTTGTACTTGGTGACTGAATACTTCACTTTCTTTGTAAGGCTTTTCTTTGTCACGTTGTCTTTCGCCGTCACATTAGACTTCACGCTGTAAGATTTGCCGTACTCCACTGTTTTTTTCTTCTTGGAAGAAACTTTGATGGTCGGTTTTACCTTGCGGTACGGATTGTTCTTATCCGGATCTGTAGGGTCCCAATACATCTTTCTGGATGTAGATACTTTAAATCCTTTTGGTTTTCCTAACGGTCCCGGATTCTTACTGCTGTAAATCGTAACTTTTGTGCCCAGCTTACAGTTGTCATAGATCCACTTGGCATCCGCCACTGTCAGCCGGATACATCCGTGTGATGCGGTCTTTCCAAGCTTATTGAACTGGACGGTGGACTGACTGGCCTTGCTGTGGCTGTAATACCATACAGAGTGGAATAAAATTCCTCCGTGAATCCTTGTACAATACTGTCCGTAGCTCGGCCCCATCAATGTCTGCCAGCGGTATTTCGCCGGAGTATAAAAGGTTCCGGACGGTGTATTGGAGCCCCCGCAGGACACCAAAAATGCCTTGATCGGTTTATACTTTCCTTTGGTAAGCTTATATACAGTGGCCACATTTGCCTGCTTATTTACCTTGATCCAGTACTTTGTCTGTGCCGCGCTGACGGTCTTTGCCTTAGCCGGACCGATTCCTGTCCCGATAAGCAAAGACAGCATCAGAAGGACTGCTGTCAACTTCTTTAACTTGCTGATTTGCTGCTTCATAACTTCCCCTTTCGTCTATCCTAAATACTCTACCATTATATCCGCTCTCTTTTACACTTGTAAATAGCAAAAAGTATGTTATGATAAATTTAAGAAAATCGTAAAATATCAAGGAGGACATTATGATCGCATTTAATCACTTTAACTTCAACGTTCTGGACTTGGACAAAAGCCTTGACTTCTATAAAAAAGCATTGGATCTGGAGCCTGTCCGTGAAAAAAACGCATCCGACGGGAGCTTTAAACTCGTTTTTCTGGGAGATCAGACCACAGGCTTCTCACTGGAACTCACATGGTTAAAGGACCGCACCGAACCGTATAATCTGGGAGAACTGGAATATCATCTTGCACTGGAGACCGACGATATGGAAGCCCTCCACAAGCGCCATGAGGAGATGGGATGCATCTGTTACGAAAATCCTGACATGGGGATTTATTTCATCAGTGATCCCGACGGCTACTGGATCGAGATCATACCGAGCAAAAAATAATTTCTTTTCAAACACCAAAAGAGAATCCTGACAGTTTTTTTATAACTGACAGGATTCTCTTTTTATCTGCATAATGTTCAGCAGTTCCGCAGGAAGACTTCATATCCCTTTTCCACTTCATAGAGATCGGATTTGCTTGTGATCTCCCATGGAGCGTGCATATTCAGCACTGCTACACCACAGTCGATGACGTCCATGGCATAGGAAGCCGGAATATAAGCGATGGTTCCCCCGCCGCCTTCATCCACCTTTCCGAGTTCCGCAGTCTGGAATGCCACCTGATTTTCATCGAACATTCTGCGGAGTTTCGCAACGAACTCAGGGTTGGCGTCGTTGGAACCGGATTTTCCTCTGGAGCCGGTGTATTTATTCAGGACCAGCCCCTTTCCGAAGTAAGCCGCATTCTTTTTTTCCATAACCTGAGGATAATTCGGATCAAAGGCCGCGCTCACATCGGAAGAGAGCATGTGGGAGTTCTGAAGGATTCTGCGGAGTCTTAATTCACTGTATTCTCCTGTCAGTGCTATGATCTCGGCCAGTGTATTTTCAAAAAATCTGGAATGCATGCCCGTAGCGCCAACGCTTCCAATTTCTTCTTTGTCCACGAGGATGCAGCAGGTCGTCCTCCGGGCGTCCTGTACATTCAGCATAGCCGCAAGGGATGTATAGGCACAAACCCTGTCATCCTGTCCGTAAGACATGATCATACTGCGGTCTAATCCGAAATCTCTGGCAGGTCCTGCCGGGACAACTTCGATCTCTGCTGACAGGAAATCTTCTTCCTCAATCCCGTATTCCTCCTCTAATATCCGGAGCATCTCTTTTTTAACCGCATCCTTCTCCTCGCCTTTAACCGGGCGGCTTCCGATCAGTACATTCAGGTCTTCGCCCTCGATCACGACCTTGGCCTTCTTCTCCAGCTGCTGGGCGGAAAGATGAATCAGAAGATCCGTCACTCCTACCACAGGGTCAGTATCCTTCTCGCCAATGCTGATCTCAATCGTAGTTCCGTCTTTTTTGATGACAACTCCGTGGAGAGCCAAAGGCAGCGTCACCCACTGATATTTCTTCACACCGCCGTAGTAATGGGTGTCCAGAAGTACCATCTCTGTGTCTTCATACAGCGGGTTCTGTTTTAAATCCATCCTTGGGGAATCAATGTGCGCCCCTAAAATATTCAGTCCGTCTTCCATCGGTTTTTCCCCGATCTGGAACAGGACAATGGTTTTGTCCATCCACGTGCGGTAAACTTTATCCCCCGGTTTCAGCTGTTTATTTTCTGCTATGAAATGCTCTAAATCCTCATATCCCGCTCTCTGAGCCAGCTTCACGGATTCTTTTACACATTCCCTCTCTGTTTTTCCGCCGGTGAGATACTCTTTATAGTCAGACGCCAAAGATTCCAGTTTTTCTATATCTTCTTCTGTATAAGAAAGCCATGTATTCTTTCGTTCCATTCGCAATATCCTTTCTGTCTGTGAAATACTTTTTCATTTGATAGTATTGCCCCATTGTTCCTCTTTAAATCCAACCAGGACAAAGTCATCACCTATGACTAAAGGGCGTTTTACGAGCATTCCGTCTGTCGCCAGAAGCTCAATCTGCTCCTCCTCAGTCATTTCCGGGAGACGGTCTTTCAGTCCCAGATCCCTGTATTTCATCCCGCTTGTATTAAAAAAACGCTTGATTGGAAGTCCGCTCTTTGCAATCCATTTTTTTAATTCCTCTGCCTTCGGATTGTCCTCCACGATATGACGGTCCTCATAGGAAACCTGATGCTCGTCCAGCCATTTTTTCGCTCTTTTACAGGTTGTACATTTCGGATATTCTATAAATAACATTGTCTTATTCTCCTTTCCTTGGTTTATTCTCCGGTTATCTTATCATATTTCAGTTTAGAAAAAAAGGTAGTTGATCCAGAATCTCAACAACCTTTTCCTTCGATATTTTTTACAGGCAGAACTCATCCAGTGTTTTTCCGAGATACCACCAGTAATCCTTTTTGTCGATAGAATCTTTCGTAAAAACTTTTTCCTCCCGGATCACCCTGCCATTCAGCACATATTCAATCTTCCCCACCTGTTCCTTTTTCTTTACAGGTGCGTTAAGACTCTTCGGGATCTGGCATTTAATATCGACCTTCTCCCCCTTTTTCAGCAGCAGCGTCATGCCTCCGCCCTTTGCCTCTATGGAAACTTTGTGCTCCATCCCTCCGTTGACATACAAGTCCGTCAATTTGCTGTAGTCCGGGATAATCTTGTGGTAGGAATAATTTTTGGCACCGTAGTCTACCAAAGTTCTGACATCCGACCATTTATAGGTTTTATGGGGAGGCCAGCCGCAGGCCAGCACGACCGCGATCATGGTCATGCCATTTTTCTTCACGGCTCCCACGTAGCAGTACCCGGCTTTGGAAGTGAATCCGGTCTTTCCGGAAACCGCGCCGTCCATCATGGAAAGCAGGGCATTGTGGTTATTGCATGTAAAAGAACGCTTCCCGGATGCATCATGAAAAGAATGGCTTTTGGCTCTGGTGATCTCCAAAAACTCTTTGTTTTTAATACACTGTTTCATGATAAGTGCCAGATCATATGCCGTAGTGGAATGAATCCCGTTTTTGTCGGTGCGGTCCAGTCCGTTAGGTGTGACAAAATGGGTCGACTTTGCCCCATAGGATCGTGCCTCTGCATTGAGTTTTTTCGCAAAGTTTTCGGTTGATCCGGCTGCATGCTCCGCCAGGATCACCGCACAGTCATTGTAAGACTCAAGCATCAGACCGTAAAGGAGGTCCTTAACTTTATATTTTTCCCCGGCCCTGGCTCCCAGATGGACCTGTGGCTGGGCAGCGGCATTTTTAGAAACTGTCGCTTCCTCTTCCAGATTACAATGTTTAATAATATACAGGCATGTTAAAATTTTTGTGGTGCTGGCATTCGGCATTTTGGATTTCCCGGATTTATCAAATAAGACTCGTCCGCTGCCCGCATCCATCAAAATGGCTGATTTTGCATACAATTTTAACGTATCATCCGCCCGGACCGTGTGAAAACCGAGCTGCAGACACAAAAACAGAGACCATATTACACAGAAAATCTTCTTCATTCCATTTCCTCTCCTTCAAGCCAGCTAAGATATTTCTCTCCGTTATCGTGTAAAGGGCCTGTTAAAAACCGGCTGGGATAAAGGAGAAAATGTCATGACATTTTCCACATAATTTCCGTTCGGCTCTTAGAATGCCTCACTCCAATTATGTAAAAATGGACATAATGGCTGCTGGAAAGGTATTCTTCGAATAAATTGGGCTATTCAATGTAAGATTTTTTTATTCATTAGCCTTCTCCAGAAGAAATTATGTCCATTTTGACCAGTTTGGAGGCATTGCATTCGAAGAGATGTTAGTTTTTCTTCTTTCAGCAAAGGCTCGGAGACGGTGTGCAGAGCACAGTGAGGCTGTCTGAGCGTCAGCGAGTTCCGAACGGGCCGTCGCAGAGACTTTGATGAAAGTTAGAAAATCTTACATCTCTGAGACAGCAAGCCGGAAAACTGGTCAAAATGTCATACAATTAATACTATATGAAATGTAAAACCAAAATATACCCACAGGGCACACCGTAATTCATGCCTTTCAGACGGACGTGCACCGCACGCAGTCTCATGGTTTCCCGCAGACGACACGGTTCTTCCCTTCTGTCTTGCCTTTGTACATCTGTCTGTCGGCCAGGGCAATGATCTCCTCGGGTGAGGCTCCTTCTCCGGAAGGGCTGACTCCGAAGGTCATGGTAATATGCAGTTTTTTATCGTCACAGCAGAAAGTATGTCCGGCTACCGTATCACACAGTTCCTGAAGCTTTACGAGCACATCATTCAGCGGCGTGTCCCGGAAAAGAAAGACAAACTCTTCTCCTCCCCACCGGCAGACATCCACGTTTCCTCCCAGGAAAGAACGGATAAGTTCTGCTGTTTCACTCAGAATCTTATCTCCGCAGGAATGTCCCCATGTGTCGTTGACAACCTTAAAATCATCAATATCGCTCAGTACCAGCACTGCAGAGGATGCCTGACAATGTTCCGCCCTTTTTAGGAAAGCATGCCGGCTCAGCAGGCCGGTGAGCTGGTCATAGTTCGCAAGCGTCGACAGGCTGCGGTTTTCATCCTGCAGTTCCTGCCGGCTGACAGCGGCAGACAGCTTCGAAGAAACAGCCGCATATAAAATAATCGTAAAACAGGCACAGATACTGAAAATTGAGATCCACAGTGCCTCTTTTTCAGAAACTGCCAAAAAATCAGGGCAGGCGAATCCAGTATATAATCTCAGCGCAAGGAATACGCAGATCTCAAATCCCGCGAAAAGATAAGGCACATATTTATGTTTGAAGGGGCAAAAATAAGTCAGGGAAGTCATGGCAATCAGGTAAGGAGAAATTCCAATATCCCATCCCGCAGACAATGTACAGACCACAGCAAACACACAGACCTCAAAGTGCACACATGTTACCGCCATGCGGTAGTATCCTCTTTCCACGCTCTGCCCCATAGCAAGATAAAAGCACACACTTGCGATATTGTATACAGCAAGAGGATATACACCGGTGAGTGCAAATATAACGATATAAGAAAAGTGCGCCGCAGAAGCCAGGATAATAATGCGCCGGTAAATAAGCTTTACATACTTGTCTTCTGTCTGGTCTATCGACGTCATATTCACTGCCTCCCGTCCCTTTTCCAATATTTCTCCTCAAACTGATCCGCCGGAATCGGTTTTGAGATATAAAATCCCTGTATACTGTCTGCTTCCAGAGAACACACTGCTTCCAGTTCTCCCGGATGCTCAACTCCTTCCACACATACAGCAATTCCTACACTGTGGCACAGCTTTATGACCGCCCCGATAAAAGAATGATTAAATACATGATCCCGGTCATTAATAAAGGAAATAAAGACCCTGTCAATCTTTACAATATCTGCGGGAGTCTGGGACAACATTCCCAGTGAGGAATATCCCGTTCCGAAATCATCCATGGCGATCCGGATATGAAGCTGCCTGAGTCTTTGGAAGGTTTCTTTCAGTGCCGGCATATCGGTCACAAAGTAACTCTCGGTAAGTTCCAGTACAATGTGCTGCGCGTCCAGATGATATTTTTCCAGCAGCAGCACCACTGTCGGAACAAAATCTTTATCTATAAACTGAAGGTAGGAGACATTGATATGCATAATAAAATCAGGACAGTAAAGCAGCCATCGTTTACATACAGAGAATGCCTGATCCAAAATCCATTTTCCTGCTTCTATCATCAGCCCGCTGTTTTCAAGGAGAGGTATAAACTGAGCAGGGCCCGCATCTTCGGTGTCAGGACAGGACCAGCGGAGCAGGGCTTCAGCCCCGGTAAGTCCAAGTCCGTCAGCTCTGACAAGCGGCTGGTAAACCAATGTAAACCCCTGCATTCCATCTCTTACACAGCGCTGAAGCTGCCTGTTTAATTCCATTAATCTCAATTCTGACTGTAAAAGATCCGGTGAAAACACAGTACAAGTATTTTTTCCCCGCTTCTTGGATGCATCCAAAGCGCTTGCTGCAAATTTGAGCAGATCTAAATAGTTATCCGCGTCTTTTCCTATGATGGATATCCCTCCCGAAACAGAACAGAAATAAGAAATTCTGTCAATCTCATGTTCACAGTTGGCATATGTATGAATAGACCGGTATAGTTCTTCGATCTCCTCTAATGATGCTTCCGGACAGACAACTGCAAATTCATCACCGTCGAACCGGAAAATCTCAGTCTTAGAAGGCAGCATCTGCTGTATATTCTGTGCCATCTGCCGAAGCACCAGATCTCCAAAAGTATGGTCTTTCAGATTATTGATCTGTTTAAAATCGTCCAGCCCTAACAGCAAAAGCCCTCCCCTGGCGCTTCCCTGGTTCAGCAGAAATTCTATCCGTTCCCTGCACTTTTCCTGGGTGAACAGCCCTGTGGTGCGGTCAATCTTTCCTTTGCTGCCGATCGGAGTCACCACACCTGCAAAGGAGAGCGGATTTTGATTCTGGTCTCTCTTTAACAGTCCGCGGCATACAACCCATACATATTCATTATCTCTGTTTTTTACCTGATACTCTACATTATGTATATCCGTCATCCCTCTGAGCATATCATCCACAGAGTCGAAATATCGTTTTTTATCTTTGTTATGTACCAGTTTGCCCCACACGGGAACAAGCCCGGGTACGAGCCTTCCCGGCAGATCAAAATCCTGCAGCATATTATCGGAAATCAGAGCCATATCGGTTGTCATATCTATGATATAGATATAATCTTCAGTACTGCTGACGATCGCATCATAAAACGCCTGTCCGTCTATATGGAACGCACCGTTCTCTCCCTCAGTTCTTTTCATAAAATATTCCTCCATCTTTCAAATACCGCAGAAAATCAAAATCCCAGTTTCAAAATAAGTACCGGAAGCGGAGGATGATTCTGTTTATTATAGAAGTCCTGTTTAATAACAATATATCTCCTGTCATCCAGCTGCCTTAAGTATTGAAGAACTTCTTCTTTCTCCGCAAAGCCGGTATCTCCTCCACTATACACACAAACACTGATAATTCCTCCCGGTTTCAAAAGCTCAAGTCCCACTCTAACAGCCTGTATCGTACTGTTCGGCCTCGTGGCAATCCTGTGGTCCCCACCTGGAAGATAGCCCAGATTAAACAAGATCGCCTGCACTGTGCCTTTTTCTGCATACCGGTCCATATTTTCATGGCTGTCCAAAATAAGCTCCGGATGGTATCCTTTTAACTCCAGTCTTTTCCCTGTATTGAGCAGTGCTTCCTCCTGTATTTCAAATCCGATCACCCTGTCTGTCAGTCCGCACAAATACTCAGTGTCACCTCCGTTTCCAACCGTTGCGTCGATACATAAGTCTCCTTGTCTGATAAAGCGTCTCAGCTCTTCATGCACCCACTGTGTTATGCTGACCCTCATTTTCATCTCCTCCTGTTCCATGGACAAAAAGGCCGCAGACCTTTCCTATTGAAATAACAAAAAGAGAGAGCCCAGACTATCTAAATCCTGCTCTCTCGGTTTCATTTTAGTAATAGCAGATAACCGGTGTTCCGGCATCGATCATATTGTAAAGTGATGCAGCTGCATAAGGCGGCATATTGACACATCCGTGTGATCCCCCGGAAATGTACTCGCTTCCTCCAAAAGAAGACCTCCAGCTTGCATCGTGAAGTCCCACGTTGCCGTTGAACGGCATCCAGTAAGATACCGGTGAGTTATAACCCTGACCGCTCAATGTCGCATTGCGCTGTTTATACAGTACAAATGCCACACATTCCGGTGTTTTTCTTCCAGCTTCCATCTTGCCTGTGACTACGGATGAAGAAAAGACAATCTTTTTCTTTTTAATGTAGAAAACTTCCTGCTGTCCCATATCTACCTCGATATAAGTGTCGCCGATGTCTCCCTGATATCCGTCGTATACTTTTGCCTTCTGTCGCCAGTATGGCTCTCTTGTCTCGGTGGTGCCCTCTTTCAGCATTTTTTTGACTGCGGCTTCTTCCTTTTCACGGCTCATTCTCCAGCCGTAAGGACCTCCAAAAATCTTTTTGGTTCGTCCGTCATGAGTCTTGACGGTACGCATGGTCCCCATCGTGTTATATTTGTATGCAAACTTCATGACCCAGTTTTCCATTTTCTTCATATCAACAGTAAAATCTGTGTCATTTTTGATCTTAAACCACTTGTGGTATACGTCCTTATCGAGAACTACCGTCTGTTTCCCGAACTTATACGTAATGCTTCCCTTCAGAGAATCGTTCATCCTGTCTTTCAGAGAAATGATCTCTTTGCTCTTGCTCGTATACTTCGGGGCATCATAGGCGCCCTCCTTGTCCAGATCCACCGCAGCGACACCGCCTTCCACGGCACTCTCTATGAGCTTTTCCGTCTTTTCCTTCTTTAAGACCGTACCGATCTCTTCTTTCTGGATCTGATAAGATCCGTCTTTGTAAACCGGTTTGGCATTTTGGATCTTGATGATATTTTTCTTTTTGAAGCAGTCAAGCTTTCCAAAGGCCTTTTGAAAAGCGGCTTTGTCATAAGCAAACATATCAATATCTTTGTACTTCTCTCCCCCGAAAACACCTTTAATCCACAGAAAAGAACTCTGTCCGTCTTTAATCTTCCTGATCTGGTCTTCACCGTCAAAGGAAACCTTGAGCACACTGCTCTTTAAAACTTCCTCTCTGCCTTTTCGTTCTTTGACGGTCAGCGAATAGCCGTCCGCCTTTTTTTTGAAAATGTCTGTAACTTCGTCAACTGTCTTGTTGGAAACATCGACACCATTGATCTTTGTCCCATATGTAAACTTCTTGCTGAAATACACTGCGATACAGCAGTAGATCACAAAAACAATCCCGACTGCGATCAGGGTGTAATGCTTCCAAGTAAATTTTTTGTGTTCCATAAATGTCCTCCTAAACTTAGTATCTAATTATAGTACAAAACTTGTAAAAAGGCCACCCATAATTTAAATTATTTTACTTGTGTTTCTTTTATGCGGATGGTACAATGGAACGGTATGTTAATAAATTAACAGATAAAAGACAGGAGGATTACTTATGTCATTTAAGGAAGAATACCAAAAGAAACTTAAAACAGCCGATGAGGCCGTAAAAGTTGTGAAATCCGGCGATTGGCTGGAGTACGGCTGGTGCGTCACCACACCGGCTGCCCTTGACAAGGCTTTGGCAAAAAGAATGCCGGAATTGGAAAATATTAATATCCGGGGCGGAATCGTCATGTGGCCGCTGGAAATCACTAAGATCGACTCCCCTGCCGATCACTTTACATGGAATTCCTGGCACATGGGCGGACTGGAGAGAAAATGGATCAAGGAAGGTTTTTCCTACTACGCACCGATCCGTTATTCCGAGCTGCCGGGATACTACCGCAATTACATCGATCACGTGGATGTTGCGATGATGCAGGTTGCCCCGATGGACGAACACGGATTCTTCAACTTCGGGCCGAGTGCATCCCACCTGGCTGCAATGCTTGAAAAAGCCGACTGTGTCATCGTGGAAGTCAACGAAAATATGCCTCGCTGCTTAGGCGGATTTGAAGAGGGTGTACATATTTCCAAAGTTGATATGATCGTCGAAGGCGAAAATCCTGCGATCGCAGAGCTGGGCGGAGGCGGAGCAGCCACCGACGTGGACAAAGCCGTTGCAAAACTCATCGTAGACCAGATCCCGAACGGCGCATGTCTCCAGCTTGGCATCGGCGGAATGCCGAATGCCGTAGGTTCCATGATCGCGGAATCTGACCTTAAAGACCTGGGCGTTCACACTGAAATGTATGTGGATGCGTTTGTAGACATTGCAAAAGCAGGAAAGATCACCGGTGCCAGAAAAAATATCGACCGCTACCGTCAGACTTATGCATTCGCAGCAGGGACCAAAAAATTATATGACTACTTAAATGACAATCCGGAATGTATGAGTGCTCCTGTTAACTATACAAATGATATTGCAAGGGTTTCTTCCATTGACAATTTCATCTCTATCAACAATGCCGTAGATGTGGATTTATACGGACAGATCAGTGCTGAGTCTTCAGGAATCAAACAGATCAGCGGTGCCGGCGGTCAGTTAGACTTCGTTATGGGAGCTTACTTATCCAACGGCGGAAAGAGTTTTGTATGCCTGTCTTCCACTTTCACTGACAAGGCCGGACAGATGCATTCCCGTATTCTTCCTACCCTGCATAACGGGTCTATTGTCACAGACACCCGTGCCAATGCACACTATATCGTCACCGAATACGGAATGGCAAACATGAAAGGACTCTCTGCATGGCAGCGCGCGGAAGCCCTGATCAATATCGCTCATCCGGACTTCAGAGACCAGCTGATCAAAGACGCAGAAAAAGCTCAAATCTGGAGAAGATCCAACAAATAGTTTTTGATACAGTTTCTCACTTTATCAAAATTCGATGAATATTTTATCCTCCTTTGTTAAACTACTTAATACAAAGGAGGATTTTTTATGATTAATAATAGAAAAGCGGCCATCATCGGCTGCGGATTTGTCGGTGCATCCACCGCATTCAGCCTGATGCACCAGGGACTGTTTTCCGAGCTGGTCTTAATCGATGTAAACGAAGAAAAAGCCCGGGGTGAGGCGATGGATTTAAGCCATGGACGCCCGTATGTAGATACATCCAAGATATATGCAGGCTCCTATGATGATGTCGCGGACTGCGGGCTGATTATCATAACCGCCGGTGCAAATCAGAAGCCCGATGAAACCCGTCTCGACCTGGTACACAAGAATGTATCCATTTTTAAATCCATTATTCCGGAGATCACCAGACGAAACTCTGAAGGAATCTTATTGGTTGTTGCCAATCCGGTTGATATTCTTACTTATGTGACCTTAAAACTTTCCGGATTTCCAAAAAACCGGGTCTTTGGCTCCGGAACTGTCCTGGATTCGGCACGTTTCCAATACCTGCTCAGCGAACATCTGGAAGTAGACAGCGGCAGCATTCAGGCATTTATCATCGGGGAGCACGGAGACAGTGAACTGGCGGTCTGGAGCGACACCAATGTCTCAGGGATCGGCATCAACGAATTTTGTGAAATGCGCGGGCACTTTGACCACGAGAAGTCCATGAAAAGAATTTTCGACGATGTGAAAAACAGCGCCTATGAGATCATCGAAAAAAAAGGCGCTACGTATTACGGCGTCGCCATCGCAGTCAGCCATATTGCAGAGAGCATTATCCGGAATAAAAATTCCATCCTTCCGGTTTCCAGTTTGCTCAGCGGTGAATACGGCCTGTCCGATCTCTGTCTGAGCGTACCGACCATCGTCAACAAAAACGGTGCGGAACAGGTCATCGAGATTGACTTAAACAGTGAAGAATCCAGTCTGCTGAATAAGTCTGCAGGCCAGCTGAAAGAAATTCTTTCTTCCCTGGATTTATAGCAAAATCGGTTTTATATCTTATGTATCCAAAAAAGTACAGTGGAAATATTTACACGTTATGAGATCTGTGTTATTGTATGATTCAAACAAAAATTTACTGATTTTTTATTAGATTCATACAAAAAGTGAGGGTTTCATATGAAAAGATATCTCTTGACCGGTATATTAGCTTTTGCAGTTTCCGCTGCCTTAAGCGGCTGCGGCACGGCCCACATAAAACCGGAAGGACTCAGTGACAGTGAATACAGGCTGGGCCTGAGGGCGATCGAGACGACAGATAAATATTTAAACGCCGACCTTTCAAGAGATCTGGCCAGTGAACAATTTGAAGATATCAAAAATGCGTTTGAACAACACGAAAAAAATCAAAAAACCACTTTCTCACGGGTAGACTCCCGTATGGAACAGCTGGAACAGTGCCTGTCTGCAAAAAAAGTTTCAGACAAAATGGTGACCAAAGCCAGAAACCGTCTGGCAGAAACATTAAATCAAAATCTTTTATAAGTTCAAAAAACTCCGGTCATAAATCTTTACCGGAGTTTTTTCATGTGTCTTGTCATTTACCGTTTTTCAAAGTGCTGATAGTCTTTATATGTAATCCAGTCACCGCCCCACTGAAACCCGTGTTTCCTGAAAATCCGGTACACCCGGTCATTTCTGTGAATCATGTTATACTTATACTTTCCTTTACACTTTTTCACATCTCTCTGTGCATAGATCTTTCCGTTTTCAGGTGTGATGGAATTCCTCTTTACAAAGGGGTTGACTCTCGGATTAATGTCAATCGCCCTGCCATAAGCGTGTTTTGACAGATGACTGGTCCCTTCTACAATCCGATAGTTAAAGGCAGAGGTGTTATTGGCTTCCATAGATTTGGTGTCATCGGCTCCGTAATCATCGATCAGGCGGATGCTCTCAATCGGGTACTGCATATCATAAAGCTCCTGAAAAATTTCCACGGTATCTTTGGCAATGGACTTATTCACAAGCAGTTGTCCGCTCCTGATCTTTCCGTCATAACCGTAATATTTTACCTTAACATATCGAAGGTCCTGAAATGTGATGTTCGGATTGGGCCTGTAAGAAACCCCGCTGATTTTTTCTTTCACTGCCTTCGGAACCTTTTCGTAAGAAAAACCTCTGATACTTTTATTAGAAAATGCCGGTTTGACGGGTTCCTTTTCTCTTATCTCCTGAACGGATGCACCAAGCCCGATCAGTGCCGCCAGCATCATACTTACAATATGTTTCCCCATAAGATTCCTCCCGTCTACGGTCTGTCGTTTAACTGAAATAAACTGTCCAGCAGCAGCCAGTTGGCCCGAAACGGCCTCATCAGATTCCAGTATCCCACACCTGTAAAACCATATTCTTTCGCCGTCCGTACTTTTACATCAATGCTCCGGACATCTTCAAACCATACTTCATGTTCTGTTCCATTTGACGTATAGTTAAAAAACGGACTCATGGCAGTTTCATCGAACCGAATCTGCACCCCGTTCTCGTCTGCGATCTCGACTGCTTCCACATTTCCGATCGTCCTTGCCCTTGTTGTTCCTCTCTCGTAGGGAAGCGGCCAGTCATAGGCATAGTTCGGGATTCCCATATATATTTTTTCCGGCGGTATTTCTGTTACCGCGTAATCCAAAACCTGCTGTACCTTGTTGATCGGTGCAACTGCCATTGGCGGCCCGAACGTATAGCCCCATTCATACGTCATTAAAAATACGGAATCTGCATTAGCACCCAAAAGTCCGTAGTCCATTCCTTCATATAACAGGCCCGGCTGATCTGCGGAAATTTTAGGCGCTAAAGCGACAGACACCTTATATCCTAAGGGATTCATCCGCTCTCTTAAGTTCCCTACGAAGGCTGCATATCCCTCCCGGTCCTCCGGAAGGATGTATTCAAAATCCACATCCACTCCGGCATACTGCTTTTCCTGAACCGTCTGAACCAGATTCTCAATCAGAACCTGCTGCATCTGAAGATCTTCCGATACAGCCTTCACCAGCTGATTGTTAAAACTCCCGGTCTCCGCAAACGGCGTCAGCACAAGCATAGGATCAACCCCAAACTCCAATGCCTGTTCAATCAGAGGTTCTTCCATCGCCGGCGGTATGAGCGTTCCTTCGGTTGTAAAGCCATAAGAAAAGATCAGAAGTTCATCTAAATATAAGAGAACCTCTCTTAAAATCTCCGTGCTGATATATGGATATGCATATCCCGTTACATTGAGGTTCCCCAGCTGCTCCTGCCGATAGCGGATCGTCAGCACATCTCCCGGCATCAGATTTGATTCGTTCAGCAGATATGGATTTTTTCTGACAATCGAAGAAACCGAAGTGCCGTACTGCTGTGCAATCGATGTCAGCGTATCCCCTTCCTGTACCGTATGGACGTCAGAAGGCTCCAGAATCAGCAGCGCCTGACCGGTCACAACGCGTCCGGCATAAATCTGGTTGTCATAGATCAGCCTGCTCCTTGAAACTCCAAACTGGGCAGCGATAGAATCAATCGTATCCCCTTCATTTACTACATATATCATAGTTCATTCCTTTTTGCGGTCTTTTTCTAAATATATGCACCCGTCAAAAAAGGAATTCCTGGGCTTATTCTTTTAATGCCCCTTCAAAAACTTTCTTTATTTTTTCTTTTGTGGGAACCCCCTCATGAAGTTTCTTTCCGTCCACATAAAAAGTGGGAACATACCAGTAGTCGAGAGACTCTGAAAGTTCAGTGTCCTCATCCTCATTGACCATTTTTACAGGAATGTTTTTATACTCCGGCTGTTCCCGTTTGAGTTCTTCCATCATATCCAGCGCCTGATGGCAGTATGGACAGCTTTCCAGTTTCATCATCAGAATTTCTTTCATTTTATCTCCTATCTTCCTCTGTGTCTTTGTTTCTTCTTCTCCTGTTTTATCAAAAACTGCTGCCGCTTCCGTTCTTCCCGCAGATCTCTCCTGCGCTCTTTCCTTCCGGCTTTTTGTTCTTCTCTCTGGGCAGCCAGCGCCTGCTGGGATTTTGTTCCCATCCCTGCGTCTCTGTGCCTTCTAAGGCTCCTCTGCATCCGTTTGGGATTCAGGTTTTTCACCTCTTTCACCGAAACATCCACAGGAGGACTGAAACGAAGTTCTCCATGACGCTCCATAAGAAATGCCAGAACTTCATAGTCTTTTGGTTCTGCCCCGAACGTTATTTTGGACACTTCCAACTCACCGTCCAGAACACGTTCATAAATTCCGACCCAAAAGGGTTCATCAAAATATACTGTCAGCCTGTTCTCAATTTTTTGCATAAAAAACACTCCTCGCTTTTGGCAGCAAAGAATGGACAACCGAGGAGGCAGGTTACTGACAGCTTTTATCTCTGCGCCCGGACTACCGGCCGGGACTGTGTTTTTATCTTTGCGCTGTTTATTTTTACATATTCTATTTTAATCCATTCCTTTCCGGTTTTCAAGGATATCCCATGCCCATCCTGCACTTAATCCATTCTCTGACTTCTGATGTATTTTTCCATTCGGGACAGTCTGCGTTTGACTCTTCCTGCCTGCATTTTTCCAAACAGCTCTCTTCCAAAGGAAGTATTCATATTCCCATCTTCGTCACAGGTATCTTCCCTGTATATTACTCTGATTTCATCCTCTCCGTTTGGTAAAATTTCATAGGAAACCGACGCATTTCCAAGATCACTTTTCATCAAAACCCGGTAGCTGTGAGGAGGCCTGAACGCTTTCAGTTCTGTCTGCATCCGGTATTCTTTCTTCTTGTACCGTATCTTTTTATCATAGCAAAAGCCTTCGCAAAGTTCATAGGTTCCTTCGGCTTTCCCGCCGTATTTTTCTATCTCATATCTCAGTGAGTGTTCGATTACTCCAAAAAATTCATCCGGTGCTGCTCTCAGCACTTTTTCAACCTTCATCCCTGCGGCCTCCTCTATTTTTTCTCTATGATCAGCATCCGGAAATCACCGGTTCGGGATTGATGTGTTTGATAAATTCAACCGTCCGGATCTTCCACTTCTCTCTGTCTTTGATCAGTTCTATATTACAGTCCATCGTAAACCAGTCCATAAAGTAATTGTGTTCCCCGATTGATTTGGAGCCAATCCGGTTCGGCTCTAATCTGGACATTTTTGCTTCTGCCCTGTTTCCGTCTATGGCAGTCTCCCTGACTCTGTATGTATGATGCAGCCTCGGCTCTTTATAGTTGATCCCTTTTAAAAATTCAGTCCACTCATCCGCTGACTCTACATATTGGTTATGGTAACCGTCTATGATCTTTAGATCAGCAACGGCAATCTCCCTGAGAAGCTCATAGTCCTCCGAGTCTGTCACCCATCCAAAGTGATACAGGCATTCCTTAATCTGTTCTTCATCGGTCCGCTCATATGCACAGCAGGGAACACTCCTTATAACACTGTCCTCTTTCTGTATCACAGGTCTGTAATTCCACGGCTCATGAAAGTCCGGCATCTTCCAGTCCTTTGTCCAGTAAGTATTTCCGTCCTGCCAGCACAGGTCAAATAAGATCCTGCTGATCTTCCACTGCCCTTCTGTTTTCCGGCAGGAGAGCACAAACGTTCCGCCATACTGCATGAAATGGAAATGCCCTTTTCTGTCATGAACGAAATACAGCAGGATGAGATGAAAACTTTGCTGTGCGCGGTCTTTTTCATACCGCACAATGCAGTTTTCTGCATTTGCTTTCGTGTAAAACGGCTGTGGTCCCGGATAGGCAAACAGTTTTTCCACTGCTTTGATTCCCTCACCTCTGCCTGTCACAGAACTTTCGGCCGTAACGTCACTGCACACAATCCTCTCCAGATCCGAAAAATCATTATTCTTTATTTTTTCCGTAAACTCCTGCCGCACGCTTTCAATCTGTCTGATTTCCTCATTCATAATTCTTCTCCATTGCTTTCGATCACTTTCCGGTACCAATAGAAAGATTTTTTCTTTTCCCTGTGCCAGTCTCCGTTTCCATGGTCATCCCGGTCCGCATAGACGAATCCATATCGCTTTTCCAGCTCGCCGGTGGATGCGCTGACAAGGTCAATAGGTCCCCACGGTGTATACCCCATGACCTCCACGCCGTCTTCCAGCACTGCCTTCTTCATCGCTTCTATATGTGCTTTCAGATATGCGATCCTGTCGTCATCGTGGATCATTCCGTCTTCCTCAAACTTGTCGTATGCACCGAATCCGTTTTCCACGATCATGAGAGGAATCTGATACCTGTCGTACAGCCGGTTCAGGGAAATCCGCAGCCCCAGCGGATCTACGGCCCATCCCCATTTGGTCGCTTTCAGATATGGATTTTCCATCGTCTTTAAGATTCCTCCTGCTGAGACCTTGATATCTTCCATACGGTCACTGTATACGTTCGACATATAGTAGCTGAAGCCGATATAATCTGCGGTCCCTTTTTTCAGAAAAAATGCATCCTCCGGCTCTGTCTCCAGGACAATGCCCAAACGCTCATACTGCGCTTTCTTATAATACGGATACTCTCCCTTTACCATTACATCCGCAAAAAAATAGTCTTCCTCTTCCCTCTTTATTGCAGCCATCACATCGTTGGGACTGCAGGAGGCCGGATAATAGGGGATATAGCCGATCATACATCCGATCTTAAAATCCGGATTTATTTCTTTTCCGCGGGCCGCTGCCCGGGCACCCGCCACAAACATGTGATGGACCGCCTGGGCACAGACCTGTTCTTTTGGCTCATCTTTATCCACTCTCAGCGCACCTGCAAGCCACATGCCCAGATCGGAATCGGGCTTACAGTGGTTGATTTCATTGAACGTCAGCCAATAACGGACCTGATCTTGATACCTTTCAAATACCGTCTCTGCATACCGCTCAAAAAATCCGATTAGTTTTCGGTTTTTCCAGCCCCCGTATTCCTTTACGAGCGTATAAGGCGTCTCAAAATGAGAGAGCGTCACCACAGGCTCTATTCCATAAGCTTTTAGAGCGGCAAAAACTTTATCGTAAAACCGCAGGCCCTCTTCGTTTGGTTCTTCCTCATCTCCCCGTGGAAAAATCCGTGTCCACGCTATGGATGTTCGAAAGCATCGAAGGCCCATCTCGGCCATCAGCCGGATGTCCTCCTCAAACCGGTCATAAAACTGATTCCCCTCGTGATTCGGATAAATTTCCCCGATCATAATCCCGTCCGTGATCCTGCGGGGACAGTCTCTGCTGCCGGCAGTCATCACATCCGCGATACTGATACCCTTTCCTCCCACGTTCCAGGCGCCCTCACACTGATGGGCGCTGGCCGCTCCTCCCCACAAAAAATCTTTTGGTAATCTGTTCATAAACCTTTTCTCCTTTTCACAGTGAAAGTGCCAGCTTGGCCGCTTCAAAAATAGCATACTTTGCATCCCGCACTTCCCCGGCATCTCCCAGTATATGGACTTCCTTCCCGGTCTTTCTCAACGATTCTTCCAGAGAACGGTTCGGCTTTGAGCCCACTGCCAGTACGATCTCATCATATCCTCTGAGACAGATGTCTTCCTCCCGGCGTTTGCCTTTGATTCCGTCCTCCAGCACTTCTGTGACTTTTGTTTCCGTATAGAAGGCAGATCCGTGTTCTCTCAGAGATGACAAGAGGATTGCTCTTGGATATTTATTAAGCCCCTCCGCAAACTCGGGGATCATGTCTGCGATGTCTACAGTGTTATTGTACTGGTGTAAAAACTCCGCACACTCACAGCCTACGATTCCTCCGCCGATCATTAAAACCTTTTTGTCTGTGATCACGGTTTTCCCGCTTAAGACATCATTGGCCAGCCGGACCTTCTCTGTATCAAGCCCGGAAATTGCAGGAATAACCGGAACGGCACCGGTTGTGAGAAGGATCACATCGGCATGAAGTTCCTCTATATTTTCCTCTGTGATTTCGGTATTTAAATAAATTTTCACTCCATATCGGCGGCACAGCGCCTCATACGTCTGCACGGTCTTTCCCATATCCTGTTTCTTAGGAGCCACACATGCCACCCGGTACTGGCCGCCCAGCATTTCACCTTTTTCATAGACCCGTATCTCGTGTCCTCTCTTCGCCAGAATCCACGCTGCCTCAAGTCCGGCAGCTCCTCCGCCGACTACTGCGATTTTTTTCTTTTCTTCCGCTTCTTTTATCGTCCAGCGCCCTTCTTTTCCGGAGAAAGGATTGATCATGCAGGATATCCCCTGATCCAGTTCATCGCATCCCGGAGAATAATAGCATCTCTGCATACACCCCGTACAGTGGAATATTTCTTCCTCCCTGCCCTCATAGATTTTATTCGGGAATTCACTGTCGCAGATGGACTGTCTGCCCAGTGAGATCAGGTCTGCCTGCCCGGATTCGATGATTTCTTCGGCCAGAGCCGGGTCATTGATCCTGCCCACACAGATTACGGGAACATGGACGGCTTTCTTCACTTTTGCCGCATTTTCCACATTAAATCCCGGATCTGTGTAATACGTTGTCACAATATTTCCGCCTGCCGCAGAACCGGTGGAAATATGGATCGCATCTGCTCCTGCTTTTTCTGCAAGTTTTGCATAGACAACCGCGTCTTCAATTTTATTTCCCCCGTTCATAAACTCGTCTGCGCTGATGCGGAACAGCACCGGAAAATCACTGCCGCATCGGACTTTGATCTTTTTGATCACCTCGGATGCAAACCGTGCCCTGTTTTCATAGGAGCCTCCGAATTCATCGCACCGCTTATTTGTAGCCTTCGACAAAAACTGGGCGATCAGGTAGCCGTGGGCCCCGTGGACTTCCACGAAATCAAATCCTGCTTTCTTTGCACGCAGCCCGGCATCTGCAAATTTTTCAATGAGGGCATATACTTCTCTGGAAGTCATCTCATGGACAGGTTCTTTATATTTTGTAGACGGAATTCCAGAAACCGCAAGCGGCCGCATCCCGATACAGCTTGTCTTTGTCTGGATACCCGCGTGGTGGATCTGTGCACAGCATTTTCCGTTTTTGGCATGGATGGCATCGGTCAGTTCTCTTAAATTTGGGATAAAAGAGTCATCATAGATTCCAACCTGATTCGGCGTGGCAAACCCGGAAGGGTCCACCGCCATGAACTCTGCGATGACCAGTCCGAATCCCCCTTCGGCCCTGGCTGAGAGATAATCGATCGACTGTTTTGAAAATTTATGTTCTGCCGTTGTCGTGGAACTGTCCATTGCGGGCATTACAAAACGGTTTTTCAGTGTGACACTGCCGATGTTCACCGGCTCAAATAATGCTTTATATTTCATGTTTCTTCCTCCATACACATGCGGAACACCTGTTCAATGGCCTCTTTAGTGTTCATCCGCCGATTGCTCACACAGCAGCTGTTGTCCGCACATTCCTGACTGAAATTTTTGACTTCTTCCATGTCACGGATATAGTCCGTCATTTTCGGAAATCGGATCTGTTTTTGCAGTTCCTTTACCTTTTTTACCGCCGCCATGGCTCCCTCTTTTACAGAAAGACCGGAAGTATCTGCCCCCAGCGCCTCCGCGATCGAAAAAAACCGGTCATATCCGTACGACATGTTATATTCCATACAGTAAGGAAGAGGGATTCCGACGGAAATACCGTGGCATACTCCATAATATTTTGCCAGCATGGAACCGATGGCATGGGTTTCGCCGGAGCCGATGTTCAGTGCGATACCTGCCAGCAGTGAACCCCACTGCATGCCGGCCCTTGCTTTCAGGTCGTTTCCGTTTTCATACGCTCTCACGAGATTCTGACCGATCAGCCTGATCGCTTCCAGAGCCACAGCATCTACAACGGGAATGTTTCCGTCCAGCGCAGTTCTGAAGGTATAGGCCTCCACTGCATGTGCCAGCGCGTCCATCCCGGTATAAGCGGTCACTTCCTTCGGCATCGATCCGGCAAACGCCGGCTCCAGTATGGCACTGTCACTTAAAAGATACGGAGATGCAATCGTAGTTTTTCTGTGTGTCAGAGCATTTGTTATGACTGCGTACTGGCTTACTTCGCTCCCGGTCCCCGAAGTAGTCGGGACTGAGATGATAGGGCAGCCTCTTTTTTGAAAATCTTTGTGTTCCGGAGTGCTCCTGGCATAGTCAAGAATATCCCCCGGATGGACAGACATGACAGAAATACACTTTCCGACGTCCATGGAGCTTCCGCCGCCGATACTTAAGATCCCGTCGCACCTGCTCTCCCGGAACACAGACAATCCGTCTTTTACCATCGTGTCAAGAGGATCTGTTTTTACTCCGTCGTAAATCTCATAGGCAATCTTTTCTTTTTTTAGATGCCCGGCCATTGTCTCTATGATTCCTGCCGCCCTCACGCCCTCATCGGTAACAATCAAAGGCTTCTTTATGTGAAGACGATCTGCTTCCTCTTTTAATCCGGACAGGGCACCTTCCCCTGCGGTCAGCTGAATTCCCGCCAGATTATATGTTGCAATTTCCATTTCTATTCTCCTTCTTCACCTGGCTTCTGCGATTTAATCATACGGATTGCCTGTTTTAAGATAGCCGCCGCATTCATCCGCCCAAAATTCGTGGCATCCACACATTCCACCGGGACTTTTCCTCCCACTCTGTTCTTGATCTGTTCTTCCAGATATGCGATCTGAGGACCGATCAGGATACAGTCTGCTTTTTCAAGTTCTGTCTCGATGGCATTTTCACTCTTGGCATATACGATGAGCGGCACCTTCTTTTCTTTTGCCAGATCGTTCATCTTTTTTGTCAGAAAACTGGTGGACATTCCGAAACTGCATACCAATAATACATTTTTCATACGGTTTTCTCCTTTCCCGGATTTGTTTTTTCTACAAGGTTAAATCATCCTCAGTAAACTCTTCCTCCTCCACGGCAGTGATCTGCTGACGGTCCAAAAGTTTTACAAACGGCAGGTAAATGAGCACTGCGATTCCCAGACAAATGACCTGGAGAATCACGTTTCTGAAATCACCGCCGCTGGCCATATAGCCGGACAGGAAAATCGGAGTGGACCATGTCGTGTAGACGACCAGCCTGGACACCAGCCCGAGGGCCGTAGCCGCATAGGCAACAATATAGATCACCGTTGTGGTAAAGCAGAACGGCACAAACATAATCGGGTTAAACACGATTGGAAGTCCGAATAGAACAGGTTCATTGATATTGAAAACACTGACCGGCAGGCTCAGTTTTGCAATGCTCCTCACATCGGAACGTTTGCTCACAATGAAGATGGCGATCAAAAGTCCCAGGGTACAGGCGATGCCTCCCAGGGTTCCGTACACATCCCGAAACGGCAGTGTGATGATATGCGGAATTTCTTTTCCCGCCAGCCATGCCTGGTTATTTTCATTGATCGCCACCAGCAGAGCCGGTTCTACGATAGGGTTGATGACACCGGCCGGATGAATACCGAAGAAGTAGCACAGGCACTGTCCGAAGCCAAAGTAGCATAAGAATGCAGGAAGTGTCGTGGCAACGCCCACCAGAGGTTTCTGTAAGACAGCGTTGATCATATCATGAACGCCCATGCCTGAAATTGCATAGCAGGCAAATGCCAGAAGCGCCACCACAAGTTCTATGATGATAATGACGAACATAGAATTAAAACTTTCTGTTATGGCCGGAGGTACATTCCCCGAAATTTTCAGCTTTAACTTCTCCTGTTTGCTCAAAGCCAGAAATGCCTCTGTGACAAACAGTGCCGTGATCAGCGATACGAACATCCCGTTGGTTCCAATAGGTGTATAGGACAAGGTATCCGGCATCATGATAAACAGGGCACCCAGGCTGATCAATGCCGCCATCAGCGGATTGTGGTATTTTTTGTACTTTGCAAGATTGTACGATACCAAAAGCACCATCAGAAGCGCCAGTATATTCTGTCCTCCGTTGATGGTCTTGCTGCAAATACTGATCAGTCCCGCGGACACATTTCCGGGCAGCGCATTGTAGACGGCGCTTCCCTCTGCCAAAAGGACATAGGCGATGAACGTCATAAACCCGGACAGCACCAAAAACGGAATCGTGAGCAAAAAGGCATCCCTCACCGCCCGCAGATGGACTTCCGCGCTGAGTTTTTCTGTGATTTTCATGATCTTTTCAATGATCGGATTTGACTTTTTTTCGTTTTTCATTTGTTATTCCTCCTTTAACCGGTTCAGCTCTTCATATACATCTGACAACTGCACTGCCATGTCCCTCATAATTTCTGTGGACAGCAGCTGGTCTTCCGCGTGAATAAACAGAATCGAGAACGGCAGCTGTTCCCCTTCCGCTTCTCTCTGGATACAGGAAAAATGATGTTCATGCGCCTTTGCAAACACCTCATTTCCCTGCCCGATTGTTTCTCTTGCCTCCGTGATGTTCCCCTCTTTTGCCAGTTTGACCGCATTCATGTAATAAGTTTTCGCCTCTCCCACCGATGCAATGATCTCAAACGCAGTCCTCTGAAGTTCTTCCATATTTCATCCCTCCTCTTTCTTAAACAAGATCTACATAGTGTTTTCCGTCATCAAGATCAAAAAATACTCCGCTTTGATAGTGGATCTCATACATCTTCCACTGTCCGTCTGCCTTCCTTAACAGGTTTTTGTATTTTGCACTGTAAAAGCTCTGATGCAGCGTGTCCCTGTTCAGATTTTTGGAGCCGAGACGGTGAGGCTCGATCCGGTATCCGTACAGCACTGCCTCATCCCCGTCTATCTGAATGTCCACAATCTTGACTGCATGCTCAAGAGCCGGTTCCTTATGGCTTGTATTTTTAAAGTTATTGATCAGATTCCCCGCACCGCTCTCCATGACACTGCTGCCCGCATAGAAGATAATATCGTCTGTATAGGAATCGTGATGCAGCGCCCAGTCACAGTTATCCAGCCCGAAAGAATATTTGAACATGTTCTCTATGATTTTTTCTTCTTCCGTCAGTTCCTCGTCATTTTCCGGAATGACTGCCCATGGAGAGTCGTATTCGCTACTGATCATCGGCTTATGGCCTGCATAAATTTTATAGTCTATAAACGACCAACCCTCAGCAAAGTATGTATTCCCCTTTTCCCAGTCCATGTCGTAGCGGATTTCTTTTATCTTCCACTCCCCGTCCTGATCCCTCCAGCTGACCACATACTTTCCGCCGAACTCAAAGGGAAATAAAAATGATCCGTTGTCATAACCGATCAAAGACATGACATATGCAGACTGCTGAGCCCGGTCCCCCTCTGTCCTGACAACAAAATTTGTGATCCTCCTGCGGGAGACATTCATTTCCCTGCCTTTCCACATGAGCGATTTTATCAGCTCATCTTTGCCCTCCGACTCTCCCACATTGGAAAAATGTCCCCTCACATCCTCCGTCACCAACTCCCCGATCTTTTCCGGCTGAAAGTTTTCCAGCGCAGTGACAAATTCCTCAAATTTTTGTTTGATGATATCCCTTTTTCTCATGGTATTCCTCCCTACAATGCTTTTTTATAAATCGCTCCCGCATCTTCTGCCGTCACTTCTTTTCCGTTGATTCTTGTGCATTTATCCAAAACTGCCATTTCAGCCAGTCTCCTTATATCCCCCGGCTCCTTCACATAAGCCGACAGCCTCGGCAATTCTAATTTTTCTCTCAATTCCAAAATCTTTTTCATCAATTCTTTTTCATCTTTCAGTCCCAGTTCTCCGGCAATCTCCCGGTACCTGTCAGCACAGACATCCATGTTAAATTCCATGACAGAGGGCAGCAGCATTCCCACTGCAATTCCGTGGGGCACATGGTATTCGCCTCCCAGTACGTTTCCGAGTCCATGGCTTGCCCCGGAGCCATGAGAAAGTACGATGCCTCCGATCACGCTTCCCCACATGACCATTTCTCTTGCCTCTCTGCTGCCGTCTTCATAAGCCTTATACAGATATTTATACAGACACCGGATGCCTCTGAGTGCCAGTGCGTCCATGATCATATTCGGCATTTCCATGGATTTTTTGGTGGTATAACTTTCGATGCAGTGTGTCAGTGCATCCATGCCGGTGGAAGCCGTCGCACTCTTCGGAAGATCCTGAACCAGATTCGGATCTGCCAGCGCCACTCTGCTCATCAGCATCGGAGATCCGATGGTTGCTTTTCTCCCCTGTGCTTCATTCGTGATCACTGCGTAGGGGCTCATCTCAGACCCGGTTCCCGATGTAGTGGGAATCTGGATCAGAGGAAGGCTTGTTTTTGTAAACTCTTTATACACCGGTTCCGCGTGATCATAATCCATCAGTTTTCCTTCATTCACCGCCATCGCCGCCGCACACTTGGCCACATCCATCACGCTGCCTCCGCCAAATCCTATGACGCTGTCACAGCCTTCTTCTTTCAGACAGACAACTGCCCGGTCGACAACACTCCCTCCGGGGTCCGGCGTTACCTCATCAAACACTTTTAAAGCAGCGTTTTCCTTTTCAAGCACTTCCGCCAGAGCATTGAAAAGACTGCATTTCCCTAAAAATTGGTCCGTCACAATCAGAGGATGTTTTACATTCATGAGCAAAAGTTCCTGTGCAGCTCTCTTGGCGGCCCCCCTGCCGAAAACCAGCCTGATTTGACCTAGATTGATCTGTGTCACTTGATTGTTCATATTACGCCTCCATTCCTTCATCATTTGTTTATTTAGTCTAAATATAATCTTTTATAGTTCATTTGTCAATCATAATTCGCCATATTTCATTCATTTTTTTATCATTTCAACCATTTTAATCACTATTTTTATATTTCAATCACTTTTTCGATCATTTTTCATCAAATTGAATTGACTTTTCCTGTTTTTGATATTATACTTGGTTCATGAGATGTTAATTTAAGCATAACATATTCAAATCCAAACAAATATTAGTATAAAATGGCAATAATAACAGAAGAAAATGGAGAATACAGATGAAAGTAGAAAAAAGATGGGAAAAAATCGAAGAAATATTGAGCAAATCCGGCTCACTTTCGGTCCAGGAACTGGCCTCTATGCTGTCCGTCAGCGAGACCACCATAAGGAGAGACCTTGTAAAAATGGAGAGTCAGAATATGATTAAAAGACTCTGGGGCGGCGCCAGCACAGTTGCTCATGAGACCAATGAAAATGCCCACTGGCAGGATGACTATATCCTCAATTTCAAACGAGGCGTAGATACCAAGCGGGCGCTGTCAAAATATGCGGCCTCCCTGATCAAAGACAACGACTGCGTGTATCTGGATGCAGGCTCTACTACTTCCTTCATACCGGAATATATTACAAGCCACAACATTACCATCGTGACCAATGGAATCAACAACTTCCAGGTCCTGGCGGAAAAAAATATCAGGACCTATGTCCCGAACGGCTACATTAACTTTGGTTCTTCTGCGATCATGAGTTCCGAGACAAGCGGACAGCTTGCAAATTTAAATTTTGACCTGGCCTTTCTCGGGACAAGCGGCCTCGATGAATATGCCGGATTTACAACCCGAAACGAACACGATGCCGCGCTCAAGAGGAGTGTTTTAAGCCGCTGCGGACGAAGCTATATCTTATGTGACCACTCAAAATTCGGCATGAAGCGTTTGTACACCTTTGCCGGGACAGACAGCGTCACACTCATCACCGATCAAAAGCCGGACTTTATGGTTGAGGACATGATCCTCGTGGATACAGAATAAAAAAGATCCTTTCAGTGCCAATAAATTCACACTGAAAGGATCTTTTTTATTCTCCCATATTTCTTTTTCTGTTCAGCAGGACCCTTCCTGCACATTTTTCGGCATCGATCCCCCACTGGCATTCTTTGCAGTGCAGACATCTGCCGGTATCTCTTCCTTCTTTCGCATCGATGGCCCAGTTATAGTTGACCAGCACACCCCTGCCGATATCCGCCATATCCACACCGGTGCGCTCTAAAATGTCTTCTGCCATCCGGGCATCCGTTATGCTGTTGACCGCAAAAACAGGAACCGATACATGCTTTTTGATCTCCCCCGCGGCATGGATCACATCTTTGTATGGAAAATCTTTTGGAGCACCAGGCTCATCTTCCCCGGAAAATCCATAGGAAATATCCAAAAAATCAATCCCGTGTTCCTCCAGAAGTTTGGCATGGCGGATACCGTCTGCAAGAGCAGGTTCAAAGGCTCCCAGCCGGATTCCCACAATAAACTCCTTCGGCACTGCCTCTTTGATCCTTTCCAGAATCTCCACTGCAAACCTCTCCGGATACTGTCCATATTCATCGGTCCTTTTGTTGACCCTGGAATTGAAAAATTCACACATCAGATAACTGTGGCACCCGTGCAGTTCCACCCCGTCATAGCCGGCCTGATAAGCTCTCACTGCAGCTTTCACAAACTGATCCTGCACCTTCTGTATCTGTTCTTTCGTCATTTCATGACCGATTCTTTTTTCTCCGTCTTTATCCATCTCATAATCACTCGGACAAAGCAGGTACTCACCGGAGCCGTTCACCCCTGCATGATGGATCTGCAAAAATATCGGACAGTCTTCTTCATGCACCGCATCTGCGATCTCTTTCAGCCCATTGATCTGTCCATCCTCCCAGATGCCCAGCTGATCTTTGGAAAGTTTCCCTTCCGGATCCACACAGGTAGCCTCCTGAATGATCAGGCCGGCACCGCCCCTGGCAATGGCTCTGTAATGATCAATATTTCTCTGAACTGCATAGCCGTCTTCCTCCACCCAGTTATAGCACACCATCGGCGGCACACAGATACGGTTCTTTATTTTTAAATTCTTTAACTTCATAGCTTCAAACAACTTGTTCATGCATTCCTCCTATCTTCCCCTGTCTTATTATACATCAGACGAAAACAGGATACTACTCTTTGGTGTGAAGCATATACTAAAATTAAATGCCTGATTAAGGAGATGTTCTCCATGTGTACCGCACTCACAACACAGAATTCTGCGGGCGATGTATATTTTGGCCGCACGATGGATTTTTCCTACCCCCTTGACCCTGAATTTTATATCGTACCAAAAGGATATCAATGGAAAAATCTGCTGAATACTCACAGAATTAAAAATCAATATAGTTTTATGGGAATCGGCCAAAATCTCTCTCCGGTAACTTTAGCGGACGGTGTCAATGAAATGGGATTTGCAGCCGCTGTGCTGTATTTTCCAGGTTATGCCTTATATGATCCCCCGGCGCCTTCTGGCTCCAGGCAGATCGCAGTGGCTTCCACCGAGCTTGTGAAATTTCTTCTAAGCCAATGTGCATCCACTGGTCAGGCGGCTTCTTTGCTGCGCGCCGTCCGGATCACAGGAGTCAAAGATCCGGTCACAGAAATCATTGCTCCTCTCCACTGGATTATGGCAGACTCATCCGGAAAATGTATGGTGATCGAAACAACCTCAGAAGGTCTTAAGATCATGGAAAATCCTATAGGTGTCTTCTCCAACAGCCCTGACTTCCCATGGCATATGGCAAACCTCCGGAATTACATGAATATGAGTCCGTCTCAGCACACAGAACAAAACTGGGGGGCTTTTCCTTTGAAACCTTTCGGGCAAGGCGCCGGCACTTTTGGACTGCCCGGTGATTTCACACCTCCGGCCAGATTTGTCAGAACTGCTTACCTAAAGAGTCACACTCCGATACCGGACAACAGAGAGCAGGCAGTAAACACCTGCTTTCATCTGTTAGAAGGAGTCTCTATCCCAAAAGGTGCAGTGGTAACCGACAGAGGAACCTCTGACTATACCCAGTACACCGCCTGCATAAGCCTTACCGGAAAAGAATATTTCTTTAAGACATATGATAACAGCCATATCGTCTCTGTGAAACTTCCTGAAAACTGTGGACCTGATATACGGCTGCTCGGAAAGCTATCAAAGCCTGTCCGATTCCAAGAATGGAAATAAATATATGCAGCAAAAGAGAGCTGTCCGCTAAAACTTTAGCAGCACAGCTCTCTTTCAGTCAGCAGGTGTCCAGTGTTTTATCATAAACATCTCCAGCTGATCCTCAGGCATTGGTTTTGCATAATAGAATCCCTGGATCTGGTCAATTCCAAAATTGGCAATCAAACGGCTCTGTTCTTCAGTCTCCACTCCTTCTGCGATAACGGTCATTCCCAGCTCCTGAAATGTACGCGACAGATTTTTCACGGTAAGCGCAGACTTTTTGTTCTCGACAGAACCCCATACCAGACTCTTGTCCAGCTTGACTGTGCCAAAGGGAATATTGATGACGGTTGCTATGTTGGAGTAGCCTGTTCCGAAGTCATCCAGGCCCATTTTGATTCCGTGCTTTTCCATCTCCACAGCAAACTTTGATACGACCTGTGTGTTCTCCGCCAAAGTACTCTCTGTAAACTCAATCTTAATGGCAGACATGGGAGTATGGTTCCGCCGGATGATCTCCAGAACCTTCTCCATGAGATCGTTCTGTGAAAACTGGACAGCAGAAAAATTAACATGAATTGCCTGAATCGGAATCCCTCTTTCTAACAGCCTACTGATAAACCTGCAGACTTTATCCAGCATGATATAAGTTATGTCAATGATCAGTCCGGTCTCCTCCGCGATCGGAATAAACTCAGACGGGTAAATCGGACCGATCGGAGACTCCGGTATCCGCATCAGTGATTCAGCATAGCAGAATTCTCCGTCGGCTACGGAATAAATAGGCTGATAATACATCTCAAAACTGCAGTCCGCGATTTTTTCTTTCAGGATCATGATGACTTTTCGCCTTCGCTCCAGTCCATCCAGCATTTCTTTGTCGCAGTAGCAGATCTCACCGCTTTTCCCTGATTTCGCCCGAAAAACCGCATATTCCACGGCATTGATGACCTCTTCCAGGGTTTCCCCGTCACCGGAATGCCATATGATCCCCATCACGACAGAGAGCAGAAAACGGTAATCCCCTATCTGCCATGGTTTTTCCATGCGCTGCCGGATATCCGTAATACACTTTTTGATCTCTGTTTCATCGCTGTGTGTAAACAAAAGTGCAAATTCATCTCCGCTAAAGCGGTATACATGATTCTTCGGCCCGATCTCATAGAGAAAATCACAGACATTTTTCAGAAATTCATCACCCTTCTGCTGCCCGCATGTATTATTTACCTGACGGAAGTCCCTAAGAGAGACAACGACAAGCACAAACTGCTTCTCAGGTGACTTTTTGATCATCAGCCCCAGCATATTGAGAAGTTCTTTCCGGTTGGGCACATTGGTCAGATAATCCATCGAGATCTGTTTATTCTGCAGGTGCAGATAAATGATCAGCAGGGCACAGGTCGCCGCAGATCCGGACAGAATCACATTCGGATACATCTGCTGAACCAAAATAACCAGTACTGCCAGAATCGGAAAGGCCGCAAGGATGTGGTATATATTTCTGTCAATCCTTTTTTTATTCAGTACTGTGACCACAATGCTGGCAGCACAGTAAGCATAAAAGATCAAATATGTGGACACAATCCAAGGTCCCCTCACATACCCCTGCACCAGGCTGATGTCAAACAAATTTTTCGTCAATGGATTGATCAGAACGAGCACACCATACACCAGAGCAGGCATGACTCCAAAGCCTATGACCTTCCTCAGTTCCTTCCTCTCTGTATAGACTATAGAAACGGTATAAAGGAAATACGCGAACCCCATCAGCGGTGTCAGAACATAGTAAACCATTGTCACAGACCAGGTCATCCACATTGGAAACTCATCAAGACGATAAATCATAATCGTAGATAAGATATTTGTCAAAATAGCCCCGGCTGTAACAAGGAGGCATCCCTGAAAAATTCTGTTTTTTAATGTAGGGAGATGACTCCCTTTCCTTGAATATACCCATATAATCCCCAGCATTACAAAAGAAATAGCCTCAGCGGCAATATTCCACTTCACTGTTCTTCACCTGCCAATCCCCTCATTGTTTCACATTTTCTATATGATTATTATCCCTCAAAAACTGCATCAGCTTTTCCTCCGGCAGAGGTTTCGAATAATAGAATCCCTGAATATAAGAAGCACTGGTTGAAGTCAGCATCTTCCATTCTTCTTCCGTTTCTACCCCCTCTGCCACCACATCCATTTGGTTGATATCCGCCATTTGAATCATTGCTTTCAGCAATGCATATTGTTTTTCCGAATCCACACTCTTCTTGGTCATGGACCGGTCAAACTTCAGGACATTGACCGGAAGATTCAGCAGATAATTCAGGCTGCTGTATCCGAT
This sequence comes from Anaerostipes caccae L1-92, assembly GCF_014467075.1. NCBI lineage: Bacteria > Bacillati > Bacillota > Clostridia > Lachnospirales > Lachnospiraceae > Anaerostipes > Anaerostipes caccae. The sequence continues at coordinate 2,167,116 of NZ_AP023027.1, forward strand.
GCCGAAATCGTCCAGAGCTATGCGGACACCGTATGACGAAAGTTCATCTAAAATCCCTTTTGCAAGTTCTATCGACTGGATCAGGACCGTCTCTGTAATCTCAAATGTAATGCATTTCGGATCAAGACCTGTCTTTTTTATATGGCCTATGATTGAAGGAACACTATTTTCCACAAGAAGCTGCTGTACTGACAGGTTGATTCCCATAGATTCAATCCCAAGTTTTTTCCCCTTTTCCATCATGAAAGTACAGGCTCTGTGTATCACGTACTCCCCTACCTGTCCGACCAGACCATTCTTCTCCGCAATCTCGATAACCTGTCCTGCCGGAACATATCCGCCGTTTCCGTCGGGCAGCCTCACCAGTGCTTCTGTACCTGTAAACCGTTCTCTTTTAAGATGATAAAGAGGCTGGTACCACACCTCCAGAGTTTTTTCTTTAAGACTCGTTTCCAGCAGCCTGACAATCCTCGCTTCTTCCCGGCGCACTTCCAGCAGCTTATCATCGTATAAAATGACGTTATTGGCCATACCCGCTCCTGAAGTTTTAGCATAATTGACTGCCATCTGGACGCTTTCCAGCAATTTTTCCGATGTTTTTGCATGAAGAGGATAATCACATATGCCGATCAGAACATCCAGGGTAAAGGTGGAATCTTCTACCACAATCGGACTCTGAAAGGCATTCCGGATCCTGCCGACTTTATGATCTTTGTCCTTATCCGCTTCAAAAGAAATTCCTATGAAAACGTCTCCGTTAATCCTGTATAAGTTATTGCCGAAGATATGTTCAAGTCTCCTGGTTATCTCCATCAGCAGGGCATCTCCCGTTGAAACGCTGAATAATTCATTGTATTTGCTGAAAGAACGAATATCCATACTGTAAACTCTAAAATACCTCTTGGCATCATAAGATATCAGCATATCCACATCTTTTAAATACTTCATTCGGTTTCCTATATGATATACCGGGTCAAAGTAGGCAATCTGTTCCACACTTTTTCTGTACTGATTCAGTGCTTTAGAAAGTTCCGTCAGCTGATAATCCGCATACTCACTGAACTCCACATCTGTCCTTCCTGCAGCAAGCAGGCGGCACTTTTCCGTCAAGTCTTCTGCGGGGGATTCCACATAAAGTCTCATATAGTGGTCTGTGATCAGCTTATTTAAAAGATCCTCCGCGCTGTTGCCGTCCTTCGGGTAAACCGCAGTCTGATAATTTGCACTTAAAAAAAGTTTCTCCCCGCGAATCCGGATCTTCCACATAAGTTTCAAAGAAAGACCTTTGGCAAAATCCAGTCTTTCCTCATCTGTCATTTCTTCTTTTACCGCTACCGCAAATTTCCCCCCTGCGATCCGGCCCGACACATAAGGACTTTTTATGTATTCGTCTAAAACAGCCGGAACACTCGCCAAATATTCATTCTCTTTTAAAAACCCTGCCATTAATTCCACTCGGCTGTACTCCTCGATGGAAAAATAAAACATGGAAAAAACACAGGGCTCAGACACCATCCACCACTGGACTTCCCTAACGAATCCCTCCCTGTTATACAGTCCTGTCTTTTCGTCATAAATACTGAGATTTTTAAAATACCTGACGCGAAGTGCAAGGACAAACACACTCATAAATAATACAGACAGCAGCACTCCGAGAAAAACTGATGTTCCCATGATGCCGGTCTCCGTTTTCTTTGAAATCCATCCGTCTTTCGGCATAATGCTCAGTGTCCATCGGGTCGGCAGATAAATCTCTATTTTAGACGCGTAGGAATAATCGAGATTCCTGTCGGAATAGGCCACTACATCCTTGCTTCCGTCCTGACTGTTCACTTTCCACAGGTGATACTCATAGCCCAGATCACACAGACGTTTTAAATTTAGTCTGCGGATGACAAACTCTTTATCCAGGACAGCCACAACTTCTCCCTCGTAAACTTGTCCTTTCAGCAAAGGCTGGATAAACAAAAAAACTTCCTTTTCCCCATCTTTGTTTAATTTAACAGGTCCTTCCACCACCGGTTCTTTCACAACTTTAGCCATCGTATAAATATATGAAAAGTCCCTCAGATCTTTTCCTTTATCTTTCTCATTTCCATCCGCAGAAAAAGAACTCAGAACCTTATCCCCTTTAAATAAAAGGATCTTTTCTACTCCCTCCTGCTCTGCAAGATTTTTGGCACGTCTCTGAAACCACGCTTCATGATTTAAAATATCCGGCTCCGCCTTCACTGTTTCTGCAGCATAATTCAGCTGATCCCGAATAACCAGTGTCAAATTATCCTTATACATTTTCAGAAGACGGCTAACTTCTTTTTTTCTCTGCCCGGAATAATGATCCTGTATGATCCTTCCTGTTCCCACCGAAAGCATAAGGATACACAAAACTGTCACGGTGCAGAACAGAAGCGTCTTTTTTTTCATAACTTTCATACGTTTCCTCAATCCTGATAAATTTTATAATATCCTTTGCCATTTTGTTTTACAAAATACAGCGCCTCATCTGCATTGGCTATCATCTGTTCCAAACTGCTTCCCTGCTGTCTCACTGCCACCCCTACGCTGCATTGGATCGGCAGAGACTCTCCCTTCGTTCCGATATCTGAGTGAAGTCTGAGAACAAGAGATTCCAATACACTTCTAAGCTCATCTTCATCGTCGATATCTGTAAGGAGCATTACAAATTCATCTCCTCCATATCGTCCCACAACACCATCATATTTTTTTTCATATTCGCGCAGGATGTACCCTATACTCTTTAATGCCGTATCCCCCGTTTTATGTCCGTAGGTGTCATTTAATTTCTTCAGATTATCCAAATCTACAAAACATAGTACAGTGATTTTGTCTCCTGGAATCTTATCAAGCTGGGCCTGAGCCTGCTTTAAAAATACACTTCTCGTGACAACGCCGGTAAGGCCGTCGGAAAGGCCGTTGCTGGTAAGCCGTATGATCTCCCTGAAATCCATATTATCCGGACGCTCATCCTGGTAGATCTTTTCCTCCAGTTCCTGAATAGACTGCACGAGCATATCCACCACTTCTTTTTGTTTGCTGATAAAACGCTTCACCAAGAAAAATATGACAGAACAGAGTACCGCCATCAGCGCTACAATCACTAAAAATCCTGAAATAATTGTCCTGTATATAGACCAGAAGTCGATGGTAGTAAGAATATCCCAATCGGTATTTTCTATGTTATTATACATCGTGTAATATAGATTCCCGTCTCTGTAACTCCAGTAAGTTCCCGGCGTTTTGGCAAGCAGTTCTGTTTCCAGCTGGTCTGCCGTCACACCGATATTATGGGCTTCTCTCACATAATCCATATACGGTTCTCCATACTGCAGATTACTCGTAGAAGACATGATCTGTCCTTTGGAACCGATCAGGACTGCCTGAGCGTCACTGGTCTCCACGGCCTTCTTAAGGATATCCACGACATCGTCAAAATAGATGGCACAAAATAGGCATCCGGTTATTTTATTCCCTTTTTTCAGCGGATACGCCACCGTATAATTCAGCGTGACCCCGTCTGCACCGGCTAAAAAGCTGTCTGTCACCTGTGGTTTCCCTGTTGAAAACAACTGCTGCATGTAATCCCTGCTGGCCAGGCTGGCCGGCTCCTCACCTATCGTGTAAACGTTCATATCAGCGTCTACATAACAGATCATCATATATCCATACTTTTCTGTAATTCTGTCCAGCTTTTCAACCTTTTTCAGAGGAGGGAGCGAGGGATCATAATATTCCGGCTGTACTGCCAGTGATTCCAGCAGTTTCAAAGACTCATTCACTCTGTTGGTAACCTGAGTCTCCACGCTCTTATGCGCGGCTCTGGCATCTTTTTTCATCCTCTGTGCGGATATAAAGATACCTCCCACCAAGACTATAAACATAGCAGCAGTAAAAAAGATCACCATATACTTTAGAACCGGAGAATAAGTCAGTACATCTTCTCTCTGGACTCTCTGATTTCTTTTGGCACTCATAATCGGATCCCCCCTTTCCGGATAATTTTATTTCCTTGATCTAACCCCATAAAAATAAACATACTTTTACTACATTTTAACAGAAAGCTCACCAAAAGAAAATGACATAGCCTATGAAATATTTATTTCATTCTTCTTTTTAATACTGCCTGCAGAAATTTATAAGGATTCACACTGTATTCCCCATATTTTGTGTCTTTCCGATATATGCCAAGGTGCAGATGTACCGGGAATTTTCCCACGGTTCCTTCTTTCTCTCCATACCCTGAATCTCCCATATATCCGATCACATCTCCCGCACGGATCTTTGTTCCCCGTCTGATTCCGGGAGCATAACTGTAAAGATGCGCATAATAAAAATAAACACCCTTCGGAGAACGGATACCGACACGATAGCCCCCAAGCTTCAGCCACCCAATCTGCTCAACGACTCCGTCAGACATACTGAGCACAGGTATTTCCCCTCTCTTCTTTGAAACCGTACCGGACATAATATCCGTGCCCTCGTGGTGCCTGTCTCCGCCAAAATTCCTCGCCTCATTCCAGGAATCCGAATAATTTACAAATGGTATATATTCATCCGGCACCGGGGCTCCCTTGATCTCCCCTTGTATCAGCGGATCCGGTCTTCCGTTTTTACATCCGGTATTTCGGTATTCCTGATATGCCTTTTCTTCTGCGATGGCTTCGTTCCGCCTTAGAATCCTTTCAACAGCCAAACTCTCGGCTGTGACCAAGAGCCCAAGGAAAAATACTGTGCAAACCAGCCAAAAGCTTCTTTTTGTTTTGTTCATCCGCTTCATCCTCTATTCTTGTCTGCACTATGTATATGCAGAAAAGAATAGGGTTACAACCTAAGGATTTCCCAGAAGGTATTCATACAGCATCTGTTCAAACGCTTTCACGTCGATCGGTTTCGCAAAATGCCGGTCCATGCCTGCCCGCTTTGCATTTCTCACATCCTCTTCAAACGCGTCCGCGGTCATTGCAATAATAGGCAGAGATGTTACATCTTCCCGGTCCAGTGCACGAATTGCCCTGGATGCTTCATAACCGTTCATCACAGGCATCTGGATATCCATTAGAATCAGATCATAATAACCTTCCGGGGACTGCGCGACTTTCTTCACAGCCTCCCCGCCGTCAACCGCTTCCTCCGCCTGTATTCCCATTTCTGTGACCATAGTTCTGGATATTTCTCTGTTCAGGTCGTTATCCTCTGCAATCAGGATTCTCTTTCCGGTATAATCGGGCTTATCACCAAAACGTTTCTGCTCCAAAGGTTCTGCGTCACCGTCCAGTTCTTTCAGCAGATAACAGATCTTAGAACAATAAAATGGTTTGGACAAAAAGGCTGTGACTCCTGCTGCCCTGGCCTCGCTTTCGATGTCCGTCCAGTCATAGGCAGTCAAAATGATCACCGGGATATCCGGTCCTGTCTCCTTCCGGATGCGGCGGGCTGTTTCCACACCGTCCATCCCGGGCATTTTCCAGTCGATGAGTGCAAGTTCAACCGGGTCAGAGGCATCCTTTGCCTCTGCAGCATACTTGACGGCTGTCTCTCCGTCAGTGACAAATGAGGCCCTGAGGCCCATGCTCTCAAGAAGCTGTGCAGCGTTCTCACATATCTCCCTGTCATCGTCCACCACAAGGCTGTGAATCCCAATCCATTTTGGCGGAGTTTCATCCTGAGACACATCCTGCAGTTTCAGCGGAAGAGTCACTGTGAAGACAGATCCCTTTCCGGGACTGCTCTCTACCTGTATGTCACCGCTCATTAAGTCTATGATATTTTTTGTAATGGCCATTCCGAGACCCGTTCCGGTCATTTTGCTGCTCGTAGAATCCGATGCCCTCTCAAAAGGATGAAACAGCTTTTTGAGAAACTGCCTGTCCATACCGATTCCTGTATCTGAACAGCAGAAGATAAAATTTTGATACTCTCTGCGGACACTGTCCTCCTGCCGGACCTGAATATCAATTTTTCCTCCTTCAGGCGTATATTTGACAGCATTGCTTAAAATATTAATGCAGACCTGCCGGATACGAAGAGGATCTCCGATTACATTTTCATTTTTAAGAGATCTCAGCCGGACCTTCACTCTGATCCTTCTGGAATCCGCCTGCGGCCGGATCAGCTCGACCGTATCCGTAATCAGCTCAGCCAAATTAAACGGTTCTTTCCTGAGAGACAGTTTTCCGCTCTCGATCTTAGACATGTCCAAAATATCATTGATCAGACTTAAAAGATGCTTCCCTGAAAGATTGATCTTTCCAAGACATTCCATGATCCGCTCACGGTCGTCTAAGTGTGCCGATGCTATCGCCGACATTCCTATGATGGCATTCATCGGCGTACGGATATCATGGCTCATGTTGGATAAAAATTGTCCCTTGGCTTTATTCGCCGCATTTGCATTGTCCAAAGCAGTCTGGAGGGCCTGGCGCTGCTGTTCTTCCTCATAGCGCTGTTCATCTGTGCGCCGCGAAATAAGAATTGCCAGCTTATCATTTGAATATGGATTATCCACATTGATAATCTGAGTCGAGATCCAGTGATATCTGCCGTCTGTGAGTTTCTGCCTGACTTCAAGGAAAACCTCATCCTTTTCATGCCCCAGCGTTTCTGTAAGATACTCCGTTCCAAAACGATGCCGAAACTCATCAGCATGTTCCGGGTGTACCGTCAGAGCCATGTCCTGAAACAGTCTGCTGTAAGATTTCTGCTGCCCCAGGCCAATCATCAGGCCCGGTTTTACGTAAATAAAATTCAGTGTATCCTCTGTCAGATTGATGCTGATAATCACCGGATAGGCGTTGGAAATTGCGCCTACCAGTGTGATGCGTTCCTGCAGTATTTCCCTCTCTGCTTCCTGTTCTGCCAGCTTTTCCTCTGTAACATCATGAAAGGCGGCAACAAAAACCGGTTCTCCATTTTCATCAAATGTTCTTTCCAGAATACCGGAAACCCAGAAATATTCTCCTCCCGCCCTTTGAACGCGGAACTCAAATGTACTTTTCCGGCCATCTGTATCGGCAGTTTCAATCATCTTCACAAGCCTGTCATAATCGTCCGGATGAATCAGATTCTCTATCGGCTCACCGAGAACTGTGTCCTCAACATCACCTTCCGTATACTTCAAAAGCTGCATTCCCTGCCGGTTCAGCTGCAGAAACCGATATGGTTTGTCTACAGATATAAGTGCAATTCCTTCCGGAACGGCATTATATAAATGTCCTATGTAATCTGCCTGGTTTGAAAGTTTTTTATTTGTTTTATTTGCGTACCAGTAATAAGAAAATACTAAGAGAAAGATACCTGCCAGGATACTTCCGATCAATTCCATGGAACGTCTCAGAATTACTCCGGTCTGGGCAGTCACCACGTCCTTCGGAATAATAGACATAACATACCAGTCTGTCTCAAGCTTCAGAGGAGCATAACAAAAAACCGTATCCTTTCCCTGATAATTTAAAACTGCCCACCCCGTCTTCTGCTGTTTCAGTGAATCGGCAAAGCGCTTAAGACTCTCCGAATCGTTTTGCGCTTTTGGCAGCATATCAAAGAGATTTTTCATCGTTTTGTTGCTGTTTATATGAGGAGACCGGATCAGGACATCCCCGTTCTTATGGACCACGTAGGAAAAACCGGTATCATGATAAAAAGACAGGCTGAAACTGTCGGCAATATTCTCCACCTCATATTCTTTGACCAAATAGCCCGCGGTGCCGTCCTTTAATTCCACTCTCACAAACAGGTGAAATACATTGACACCGGTCACACTGCTGATATGAGGTTCAATGATACCGTTTCTTTTTGTCGTCTTATCCAGCACTTTTTGTACGTGCGCATCCGGTTCTGTTTCTGTGGAAAAACAGCTCCCGTCGGGGAGATACAGGCTGATTCCTTTATCCGCGCGTGCATAGCTTTCCAGCGCCTCCCTCAGTTTCCCCTTCTCCGTCTTTGAAAACTTCTTTAAATAGCCTGTCATCATGCTCATAGAATCATACTCATTGCGCAGCTGTACTTTCAGAGTATTTAATCCTTGCTGAGTACTCTCTCTTATAGTGCTGATGGACTGTTCCCACAGCTGCTTTTTTACTCCCCTTACAAAAGAGAATGTCAAAAAGCTTAAAATGATGCCAATGATAACTGCGGCAAGAGCAATCTTCCTCTTTATATTTCCGGAGTCTCTTTTTTTCATCACTGTACTTTCCTCTCTTTTTCTGCCTGCCGGTCCATACGGTTCATGACGGATCTCACCGGCTTTCCTGAAAGAATCTGTTTCGATGCCTCCGCTGTCAGGTTCCAAATCGGCAGTTTGAGCATACTGTCTGTACCGATCACTGTTTTACCGTCCTTATAGCAGGACAGCAGGGGACGTATTTCTTCTACGGAAGACGGTTTTCCCCCTTTCAGCGGGCTGAATGAGCACTGCTGGTCCGAAAATTTTTGGATATTTTCAGCCTGAGTAAAGTATTCCACGAACATTTCAGCAGCTTTTACATGACGGCTGTCTGCATTCACACTTAAACGCGTGTCTGCGTTTACGACCAGCATCGAGCCTTTTTCCAGCAGAGGAAGAGGGCTGACACTGAATTTCAGATCCGGGTTCATCGTCTTTACTCTTCCTGCTGCCCATGCGCCTGTGAGCATAAACGGAGATTTCCCTTTGGCAAATTCCTCAAGGTCATCTGAAGTTTTTTCAGTCTTCAGAGACTTGCCAGGATCTATATACCCCTGTTGGATCAGGCTCTGCGCCAGATCAAATCCCGGAGTCAGATATCGGCTCAGCTTCTCTTTCCCATTATTCAGGTTTTCAAACACCTGTTTCTGGTTATTTTGCTGATAGACGGAATAGAAGCCTCTGCCGACAGCCAGCGTTTTTAAAGAGATATCATTGTTGCAGATGACCGGAGTGATCCCCTTTTTCGTAAAATAGCTACACACACTTTCCCATTCTTTTAAATTTCCCGGGGTCTTTTGCTTATGTTTTTTCAAAAGATCTTCATTGCAGTAGAGCCCAAATGCAGATACCGTAGTCGGAACCCAATAGATCTTTCCTTCATCTTTCATCTGAGTCAGCATTTGATCTGTATAGTCCGGAATCGTGCGAAGGCCTGACAGGTCTGCAGCCTGTCCTTTCGCCTTCAGTTTCAGAAGGATATCATGATTGACCATGAAAACATCGTCGCCCTTCCCTGTTTCCATCCGTTTTTCCAGGGCTTCAAAGTATTGTGTCCCTTTCAGGCTCTCATATGATACTCTGATATCAGGATTTTCCTTCATAAAGCCTGAAATAATCTCCTCGATCACTTTGACATTTTCAGGCTCATATTTGTTTCCGAAAAACGTAATCGTCGTGACATCTTCAGAATCTGCTTCTTCATTCATGACCGTATGTTTGCTGCTGCACCCGCACAGTACCAGCATACAGATAAGCACCGCCGCACAGCACCTTATCATCTTCCTTCTCTTCATTGCACCTATCCCCTTTTCTGTGTAAATAATGATTTTTTACCTCTGAGGATCATCGGGAAGGGGCATCATCCCGTCCAGACATTCCAAAACTTCTTTGTTGACACGGTCACTCTGCATGATCTCTCTTCTGCCAGACAACAGGCCGCCCTGATATTCTCCGCAGATATCGGCCCCTAAGATGTTTCTGTCCTGCGCAATCATAGTACATATTCTGCATACCTGCCCTGTGGTCATGCTGCCCTGGTCCCAGTTTGTAGACAGCTCGCTCAGGCTCAGCACATCCTTGTCCAAAGACAGATAGACATCCGTCCGGATCTCTCTCTGAAGCCATGTCTTCCAGTCAAAATCCGGGGATACAGCTTCTTCCTCCGGCACTGCCGCCATGTGATTTCTGTATCTCGGCTCCACCTCCCGCAGATATGCGGCCGAAGTACCGATCAGGATTACTTTTTTCAGATGTTCCATCTCATCCATGGCCCTCCGCACCCAGCATCCGCAGGATAAAAGTTCAGGAAACAGCGGCTTCTGAAGATCCGTGTGGCAGTCAAACAGCACCAGCGTAAAATCCCTGCATATCTCTTTCTGCAGAAGAAAGGAGACATAGTGGTAATTTCCCGAACCGAGAAAATAAATATGAGATGGCTTTCCTGCCCTGATTCTCTCTCTGATCGTCTCCGCCGCAGTATCCTCACAATATCCGTTGGTCCCCGGAACTTCTCTCAGGTTGATCCGCTGATGAGGAGCTGATTGATAAAACTCTTCCTTATCGTACAGATCGTCAAAGTCCAGGACTGTAATCATCTGCTGCACATCTCTCACTCCTTTTCGGACTGTTAAAGATAAGTCTTAATAAATTCCTCCGGCGGGACCGGCCTGCCGTAATAATAACCCTGGAAGACTTTGCATCCCATTTCTTTCAGCAAGTCTCTCTGTTCCTCTGTCTCTACAAATTCTGCGACTACATGAAACTTCAGCGTCTGTGCCATATCCACGATGCCGGAGACAATATTTCTGGATCTCTCATTGTCCACAAGCTGTCTGACAAGTCTGCCGTCCAGCTTCACTTCCTCGAAAAAATAGTCCTGAAGATATACCATAGACCCATGTCCCATGCCGAAATCGTCCATGCTGATTTCGATGCCGTTTCGCCTGATATTTTCCAGTTCTCCGGTCACCTTTTCTGAGTGGTCCAAAAATACCCGTTCCGTGAATTCAAAGACCATCTGTTTTTTCCCAAAGTCATAGTGTGACAAGAGATCCAGCACATGTCTGCTCCAGTCCTTCTGCTCCAGCTGGCTCGGGGAGATGTTGACTGAAACCCTCAGACTCTGGTCCGACACACGGTTCATTTTTTGTATATCCGTACAGGCTTTTTCCAGGATAAAATTCCCCAAAGCCTGAAGCTGACCGCTCTCTGAAGCCAGCTGGATAATCAGGGGCGGAGCAATATATCCTGCCACCGGGTGATTCCATCGAAGCAGGGCCTCCGCACCATAGATGCCCCCGTCAGCCGACATCTGCACCTGATAGTGAAGGGTAAGGCATCCTCTCTCCAGTTCATTCTTCAGATCGTATGCCAGAGTTTTTGCGGCATAGCTGTGGATGTAATCATCGGAAAGGAGGATCGGTCTGCGGCCTGACTCATCTCCCTGATCCATATCCTCTGTCATTTGCCGGACTTCCTCTTTAAAATTTCTCGTCTGCTTCTCTTCACTGTATCTGATAAACGGAATATAGATCAATGTGCCGATCAGCAGATTCACAATCTGCAGAACACTTCCTGCTACAGATCCCGTTGCCTCATAGCCGCTGAAAATAACGGGTACTGTCCATTCTACCGATCTGGTCACATACGGCACCAGTCCCATCGTCATCGCAAAAGTACTTGTAAGCACAAACACAAGAGGCGTCAGAATAAACGGCACAAACATAACCGGATTAAAAATCACCGGAAATCCAAAAATAGCGATCTCACTGATATTAAAGAGGACGGAAATCCCCGCGACCTTACCGAGCTTACGATTATGACTCTTTTTCGCCGCTATAAGGAGTGCCGTAATAAGACAGAGAGCCGCCCCGCATCCGCCGATAAACACAAAAATATCCATAAAAGACTTGGAGTAGATCTCCGTAGGCATTTTCCCCGCTGCGATCAGCGTCTGATTGACAGATACTCCAGGTTCAAACAGTCTCTTTGCCACTGCATCCAGAGTATTCGTCCCATGGATTCCAAAAAACCAGAGAACATGAGAAAAGAAAACATACAGCAGGGCCCCTGACAGGTTCCCTGACAAATGACGAAATGCCTTCATAGACAAAAACGAACCGAAATTTGTGATATTGCTTGCTCCCGTCCACTCCCTCAGCAGTACGCCGGCTCCAGCGAACAAAAGGGTAATTATAACGATCGGCAGCAGATTCAGGATGGATAAGTTGAACAAATACTCTGCTCCCACCGTATGCATCGCCTCAAACTTCCTTGCCGCCCTGACACTCAGCCGGAACAGCGCACAGGACAGCATCGTGATACACATAGCCGTAAAAACCCATTCCGGCCCGAAAATATACTCTTCATTCTCCATGATACCCCCGCAGAAGGCCATATAGGATACCAAGGCCGTAACTGCATAGTAAAATGCCTCATTGGACTCCGACATTCTGCCGAAAGACAGGCTGATCGTCACAGTGAGAAGCAGAGCAAGGGAACCAAGCGTAATCGTATATACTGCATCCAAAATATTCAAAATCCGCCCTCCCAGGAAAGCGGTTATAAATTCCTGATACGGCGGATATGGAAAACTCTTAAATAAAAGTGCAAAGGAACCCAGGATTAAAAAGGGGATGACTAATGTCAGCCCCTGCTTAACCGATAAAATCGCTGTCGATTTCCCAAGATCCCTATAATAGTTTCTGATTTTCATTGCATAACTCCCCAGATTCGATCACTGCCCGGACATTTCTTCATGTTCATCCCTGAGATTCTCATATAGAGTCATAGAGTCCCAAGTCTGGTTTGTATCCGTCAGAACGGCCTTTAAATTTATCTTTTTAAGCTTCTCTTTTCGAAAACTCATAATCATCTCATCAATCTGGCGGCCTGTGAAGCCTTTCATGACAAGCATCTCTTCTGTGAATCCCGGACCGTCATAGCAGCTGCCGCCCGGTTCGATGCCGGGAACTCCTGCCAGTGCCCCGATCGGTTTCAGATAATCTTCTTTTTTTATATTTTTTATCCGTACACCCATGCGGACCAGGATAAACTTTATCTTTCTTGCCCGCTCGGAACCGTCTAAATTATACAGCAATACAGCTGCACCGCTGTTTTTTCTTTGATTCATTTTCATGTCCTGCCTTTTCATTATAGTAGTTTTATTATACCTTATTGGGCGGAGCGCGTCCACCCGAAGGGTATTACATTTTCCACATGATTGTAGTGAGACATTCTAAGAGCCGAATGGAAATCGTGTAGAAAATGGACGTAATATCTACTGGATAAATACTTATCAAACGATCGTTGAATAGCTTTTTTTATTCAGAGAATACTTATCCATCAGACATTATGTCCATTTTTACCAGTTCGTAGGCATTGCATTAGAAGCAAGGTTCGTTTACTTCTTTCAGAAAAGGTTCAGAGGCAAGGAGGGGAGGTTCGATTCACCAAATTTGCACTTCGCCTGCGGCTCCTGCTCATTAAGTTCCTTCCAACGGGCCGCTGGAGAGACTTTGCTGAAAGTTGGAAAATCTTACCTTCCTGAGACAGCAAGCCGCAGAACTGGTAAAAATGTCATGACATACAGAAAAATACCCTGGCAGTTAAACATTGACTACTTTTCTGTGCCTAACTATCAGGGTATATCTTATTTCTGTTACTGTTTATCGATGTCCTTGCGGATGCGGGAGCCGTTTATGGAAAATTTCAATACAACTCTTGTTACTGTTTATCTGAACTCTGTCTGGAAACATAGAGGTGAATGATGTTATTTCAATACAACTCTTGTTACTGTTTATCCAACGCTTTTAAGCCATTCTTCCATTTCATTATAGCCAGTTTTCCTGATAAAATCAACGTTTCTCTAAATATTTCCCAACCGTCATCAATTTTCTCACATTTTTCTCCAATACACCTTCAAATGGCTATTTCCCACGGTTTGTATGCAATTATCAATTTTATAGGTTGGGAAATCAGTATACCTTATCGCGCAGAGCGCGCCACCCGAAGAGTATGAAATACAGTGTGCCCTTTGGTATGACATTTTGACCAGTTTTCCGGCTTGCTGTCTCAGAGATGTAAGATTTTCTAACTTTCAGTAAAGTCTCTGCGGTGGCCCGTTCGGAACTCGCTGGCGCGGGGGCGGCCTCACTGTGCTTTGCACACCACCTCCGAGCCTTTTCTGAAAGAAGAAAAACTAACATCTCTTCGAATGCAAGGCCTCCAAACTGGTCAAAATGGACGTAATATCTACTGGATAAGTATCCACCAAACACATGGAACCGTCCAACGATAGTTTTTTAGCACTATTGGAGGAACGCATTTCAAAGCGTGACGGAAATAGTGGAGAAAAACTATCGCAGGTGGCACCTTTGATTTCTAAGCAGCCTGCTCCAGCAAATAATATGTCCATTTTCTACACGATTGGAGTGAGGCATTCTAAGAGCTGAACGGAAATCGTGTAGAAAATGTCATACTATATCTGAATGAAATCTTACAAATATGCAGACGATAAAATGAAGCTATGTTATGAAAACACAGAAAGCGTACAGCAATATGCCTGATCATCTTTTAACAGAAACTGTGATGCTCTGCATCCACCTCCTGGAACTTTTCGGGATCTTTGTCATCGTCTTTGGCTGTATCAAAGCTTTTCTCCAGTATCTCCGGGCAGGATTTACCACAGAGGGAAGGGAGATCAAGCTGGAATTGGCCAAAATTCTGGCTTTTGCCCTGGAGTTTAAGCTGGGAGGTGAAATACTCAGGACCGTCATCACGAAAAACATGAACGAACTTTATATGCTTGGAGCTGTCATCCTTTTGAGATCTTTTCTGACTCTGGTGATCCACTATGAAATCAAATTCGAGTCAGATTAATAGCTCTCCATCAGTCTGCCGAGCCGGCGGATGCCCTCCCGGATCACCTCCGGCTCTGAATTCGTATAATTTAAGCGGAATGTAGGCACCGGCTTCTGATCATCCACATAAAATGGATTTCCCGGCACAAAAGCGACCTTTTCTTTCATCGCACGGTCGAACAATTCGAGGGATGACTCGCCTTCCGGAAGAGATCCCCATACAAACATGCCTCCCTTCGGCATGGTGTAGGTAACAGTGTCCGGAAAGAAATCTTTCATCGCCTGAAGCATAGCATCGCTCTGCTCTTTATAAAGGGTTTTGATTTTGCCGATGTGTTCATTTAATTCATGGTTCATGAGATAATCGTACACTGCATACTGAGCAAAAATATTGCTGTGCAGATCAGCTGCCTGCTTTGCGGTCACAAGATGCTGCATCAGTTCTCTGTCTTTCGTGCAGATCCATCCAAGTCTCATTCCCGGTGTGATAATCTTTGAGATCGTCCCGAAGAGCACACTCTTTTTCAGGCCGAACGATCCGATATAGGGAAGCACTTCTCCCTCAAACTTCAGCTGTCCATACGGATCATCCTCGATCAAATAGGCAGAATAACGGTTTAAAAGAGCACACAGTGCTTTTCTTTTCTCCACAGAATATGTAAGTCCGGTTGGATTCTGAAAATTCGGAACCGTATATAAAAGTTTTACATTCCTCTCCTCCAGGATCTGCTCCAGTCTGTCCAGATCGATCCCGTCGTCCAGAAGAGGCACCGGACAGAAATCTGGTTCAAATACGGTAAACGCCTGAATCGCCCCCAAATAGCCGGGTTCTTCGATCGCAAGCGCGTCACCGGGATTGATCAGCACCTTTCCCATCAGATCCAACGCCTGCTGCGACCCTGTCGTAATCAGCACATCGTCTGCCTGTACATCCATCCCGTATTCGTCCCGGTATCTCTCTGCCACCCATTCCCTGAGCGGCCGGTAGCCTTCCGTGCTGGAATACTGGAAAACCTCGTCACCAAATTGGTCTATAACCCGTTCCATAGACTGTTTAAGTTCTTCCTTCGGAAAGGAAACCGGATTAGGCAGTCCTCCTGCAAAGGAGATGATGTCATCCTGCTGGATAACTTTTAATATTTCCCTGATAAAGGATGCGGGGGTGTTTAAGATTCTTTCTGAAAACTGTGTCATACTTTTGTACCTCTTCTTTCTGCGGTGATGTAAGAAAAGCCCTAAACCGGCTGTCCGGCTTAGAGCGCCCTAATAAATTAATTTTGCTTATTATATGCCTTTCTCTCCTGTCTGTCAAGAAACCGAAAGGATACCTACTTTATCTTCACCTGTTCTATGTTTTTAATGATGATCGTGCTTCCTCCCCCCTGTTCTTCCAGGATCTCTACATTGTCTTTTGTAATATATTCTTCCATTGGGATCTTGACCTCGATCCCCGCGTCGGTCTCAAGAATCTGATATTCCAGCTTCTTTACGGTATTTTCTTTGGCCACCGTAAAGGTATCATACTGCAGGTCATATCTCTCGATGCGGTCATCAAACTCCTGTTTCTTCTCCGTGCTGTCCCCAAAGATCCTGTCGCCGATCTCGTTGACCCGAAACTCATTTTTTTCCGCAAATTCTTCTCTCAGCTTACTCCTGGCATCCAGCCGGTTTCTCAGCGGTTCATTCTCGTACCGGTTATTGATATCCGTGATCACCTTGTTTAAGATCTGGAATTTCTTTTTGGGAGCCATATCTGCGTGGCACTGGAGAAAGCGCTCAGAAATATAGTTTATCTTGTCGCCTGTCAGCATCTCAAACTTCTTCTCCACCAGCTGGACTTTATACTCCAGAAGATCCACAATTACAGCCTCCGTGAGCTTTGCCCCGTCCATAGGCATCACCCGCTGCTTTACAATGTCGTTGACTTCATTTTCTTCCTCTTTATGTATGTAAGTCTCCTTATAATTCATTTTCAGAAGCGCCAGATGTACAACACTGTATAACTGGAAACTGACCACGATCAGATCTGCCGCCGGAATTGTCACACTGTCGCACATAATATCAAAAAGACTCTCCGACAGTACACGGCTGGCTTCCACAAAGCTTTCATCCTCCTTTTCATCCATCGATTCCAAAAGGCTTAAGACCGGTGAAAGGCTTCCGTCAAACTGGCATTTTTTTGTGTCATCACTCTCCAGGATCTTAAATATATGGCCCCTGATAAATTCCATCAAGTCCGGTCCCAAATCCAGCAGGTCGTTGGACAGTCCAAGATACCCGTTGTGGCTGTCCAGAATATGGATAATCCCTTTTCTTATGATAATATCATCTCTCTGTATCTGCATGTTCATCCTACTTTCTATTAAATTTTCTTTGACCATTATACTAGAAAAAATCCGTCCGGACAACTCCGGACGGATCTCTATAACCCCTTCACCTTACATTTCTGCAAGGACATTTTTGACATATTCATAGGCTCTCGGGCAGTGGCTCTTTAAAGAAGCTCTGTTCATAGAATACTCTTTAAATACCTCTGCAAAGAACTCTTTGTTGTTTGATACCGCATATGCTCTGTTGTCGCCGGCAAAATTGTTCTTTTCTGCATTATAGATCGCTCTGAACTCTGCTGTGGAATCAGCTCTGTTGTTTACATATGCTACGAAGTGTCCTACCTCATGAATCAAAACTCTGTTGACATTATTCTTTACAACGATTTTTTTCTGAGATGGACTGAAGACTCCGTCTGCCCCTTTCAGTAAAGAAGAATTTGGATTTGTCTCGATGGCCATTCCCACTCTGTTGAATTCGCTGATTACCTTGTCATCGACAATCCCCTTCAGCTGGCTGATATTTGCGTTTCCTGCCTGTGCAAGATTTGTTGTTTTGATGACCTTCTTAATGGTTGTTGTTGTTTTGACCGTTTTTTTCTTTGCTTTTTTTGTTGTCTTTACAACAATATCCGTCTGAACTGTCTCTTCTACTTTTTTAGATACGCTTGTGATCACTTTTTTAGAAGTTTTTTTCGTTTTTTTGGTTGTGACTTTTTTGCGTTTTACTTTTTTCTTTAATTTATATGTCTTTGTTTTAACTTTTTTGGATGTACTTGTTTTGACTGTTACTTTACTGCTGGCTGCCTTCACAGGTGCTGCTGCGGCCGGAGCTGTGAATCCGACAACAAGCAAAACTGCCAATGCACTTACTAAAACTTTTTTGATTGCTTTTTTCATGATCATGCGCCTCCTATATTTCATAGACACAAGCCAGTGACCATCCTGATCTCTGGTACGAAAAAAGCACTCTGCTTATTTCATAACACATGAGCTTTCCTCATGCGGCAACCGGCTATCGTAATCTCTTAGAGATCTTAGACCCTTGGCTTTGTGTCACTACCTTTCGATAGTTTTACTAAATATTAAATTACTGATTAATTAACTTATCATTTCTGATGTGATTCTGTGCAGAATATTAATTAATCCAGCTTTATGAAATTTGGAGCATCTATCCGGAAGTAACCCTTCCAAATAAAAAAACCATCTGCAAAAAATTCTTTACAGACGGTTGCGCTTATAATCATATAAGATAGATAATTATTATCCATACACATTAATATATAATGTGGCAACCGGCTGTCATAATCCCCGTTTGGAGGACCTTAGACCCTTGGCTTTGTGTCACTATCTTTCAATAGTTTTACCGATGAATAATTCAATTGTATGATAAGACCCAGTTAGCTATTCTTATCTTAATTCTATTGTATGCTCTCTTTCACACTTTGTCAATGATTTTTGCTATAATATAGAAGAAAAATTAATTTTTAATGCAATGATTATTTTTTACGCGTTTATAGATCTCTTTGCTTCCTTTATACTTTGACGGTGTACAGCCCATTTTTTTCTTGAATACCTCAGTAAAATAGCTGCTTCCTGAAAAACCCGTTTTCTGTGCAATCTCTGTCATTGAGTACGTTCCTTCCTCAATCAAAATCAGGCTCCTGCGTATCCTGTATGTATTTACATATTCAATCGGACTTTCTTTCACCACATTTCTGAACATCCTGCAGCACTCACTCTGGCAGGACTGACATATCTCAGCGATATCTTTCAGGGTAATTTTCTTTGTATAATTTCTTTGTATATATGAAATTCCCTTTCTGATCCTCTCTGCATCTTTATTTATTGAGACAGCATTCCCTTTTTCTTCCCCCAGAGCCTTGACAAACTCCAGCCAAAGCAGGGAAAAGCCCGACGTCATCATCAGTTCAAATCCCTCCGGTCTCTCCTCATATATGCGGATTAGTTCTGCCAGCTGTCGCATCAGCCGTTTCTGCCATGGAATATCACCGTAAAACGGCACACAAGAGATCTCCGGATTGTTTATGACCGGTTCCATGAACTTTCGGTAGATCAGGCTTTCGGTACTTCCTCCCAGAAAAAAAGCTTCTGCCCTAACAACACCGAATCTGCACTCCAGTTTTCCTTTCATCTCAGCCATATGAAGTACATTCTGATTGATAAAAATTCCGTCTCCCTTTTTTAATTCATAAACCCGGTCCCCTGCCTCATAGATACATTCCCCTTCTGTGATGACAGAGAATTCAATTTCAGGGTGCCAGTGACACCGAAAATACCGATTATAATATCTGAAAAAGCTGTCGCTGCTGGCCCATATGGGAAATCGCTGGTCCAAAGTCTGATTCAATTCTCTGAAATTCTGATCTGTTTCAATTTGCCTCAATATATTCGCCCTCTCCTTCATAGGATTGTTATAAATCCGCCTAATATGCTGATATAATATCCTTCTGTTTCAAATTATAATGATAATAGAATAAAATTGCAAGGAGGCACACGAACATGATTCAAGGTGTAATTTTTGATATGGACGGGCTGATGCTGGACACGGAGACCCTGGCTATCCCCGCATGGCTTAAGGCCGGAAAAACTTATGGATTTCCCATCACAGAGGAGCAGGTGGCACATACTTTCGGCTTTTCTGTTCAAGGTATGCAGGAATACTTTATGTCTTTGTTCGGAGATAAATTCCCTTTTGAAAAAGCACTTCAAATAAGAAAAGATTACGTAAATGAATGGATTGATGAACACGGAGTCCCATTTAAACCCGGTCTGCTTGAACTTCTGCCGTTTTTAAAAGACAACGGCTACAAGATCGCCGTTGCCACATCCTGTGACCTGGAGCGTGTTACCCGCTACTTTCATCAGGGCGGGATCATGGATTTCTTTGACGCCGTGGTAACCGGGGAGATGGTCCCAAGAAGCAAACCACACCCTGACATTTTCCTGAAAGCATGTGAAGAACTGAGACTCGATCCGTCCGTATGCCTGGGGCTGGAAGACTCCCCTGCGGGATTGGAATCTATCTTCAGGGCCGGAATGACCGCCGTGATGATTCCTGATAAAATTCCTTATTCAGATAAACTCAAGGAGTTTACCGGCACTGTGCTCGGTGATCTGTCCGAGGTAATCACTTATCTTGAAAATGAAAGCAGGACCAGATAATTCCTGTCTGTTTACCCGCATGTCTGTCATACTGCTGATCTGTTTTTTATCGGTCAGCAGTATTTTCATTGTCTATCTCAAGAATTCTGCCCACATGATCTGTTTCAAAAAACATTTCTTTGTTTGCAAGGACGATCCCGACTGCAGCCACTGTAATGACAATGGTCTCTATACACTTTGTCTGGGGCGTCATAGCGATTTTTTCCTGAGAGAAATTTACGACGATATGAAAAAAGATGCTCGCCATCATACTCCGGTTATTCTTTACGTACACCCACGTCGTAATAAATCCCAGAGGGATTACACTGATAAAGAAATTTATTGCATAGCCGGTACCAAGCTGCAGAAGTCCAGCCTGATAAGACCCTTCGATGAAAAACAGTGGGATATGCCAGGCAGACCAAATGAAACCAAACAGGACAGATTCCCAAAACCAGCTTCCGTACTGGGCGATGGCGTCTTCCCCATACCCTCTCCACCCCAGTTCCTCTATAACAGAGGCAAGCAGTATCGTGAGAAGGGCTGAACTGCCCTTTATGGAAAAAGAAAATCCCTCGGCAAACGAAAACTGATCCAGACTCTGACCAAAAAATACAGACAGAAGAATTGAAACTGCAACAATACATACAAACAGGGTAAAAGCAGAAAACAGATTTACAGGATGTACGCGGTAAAATCCAATCAGCTTTCGCTTCAGGTCCGATTTAAGCGCCTTACTTTTGGACAGGAGAACCGTCAGTACTGCCGTTCCTGCCGGAACACACAATCCCAGGAACATCCATGTCATTGCCGCCTGATTATCTTTACAGACTGCTGCTGCCGTCCAGAAGGCCCATGTAAGTCCAAAGACAATCAGGTAAAACCGAATTGGGCGGTATTGATATTGGTTCATATCTCACACCTCAAATTCTGGTTCAGGGACCGCTTCGATGATCAGTTCGCTTTTCATACCATTCAGCTCGATCATATTGGTGCTGTCATCAATTTCTTCCTCTTTCACAGAAAAATCTTCTGCGGTACCGCCTTCTTTTTCGTAGTAAATATGATTGCCGATCCCTTTCTTTACGGCAAAGAACTCCATATTTTCGGGCACTGTAAGCCTCGAGGTCGATGAAAGCTGATTGATATCCAGGCGTCCGCAAAGCCCGGCACAGACAATGTTCATATCTTCATTGCTGTTGATCTCCACATGTCCTGTCACATCATGCACAAGTACTCTCTCTGTCTTTCCTGAAAACTCGATATTCTTTGCCTCCATGCGCGTAAGTTCCAGCACAGAAGTATTCCCGGAAATCTCCGCCTCGCCAGTATACTGCTGCGGAATCCAGATGAACACATCCAGTTCCTTTTTCGCCCTGGATTCCGTCATGTTTCCAAACCGACGGACATCAATATCAATCTTTTTCCTTACGTCATCGATCCGGACTTTAAAGACGGACTGAATCTCCTCAATCTGGTCCGACGCAAGGCGCACCCGGATCTTCTCACCTTTATATCCGCAGAGGGATACTTTCTTTGCTCCCGAAAAAGTAATATCGTAATTTTTCCCGCAGTCGATGTCATATTCCGTTGTACTGTCATATAGATAGTCACCTTTTTGTCTGCTTCTTTCTTCACTTTCAAGCAGCTCATCAATGGAAATGTCAAACAGAGACGCAATCGCTTTTACATTCTCTATGTCCGGCACTCCCGCTCCGGTTTCCCATTTTGTCACCGCCTGCCGGGATACCCGAAGCTTTTCAGCCATCTTTTCCTGAGACATCTTTGCCTGCCTGCGCAGGTCTTTTAATTTTGTTGAAAACATTTTATGTTCCTCCTCTGTTTTGATGGTGAAAGTATAGCAGTCAAAGTTTTTCCCAACAAGCAACTGTTGTTTACATATGAGTTTTTTATGCTACTTTCCGTAGCAAAAGAGGCCCTGCACGGATGCAGGACCTCTTTTGTGAGTTTTATTGATGTTTGTGATTATTTTACAACAGCTTTTAACTGTTCTGTCAGCATCGGAACGATCTTATTTAAATCTCCGACAATACCGTAGTCAGCCACGTCAAAGATTGGCGCTGTGTCATCTTTGTTGATTGCTACAATGATGTCTGCTTCTTCCATACCTGCTACGTGCTGGATAGCTCCGGAAATACCGATTGCAAAGTATACGTTCGGACGTACTGTCTTACCAGTCTGTCCAACCTGAATATCTCTCGGTTTCCATCCTGCATCTACGACTGCACGGGAGCAGCTTACTTCTCCGCCTAAAACTTCTGCTAAATCTTCTAAGATCTTGAAGTTTTCTGGACTTCCTACTCCACGTCCTCCGGATACAAGGATGTTGGCATCCATGATATCTACCACATCTGTCACAGATTTTACAACTTCCATGATCTCAACATATTTGTTGTCCGGTGTGAATCCAGGATTGAATTCGATGACCTCGGCTTTTGCACCTTCGATCTTATCGATCGCCTGCATAACACCAGGACGTACCGTAGCCATCTGAGGACGGTTGTCCGGGCAGGCAATAGTAGCGATCGTGTTTCCACCGAATGCAGGACGTGTCATCAGTAACTGATTGTGTTTCTGCTCTCTTCCAGGGATTGCAACTAATGGGAAATCACCGATTTCAAGGACTGTACAGTCAGCAGTAAGACCTGTTGCAACTCTCGCAGACACACGAGGTCCTAAGTCTCTGCCGATTGCTGTCGCACCAACCAGCATGATTTCCGGTTTGTATTCATTGATCACAGATGCAAGTGCATGAGTATAAGGCTCTGTTCTGTATTCTTTCAGTTCAGGATCATCAACGACGATTACCTTGTCCGCACCGTAAGCTGCAAGTTCATCTGCAAGGTCTTTCACTTCAGATCCAATTAATACAGCTGTTACATCAGTATCTAAATCTTTTGCAAGGTCTTTGGCTTTTCCAAGTAATTCAAAAGCGATGCCGCTTAATTCATTGTCTACCTGCTGTGCAAAGACATAAACTCCTTTATATTCTTCTAAACCCATTTTATTCACCACTTTTCCTTTTTAAATTAGATTACATGTTTTTCTTTTAATTTGTCCATGATATATGCTACGGATTCTTCAGGATCTAAGGTTACCTTTTCTCCTGCACCCTTACGAACCTTATCAGATGCTTTCGCGATCTTTGTAGGTGATCCGGCAAGTCCGATGTTTGCATCATCGACATCTTTTAAGTCTTTTCTTCCCCAAACAGTAACTTCTGCATCGTATGCATCGAAGATTCCGCCCGGTGTCATGTAACGCGGCTCGTTTAATTCAGAAAGTGCTGTGATCAGGCAAGGCATTTTTGCCTTTACAACATGATATCTGTCTTCATACTGACGTTCAACAACAACATTGTCTCCGTCAATCTTGATATCCTGAGCGTAAGAAATAACCGGAATATCCAGATGCTCTGAAATCTGAGGACCTACCTGTGCGGTATCTCCATCGATTGCCTGACGTCCTGTGATGATCAGGTCGTAGTCAAGATTTCGGATCGCACCTGCAAGCGTTGTAGAAGTAGCCCATGTATCTGCTCCTCCGAGAACTCTGTCTGTGACAAGGACTCCCTTATCTGCACCCATTGCCATAGCCTCACGTAAAACTTCGTCCGCTTTCGGAAGTCCCATTGTAAGAACTGTCACTTCTGCATCATATTCATCTTTTAATTTCAATGCTGCTTCCAATCCAGCTTTATCATCTGGATTCATGATAGTCAGCATCGCACCTCTATCCAAAGTACCATCCGGGTTAAATTTAACTCCGCCTTTAGTATCTGGTACCTGTTTTACACATACAACGATTTTCACAGTAAAGTACCTCCCTTATTTTAACAGATTTCCAGAAATAACCATGCGCTGAACTTCTGATGTTCCTTCGTAGATCTCAGTGATCTTAGCATCGCGCATCATACGTTCTACATCGTATTCTCTGATATATCCATATCCACCGTGTAACTGAACAGCTTTTGTTGTTACTTCCATTGCCACTTCTGCTGCATATAACTTCGCCATAGCTGCTTCCACACTGTATACTTTCTGTGTAGCTTTTGCCATCGCTGCTTTATAAACCAACAGTTTTGCAGCTTCAACCTTAGTAGCCATATCAGCTAACTGGAACTGTGTATTCTGGAACTGTCCGATTGTACGTCCGAACTGTTTTCTCTCTTTTACGTATTCAACGGTTGCTTCCAGCGCACCTTCTGCCAGTCCGAGAGCCTGGGAAGCGATACCGATACGTCCGCCGTCCAGAGTGTGCATAGCGATTCCGAATCCCTTGCCCTGTTTTCCTAATAAGTTTTCTTTCGGAATGCGGCAGTCTTCGAAGATCAGCTCATAAGTAGAAGATCCGCGGATACCCATTTTCTTTTCCTTTGTTCCAAAGGAGAAGCCTGGTGTTCCTTTATCAACGATAAATGCGGAAATCTCTTTTAATTTTCTTCCGCGTTTTTCGATGATGCCTGTAACAGCAATCACGATATAAACGTCTGCTTCTTTACCGTTTGTGATGAAGCATTTGGAACCGTTTAATACCCACTCGTCTCCGTCTAAGACAGCTTTTGTCTGCTGACCCTGAGCGTCTGTACCGGCTCCCGGCTCTGTAAGACCGAATGCACCTAATTTTTTACCGGATGCAAGGTCCGGAAGATATTTTTTCTTCTGTTCTTCTGTTCCGTAAGTCATGATCGGATCACAGCACAGAGAGGTATGTGCAGATACGATAACACTTGTAGTACCGCAAACTTTTGCTAATTCTTCCACACACATAACGTATGTAAGAGGATCACAGCCCTGTCCGCCGTACTCTTTCGGGATCGGGATACCAAGAAAACCGTTCTTAGCCATCTTCTGAGCAGTTTCTTTCGGGAACTGTTCTGTTTCATCCACGTCCTGTGCAAGAGGCTTTACTTCATTTTCGGCGAACTCTTTGAACAGAGTTCTTGCCATTTCGTGTTTCTTACTTAATGCGAAATCCATTTCTTATTCCTCCATTTAATTATTTACTATAATCGTAGAATCCTTTACCGGTCTTCTGACCTAACATACCGCCGCGTACCATTTTTCTCAGCAATGGGTGAGGACGATATTTGGTATCTCCAAACTCGTTGTAAAGTACTTCCATGATAGCAAGGCAAACATCTAATCCGATCAGGTCACCTAACGCCAACGGTCCCATCGGGTGATTAGCTCCTAATTTCATCGCTGTGTCGATACCTTCCACAGATGCCACTCCGTCTGCATAGATTCCGATTGCTTCGTTGATCATCGGGATGAGGATTCTGTTTACAACGAAACCAGCTGCTTCTTCTACCTGAACCGGTGTTTTTCCGATTTCTTTAGAGATCTCGATGATTTTGTCAACGGTCTCCTGAGGAGTATTGATTCCTGCGATTACTTCAACAAGCTTCATAACCGGAGCCGGATTGAAGAAATGCATACCGATCATCGGGCGGTCAAGTCCTGCTCCGATTTCAGTAATAGAAAGGGAAGATGTATTGGTAGCGAAGATTGCTTCCGGTTTGCAGATATCCTGTAATTCTTTGAATGTCTGCTTTTTGATCTCCATGTTTTCGATTGCTGCTTCCACAACAAGGTCACAGTCAGTGCAGATATCTTTTACGCCTGTTGTGATCTTTGCTAAAATGGCATCCGCTTTTTCCTGGTCCATTTTGCCTTTTGCAACTCTTTTTTCAAATCCTTTTGCGATTCTTGCTTTTCCGTTTGCTGCGAACTCTTCATTGATGTCGCAAAGGCAAACTTCATAACCTTCTGTCTGCGCAAATGCCTGGGCAATTCCGCTGCCCATTGTTCCAGCACCGATAACTCCAACTTTCATTATGATTCCTCCTGTATTTAAACTCTAATTGTTGCCTGCCAATGATTATTTATTTTTGAATCCGTCGACTTTCGTCTTGTTTAAGAATGCTTCCATGCCTGCTCTCTGGTCTTCACTCTCAAAGCAGCTTCCGAATGCTTTTTCTTCCACGACGATAGCCTGATCCATGTCCACATCCAGACCTTCATTGATGGCTTTCTTTGAAGCGCGGACTGCGATCGGAGCGTTCTTTGCGATCTTTGCAGCCATCTTCTTTGCTGCGTCTAAGAGCTCTGCCTGCGGATATACCGCATTGACGAGTCCGATTCTGTATGCTTCATCTGCCTTGATGTTGAATGCAGTGTAGATCATTTCTTTTGCTTTTCCAGCGCCTACGAGACGGGCAAGCCTCTGCGTTCCGCCGAATCCAGGAGTGATCCCAAGACCTACTTCCGGCTGTCCGAACACTGCATTTTCTGCACAGAGACGGATGTCACAGCTCATAGAGATCTCGCATCCTCCGCCCAGTGCAAATCCATTCACTGCAGCGATGGTCGGGATAGGAAATGTCTCTAACTTGCGGAATACGTCATTTCCTTTTTTACCGAACGCTTCTCCCTCTGCCTTTGTCAATGTACTCATCTCTGCGATGTCTGCTCCGGCTACGAAAGATTTGTCTCCTGCTCCGGTAAGTATTAAGGCTCTTGTATTTTCGAGATCAACAGCATCCAAAACTTCGTCAATCTCTCCGAGCACCTGGCTGTTCAGCGCGTTTAATGCTTTTGGACGGTTAATAGTGAGGATTCCTACAAAACCTTCTGTTTCATATGTGATGAATTCCATGGATTCATTCTCCTTTCAAATTAAATTAGTCCATTTCAACGATGGTAGAGCATCCCATACCGCCGCCGATGCAAAGTGTTGCAAGACCTTTCTTAGCTCCCCTGTCTTTCATTGCGTGAAGCAGAGTTACGAAGATACGGCATCCTGAAGCTCCAACCGGATGTCCGATCGCGATTGCCCCGCCGTTTACATTTAATTTGCTTAAGTCGAATCCTAAGTCTTTTCCTACTGCCACAGACTGAGCTGCGAATGCTTCGTTTGCCTCGATCAGATCGAAGTCATCGATGCTCATTCCTGTTCTTTCCATAACTTTTCTTGTGGAAGCGACCGGTCCGATACCCATGATCTTAGGATCTACACCGCCGAGTGCTCCGGCAACCCATGTAGCCATCGGTGTAACACCTAATTCTTTTGCTTTTTCTTCACTCATAACGACAACTGCTGCCGCACCGTCATTGATTCCTGAAGAGTTCGCTGCAGTTACCATTCCGTCTTTCTTGAATGCCGGTCTTAATCCTGAGATGCCCTCTGCTGTTGTTCCAGGACGAGGTCCTTCGTCTTTATTCACGATGATGGTTTCTTTTTTCTTCTTTACTTCTACCGGCACGATCTCTTCGTCGAACTTTCCGGCTTCCTGAGCTGCAACTGCCTTCTGCTGGCTTGCTGCTGCAAACTCATCTAATTCTTCACGGGTAAGTCCCCACTGGTCACAGATGTTCTCTGCTGTCATACCCATGTGATAGTCGTTGAATGCACACCATAATGCATCATTGACCATAGAATCTTTCAACACGCCGTTGTTCATACGGTATCCGAAACGCGCCTGATCTAATACATATGGAGCCATTGACATGTTCTCGCATCCGCCTGCTACGACAACGTCAGCGTCACCGCTTCTGATCATGTCTGCAGCCATGTTTACCGCTTTCAGTCCGGAACCGCATACAACGTTGATCGTTGTTGCCGGAACTTCGATCGGAAGACCTGCCTTGATGGATGCCTGACGAGCAACGTTCTGTCCTAAACCAGCCTGGATAACACATCCCATGTATACTTCATCTACCTGCTCTGGCTTAACATTGGCTCTGTTCAGAGCTTCTTTGATAACGATTGATCCTAAGTCAGCAGCCGGAGTTGTGCTCAATGCTCCGCCCATCTTACCTACTGCTGTACGACAAGCACTTGCAATAACTACTTTTCTTGACATATCAATTCCTCCATAATAATTCTGTGTTATATAGTGTTTGGCAGTTCCCCGCCGATATGTTAATAGTATCACAATCACTTTTTCATTTCAATTACAAATTTGTTTCAGGCCTTGCTACAGGCTTCATATCATCTTAAAAACTGCGTATTTAAGCCGTTTGTTTCGGTCTTTTGTATGCAGTATAGATTGTACTTTTTTAAATACAGCCATATGTTCGTTTTTTTATTTAGAAAACTTTTATATATTTTTAGACATTGTATCCCCTAAAATCAACTTAATATCGTCACAATTTTAACAATATGTTCTGTCTTTTTTCTCAGGAAACTAAAAAAAGATGGGCTGAAAGACCATCTTATAACCGGAGTTCCCATGAATTGGAGAACTATATAGGAAGACTTATCAAAACATCTGTGTACGTTTCCTTTTTTCTTTTGTTTTTACCTTAAAAGAGGCAGACTCCCGGTTAATTTATTCACCATCTTTTTAGGTCCGCAAAGAGCCACTCCAAGGTAATTGAGCTGTTCCCCCGGCGTCTTTGACATCTTTTCCGCGAACTCGTCATAAATCATACAGCTCTGTGCCAGATCCGAAAAATCTGCAGCGATGAGTTCGCTGAATTCGGGCTGGTTCACTTTTTCTCTTAGTTCTTTTAATACTTTCCGGCTGCCTTTTAAAACAGGAACGGGAAAAGTTATGATCCCCATATGTTCGTTTCCTCCGCTGTCCATGACATCCGTGCCTATAGCCCCCGGCATATGTTTCCCCATGGTCATACCAAGGATCACCCCTGTATTTACCGCAATCCCGGCAGGAAGCTCCCCGTCGATGACAACCACACATTTTTCATTCGCAATATCCATTTGATTCCTCCATTTGTGAACAGATTTTTTGACAGGCTCTATTGTAACCTGTACGGCAAGAAATTTCTTGTATGATATTGCTGTGTACAACCCGCGGAGCGTTATTTTATAGGAAAGATCGTAGAGCTTTCCTATGAAATAACAATACCGGGATGCCTTTTCAGCACCCCGGTCAAATCTTTCAGCGTTATCCTTCTATTGAAATGAACTCCTCTGACGGTACTTCTTTTCTTTCCTCGGCTTTCGGAAACCTCAGCACCAGTTCACCGTTGTCAAACTTTGCCCTGATATCTTCCTGTTTCAGTTCTTTTCCGACATAGAAACTTCTGCTGCACTGTCCGGAATAACGCTCTTTCCGTATATAGTTTCCCTCTTTGTCTTTCTCGTCTTTTACTTCGTTCTTTGCCGCACTGATAGTCAGATAACCGTCTCTCAGCTGGGCGGAAATGTCCTCCTTGCTGAAACCGGGAAGTTCCATACTTAATTCATATCCGTCTTCAGTATCTTTAATATCTGTCTTCATGCCGCGTTCAAAATCTCCAAAGCCAAAACGGTCAGCAGGAAATGCATTTTTAAACGCCCGGTCCATCCATCCGTCAAAAAGATTTTCTCCAAAAATACTTGGCATCAACATAAGTCATTCCTCCTATTCTATCTTCTGTGCGGGAATCCCGCACTGTTATATGTTGTTTATTTGTTCTATATGTAATATAACAATTATTTTTCTGTCTGTCAACTCATCAAATAAATGTTCACAGTTTTTTCACAAAATAAGAATGCCCACAGGACACACCGTATTTCATACTCTTCGCGTGATAAGGTATGCTGTAAACAAGCAAAGGCTCAGGAGCCTGTCTGCCCCTGAGCCTTTGAATCGTATAATTTTTTTATTTCCGTCGCAAAATGATGCCTTATGCTTTAATGCTGCCTCTTCCGGCAGATATTGTATCCATTTTCTGCATGATTGGAGTGAGGCATTCTAAGAGCCGAACGGAAATCATGTAGAAAATGTCTTCTTATCTGTCCTGCATACTAATAGAATCGATCGCGACGCTTCCGCCCCGCACAACCTCAATGCTGGAAAATCTCTTCTTAAAAACTTTTAATATCGAATTGTTCTTTGCTTCTGTCCGCACAGATTCGATCAAAATACTGTCTTTCCCCATATCCTTCACACGGAATTTGAAAACCTGTGCCATCTGGAACACTTCATTTCTGTCCTTCTGGGTGCAGCCTTTCACCTTGATAAACATAATCTCTTTCATGCGGATCGACATGTTTGTGTAATCCATGACTTTGATCACTTCCACGCTGCGGTTCAGCTGCTTTTTGATCTGCTCAAAGGTGGCGTCATCGCTTTCTACGCTTATTGTCATTCTGGACACCGTCTCATCTTCTGTCGTTCCCACCGTGAGACTCTGCAGATTGTAGGATTTTCCTGAGAACAGACCCGCAATCCTCGCCAGCACTCCCACACGGTTTTCAACATATAAGGATAACCATCTTTTTTCCATAGAAAAACCTCCTATCGATCCATAATCATTTCGTTGATGGAACCGCCTGTCTTCATCATCGGGAATACCAGCTGCTCGCTGTCAATAATGAATTCGATCAATGTCGGTCCGTCAGTCTTTTCTTTTGCCTTCTCAAATGCCGCATCAATCTCTTCCGGCCTGGTCACACGGATACCCTGAGCTCCATAGCTCTCCGCAAGTTTCACGAAATCCGGTGTATACGGAGGGCACGGATGGTTCTCCGGCGTACAGTTGCCTTTGCAGCTCTTTCTGTATTTCAGACATGTGCTTGCAAACCTTCTATTATAGAAGAGATCCTGCCACTGCCTCACCATGCCCAGATATCCGTTGTTGAAAATACAGAATACCACAGGAAGTTCCTGCACGACTGCTGTCGCCATTTCCTGGATGTTCATCTGGGCTCCGCCGTCTCCGCTGATGCATACGACTTCCCTTCCGGGATTTCCGATACATGCACCCAAGGCCGCCGGGAATCCGTATCCCATCGTACCCAGCCCTCCTGATGTCAGCAGCTGGCGGTTTCCATGGAGTTCTACATACTGTGTCGCCCACATCTGATTCTGCCCTACGTCTGTGACAACGATCGGTTCTTTAAAGTCTTTGTTGATGGCCTCTATGATCATCTGAGGAGTCAGATTTCCCTCGGCATCCTCCATCTTGATCGGATGGGATTTCTGCCAGCTCTCCATCATGGAGATCCAGCGCTCCACATTCAGAGCCGGTTCTTTTTGTGCCAATTCCAGAATATCTAAAATCGCTTCCTTTGCATCTGCAACGATCGGAATATCCACGGTTACATTTTTAGAAATGGCCGCCGTGTCGATATCAATATGTATGATCTTTGCCTTGGACGCAAACGTACCAAGTTTTCCCGTGATCCGGTCATTGAATCTCGTCCCGATGGAAAACAGGACATCACAGTTTGCAATAGCTTCATTTGCCGCAAAGTTTCCGTGCATGCCGATGTTGCCAAAGTAGAGCGGATGGTCCGTTGGCAGTACTCCGCGTCCCATAATCGTAGACACCACAGGTACCTTCAATATTTCCGCAAGCTTTGTCATCTCTTTGTGGGCTCCGGCAATCTTTGTTCCTCCGCCGATCAAAAACAGTGGTTTTTTAGACTTGTGAAGAGCTTTCATGGCTCTCATCACCTGTCCGTGATGTACTTTTGTGTTCGGTTTGTATCCTCTGATATTTACGCTGTCCGGATACTCCTCACTGCCGAAGGTGCCCATCACGTCTTTTGGCAGATCGATCAGCACCGGCCCCGGTTTCCCGGTCCTTGCGATATAAAAGGCTTCTTTGATAATACGTCCCAGATCTGCCCTGTCCCTTACAACGATCACAAATTTGGCGACATTTCTTGTCACGCCCACAATATCAACTTCCTGGAACGTATCATTTCCGATCAGCGGAAGCGCCACCTGCCCGGTGAAGCACACAAGCGGTACACTGTCATAATTCGCCGTAGCGATTCCCGTCACCAGGTTTGTCGCCCCCGGCCCGCTGGTCGCAAGACAGACCCCCACTTTACCGGTAGACCTTGCATACCCGTCTGCCGCATGGATCAGTCCCTGTTCGTGTCTCGGAAGGATCACGTCGATCGTGTCATCTTTGTATAACTCATCAAAAATATCGATGACGCAGGCCCCCGGATACCCAAAGACGGTATCTACGCCTTCTTCTTTCAATGCCTTTACCAAAAGCTGGTTTCCTGTAATTTTTCCCATATGCTGTCCTCCCTTAATTTTGTTCCAGTTCCTCTAATGCATATTTTACTTCCTCCTGAGCTTCTTGTTTAAAGTCCTCTACCTTATCCTGTTCAATTTCAGGAAGCTCTTTTATGGATCCCACTCCAAAACAGCGCAAGAATTCTTCCGTCGTTCTGAATAATATCGGTCGTCCGACGGCGTCTAAACGCCCGGCCTCCCGGATTAAGTTATACTCTAATAACTTATTGACCGGATGGTCGCATTTGACCCCTCGGATGGCTTCTATCTCTTGTTTTGTCACCGGCTGCTTATATGCGATGATCGATAAAGTCTCCATCATGACATCGGTAAGCTTCGGTTTTTTCGGCTGGTTTACAATTTTAATTAATTGATCATAGTATTCCGGCCTGGTGCACAGCTGGTAAGAACCGTCCAGCTCAAGAAGCCGGATTCCGCTGTCTTTTCTGTTGTATTTTCTTTTCAGCTGATCAATTAAGTAAAAAAATAAATCCTCCGGGATATCCAGAGCTGCCATCAGCTGTTTCTTCGAGACGCTCTCTCCCATGGAAAATAAAATTGCCTCAATCACTGCCTGTTTCTGTCTCATGCCTCTCCAACACCTCTATTATAATTTCCTGTCCGATCTTTTCCTGGACAGCCCGTATCTTTCCAACCTTCATCAGTTCCAAAACTGAAAGAAATGTGACGACGACTTTTTCTTTGGTCATCTGTCCTTCCAGCAGCTGTCTGAATGACATGCGTCTCCTGGAAGAGATCAGATATTCCACTTCTTCCATCTTATCTTCCAGCCGGACTTCCTCCTGTTTGATCTCTCCAAACTTGCTCCTGATGGGATCGATCTTATCTTCCCTTTTGCGCATGACAAATTGGAAAATCCTGTTCAGATCCTCCATGGTGACATCCCTTGTGATCTCCCGGACGTCAACCGGACGGCGGTATCTGAGCACCTCTTCCGGCACGGCCCTTTCTTTAAAAAAGATCTTCTCCGCCTCGTACTCTCTGGCTTTCAGTTCTTTGGACGCGTACTTGTATATTTTGTACTCCAGGAGCCTTAAAACCAATTCCTCCCTCGGATCGCCTTCTTCCTCATCATCTTCTTTGGCCGGAAGAAGCATTTTGGCTTTGATCCTGAGCAGTGTCGCCGCCATCACAAGAAAATCACTCATCACATCCAGATCTTCCTCCTCCATCTCACGGATATAGGCAAGATACTGTTCCGTGATCTCAGAGATAGGAATGTCATAGATATCCACCTTATTTTTCTCAATCAGATGGAGCAAAAGATCCAAGGGTCCCTCAAAAACATTTAATTTTATATCAATCGCTGCCATATTAAAATGTCCTACTTTTTCTTTAATGTAATACACGATACCTCAGGCCTGTTAAACAGCCTGATCTTAATTGAATGATTTCCCAAACCGCGGCTTAAGATCATGATCGATGTACCGATCTGATATTCTCCCGCATCATACTTTGGAAACAGCTGAAACTGAGGCGATATCACACCGCCGATCTTCGGAAGTCTGACCATCCCTCCATGAAAATGCCCGGATAAGACCAGATCACACCCCCACTTGGAATACTGCCTGAAATAATTTGGATTGTGGGCCAGAAGTACCTGAAAAAATTCCGGATCTGCATCTCCGAGCGCATCCGACATCTCCTCCAGCGAAGGCGGAGCAGGATGAAACTTGCGGTACTGTTTTTCTTCCATATCATAAGCCGTCAGACAGATGGCAGAAATACCGCTGTCGACCATGATACTCTCGTTGGACAGATGAACGACTCCGCATTCTTTGAGCTGGTGAACGTATTCTTTATAGGCCACTCCATAGACTTCCTCATTTCTCTTGAGCCTCATTTCATGGTTCCCGTCCGCATAATAGATACGGTATCTCCGGGAGAGTTCTCTCATCAAATCCAGCGCGACTTCATAAGACGAGTCCACCCTGCTCACAAGCATATCCCCGCCCACAAAAACGGCATCGGGACTGCAGCCGTCGATCATGTCGATCAGCGCCTTATTCTGGTAATCAAATTCATTGCAGTGGAGGTCTGTCAGGAACACGATTTTAAAGCCGTCAAATTCCTCCGGCAGTTTTGCAGAAACAACCGTATATTCTTCCAACGACAAGTTTTGATTTTCATTCATACTCGCAAAACATACAGCCGCCCCCAATATTACAGCTGCAGTTAAAATTATAAACAACATACTCTCTCACTTTCCCGGTATTTGGAAGTCCTGTTTCTTTTAAAGGCCATTCCCGTACCTTTCTTGACAGTCCGGGTACACCTTTCCCTATTTTACTAAATAATTTGAAAAAAAACAAGAGGGACGGATGCCGCATACGGGCTTCCGTCCCCCATTGTCCATTGTTATGAAACATAATATTTATTCTGTGATAGAAATTGTGCTTCCCACTTTTAATGTCGGCACATCTGTTTTTTCTACACAGATGCTTCCCGGAAGGCATTCCCCGCTTCCGTTGAATGAGTATGTTACGTGGCCTAAGTTGTTCAGGTTTTCTCTGGCAACATCTCCAACCATGGTAATCTTGTATTCCTGTCCGTCGATCACAAGCTTACTGCCCGGCTTGATCTCTCCCTGAACCGGAGTCACTTCTACAGAGTAGCAGAAATCTTTTAAAGTATCCGGAGCGTTGTCCCCAAATGTTACGAAGATCCCCTCTCCGACAAATGCTTCTACCTGATCTCCCATTCCTTTGATTGTTGTCTGATAAATCATGTTCTTCTTCCTTTCCTGCTAAAACTGAATTATTTGTATAATCCGATACTTGCTACGAATGCTACAAGCACACGCGGCACACCTATGATGAACCTTGAGTATAGCACAGAAGGCACACCGACTTCAACTGTTTCCGGATCTGCTTCTGCAAGTCCCAGACCTACCGGAATAAAGTCACAGGCACACTGTGTGTTGATGGCAAACAATGCCGGCAGTGCAAGTCCTGGAGCAATGTTTCCTTTTCCGATTTCCACACCGATCAGAGTACCGATGATCTGAGCGATAACGGCTCCAGGCCCTAACAGACAGGACAGGAACGGGATAGAACAGATCAGTCCTAAGATCACAAGTCCCACGATATTTCCGCAGAGTGGTTTTAACATCTGTGCAAACCAGTTTCCGAAACCGGAGCCCTGGATAATACCGATCAGCAGTGACACGAATCCCATGAACGGGAGAATCGTATGTAATACGGTGTTGACGGATTCTTTCGCAGCCGCGTTGAATGTCGCTACGACTTTCCCTGCGCCCATACCAATCTTCTGGATGAAGCTGGATTTCTTTCCGCCGTTTCCGCCCATCTGCTCGGAAACTTTCTTGTCTGCACTGTATTTGAATTCTCTTTCTTCTGTCTTAGGCGCCTCTGATCTGATCGGAGCCGCAGATCCGTCTGCTGCGCTGATCTGGTTCATGCCGACACCGGATACATAGATGTCTTCTGTGATGTACTTCGCCATCGGTCCGGATTTTCCGACCGGGTTTACATTGATGGTAGGAATTCTTTTCTGAGGATAGATACCGCAGCGAAGAGTTCCTCCACAGTCGATGATGACTAGGAAAATTTCCTTTTCCGGTACAGTTGTCTTAAATCCGTTTACCGCACGGCATCCGGTGAGGTCTACGATCTTCTGAACGATATCAGGTTCTGCTCCTCCTCCGGTGATGAATAATAAAACGTCTTTTCCTTCTTCCGGTTTTACGGTTAAAGGTCCGCCGAATCCGCCGCTTCCTTTTTCAATTTTAATTGCTCTGTATTCTGCCATGATGAATCCTCCTTTTCTCTCTTTATTGATCCTCTAACTTAATCTCGTTGCTCAGTTCGATTCCCTGCTGTTTCATAACGATCTTTGTCGTAAAGTCAGTTACCCATCCGGCAAAGAAGTTCATGACAAGACCGACTAACAGATAACGAAGTGCAAGGTCTGTTTCGTTTAAGCCGAGTTTCTGGATTCCAGCTGCAATTCCCATGTAGATGAAGATTTCACCCGGGTTGATATGCGGGAAAATACCGCTGTTTGTGTGGCAGTGATAAGCTGCTGATGCATAGTAGCTTGGTTTCTGGCGTTCCGGCAGGAATTTACCCATAGAAAACGCCATTGGGTTACCTAACATGAATGCCGCGATAAATGGCAGCACCCCATAAGCCAAAATAACATTTTTAGAGCACACCTTCGCAAATTTGTTGATCCTGTCCTGTCCAACCAATGCGATGATGGTGTTCATTAAAATAAGTAACAGTAATACTTTCGGTACAATTCCTGACACCCATCCGATAAAAGTCTGGGCACCAGTGTCAAATAATCCCATAAATCCTGACGCAAATTTTACAATAACGTTCATATATATTTCTCCTTCCTATTTGCAGGCTTTTCTGGATTTGCCGAGAAGCATGTCCGCAATTCTCGTCAAGAGTCCCGGCGTCTCCACTACTTCGCCTCCGTCCATGATCGTGTTGTAGTTGGAGGCTGCATTCAAAACGGATCGTCTCAAAGAATATTCCATGCCTTTGCAGTCTTCTTTCGTAATCAGTCCCACATTCTTTCCGTTGAAATCATCAAACTTCTTAAATCGTGCAAAGATTGTAAATCCCCGCATGAAACATCCTTCTTTGATCATGCCACGTTTATCAATTGCAAACATCACCATAGCTCCGGCATGAAAACCGCCTTTGCTTTTTCCGATTGCCACTCTTCCGATTTTTCTCATTCTTCCGTAGTGGACGTTAAAGCCCTTCATCTGAACCATTGAAAACAGAAACTGCAGTATAAATGCCGTCAGCAGCGCTCCTGCAATCAATAAATAGTATGACATACGCATCCTCCTTAACCTTATTTAAAAATATTGTTCTCTTCCACAAAATACAGAAGTAATTCCCTGTAACTCTTCATCTGCCGAAGCTTCTTCACCACGTCTGGCTCATGGGCGATCGCCAGCATGTTGTCATAGAGCTGAATCAGCACGGAATCATTTTTCATTTCTTCCGGGATGGCCAGCAAAAACACCAGCTGAACTTCGTCCTCTCCCTTTGCCTTCTCTTCTTCCGGAAATACACCGAAGGCAAGGGTCAGCTTCTGCAGTTTATTCGTCGTATGAGGAAAAGCAATATTTTTTTCAAATATCATTGTCGATTCCTGTTCCCGAATGCGGATTCTCTCCTCAAAGCCTTCGTCCACAAGTCCCTGTTTATACAGTTCTTCGGTCATCATGTCCACATTCTCTTCATAGCCAAGTTCCGGCCTAAGCACAAAGAACCGTTCCTCGTCCAGCATGTTCAGGAACACTGAATCAATTCCCCGGCGAATCGGTATTCCCATCTCCGCCATATTTTTTACACTTTCTACTTTACTTTTCAGCAGATTCTTGTCGAACACCTCATCAATATCAATAATCGGTGTCGGCCCTTTTGTCTTTAAATTTGTTGTCGTAATAATCAAGTCGTAGGAATCTTCTTTTTCCGCCTCAAAATCTCCATTAAAATAATAATCGATAGCCGGTTCCACCTCAAAAATATTTTTCAGCTGGCTGGCGATCAGTCTTCCGATGATCTTTCCTGAGCCGCATACAATGGCAATTCTGTACTGCTTCTGTTCCGGCGCCTGTTCTAAAAGAAACACGCCGAAATACATTGCCAGAAACCCCAGCTCGTCCTTCGTCACCTCGACTCCGGTCCTCGTTTCGATGACATCTTTGGCTATGCCGGCCATCGTGTAGGCAACGGAGTATTCATCTTTTACTTCTTCCACCAAAGCATTCCGGATATGAAATCCATATTTCAGCCGGTTGATCATAAAAAATACATGATAGACAAAATCATCAAACAGTTCATTTACGATCACTGTAACACCGATCTCATCCCGGATGCGGTCTAAAATCTCAATAATCAGATCTGCCGCCTCTTCTGAAATCTGGATATAGTTCTCTATCCCTTCCGTATTAACAGGAGTCCTCATCCCTGCAATAGGCAGACAGAGGAAGATCCTCTCTGGTTTTGGTATTTTGAACGGAACAGCCTCTTCCACTTTGTCCGCAAATTCGTCCGCAATCTCGTATACTTTGCTGTCATAAAGCTCCAGATACCTGTGGTCCAGAGATTCAATCGTATGTCCGTTCCCAAGGCGGTCGATCATGACTACAAATGCCCTGAAAAATTGTCCGAATCCCAAGGCATCCAGAGAATATTCTGTCTGCATATCATACAAAAGCTGCCTTAACCGGCTGCCCAGCGGATAGTTGAGATAAATCTGCTCATAGACATTTTCCAGAAGAAACAGGCGGATCTTAATCTCTTCCCCGCAAAGGGAGAGCCCTGTGTTTGCCTTTCCTTCCACTGTCAGATCATACTTTTTTATCTGTTCCCGGATACGATTTAAATCTCCGACGGTTGTCGTTCTCCCTACCTTCATCTCCTCCGACAGGTCATCGATCAGATACGGCTTTTTGGCATCCATCAGCTGCCAGAAAATATACGCCATCCTTGTCTGAGGGGAATTAAAATATTCTTCCTGTTCGTAGATCTTATCTCGAATCTCCTCATAACCCTTCTGATCGAATACAATAAGCTTATACTGTCCTTTTTTATTGCTGATGACTGCATATCCGCCCATCAGGCAGTTCAGCTCTTTTACATCGTTCCGCACAGTCTTTGTGGAAACGCTGAGCTTCGCCGCAATGCGTTCTACGTCGGAGGAATCCTGTACCTCCACGTTCCTCAACAGAGCAGCCATTCTGTTTTCATCATTAAAAAGTTTCATAAGCTTACCTAATACCACCTTTTCTCCGTATGGAGCCTAACCTCTTGTTTTTCCGCCGGCTACATTGATGGTCACACCATGTACATAAGAAGATCTCTGGCTTGCCAGATAGACACACATATCTGCCACTTCGGAGAGTTTTCCAGATCTTCCGAGCGGTGTTGTGGATGTCTTGCTGTAACCCGCTCTTAAATCATCCACTGTGATCCCTCTTGTATACGCCAGCGCTGATTCATACGCTAACGTTCTTAATCCTGTCGCTTCCATGATGCCCGGTGCCACGCCTACTACGCGCACTCCCTGTTTCCCTAATTCTTTTGCCCAGCTTCTGGTCAGGGAATTCACTGCGTTCTTTGTCGCCGCGTACACGCTCTGTCCCTCGGAGCCTTCCAGTCCGCTCTCTGAAGACATGTTGATGATGACCCCTTCTCCTTTTTCCACAAGGATTCTGCCCACTGCCTGTGCACAGAAGAACACTCCCTTTAAGTTGACGCCGCACACTTTATCCCAGACTGCTTCGTCCAGTTCATACTGTCCTTTCGGCTCTTTCGGGTCTACCAGGAGTCTCGGAATATTGATCCCTGCGTTGTTCACCAGTACATCTACGGTTCCGAATGTGTCCACCACTTCTTTTACCATAGCATCCACATCTTCTGCACTGGTTACGTCGGTCTTCACGTAATGGAACCTGCCGGCTGCAGTGTCAAACTCCGGCGCTTCCGGCGCCATGTCGGAAACAACCACATTGCACCCGACATTTAAAAATTCCTGGGCAACTGCTTTCCCGATTCCGGATGCCCCGCCGGTTACGATGACTGTCTTGCCTTCAAGGCCCAACCATGATTCGCTCATAAATAATCCTCCTAACATGTGACTTGTTTACTTGATGATTTCATTATAAAGTCAATGCTGAAGAAATTTAATTCTGTCTTTTTCCATGCCGATGAAAAGAAGTGTCTTATTTATGAAATAAACGGAAATTATACTTTATATATTATTCAGATTTGTTTATAGAATGTTTATATCTGAGGTATTTTATTATAACTTATCAAGAAATGATAATCTACTATTTTTGTTAACTTTCACTTAAAAATATCGCTCAGCCAATCGTGTCAGACTGGTAAGGAAGTTCATTTTCTCTACGCTCTCTGTGGCTTTTACCGGTTTTTTCAGAAGGACTTCATCTCCTCTTTTATATATAATATATCCCAATACCTGACCCTTTTTCACAGGGGCTTTCACCTGGCCGATACGGATCTGCTTCTTCACATCATTTTTACTGCCCTTCACCAGGACAATCTTCGCAGGAATATCCTCTTGATAGGAGACGGTCTCTTTCTTTCCTTTTGTCACCGCAATCTTTCCGATATCCTTTGCTTTCGTGTGGTCCTCCATGACCTGGCAGTGAGAAAATCCATAGTCCAGCAAAGCACTGGCATCTTTCACCCTTGTCTTGGAATCGTCGCTGGCCATGACAACAGCAATCAGACTGACCCCGTTTCTCGTAGCCGTGGCACTCAGACAGAACTTTGCGGTGCTGGTGCTTCCTGTCTTCAGGCCGGTACATCCGTTATACTGCTTTAACAGTTTATTTGTATTGCTCAGACCGAATTCCTTCGTTCCCTTTTTCGTCTCATGGGTAAATTTGTCCATCCATATTTTTGTATATTTAAAAATATCCGGGTGTTTTGTCGTCAGTTCTCTTGACATCAGGGCAATATCATAGGCTGAAGTCTCATGTCCTTTGATATCCAGTCCGCAGCTGTTTTTAAATGTGGTATTTTTCATGCCAAGCTGCTTCGCCTTTTCATTCATCCGCTTTACAAAAGCGCCCTCGCTTCCCGCGATATGTTCCGCCATGGATACAACCGCATCGTTGGCACTGGAGATCACGATACATTTAAGCATCGTGTCCACCGTCTGGCTTTCTCCAGGTTCTAAGAACACCTGGGACCCTCCCATCGAAGCCGCGTGCTCGCTGACTGTCACTTTATCTGAATACTTAAGATTTCCTTTGTCCAGTTCTTCAAAGATCAAAAGAAGAGACATGACTTTTGTCACACTGGCCGGAGGCAGTTTCATGTCTTTGTCCTTTTGATACAGTATGGTGCCGCTCCCCGCCTCCATCACAACTGCAGATTTTGCAGTCAAGTCAAGCCCTTCTCCGTCCTGAGCCACTGTAAGCAATGTTTCCGGTTCTGTGGCACACACCATGGTTCCGGATGAAATGCATAACAGTAACGAAAGAATAAAAATTGCTGCTTTTTTCATAAAATAAACCTTTCACCTCTTATGTTACAGTTTAATAAGGAACAAGCCGATTTATTACAAAAAAAAGAACTGTAAATGGATTTACCCATCTACAATTCTTTTTTCATCTTCTTTGCCTGATTCCCCATTGATTTTTGGATTTTAGCTTTTTGTATTCTTCGTATGCTTCCTTTAAAATCTCTTTTTCATTCGGGAACTTTAACAAGTGGTAGGCTTCGTGAAATTTGTAGTACCCAGAGTCAACGAAAAACTCTTCTTTCTGCGGTTTTGAATGATACCCTTCTGCCTCCATCAAATACCAGTGAACGCTTTTTACGATCTGCTCATGGAAAGAGTAAAAGGAATACTCGCTCTTTCCGACATATTTGATAATTCGGGCATTGGCATCTGTCTCTTCTTTTACTTCACGCAAAGCGGTTTGTTCGTGCGTTTCCCCTTTTTCAACTGTACCTTTCGGAAGTACCCAGCCGTCATATCTGTTCTTATAACTTTTGTACAACAGCAATATCTTCCCTCTGTAAATTACGACACCTCCACAGCTTGTTGCCTCTGTCATCGCGGCCTCCAATCATCCTGCCTCAACGCTATTTTGGGTCTCTCTAGAAATTATTATAACGTTAATGGATATGCATTTCAACATTGGATTTTGCTTTCCCATTCCTTACCTGAAATAAGCGTCAAAGACATTTTTTGCAATCGGAGCTGCCACGCGGCCTCCGGATCCGCCGCCTTCCACGATCACGCTTACGACGATCTTTCTGCCGTTATGCTCCGCACAGCCGATAAACCATGCGTGTGAATCCTTATCATCGTTATACTCGGCAGAGCCGGTTTTTCCATAGACTTTATATCTTGAAGAGTAGGCTGATGTACCCGTTCCGTTTGTCACAACTTTCCTGAGCATTTTTCTGAGTTTTTTACACTCTTCGGCGCTGAGCGGGCTGGCGGTCTCTTTCGCCTTCGTCTCTTTGATCACCCCTCCGTTTACATTTTTCACCTTGTCCACAAGATAGGGCTCCATCATGACTCCGTCATTGGCGATAGTACTCATGACTGCCGCATTCTGAAGCGGCGTAATCAGTGTACTTCCCTGTCCTATTGCGATCTGGGGAACCTGACTGTCTTTGGAACTTCCGTCAAATGTAAACCGGCTGGATACCGCTGCCAGGTTAATCGGAATTCTGGAGTTAAACATCATATCCTCTGCGAGGGAAG
Source organism: Anaerostipes caccae L1-92 (assembly GCF_014467075.1). Lineage (NCBI taxonomy): Bacteria > Bacillati > Bacillota > Clostridia > Lachnospirales > Lachnospiraceae > Anaerostipes > Anaerostipes caccae. Next base: position 2,209,428 of record NZ_AP023027.1, read on the forward strand.
CAAATTTACCTTTATTCAGCTGGGAAGCCATATGGACAAAAGCGGTATTGCACGATTTTTCCACTGCTCCTTCCAGATCCACAGTTCCATGGGCGGTTCCCCCATAGCAGCGGATTTTTACATTGTTGATAGTCGTAGATCCGGTACAGTGATAGGTAAAGTTTTTATAATCTTTGTGTTCTCTCATAAACTCCAGGGCAGTGATCACCTTAAAGGTAGACCCCGGAGGATACAGCCCCTGTGTGGCCCTGTTGATCAAAAGTGCATCTTCATCCGTATTCAGTTCTTTCCAGTTTTCCTTTACCAGAGCCGGACGGAAATCCGGTTTTGAAACCATGGCGATGACTTTTCCGGTTTCCGGGTCCATGGCCACCACCGCTCCTTTTTCTCCGCTCAGCGCATCATACGCTGCCTTTTGTACCCTTGTATCAAGCGTAGTGTAAACATTGTCCCCGATGCTCTTTTCCCCTTTCAGATTACTCTCGATCTGGGATAAAAGATTTGCATTGGATTTCAGCAGATCAAAATTACATTTGGATTCCAGGCCGGATTTTCCTTTGGCGTTGTACCCTACCACATGGGCGAACATCCGTCCATACGGATAATCCCTTGTCTCGCTGTCTCCATCGCTGACGGTCTGGGCCAGGACTTTTCCGTTTGCACTGATGATTTTTCCTCTCACCACATATTTCTCTAATTCCTGAAGTCTTAAATTATGGGAATCGGTGATTACATTCTGACTGTCTCTGACGACAAAATGTATGATATAACCGATCAGCACAAGAAACAGTCCCACAAAGATATATGTAATCTGAAGGATCTGTCTATTGGCGTGCTTTTTCTTTCTTCCCGCGCTTCGTTCTGTTTTTGGAGAGGGAGATTTCTTTGGTATCTCCGTTTCCGCTTTCTTTCTGCGTTTGAATAAGCTCATTTTCTTCTTCCTCACTATTTGCTAACATGTGCAGTCCCTGAATGACACTTAAAATAATCAAAGTACTCAGCACCGATGTTCCCCCGTAGCTTACAAGAGGGATGGTAACACCTGTGGACGGTATGAACTTGGTCACTCCGCCGATACTTAAAAACACCTGAAAAATAAAACAAACACCAAAGCCAAGACAAAGCAGCTTGTTGAACAGTGTACGGCTTCTGGTGGAAATGTCCATGAACAAGATAAAACAGCTGATCAGTACGAAGATCAGACAGATCCCGAAGATCACACCGAATTCCTCACTGATCACGGAAAAAATAAAATCTGATTCCCGGACCGGGATATCAAACGGCCTTCCCTGGGTAAGGCCCATCCCAAACCAGCCGCCGGTGCCGATGGCAAACAGAGACTGGCATACCTGTGCGCCTCTCCCCTCGATCATGGAAAACGGGTCCTGCCAAACAGCTACCCGGACCTGTACATGAGAGAATAAATGATAGGCGATCACTGCCGCAAAGGCTCCTGCCCCCAATCCGCCCAGAAGATAACTCGGCTTGGCAGTCGCAACGTACAGCATCATCAGATAGATCATAAAATAGAGGAGCGCTCCTCCCAGATCCTTTTCCACCACAAGAACCAGAACATAGAGACCTGCGATCACCGTGATCTTTACCAGATCCCTGAATTCTTTTGCCTTGCTCAGCATAGCCGCAGCAAAAAACACAAAGATGATCTTGACAAATTCAGACGGCTGGAATGCCAGGCTTCCGAACTGGACCCAGTTATAAGCACCATTTTTCATGACCCCGAAAACAAATACGGAGGAAAGCAGCGCAAAGCCGCCGATGGCATAGACCCATCCCAGCTTACTCCAGAACGACAGTTTGTGCATCATCAGGGGAATCAGTCCTGTGACAAGCACTCCGATGGCTACAATGGCAAACTGCTTCATGGCCAGTTCAAAAGAAAGCCTTGTGAGAATCACAAATCCGGTTCCCAAAAGAAAACACATATTGTTGATCAGAAGCCTGGATGACCTCTTATAAATTTTCGGATATAAGATCATGACGATTTCAAAAAATACGATCTGTGCCGCAAAAAATATCAGAACTTTCAGTTCCAGTGTCTTTAAAAACAAGACCAGATTGCACAGAAACAAAAATATAAACATATAAATGACCTGATTGTCAAGCAGTGCCTCCTGCCGTTTTTTATTTTTCGGCCGGAACATGGTAAAACAAGAAAATGTATAGACCAGACACATGATCAGTATCAGGTATTTCGCAGCCACTGCAATGATTTGAATCATATTACCACCTATAATATTCCTCTCTTAAAGTGTCCTTTTGTAAAATTCGGGAATGGAAGCTCTGCCGGCTTTCCCTCAAGTATTTCACAGGAAGCCCTGTAGACTGCAGAAGCTTCCTCTCTTGTCTCTTTCGTGAAATGAAGGCGCAGATTCCCCGGGGCCAGCCTGCGGACTTTTCGGATCTCAGATCCAAGCCACAGAGGCTCTCCGTTATAGATTTCATTAAAACATCCTTTACATTGATTTTTGACATAAAAATCTTTTCCATACCGGTCTTTTAATGTCATCCAGGAGTTCTTCCGGTCACAGCCTGTGCTGTTTTTTCTCTGGCACTGCGCCGAAACCATGAGGGGCAGATGTCCGTAAAACAGAAAATCTGCATCTGTATACGACAGGTCCCTCAGTTCGTCAAAATTCAGTTCCGCAGGCATTGTCATGCGGATATCCTGTCCATATATCTGTTTCAGCGTCCGGTATGCCTCCCGGTTGTAACAATAGACCATATAATCGGCCAGTACATTCTTCCTGCATTGCTTTTCTCTGAGCCATATGAGTTCCTCTAAACTGCGGACGCAGATTTCATCCACATCCGGACCGGACAGCAGCTCCCAGGACTGTTCCAAGAACCGAAGCTCCGGTTCCCTCACAATCTGAGGCAGCATAACCGTGACCTGCTTTCCTGCCCTTCTGCACCGTGATAAAATCTCCGGTTCCTCCGCCGCTTCATAAAGAGACAGATAGATCTTCTCTGCTCTGTCCCATGTGAGGACTTCAGGAAGCAGCGACCGGTCTTCCAGTGAAACGGTTAAAGCGGGAGTTTCAATTCCATGTATCTCTGGTTTTACCTGCAAATCAGGAATTAAATATGCGGCTGGTTTCCTGCGGCTTTTTTTCAGGATCTCCTCTGTAAGTTTTTCAAAGGCATCTCTTCTCAGCTGCTTCAATGCCGCTACCGGGAGAAAGATATCTCCATGGATTTCTGCCTCAAGCTCTGTAAAGATAAAATCACTCTCTCCGGTTTTGGTTATCTGCTTTATGATATCCTCTTTGGAGAGGGGACGTTTCCTGGCCGGTTCTGCCAAGGCACCCGGGACCTCCACTTCCAGTTCTCCTGAAGTTATCAAAAGTTTAGCACACTTTCCAGGAGAAATTATAATTTTTCCCTTAATATTTTCTTTCGATTTCTTTTTCAGACTCTCTGCCGCCCTGTCCTTTAAGGACTGGTTCTTCGTCCGGAAGATACGCATGCCCGGTTTCAAATGTTTCAGCTTCTGTCCGTTTAAGCAGACTTTGTCCCCCTTTTTCCAGATATCCGGGCTGGTAAGCTCCACCTTTTCTCCTCTTTCCAGGGAAATCTCCAGCACATCTCCTTTTCCCAGATCCTCTGCTGCCTGAAACATAATATGCCGGCCCTGAACAGACTGGACTTTCCCAACGAAAATCCCCTGATGATTCGGCCTGTATAACGACATCATATCCCTGCCGTTATGCTTTTTATAGTAGCCGGACGTAAATCCGCCCCGGTTAAATAGTTCCAGCAGTTCCTTCTCATCTTCTTCATCTACCTGATACAGCTGTCCGCTTTCATACAGATCCACATATTTTCTGTAAATCCTCGTGACAGTTCCCACGTACTCCGGCTGTTTCATCCTGCCCTCGATCTTCAGTGAATCTACGCCGTGTCCGATCAGTTCAGGCAGTTCCCTGATTGTGCAGAGATCCTTTGGACTGAGCAGGTAATTCTGTCCTCTTTGGTTTAACTTTGTGCCGTTCTCATACAAATCAAAGGGCAGACGGCAGGTTCCGGCACAGCGTCCCCGGTTGCCGCTCCTGCCTCCCAGCAAGCTGCTCATCAGGCATTGTCCGGAATAACAATAACAAAGGGCTCCATGGACAAAACACTCCATATCCAGCCCTGTATCTTTTTTTATCTTTTGAATTTCTGTAAGCGAAAGCTCTCTGGCAGGGACGACTCTGCTTCCTCCAAGCTCTTTTACCAATCTCGCCCCATGGATGCCGGTCACGGTCATCTGCGTGCTGGCGTGGATCTCCATGCCGGGAAAGCAGCGGCGGATTACACTCACGGCTCCTAAGTCCTGAACAATGACCGCGTCCAGCCCCCTCTCATAATAAGGTTCTAAAAACCCTGCAAGTCCCGAAATCTCCTCCTGCTTCATCAGGGTATTGACTGCCAGATAAACCTTCCGGCCAAAAAGATGAGCATAATCTATAGCCCACAACAGCTGTTTCTGATCAAAATTATCTGCATAAGCTCTCGCCCCATAGCAGCTCCCGCCCAGATAGACGGCGTCCGCTCCGTTTAAGACGGCAGCCTTCAGGCTCTCGGGAGAGCCTGCGGGGGCCAGTACTTCTGTTGACTTCATATGATTACCGTTCCTTTTTTGCAACTGATGCCTCTTCCAGTACCCGAATCCTTTCCCGGTACTCTGTCAGCTGTTTTTCCAGTGATTCATTCTTGATCTGGAGTTCTACCAGTTCATTTTTCATACGGTACAATTCCGTATCCTGTAATTCCATGTCTTCCCGGCTTTTCTCCAGTGTATTTTTCATGCACATATATTCATCGGCCACACTCAGTGCCAGATGAAAACTCTGCATGTCCGGCGGCAGCTTCAGATAATGCTCCGAAGCTTTCAGGTCGCGGATCTTTGCGTTCAGATAAGATGCGATCTGGTGCATAAACTCTTCTGGTTCTTCTCCGCCAAGATAATATAATTTTCCGTCTATGACTACTTCTACGACGTTTTTCTTCATAAGTAAGCCCTCCTATTCCGGGATTGGCAGTCCAAAATGCTGATAGGCAGCGCCGGTGACAATTCGTCCTCTCGGCGTCCTCTGGATCAGTCCGTTTTGAATCAAATACGGCTCATAGACATCCTCGATGGTTCCGGAATCTTCACCTACGGCTGCAGCCAGTGTGTCGAGTCCTACCGGACTGCCGTGAAAGACCTCGATCATCGTCTTGAGCAGAGTCCGGTCAATCTGGTCGAGTCCCAGGGTATCTACCTCCAAATGGTTTAAGGCAGACATCGCCACTTCTTTTGTAATGACTCCATCGTACTTTACTTCCGCGAAATCTCTGACCCTCTTTAAAAGGCGGTTGGCCAGCCTCGGTGTCCCCCTGGATCTTCTGGCAATCTCCCTCGCTCCTTCTTCTTCAATCGGAATGCCTAGCACCGCCGCTGAATTAATGACAATGGTCATGAGTTCCTCTGTCTCATAAAAATTCAGCCGGTTGACGACACCAAAACGGTCTCTTAACGGAGCCGTCAGCATCCCTGCCCTGGTCGTGGCACCCACTAAAGTAAATTTCGGAAGTTCCAGCCGGATAGACCTGGCGGCCTGTCCTTTCCCCACCAGGATATCGATGGCGAAATCTTCCATGGCAGGGTACAACACTTCTTCCACCTGACGGTTCAGCCGGTGGATCTCGTCGATAAACAGCACGTCCCCTTCCTGGAGATTGTTAAGCAGCGCAGCTATTTCCCCGGGCTTTTCAATGGCAGGTCCGCTTGTGACCTTTAAGTGTACTTCCATCTCATTGGCGACGATGCCCGCCAGCGTAGTCTTTCCAAGTCCCGGCGGTCCGTAAAGAAGAACATGGTCCAGGGACTCGCCTCTGCTCTTTGCCGCCTCGATGAAAATTCTCAGATTCTGCTTTACCTTTTCCTGTCCGATGTAATCGTCCAGGTTCTGAGGTCTTAGATTATTTTCTATTGTAATGTCTTCTTCCACCAGTTCCGTGGAAATCATTCTATCCAACATAATGTTCCTCTATATCAGCTTTGTCAGCGCCTTTTTCAGTAACTGCTCAGGGCTGTACTCTGCTGCATTTTCTACTTTCTTAATGGCCATCATCGCTTCAGACCTGGAGTAGCCAAGGCTTACAAGCCCCTGTGCCGTAACAGCCACAGAATCTTCTGCCGGTAAATCTCCTGCAAAGTCCATCGGTTCAGCCTGCTCAAATTCTTCAAAGTCCAGTTTGTCTCTGAGTTCCAGAATCAGTTTCTTGGCTCCCTTCGGTCCAAGCCCCGGAGTCTTTGAAATCGTCTTGGAATCATCGCTCATCACCGCAATCTTTAATTCATAGACAGACAGGGTCGACAAAACGGATAGTCCCACCTTAGGACCGATGCCGCTGACTCCGATCAGAAGTTCAAACGCTTCCAGCTCCTCCTTTGTCCGGAATCCGAAAAGGCTTATATCGTCTTCCCTCACATGCATGTGGGTATAGATCCTGACTTCCTGTCCGATGCCTCCCGGAAACTCCTGTCCGGCCGGCATCATGATATCATATCCTATGCCGTTATTCTCTACCACCGCTCCCCCAGGCGTCATGGAAACTAAAATGCCCTTAATATATGAAATCACTCCATATCCTCCTTGCGACGTTTTGAAGTCATTATAACATAAATCTCACACCTGTGGTTAGGGATTGAAAAAAATTCATACAGGAACTATAATGAAGGACAGCAGTTTTGGAAAGGAGACGAGACGATGGAAACAAAAGAAAATCTTTTATATCTGGATATCGAGACTACGGGACTTTCACCGGAAACTTCTGCCCTCTCCGTCATCGGATGCTGTGAGAAAGGCCGGGAGCCCAGGCAGTGGTTTAATGAATCCGGATTGGAACAAAAACAAATCCTCACCTCATTTTTAAGCTGTGCGGATTCTTATGACGTCATCGTCACTTATAACGGTGGGACCTTTGATCTTCCCTTTTTGAAAAAAAAGTGTGAGGAGTTTGGTCTTCCATATTCCTTAGATAGCAAACGCTGCATTGATCTTTATAAAAATCTCCGTTCCTTCAGGCACCTCCTCCCATTAAAAAATCTCAAACAAAAATCAGTGGAAGAATTCCTGGGGATTCAAAGAACGGACCGCATATCGGGACGGCAGCTGATCAAAGTTTATCAGGACTACATAAAAACAAAGGATCCGGAATTAAAATCTATGATTTTGCAGCATAATAAAGAGGACATCTTATCTCTTTCCCGGATCCAGTCCCTGCTGATCTTTGAGCCTTTGGCCGGCGGCCATTTTTCAGTGGAAGAACACAGCCTGTCGGAACATACTTTTTCTGTCCGCCTTTCTCTCCCTTTCAATACTCCGGTGCCACTTTCTTTTAAGAAATCAGGACATCGGCTTGAGATCTCCGGGGCAGAAGCAAACCTTCAATGTCCCCTGATACACGGCCAGCTGAAGCACTACCATAAAAATATAAAGGATTACCGTTATCTTCCTCTGGAAGACATTGTAATCCCTGTATCCATGGCCGCCTTTGTAGACCGGTCTGCAGTTTTAAAGCCGGTTCCGGAAAACTGTTATACCAGGTTTTGTCCGGATGAGACTTTCTGCTCCAACCCCGGTGACCTCTTTCAGTACTGCAAAGATATCGTATATTACTTACTTAGAAAGGATAAATAACATGAGACACTTATTACAAATGAGCTTCCTTTTCTTCGTCTGTCTGGCCGGGGAAGGGCTGGCTAAGCTGCTTCCGTTTGCGTTTCCGGGAAGTATCATGAGCATGTTCCTGCTCCTGCTCCTTCTGCTCTCAAAAATTGTAAAAGAGCATCAGATCCAGGATATCTGCGATTTCCTTCTCCATCACATGGCCTTTTTCTTTCTCCCCGCCGGAATCGGCATTATGGAAAAATACCAGCTGTTACAGGGCCGGATCATACCGTTTCTCCTGATCTGCCTGGTCACAACCGTCCTCACATTTTTTACTACTTCGTTATCTATGAGGCTCATCTTCGCCCTGCAAAAGAAAGGAAATGACTATGAAAGAACTGACTGCTAATCCAATGTTTCCAATCGCGCTTTCTCTCTGTGTCTATGAAGGATTCCGTATCCTGCAGAGAAAAACAAAAGTTTCTGCGCTGAATCCTCTTCTGCTCTCCATTGCATTCATCATTTTGTTTTTGAAGATATTTTCCATACCTCTTGAGGATTATAACAGCGGAGGTGCTGTCATCTCCATGTTCCTGGCTCCGGCCACCGCATCATTAGCTCTCTCCATCTACCGGGAATTTGATCTGCTGAAGAAGCACTGGCTGCCAATCCTCGTGAGCTGTTTTGTAGGTTCTGTGACATCTATGTTGAGTGTCTGTGTCCTCTGCCGTCTCTTTGGTTTCAATGAACATCTGACGGCCTCCCTGATTCCAAAATCCGTCACAACCCCGATCGCCATAGAAATCAGCAGTCAGCTTTCCGGCATTCCGTCCATCACGGTGGCTGCAGTTGTTATCACCGGAATTCTAGGAGCCGTGATCAGCCCTCTGCTGATCAAAATGTTTAAAGTCAAAGATCCTGCTGCCGCCGGTGTCTCCATCGGAACATGCAGCCATGCCGTCGGAACTTCCAAAGCAGTGGAACTGGGTGAAATCGAAGGAGCCATGAGCGGCATCTCCATAGGGATTTCCGGTATCATAACGGTCATTCTGGCATTAATACTTTTCTAAGAACAAAGTTGTCAAATGATTTCCTTACGCATCTGTGTACAACCCGCAGAGCGTTTTTATTCCATGGGACGAACTTTCTTATGAAATAAAAAACCCTGCGCAAAAAAAATTTACGCAGGGTTTTCTTCTTAGTTTCTTTTATTGCTCAGAGCTTCTTTAAACGCCTTAACAGAGCGGTTCACCACCAGTTCTTCCGGAAAATCAACTTCTGAAAGCAGGGCTTTTGCTTCATTCAGGTCACCTACCGCATATGGAGTATGCGCATCGCTGTTGACAATCACAGGAACATTATGCTTCCTGCACAGATCCAGCATCACAAAATAGTTTTCTCTGGCATTGACCCGGAAGCTTTCGGGGCAAAGGGAACTGTTGTTGACCTCTAACAGTGTTTTTGTCTCTTTTGCACCCAAAACCAGTGCTTCATAATTGATCGGAATCCTGCCGTCGTCGGGATGGCTTATGATATCCACCAGAGGATGCTTCATAGCTCCTAAGTATGCGGCAGTATTCTGTTCCTCATCTCCTATTTTATAACAAAGTTCATGGATTCCCGCAATTCTGATATCTAAAAATTCCTTCATCAATTCATTATCAAGGCTGAGTCTTCCGTTATAATCGATAATATTGATTTCTGACCCAAACATCATCTCGATGCCGTACAGCTGCCTCGGCAGTACTCTTAAGTTTTTAAAATAAATGTCTGTACAGGTTCCCGGAATCCCTTTGGCATGTTCCGTGATCCCAAACAGTTCAAAACCGCTCTCCGCTGCAGCAGCCGCCATCTCGCTGACGGTTCCAAATGCATGTCCGCTGGCAATCGTGTGAGAATGCACGTCTAATTTAAACTCCATAAATCTTACTCCTTCTTTTCAGTCAGTCTGATTCTTTCCCTCTTAAAAATTACACATTATGTTTTATCATACTATAAAGTAAAAGAAATTGGAACCTCTCTAAGGAATCTCTCTCCTGCCTCATGGTCTTCTTCTCCCAATACTTTAGGGCAGACCGTCTGATCCATCAGAAGATCCATCAGACCGATTGTGTCCTTTTCCATCAGACTGTCTAAGAGAAAACTGCTGGTCCCACCGGTCATTACGGAATCAAGTCCGGTCATAAGAAGGTCTTTTCCCGGACACTCATTCCACAGCATTTCTATGTTTTCACCGATAAAGCGGATCTTAAGCAGACGAGACGACGCCTCCTCGATAAAGGAAATTTTCAGTTTCAGCACGGTATATCCGTCCTCATCAAAAGCTGCCTGTCCTTTTACAGCTACCAAATAAGACTCTCCGTGCATATCCATCTCCGTGATCCTGGCTTCCTTCCACCCCACTTCCAGACAATAAGGTTTTTCTCCTTCCCGGAAACAAAAATAAAATTTACGGTCTTTTGTAAAAAAACCTGCCTCGCTGATTCCGTCCGTATAGTTGTTGTGAAACACCTGCATGATCAATGGAAAAAGTCCTACATGCTGCTTTTTCAGCTTAAAAAACCTGCCTTTAACTCCAAGAATCAGTTTTCTTCTCTTATAGGATTCACTTCCGTTCCAGAGAATTTTTTTCAGCCCGCGGTAAGAGACCGCCGGAAATCTGGTATCATAGAGTCCTGTCCTATTCTGAAATTTTAAGAGTTTATCATAAGCCCGCCGGTTTTTCTTTAACTTTTCCCCGGGAGTGAACCCGCCTTCAAAATATTTGGCCACTGTGTCTAGGAGCAGGGATGTGTGGAATAGTTCATTGCTTCCCGCATTGGTGACAATGACCATATCCAAATCAGGATATACCATGACATTCTGTCCCAGCATGCCGTTAAAGGCATAGCTCCCCGGACGGCCTGCCATCCACATTTGATAGCCGTAGCCATACTCCCCGAACTGCTTCGGGGTTTCCACATGACATGTGGACGCCTCATCAATCCATCTCCGTGGTATAAGCTGCCGCCCATTCCATACTCCTTTTTGAAGACAAAGCTGTCCGATCTTTGCCGCATCTTCCGGACAGAGAAATAACCCCCATCCTCCTTTCGTGATGCCTTTGGGACAGCTCTCCCAAAAGATCCTGGTTATGCCGAGGGGTTCAAACAGCCTGGGCTTCAAATACTCCATCAGAGATTGTCCGGTTATTTCCGTCACAATAGCGGACAGCATATAGGTGTTCATACTGTTATATTCAAATTCCAAGCCCGCCGGGCCGTTTACCGGCGAATCCAGAAAGCCCTGTACCCAGTCATTACAGGCCACGGCACCTTTTTCGTTGAATGCCACCCGGCTGGTCATGGTCAGCAGATGTTCCACTGTAAGATTCCTCTGCTGAAATCCTCTGATAGAAAATACACTTTTGTCGAAGATCCCCAGAATCTTATCATCAAGCCTTAAACCGCCTTCTTCGATCAGCATGCCAATCGCCATTCCGGTGATGCTCTTGCACAGGGAATGGGTAATATGCCAGAGATTTTCCGGATACGGCGCGTAATGACATTCCCCGATTACATATCCATGTCTTAATATCATCACCTGATGAATATCCACTTTAGAAAGACTCAAGAGGTCTTCCATCAATCCCCTGACCTGATCCGAATCGATCCCCTGCTCCTCAGGCACCGACCTGGGCAGCTTCTGTCCTGACTCAGGCATACTGTAAAATGACGGCTTCTGCGGAATAAAATTTACTTTGCTTATATGTTCTGTGTTTCCTCTTACTAAATTAAAAACCAGTTCCAGCATTGCCTGCTGTTCTTTTAACATCGCACTGCACCCTCTTCTATACTGTCTGTTCTTCTTTTGCTTTCTGTATAATATAGCACAAATTTAAAAATGGAAAAAGCACCTTAGCATTACGATTCTTCTATGTTTGAAAAAATATACAAAGAATTTTAAATTTTGTCTTTACTTTTTCTAAAAAACCTATATAATAGATAAAGGTGACAGCAAAACGGCCCCATGGTCAAGAGGTTAAGACGCGACCCTCTCAAGGTCGAATCACGAGTTCAATTCTCGTTGGGGTCATACAGCCGGAACATCGTATTTATGCGGTGTTTCGGTTTTTTTGATTTATGAAGTTTCAATAATTTATTGCTGTATTTCCGCCCTTTGTCCTGCTTGTATTATTTTCCATTGGAAATATTTCGTAGATATTTTATAATAAAAGCACCAAAATACATAGGAGGAGTCGTAAATGAAATGTACAGGTGTTGTGAGAAAACTCGATGAATTGGGGCGTATTACCTTACCAATCGAACTGAGGAGAAATTTAGGTGTGGGAGATAAAGATCCCCTGGAGATTTTTGTAGATGAGGATACAATTCTGCTTAAGAAGTATCAGCCGGCAGACATCTTTACCGGGGAGATGGAGGATCTCATTGATTACAAAGGAAAGAAAGTATCCAGGGAATCAGTTCTGAAGTTAGCCGAGAAAGCTGGTCTTAAGATCTCAGAATAAAGTTTATCCCAGGACAAACAGTGTCCTGGGATTTTCTAATTTTTTGCTTCCGCTGCTACATGGGATAAGCTCTCAGGTTCGATATGCAGCAGATGTTCAAACGTCTCATTACCGAACCAATCCTCGATGTGTCTTTCTTCAATTATCATGGGCATCCGTTCATGTATCCCCCTGACCGATCGGTTTGCTTGGGTTGTCAATATGACAAATCTGCTGCTGTCTTGATCCGGTTTGTAAAAGCCGGCCATAAATATGACCGGAGATGTCTCTTTAAAAAAAGCAATTTTATTTTTCTCCCTGTCCCATTCATAAAATCCTGCCGCCGGAATAAGGCATCGGCGCTCCAACAGGCTTTTTCTGAACATTTTCCGCTCCAAAGCGGTCTCAGACCGTGCATTGATCATCAGCCCCTTTTTGTCAAAGCGGGAAAATCCCCAGCTGAAAAGTTCTTCTGCATACTCTTCTCCCTGTTTAAAGATAACCGGCGCCTTTTGTGACGGAAAGATTTCTCTTCTGCCTGCCAGGCTCAGATCGATCATTTTTACAAGATTTTCTGCCTTACGTATAGATTGTTCATCAATAAAAAAACGTCCGCACATTGATATTTACCCCCATAAGTTCAATATCCCCAACTGCATAATATCTGATACCTGTTATTATTTTTTTATCAGACACAAAAATGCAGCACTGTCATCCTCGTAAAAGTATTGGAAACAGTGCCGCGGCTGCCCGATCCGTTATCTGCATAGAGATAAATCGTATCACCTGCAAGAACCTTAATAACCAGTGGAGAAAAATGAATTACATTGTAGCTGTTACCTGACATCCGATTTTGAGAATAACCGCTGTCCACTGCATTTCGATACACTCTTATTGTGATTGTATCCCCATCATTAAAGTTACTGTTACAGCGGACTTGTGCAGAAACAATGATATAACCGTCTTTCAGACAGCGGATTCCCTGATTATAAAAATCTAAATTTCCATATCTGTCTGCGCCTCTTGTTAAATTCAGCTTGGATGCCGTCTGCGTCAATATCTTATCAGCTTCAAGACATGCCGTAGCAAAAGATACAAGATTAGCAACCCTTTCTGCCTGGATCTCTATATCAGTACAGTCTGCTTTTTGATCTAATACAGAATCTACATTACTTAAAGTTTCAGTAATTTTATTGATTTCTGCTGTATGTATCCTATAAGCTTCAATATTCACAAGACCATTCGGATCCAATAATATTTCAACTGGAGTTGTATCCGAAATCTGAAAACAAAAATCCCATGACAGAGAAAATCCGGGACTTTCTAACGCTGAAGGAATATATTTCTCATGAGATGCCTGAGCAAGACAGAATAAAATTTCTCCTTCATCCGGATCTTCGGCATAGAATCCAACCTGCCACAAATTATAGCTTTGCTGCAGTCCTAAATTTTCAAGCATCACCGGAATAATTAATTTTTCCCCTTCTATTCTTACAGGCTGCAAATTAATCTCATATCCCCCTTCTGTAACATTTGTTTGTTGGCGAAGATTCACTTCCGGGACCTTGCCCGCCCCTGTTACCGCTCTGTTAATTTGCAATGTCTGCCCCTGCAAAAGTTTTAACTGTAATGCTCTCCCCTTATCTGTCAATACTGTATTTGCCCAAATATCCATATAATCTCCTTTATAATAAAACTTATTACTTTGTCCAAAGAAAGCATATCATATCTATTTTGGGCAATGCGGGCAAATAAATTTATGTCTCTTTGATGTGTTCTTTCGATTACTTTTAGATGCTGTATGCCTTTCTGTCTCTCAGAAATTAAACATATAAATAATGCCCGGAAAATTCCTTTCAGAAAGTTCCGGGCACTATAATATATTTCGTATTTATTTCACCTGGCTCAGCGCCTGGTCAAGGTCTGCGATGATATCCTCAGCATTTTCGATTCCCACGCTGAAACGGATCAGGTCCGGCTGTACTCCCGCCTCCAAAAGTTCCTGGTCATTCATCTGACGGTGGGTATGACTGGCAGGATGCAGCACACAGCTTCTGGAATCTGCCACATGTGTTACGATGGCTACCAGCTTTAAGCTGTCCATCATCTGGATGGATGCCTCACGGCCGCCTTTCAGGCCAAACGTAATAACTCCGCAGGCTCCGTTTGGCATATATTTCTGTGCTCTCTCATAAGCCTCATCACCTTCCAGCATCGGACAGTGTACCCATGCGACTTTATCGTTGTCCCTGAGCCATGCAGCAACAGCCTTTGCATTCTCACAGTGCCTTGCCACTCTTAAGTGCAGAGTCTCCAGACCGATGTTCAAGTAAAATGCGTTCTGAGGCGACTGGATAGAACCCAGATCCCGCATCAGCTGGACCGTTGCCTTTGTAATATAGGCTCCTTTACCAAACTTTTCTGTATAAACCACGCCATGGTACGTTTCATCCGGCTGGGTAAGGCATGCAAACTTATCACCCTGTGCATCCCAGTCAAAGTTTCCGCTGTCGACGATGGCTCCTCCCACACATACTGCATGGCCGTCCATATACTTTGTTGTGGAATGGGTAACGATATCGGCACCCCACTCAAACGGGCGGCAGTTGATCGGTGTCGCAAATGTATTGTCAACAATCAGTGGAACTCCGTGTCCGTGAGCCGCTTTTGCAAACTTTTCAAAATCAAGAACGACTAAAGAAGGATTTGAGATCGTCTCTCCGAACACGGCCTTTGTATTGTCTCTGAACGCCGCATTTAAATCTTCTTCGCTGACCTCCGGATCTACAAACGTTGCTTCCACACCCATCTTCCTTAAGGTATGTGCAAACAGATTATAGGTCCCCCCATACAGAGCCGTTGTACAGATGATATGATCTCCCGCTTCCGCGATGTTCATGATGGCATAAAAGTTGGCCGCCTGTCCGGAAGAAGTGAGCATTGCCGCCACTCCGCCTTCCAGATCACAGATCTTTGCCGCCACCGCGTCGTTGGTAGGATTCTGGAGTCTCGTATAGAAATATCCCGCATCCTCCAGGTCAAAAAGGCGTCCCATCTGGTCACTTGTGTCATATTTAAATGTAGTGCTCTGATAGACCGGCACCACCCTCGGTTCCCCTTTTTTCGGCTCCCATCCGGATTGGATACATTTTGTCTCAATTTTGTAATCGCTCATGGTTCTTCCTTTCTCTTATGATAATAACATTCTGTCGTTGGCAAAATCTTCTCCGCTGGTTTCCTCAAACTTCTGCAGAAGATCGGCGACTTTCAGGTTCTTCTTTTCTTCCCCTGAAACATCATAGATGATCCTGCCGCTGTTCATCATGATCAGACGGTTTCCGATGCGTATGGCATCTTTCATGTTATGAGTTACCATCATAGCGGTCAGACTGTCTCTTGCGATGATCTTCTCCGTAAGTTCCAATACCTTTTTCGCCGTCTTCGGGTCCAGAGCCGCCGTGTGCTCGTCTAAGAGCAAAAGACTCGGCTTGTTCAGCGTAGCCATTAGCAGTGTCAGGGCCTGTCTCTGTCCTCCGGACAAAAGGCCTACCTTTGAGGTAAGACGATCCTCCAGTCCCAAGTCCAGCATCGCCAGCTTTTCTTTATACATCTTTTTCTCGCTCTTTGTAATGCCCCAGCGCAGGCCGCGGTTCTTCCCACGGCGGTGAGCCATGGCCATATTCTCCTGAATTTCCATGCCGGCTGCGGTTCCCATCATAGGGTCCTGGAACACACGCCCAAGCATATAGGCCCGTTTGTGCTCCGGCAGGTCCGAAATGTCTTTGCCGTCCAGAAGGATAGTTCCCTGGTCAATGGGATATACGCCTGCGATCATGTTCAGCATCGTTGACTTGCCTGCCCCGTTGCCTCCGATCACAGTCACAAAATCCCCCGGATTCAGGTGAAGATCGATCCCGTCCAGCGCCTTCTTTTCATTGACCGTGCCTTTATTAAATGTCTTGTGCACATCGATGATGTTTAACATGCGGTGTTCCCTCCTTTTCCAGGAATTCTTTTCTGGGAGTATCTGGACTTGATCGCCGGGATACCCAGAGCTAACGCTACGACTAATGCCGTAAACAGCTTCATATCGTCTGTGCTGAGTCCCATATACAGCACCAGTGAAATGATCATGCGGTAAATGACAGAGCCAAACACGACAGAAGCCAGTATATACATGAAATTAAACCGTTTTCCAAAGATTACTTCTCCGATCACGATGGATGCCAGACCGATGACAATGGCTCCGGTCCCCATCTTAATATCACCATATCCCTGGCTCTGTCCGACCAGAGCACCTGAGACGGAGATCATTCCGTTGGAAATGACAAGGCCGATGACTTTTGATGTA
Organism: Anaerostipes caccae L1-92; assembly: GCF_014467075.1. NCBI lineage: Bacteria > Bacillati > Bacillota > Clostridia > Lachnospirales > Lachnospiraceae > Anaerostipes > Anaerostipes caccae. The sequence goes on from NZ_AP023027.1 coordinate 2,225,926, forward strand.
TTCGTATTAGCCCCCAAAGCCCTGACCATATATTCATTGTTTCCGGTCGCCCTCAGGGCACATCCGATCTCTGTGCCGCAGAACCAGTAGATGCACAGCACCACAAAAATACTGATCACTGCTCCAACGAGCAGAGTAGCCATCGTCTGATCCAGTTTCAGTGCATCAATAGCCTGGGTGAATACGGTATCCTCTCCCAGCAGTGATGTGTTTGGCTGTCCCATGATACGGATATTGACCGAATACAGGGCGATCATTGTCAGAATACCGGCTAAAATCGCAGGGATTTTTAATTTCGTATGTAAAAATCCGGTGACTGCTCCTGCCGCCATTCCCGCCGCCAATGCGATGACAAGAGATGCAAAAGGGTTCACTCCTTTTACGATCATAACTGCGCTGATGCATCCCCCAAGGGCAAACGTACCTTCACAGGACAAATCCGGAATATCCAATATCCTGAATGTAATATAGACACCAAGCGCCATGATTCCCCACAGTGTACCCTGGGCAATCGCACTCTGCATGTTTACTGCTAAATCCATTCTTCTTCTCCTTTTCTTACTTTACTGTCCACGAGAATTTATTATACCACGATTTAAGACTTTGCACCAGTGAAGTTCTGAGAAAGCTGTCCATGTATATAACTGCTATTTTCTTTCTTAAAAGGCGGACTAATTCTCCGGAAGAAAAAAGCTGTCTTCTTTCACTCCATGAAAGAAGACAGCTTATATACCTATCATTTATTACGGTAGATTTATTTTTTCTTTTCTGTGATCGTTGTCACCATCTTGGCTTTTTTCTCTAAATCTTTCGGAACCTTGATTCCCAGCTTCTTTACGGTATCTTTGTTGATGATCAAGTCAGCATTGCTCTGATATTCGATTGGCATTGTCTTTGTCTCTGCTTTGCCCTCTAAGATCTTGACTGCCTGCGCAGCGGTCTGTTTTCCAAGTTCGTAGTAGTTGATTCCGTATGTAGCAAGGCCTCCGCCGGTGCACATACCTTCTTCTCCCACGATAACAGGAATCTTGGCTTCGTTGGCTACCATAGACACGGTATTCATTCCGGCTGCGATCAGATTGTCTGTCGGCGCATAGATGGCATCCGCTTTCCCTTTCAGGGATTCCACTACCTGACGAATCTCGCTGGATTCGGATACAGTAGCATCCATGGTCTCAAATCCTAACTTCTTTGCTTCTTTCTTCGCCATAGCGACCTGGATCTTTGAGTTTGCTTCTGCTGAACAGTATAACATAGCTACTTTCTTTGTTTTCGGAAGCATCTGTTTTAACAGTTCCATCTGCTTTTTCACTGGTGTCAGGTCTGAAGTTCCGGAAACGTTGTTGCCTGGCTCCTCATTGCTCTTTACAAGTTTTGATGCAGCCGGATCTGTTACGGCTGTCACCAGAATCGGAATATCCTTTGACTCATTCGCCATCGCCTGAGCCGCAGGTGTGGCAATCGCCAGAACCAGATCACACTTGTCATTGACAAACTGAGATGCGATGGTCTGACAATTTGACTGCTCATTCTGAGCATTCTTATATTCAATCTTGATCTTATCTCCGTCTTTATATCCGGCATCCTCAAGGCCTTCTTTAAAGCCTTTGTAAGCCGCATCTAAAGCTGCGTGCTCGGTAAGCTGCACAACGCCGATCTTCTTTTGTTCCTTTTTTGCCTCGTCTTTCTTGTCACTTCCTCCGCATCCGGAGAGTACCGCTGCACTCATCACGGCTGCAAGCCCCACTGCCATAAACTTCTTTAATCTCATAACTCTGTCCTCCGTCCTTGTTGTTGCGTCATCACTTCAACGCTTTTATGTGCTAAATTATAGCACTGCCGTTCCTCATTGTCAAGCAGATAACAAAGTGGGCAAGCCGCTTGAACTCTCCAACCCCTCAATCTTTGAGGGGCTTGGTAACTTCGCGTACCAGATGCAATTTGATGCAGTCAAATGATTTCCTTACGCATCTGTGTACAGCCCGCGGAGCGTTTTTTGTTTCATAGGGCAGGTCGCAGAACTTTCCTATGAAACAAAAAACTGCCCCGGTCTCCCGGAGCAGTTCTCTATTTGCTCTTATTCTGTGTTTTAACGAACTTGGCTGTTTTTTTCAGTTCATCCGGAACCCGAATCCCCAGTTTTTTCACCTGGTCTTCATTGATGATCAGATCATACTGATCCTGATATCCTACCGGCAGTTCAGAAATCTTTTTCCTGCCTTCCAGTATCTCTTCCGCCTGTTTCGCGGTCTGCTTTCCGAGCCGGTAATAATTGATGCCGTATGTTGCAAGCCCGCCTCCTGTACAGAGAGCTTCCTCTCCAACGATCACCGGGATCTTAGCCTCATTGGCCACCATGCTGACAGTATTCATGCTGGCGGAAATGATATTGTCCGTCGGCACATAGATAACGTCTGCCCGGCCTTTTAAAGACTCCACAACCTGCCGGATCTCACTGGATTCCGACACTGTGGCATCCATCGTCTCAAAGCCCTGTGCCTCAGCCGCCAAACGGGCCTGTTTTACCTGAAGCACAGAATTTGCTTCCGCAGAGCAATAGAGAAACGCCGCCTTTTTTGCCTCCGGCACCAGCTTTTTGATCAGCCCTATCTGTTCTTTCACCGGGGCCATGTCAGAAGTTCCCGACACATTTGTACCCGGTTTTTTATTATCCTTTACCAGCTTGGCAGCCTGGTGGTCTGTCACTGCCGTGGCAAGGATCGGAATATCCTTCGTCTCCGTAGCCATGGCCTGTGCAGCCGGTGTTGCAATGGCCAGCACCAGATCACTCCGGTTCCCGACAAACTGGGAAGCGATGGTCTGACAGTTGGACTGATCATTCTGGGCGTTTTTATACTGAATCTCAATATTTTTGCCGTCCACGTATCCGTCTTCTTTCAGGCCGTCAACAAATCCTTTTCTGGCGTCATTTAACGCATCGTGTTCTACCAGCTGCAGAATTCCGATCCGCTTTACATTATCTGATTTTTTGTCTGCACATCCTGTAAGAGTCATCACAGTCGCAAACACTGCCAGGATGCCAAACGCTTGTGCTTTTCGTCTCATATTCTTCCCTATGATAATTTTTCTTCCAGTTTTAAGTTGATTCTGCCCATCTTGTCAATTTCCAGTACTTTGACGGCTACGCGGTCCCCGATGTTGACCACATCTTCCACTTTCTCCACGCGATCTTTTGCAAGTTTGGAAATATGGATCAGTCCGTCTTTGTTCGGTGAAACCTGTACAAAGGCACCGAACTGCATGATTCTCACGACCTCGCCCTCATAGATATCGCCCACATTCAGCGGTTCCACGATAGATTTAATAATACCAATCGCTTTATCAATCATTTCCTGATCTTCACTTAAGATATCCACTCTTCCGGACTCATCAATATCAATTTTCACGCCGGTCTCATCAATAATAGCATTGATCGTCTTGCCCTGTTTGCCGATGACTTCGGAAATCTTCTCAGGATCAATGGTGTACTGGGAGATCTTAGGCGCATATTTTCCTACATGGTCTCTCGCTTCTCCGATGACCGGATTCATAACGTCGTGAAGAATATAGGTTCTCGCTTCTTTTGTCCTTGCGATCGCTTCACGGATAATCTGGTCTGTAAGTCCGTGGATCTTGATATCCATCTGGATGGCTGTGATTCCCTTATCGGTTCCTGCCACCTTAAAGTCCATGTCTCCGAAAAAGTCTTCCAGACCCTGGATGTCGGTGAGGATCAGATAATCATCGTCGCTGTCTCCTGTCACCAGTCCTACAGAAATACCGGCTACCGGCGCTTTGACCGGCACACCTGCTGCCATCAGAGACAGAGAAGATGCACAGATGCTTCCCTGGGATGTGGAACCATTGGATTCCATGATCTCAGATACGGTACGGATCGCATACGGGAACTCTTCTTCTGTCGGAAGCACCGGTATCAGTGCACGTTCTGCCAACGCTCCATGTCCGATCTCTCTTCGTCCCGGACCTCTGCTCGGTCTGGTCTCTCCTACGGAATAGGAAGGAAAATTATAGTGGTGCATGTAGCGCTTGCTCGTCTCGTCCTGATCCATGCCGTCCAGTCTCTGCGCTTCTGAAAGAGAGCCCAGAGTGGTCACGGTCATAACCTGGGTCTGTCCTCTCTGGAACAGTGCAGAGCCGTGGACTCTCGGCAGACAGTCAACCTCTGCCGCCAAATGACGGATCTCCGTGATATCCCTTCCGTCCGGACGCTTTTTATCTTTTAAGATCATTTTTCTCACGGTCTTCTTCTGGAAGGTATACACAGCCTCCCCGATCTGAGACAGCCACTCTTCATTGTCGGCATAGCGCTCTGCTAATTTATCTTCAATACCGCGGATATTTTCTTCCCTCACCTGTTTTTCATCGGTGAAGACCGCTTCTTCCATGGCTTCCGGTGTAATAAAGGAAACCATATCCTCATACATCTCCTGATCGATTTCATGATGCTCATATTCATGCTTTTCTTTGCCGCATTCTGCAACGATCGTGTCGATGAATGCAATAATCTCTTTATTTACCTCATGTGCTTTAAAGATCGCCTCAATCATTATATCTTCCGGCACTTCATTGGCGCCAGCCTCAATCATGATAACTTTTTCTCTCGTAGAGGCCACAGTCAGTGACATCTCGGATACTTCTTTCTGAGCCGCCGTCGGATTGATGATAAACTCTCCGTCAATCAATCCGACCATCGTGGATGCGGTAGGTCCGTCGAAAGGAATATCAGAAATGCATGTCGCGATAGCTGAACCGAGCATTGCGGTAAGCTCCGGGCTGCAGTCCGGGTCTACGGACATAACAAGGTTGTCCAGCAGTACGTCGTTTCTGTAATCTTTCGGAAACAGAGGACGCATCGGACGGTCGATTACACGGTCTGTGAGAATCGCATTCTCAGAAGGTCTTGCCTCTCTCTTTAAAAATCCTCCCGGAATTTTACCCACTGCATACTGTTTCTCTTCATATTCGACACTCAGCGGGAAGAAATCAATTCCGTCTCTCGGTTTATCGGAAGCCGTAGCTGTCGAGAGGACAACGGTGTCTCCGTAGTGCATAAATGCCGCACCGTTTGCCTGTGCCGCCACACGCCCCACTTCTACGGTCAAAGTCCTGCCTGCAAGTTCCATACTAAATTTTTTTACCATGTTTAATCTCCTTAAAACAATATTTAAAAGACGCCGAAACAACTAAGCGGTCCACAGCACAGTCTGTGGACTCCTTAGTAGTCTCGGAATACGTCTTTCACAACTTTTTTATTGTATCACAACTGAATGAAAAAAAGAAGACAGGAATTTGAATTCCTGTCCCCATAATTCTGCTATTTTCTCAGTCCGAGTCTCTCGATCAGCGCACGGTATCTAGCAACATCCTTATTCTTTAAGTATGCTAAAAGATTACGTCTCTTACCTACCATCTTTAACAGACCTCTTCTGGAATGGTGATCCTTCTTGTGCATATCAAAATGCTCCTGAAGTTCTTCAATCCTTGCTGTAAGGATCGCGATCTGCACTTCCGGTGAACCGGTGTCATTGGCATCCCTTCCGAATTCTGCAACGATCTGTTTTTTCTTTTCTGATGAAATCATTTTGTTTCCTCCTTAAATTATATGAAATAGCCGCCAGATACTAAGACTTGGTCGGAGATGTCCGAAATCTGAGTACCGGTCAACTTGATAAGTATATCACAGAAAAAATCCCCTGTAAAGGATCATTTACATATTTCTGCTCACTTCCACAGCTGCATTAGCTGCTTCTATGACAGCGCTCCTGAGTCCTTTTTGCTCCAGTACTCTGACTGCCTCAATAGTAGTTCCCGCCGGTGAACAAACCGCATCTTTTAATTTCCCGGGGTGTTCCTTTGTCTCAAGAACCATTTTTGCACTGCCCAGCACTGCCTGGGCAGCAAAGGTATATGCTTTTTCTCTCGGTATCCCTCCGAGCACCGCAGCATCCGCCAGCGCCTCGATAAACATATAGACGTAGGCCGGTGAACTTCCGCTGACACCGACAACCGCGTCAATGAGCTTTTCATCCACAATTTCTACCTTCCCGAAACTTTCAAAAATCTTCCGGACTTCCCGTGCTTCTTCCTCCTCAACATATGGATTCATACACATGCCGGTCATGCCTTCCCCTACCAGAGCCGGTGTATTCGGCATGGTGCGGATGATTTTTGTTTCTTTTCCGAAGCTTCTCTCCACAGTCTCCATAGAAAGTCCTGCCGCAATAGTGACAACGATCTGGTCTTTGCCGACCTCGTCCCGAATCTCCCGGATCACCTTATCATACATCTGCGGTTTCACGGACAGAACAATGATTCTTGAATTCTTCGCCGCTTTTATGTTGTCTGACGTTGTTGTTATGCCTAGCTGCTCTGAGATTTGATTCATTTTGTCCTCAGAGGGCCCGGAAGCGATCATCTCGTCTTTTGTAAATGTCCCTTCCGCAAGAATTCCCGAAATCATGGCCTTCGCCATGTTTCCGCATCCGATAAATCCAATTTCCATGCTGATTTCCTTTCTTTAACCTAAACGTTTTAAGAGTTCTTCAAAGTATGCAGGAAGCCCTACCTCAAACTCCATGTATTCCTTCGTCCTCGGATGGGTAAACCCGAGGACTTTGGCGTGAAGACACTGCCCTTCAAGGGAATACTTAGACTTTTTCGGACCATAGACGGTATCACCCAAAAGCGGATGTCCGATGGATGCCATATGCACCCGGATCTGATGGGTCCTTCCCGTCTCCAGTCTGCATTCGATGTAGGTAAAACCTTCTTTCAGGCGTTCCAGCACCCGGTAATGAGTGACTGCTCTCCTGCCGGCCTCCCGGTCTATGGCCATCTTTTTTCGGTCTTTCCTGCTCCTTGCGATCGGTGCATCCACTGTTCCTGATTCTTCTTTTATGTTGTGACAGACAATGGCGTGATATCGCCTTGTGATCGTATGATCCTTCAGCTGTTCTGCCAGACACTGGTGGGCCATATCGTTTTTGCAGACGATGAGAATTCCTGTGGTATCCTTATCGATTCTGTGGACGATGCCGGGGCGCAGTACCCCGTTGATCCCTGACAGCTCATCCCTGCAGTGTTCCATCAGCCCGTTGACCAGAGTGCCCTCATAGTGGCCAGGTGCCGGATGAACGACCATGTTCTTGGGTTTATTGATCAGAATAATGTCCCGGTCTTCATAGACAATGTCCAGATCCATTTTTTCAGGCTTAATGGAGAGCTCCGTCGGCTTCGGAACCTTCAAAATGACCCGTTCCCCTTCCCGGACTTTATAATTGCTCTTTTTTTCAGCGTCATCTACCAGCACCGCTGAATCTTTGCAAAGCTTCTGTAAATAGGATCTTGTAAATTCAGGGAACCTTCCGGCCAGACAGACATCCAGTCTGCTGCCGGTCTCTTTCTGCGAAACTGTAAATTGTCTCTCTTGTTCCATCAGCCCTGTTTCCTTTTTTCCAAAAATGCAAAATCGTCTTCTTTATAATAAACAAGAATGAGAAAAAACAGTACTGCCATAGATACTGTCACATAGATATCAGCTACGTTGAACACAGGGAAATTGATCGGCTTAAAGTAGAAAAAGTCCACCACATATCCCCTGAAAATTCTGTCTATAAGATTGCCGACGGCTCCGGCACATAAAAAAACATAGCAAAAGCGGAGCGGACGGTATTTTTTCTCATCCGGAAGCTTAGAATAAGCAAATGTAAGCAGTGCCACAGCAAGCACTGTGATAACAAAAAACAGCCATTGCTGGTTTTGAAGAATTCCAAAAGCCGCACCCCTGTTTTCCACGTACTGAAGTTCAAATATATCTTTCAGGATTGAAATTCCTTCTCTCCCTTTCAGGGACATCACCGCCGCTGCCTTTGAAATCTGGTCTGCGGCCAGAAAAATTGCGATCGCGGCAAACACTTTTATCTGCTTCATCTCAGCTCTTCCTCTAATACTTCCATCATTTCTTCGTCGCTGACCGTGAGGTCAATACAGGCCTCCCCGATCCTTTTTAAAAGGATAAAACGGATATGTCCGCCTGCCATCTTCTTGTCGGATTTTGTTGTCTCAATGATCCGTTCCGGCGTCAGCCTGTCAAACCTTTGATCCAGGGAAAAGGCATCAAACAGCGCACATATTTCCTCTGTTTCTTTTTCAGAAATCATACCGCGGTTTCTGGAGATCTTCAGGGCGAGACGGCACCCGATCGCCACACACTCTCCGTGGAGCAGTGAAAAATCCATCAGTGTCTCCACTGCATGCCCCAGCGTATGTCCGAAGTTTAACAGAGCACGCTCTCCCTGCTCTTTCGGATCTGCCTCCACAACCTGCCGTTTGATATCACAGCTTTTTCGGATCATCTCAAGCATTGTATCCGGATCTTTCGAGAGGATCTGATCTTTATGGTCTCTGATCCAGCAGTAATAAGCCTGATCTTTGATCAGACCATGTTTGATCACTTCTGCCATTCCGGAAACATACTCCCGGTCCGGAAGACTCTTCAGCGTATTTACATTAATATATACAAGCTTCGGCTGGTGAAAAGCTCCGATCATATTTTTATACTGGATAAAATCCACGCCGGTCTTTCCGCCAATGCTGCTGTCCACCTGGGAAAGCAGAGTCGTCGGAATCTGAATGAAATCGATCCCTCTTAAATAAGTCGCTGCGGCAAACCCGGCCATGTCTCCCGCCACACCGCCGCCCAGAGCCACAATCAGGTCCTTCCGGTCAAAATGATTCCGGATCAGCTGCTCATATAAATGTTCCACGGTCTTTAACTGCTTGTGGGCTTCTCCGGCACTGAAGCTGAATGTGGTCACTTTCGTACAGACAGGGTTTAGCAAGTCATACAACTCTTTTAAATAGAGCGGCGCCACATTGCTCTCTGTCACAATGCACACTTTTCTGTTTAACAGTCCGGCCTCAGAGAGTGCCTCTGTCAGGTCATCAAAAGAGTCCCTGAAATAGATATCGTATATTTTTTTCCCCTGTTCCCTGACGCTAAGCTTACTCTCTTCCATCATATTCAGGCTCCTCAGCAGCCGCTGCCTCTGTCTCTTCTTTTTTTGATTTCTTTGTGATCTCCAGATCATATACGGGATTTTTCAGATAATCCAGCTGCCCGTTGATAAACTGCATCATTCTGGATTTGTATGACACATAATCCCCGGTCAGTTTGTTGATCTGTTTTTCCAGAGAAGCGATCTCTTCCAGCTTTTCCTGGTTTTCTTTATCAAATGCCTCTCTCGCCTGCCTTGCAAAATCCTCGGCTTCTCTTCTGGCCTTTTCTAAGATCTCCCTGGCTTCCATCTCAGCCTGCTCTTCCATGGCTTTGGCCGCCTTATCGGCATTTGCGATCGTCTCCTTGGAAGTTTCCTCCGCAAGCACCAGTGCCTTTTTCAATGACTCTTCGATGACACGGTAATGGTCGAGATTCTCTGTAAGGGCTGAGACTCTCTCTTTCAGTTCGTTATTTTCTTTGTAGACTTTCTCGTAATCTCTGGCCACTTCCTCCAGAAATTCATCGACTTCAATAGCTTTATAGCCAAATCCTCTTTTCAGTTCCTTACCTAATAACTCGATTGGTGTAATCATGTGCATCCTCCTATTTATAAATTTGCAGCTTTACGTGAAACCTGCCCTTCTTCGTCTCTCTTCCCAGTTCCTGAAACCGGAATTTGCCGAATCCCCGGACAGATATAACGTCTTCTGGTTTTGCCTGGTAACTGTTCCTTGTCTCCATTTTCCCGCGGATGAATACTTTCTGACTCTGAAATAAAGAAAGAGCCTTGCTCCTCGAGAGCCCGAAAGCCAGCCCCACAAGAGCATCCAGCCTTGGTGAAGACACAAATCCATCTTTTGTACTATATTCCTGCCAGTAATGAATTTCCTTAAAATCTACACCGACGGTTTCCACCTGTGTATTCCTGACCTTTGTAAGTTCCCGGCACAGGAATTCAGCCATATGTCTGAAACAGAAAACATAAGCCTCCCCGTCCGAAATTAAAATATCGCCGATCTGGTTTCTCTCGATCCCCAGATTCATGAGAGCACCGAGGTAATCCCTGTGGGTGAGCGTTTCTGCAAACTTCTTAAAAAGAGGCGAGATTTTGGCACACGCCAATGGAATCTCACCTTCATATCCAAACATCTCTTTTGAGCCGAACACAACAATACAGCGGTCATAATCTTCATGGCCGCCATAAAGTGATGCGTCTGCAAAAGAAAGTTCCTGTCTCATCTCATGAAAGAGGCTCTGTTCCCTCTCCGACAGAAACGGTGTATGGGTATACACTGAATTCATAAATGCAGTCTGAGCCAATTCCTCCAGTCGCTTTTTAAACAGCTGCTCGTCCATGGCTTATTTTAACTGAGGTGAGATAATATTTTCATTCATGATCTCACTTCTCAAATCTCCATTGACCTCGATGCTGTCCGGTGCCGCAATAAAAATATTGTTGGAAACAGCCTGAAGGGAGCCGTCAATCGCATAGGTCGCTCCGCCCACAAAGTCGATGCTTCTCTGGGCAACCGTGAGTTCAACTCCTTCCAGATTGATGACAACTGTCTTGCCTTCTTTCAGAAGATCTGCCGCCGTCTGGGCCTCTGCAAAATCCTGTGGCTTAATCACGTAAACTTCTACACCGTGACCGTTCATGGATACCACTTTCCCGGAGCCGAAGCGGCGGGGTTTTGGATCTTTCGTCTCTCTGCTCGTGTATGTGATCGGTTCAATCACATTTGACTCTTCTCTGACCGTATCTTTTTTCCGGAAGAATGAGCGCCGTTCTGTATCCGGTTCTTCTTCCTCCTCTTCGTATTCGTCGTACTCATCATATTCTTCATCTTCCGTAAGCTTCATAAAATTCAACAGCTTATCCACTGCACCCATGCTCTTTATCCTCCACTATTTGTTGTAGTCTCTTTCCCCAAAAATACCTGTTCCTACCCGCACCATGGTAGAGCCTTCTTCCACCGCAACCTGATAATCATTCGTCATACCCATGGAAAGGATGTTCATAGCTATATTATCAAAGTTTTTCTCTTTGATGTCAACAAATAATTGCCGCATCCTTCTGAAATATACCCGGTTATTTTCTGGATTTTCCACGAATGGTGCGATCTGCATGAGTCCCTGCACCAAAACCCCCGGAAGCCTAGAAATTTCTTCCAGCGCACCGAAGAGCTCTTCTTCCATAAAGCCGGATTTTGTCTCTTCCCTTGCCAGGTTCACCTGGATCAGCACCGGCACCTGAATCTTATGCTTTAAGGCTTCTTTGCTGATCTGCCGTGCCAGCTTTACAGAATCCACAGAGTGGACCAGCGCCACCTTATCCACTATATATTTTACTTTATTTGTCTGAAAATGGCCGATCATATGCCAGCGCACCGGAGACTTGATCTCCTCATATTTCTTCATGATTTCCTGGACCTTGTTTTCCCCGAAATCCATGACCCCGCAGTCCATCAGCTCCTCGATCATAGACAGAGGTTTTGTCTTGCTGACCGCGATCACAGTCACCTCTTTTGGATCTCTCCCCGCCTTTTCACAGGCAGCCTTTACATTTTCTTTCACTAATTTGTACTGGTCGATTAACATATCACACACTTCCTAACTTTAATATATGATTTGGTTTTCTTTGATCGCTTTGCTGTCGAGAACGACAAAATCATACAGCCGGATGCCATTTAACGTATCTGTCTCTACTATGGTATAGCCGTCTTTATTTACAATAACCTGTACCGGACGGAAATCAGCATAGCCCTGATTCGTGCAGTAGACTCCTTTCAGTCTCTTCTTTTCTCCTACCGTAAAGCGGTCACCGGCATCCATTGCCTCAAAGGTAGTGCCTTCCTCCACCTCTTCCGGATCAAGATAACAGTAATTCTTTGTCTTTTTATAAATCTTAAATTCTTTTTGTTCCACCTTGACATTTCCGTCCTTGGACGTGGTTCTGACACTGAACCCCTCGCCGGCTCCGTTATTACCTTTTGTAATATACTTGACCGGAACCTGATAAAACTGTTTTGAGACGATCGCAGAATCCGGAATTTTAAGTCCCTGATACGTATCCAGGAGCAGATCGATATCTACATACCGTTCTCCGATGTAGCGGATCAGATATTGATCCAGAGACAGATAGGCAAAATAGCCGTCTTCTTTTTTTTCGGTCTCAACGCCGGCCTCTGCTTTCATCTGATCATCCACAAATTTCACGGTTACAGTCTTTCTGCCTTTTAGGCTGGTATACTGCTCCTTATCAAGAAGGACCGCCAGTGTCCATTTTTCACTCTTCGTCACCCTGCATACGGTGTCCCCTTTTTTCACTTTGTCTGTAGAATTCAGTTTTGTAACCCTGTAATTTTCTCTCTCAAAATCACTCGCTTTTATCTGGCCTGCCTCCCTGCCGTCGAAGGAGTCCGAATAGAAGCTTGCAATGCCGCTGATACTGCTCCTTCTGGTAGAAAACGACGCATCCCCGACCTGTTCTTTGACCTGTTCCATGACCTTCTTCAGAGATTTTTCATTGATGCCCAGCACAGCATTTTTCAGATCATATTTCAAGTCATAGACATCTTCAAAATCTTTGTCGGAGTAGATAGATTTAAACTCGGAAAGCCGGCTTTTGATCCTGGTATTCTCCTGAATATCTCCTCTTCCCTTCATTTCTTCCACCTGATTGGCAAACTCTTTCTGGACCTTTCCGTTCTTGTCCAAAACATAAAGCATGCCGGACTTTTTGACCCTTTTCCCCTCTTCCGTATAATATGTAATATAACCGTCGTCTTCGGCCTTCAAAAGTTTCTCGTTCCTCAGGGCGATTCCGGTGAGGGAATATGTCGATGAAATTTTATCTTCTGTCACTTTATAAACTGTCAGCTTTTCCTTGCCTATGAAGATCATTACGTTGATCAGAACATAGATCAGCAGGACAAGAAAAACAACAGTCCCAATATTCCATCTCGATTTTTTCCTAGCCATCTATATCCTCCAGCGCCTCAAAGCTGCCCCGTCTAAATAATTACATCTGCATCCCTGGACATATCCTTTTTGTTTCATCGTTTCCTCAAACAGATCCTTTAATTTCCACCAGCTGACACCCCAGTTTGAAAATACGGCATCTTCCTCGGGTACTCTGCTGAAAAGCCTCTCGATGACAATATCTTTTCTAAGTTCTGCCACAAACTCTGCCAGCCGGTTGATATATTCTTCTTTTGTGCATAATGATATTTTACCATCCCTGTATTCTTCATACAATACGGAGTTCTTCGGAATATAAAGAGAATGGGCCTTGACCACAGACACGGGCAGGGCAGAAATCACCCTGGCTGTCTCCACTGCATCTTCTACTGTGTCTCCGGGCAGATTTAGAATGACATGGGTACAGATCTCAAACCCGAAGGGGGCCGTGAGGAGAACCGCATTTAAATACTCTGCCAGAGTATGGCCCCTGTTCATTTTCTTCAATGTATGGTAATTGACCGTCTGAAGTCCAAATTCTATGGTCACGGCGGCTCCCCGCTCCTGTTGTATCTCATTTAAAAACTCCAGATAATCTTTTCGGATACAGTCAGGTCTTGTGGATATTGAAATTCCCACAATATCTTCTTCCTCCAGTGCTTCCAGCACATAGTTACGAAATTCCCCAATAGGCAGAAATGTATTCGTGTAATTCTGAAAATAGGCTAAAAACTTTTTTGCCCCATACCGTTTGCCGATATAAGCTTTTGTCCTGTTCAGCTGATCCTTTACAGGCACTGTTTCAGACATGGCTTCAAAGCCGGTCCCGACTCCGGCACAGAAACTGCAGCCTCTGCCTTCCATCCGGTTCGGACAGGTCACAGGAAGATTGACCGGGAGCTTATATACTTTCTCCCCGAATCTCTTTTTCAAATGTGCCGAGTAAGTGTTGTAGAGTTCCATCTTCTTAATTTTCCTTTTTCAATACTTCTGTCATCGTGTGATATAGAGTTTGTTTGCTGGAAGCTTTTAAAATGACAGAAATGAATTCTTCACCCTCCTCGTTTTTTGTGAGAATGATCAGACAGGAACCTGCTTCTGTTGTCGTCCCCGTCTTTCCTCCCAGCATAAACACTTTGTGAGGAAGATTATAATTGCCCAGCAGGTACTGATTGGTCGCTGCCATATCAAATGCCTGGAGTTTGTTTTTTTGGTTTGTATATTCTATATAACTGCTCGCCTTTCCTGCAATGGATAAAAATTCATTATGTTTCACCAGTTCCTGGAAGATCAGGTACAGGTCATACGCAGTCGTATAATGATTCTTCAAATGCAGGCCGTTTGGATTCTCAAAATTTGTATTGGTAGCTCCAAGTTCACGAGCCCGTTTATTCATCATTGCCACAAACTTTTTGTCACTGCCTGCAACCTTTCTTCCGAGAGCGATGGCAGTATCATTGGCCGACATGACGATCAGTCCGTTTAAAAGGGCTTCTACTGTGATCTTGTCACCTTTTTTCAGATGCAGGCTCACCGCTGCCGGGTCATCGAAGGTGATATCTTTATCAATGGTTACAACATCGTCGAGCCTGCAGTTTTCCAACACCAGAAGGGCCGTCATGATTTTTGTAATACTCGCAGGGTAGGCCTTGTCAAATACCTTCTGCGCAGCGACCACCTGATTTGTCGTATTGTTGACGAGCAGCGCTTCTTTCACTCCGGAATACTGCTCTGTATCGGCATCCTCCCTGGATATAACGCCTACATAGGCTCCTTTCGACTTCCAGTTATCCCCCAGAGTCTCCGTCCTAAGCTCATCCTGATTCTTCTCCAGATGTTTTTCATAAGTAACGGAAAGCTGCGTCAGTGTATCCGCCGCGCTGCACCCGGTCAGAGAAATGAGCAGTACTGCCGTCATACATATACATAAAATTCGTTTTTTCATTCTGTCCTCCTGATTTCAAGTAAATGCCCTGAGAAATGAAAAGAAAGACTGCCATGTGACAGCCTATTGAGTATACATCTCTCTCCAGTCCAGATCCCCCCGGTCCAGGGCCATGATCAGAGCCTCTGCCGTCGGCAGATTGGTGGCACATGGGATGTTATGTTTGTCACAAAGGTTCAGTACGTCATAGAAGCCCTGTGTCCTCTGCTTGTTGTCCGGATCCTGCAGAAAGATCAGAAGATCCATTTCATTGTTTTCGATCAGCGCTCCGATCTGATGCATGCCGCCGAAATGTCCCACCTGAAGCTTGTGAATCGTTAAGTTTGTCACTTCCTCAATCACCTTTCCCGTGGTGGCTGTGGCGTACAGCGTATGCCGCCTCAAAATATCCTGATAAGCAATGCAGAGGTTCTGCATCAGCATTTTTTTCGCATCGTGCGCAACTAATCCTACATTCATAAAGGTTCCTCCTAATATTTTTTGCGTTGAAGATAGATATTCAGCAGCAGGCCGATGGCAATGGATGCCGACAAGAGTGAACTCAGGCCATAGCTGATAAACGGCAGCGGAAGTCCTGTATTGGGCAGAGTTCCCGTGGCGACTCCAATGTTGATAAAAGACTGGAATCCCATATAGGCAGACACGCCCACAGCTACCATTTTGGCTGCTCCATTATCGGCTTTCCGGGCCACATTCAGGCACTGGGCTACTAAAAGAACCAGGAGTCCGATCACAACAAGACATCCTAAAAATCCGAACTCTTCTCCCACCACAGAAAATATAAAGTCTGTCTGGCGTTCTGAGACCAGATTTACATCGCTGGCGGAGACATCCGAGATCGTATTCGACCCGAATCCCTTCCCGAACAAACCGCCGGACCCGATGGCCATGACAGAATTGGCTGTCTGGAGTGCCGTAGAATCCGCATAGGCTGCCGGGTTTAAAAAGGACATAATCCGCGCTACCTGATGAGACTCTAAAAGAATCTGTCCCGGTGTCTGGACATACCATATAAACACTGCAAAAAGGGGAATCCCTATGATCAAAACTCTAAGGATCAGCTTTGAGCTTAATCCTCCCACAAAGACGATGGCAAGAATGATAAAAACGATATCCAGTGTCGTGGACAGATTGGGCTGTTTTAAAATCAGATACAGCGGCGGTGCACATAAAAGCGCAAGTTTGCCCAATACTTTCGGTTCGTTCAGATCATCCTCATGGCGGACTACGAAATCTGCGATGACTATGATCATCACGATCTTGCTGAGTTCTGACGGCTGAAGCGTACCCAGGGGGCCCAGTGAAAACCAGCGCTTTGCCCCGTTTACGTCTTTTCCGAACAGCTTAACGCCGATCAGCAGCAAAAGATTGATGATATAGAGCAGATTGGAACTCCGAAGCCACGTCTGATAATCGATCAGTGAAACTACTGCCATGACAGCAAAACAAAGGATCAGACCCAAGCCCTGTTTCATCACAAAAGACGGATTTGCGCTGTGGATAAAAATAATTCCTAATGTGGCCAGCACCAATACATTGAGAACCAGCTTTATATTGTAGTTTTGCAGTCGGTAGTTTCTAAGCATTTTATCACTCCATGTCTATTTTTTCTTTTTCATTTCCCGGATCGGGATATTCGCAAACAGAGCCGGTCCTGTGTGTTCCTCGTCGTTTTGGGTGATCTGGATGTCCAGTCCCTGGGCATCGATCTCCATATATTTTGAAATCACTTTGATAATGTCATTTTTAATCAGTTCCATCGTTTCCGGAGAGCAATTGGAACGGTCAGAAACAAGCAGGAGCTTTAACCGGTCTTTGGCTTCATCCGCCGAATTTTTCTTTTTAAAAAAGCTGTCAAACAAACCCATTCTTCTACCCCTTCCCTATTTTTTGAAGATACCGGCAAGTTTCTCGAAGAATGATTTGGTATCCAAATCCAAAAACGGTACTTCTTGTCCCATAACTCTCTTACAGATATTTGTATAAGCCTTTCCTGCTATACTGTCACTGCCCACAAGAGGTTCTCCCTGGTTTGTGGAGACGACAATGTTCTCATCATCCGGCACAACTCCGATCAGCTCAATAGCCAGGATATCCAGCACATCATCCTTGGAAAGCATGTCCCCTCTTTTTACCATATCCATACGGATCCTGTTGATGACCAGGTCGATCTTATGTATCTCATTTGCCTCCAAAAGCCCTATAATCCGGTCTGCATCACGGATCGCAGATACCTCCGGGGTCGTCACGATCAGTGCACGGTCTGCTCCTGCGATGGCATTCTGGAATCCCTGTTCAATCCCTGCGGGGCAGTCCAGAAGGATATAGTCAAACTCTTCTTTCAGCTCATCCACAACTTTTTTCATCTGCTCTGGACTCACAGAAGATTTATCCCTTGTCTGTGCAGAAGGCAGAAGATAAAGATCAGGATATTTTTTGTCCTTGATCATCGCCTGTTTGATCCTGCAGTTTCCCTCTACCACATCGACAAGATTATAGACAATCCTGTTTTCCAGCCCCATGACCACATCCAGATTCCTGAGTCCGATGTCCGTGTCGATCAGTACAACCTTTTTCCCTTCTTTTGCCAGACCGGTTCCTACGTTGGCCGTCGTGGTTGTTTTCCCAACGCCGCCTTTTCCTGATGTGATTACGATTACTTCACTCATTGTTTTCTTCCTCCATTGTTTTAAGCTGTAATTTCATTCAGAAGTGATTTTGATATAGGTTCTATGTAAATATTTTCATCCTCTACAAATGCAATCTTGGCTTCCTCGTCACCCTGCTTTGCTTTTTTTCCAAACAGCCGCTTCTTTGCAGATTCCTGATCGGATGATCTCGCAATATAACTGCCGATCCGAATCTGCATCGGCTTCATCTCCAGGGCAGCGATGAAAGCTTTGTCATTCCCGTCCACTCCTGCAAACACATAGCCTTTTACACATCCCAGTACGACGATATTGCCTTTTGCCTTCACGGTGGCTCCGGGATTCACATCCCCGATGACTACCACACTGGCATCGGATTCCAGACTCTGTCCGGATCTCAAAGTCCCCTGATAAAATTGTCCGAAGGAGACTCCTCCGCTTTTTAACCGGGATTCGTTCTGGGACTCTTTCAGCCTGATTGACCGTTCTTCGATCACCTTTTTAAATTTCGTTTCCAAAACCTGGTCCCCTTCCATTACATAAGCAATAGAAAGGGAGCTGTTTTCTGAGATTGTCTCCAGAACCCGTTCGGTTTCCTCCACACTCAACACCCTTCCTTCGATCTTTAACACAACCTGGGTCTTGGTGTTGAAGAACTTTGCGGCCTCCACAAACTTTTTCGCAATAATGGTAAGCAGTTCTTCAAATTCTATCTTGTCATCCAGGACAATCGTCAAACCAAAATTGTTTCCCTTTAACAATACTGGTTCTTTCATATATATTCACCTCTCTTAATCGGATACTGAACCGGCCGCAGAAATTACTTTCTTGTCCTTCCTTAATTTCGCCTTCTCTTTATCATTTGCAAAATAATACTTATAGACATCCTTCGCCGCGGCTGCCGCATTGGATGACGTATATCCATAAGGGATGACCGCGGTGACCGTGATCTCAGGATCCTCATAGGGACCGAAAGATATGAACAGCGCATGATTCGGCCGTTTCTTATCTTCCTGGGCGGTTCCTGTCTTGCCCGCCACTTTCACATTGAGCCCTTTAAATATACTGGTCACAGCGCCTTTCTTTCCGGAAACAACCCTGCGCATGCCGGACCAGACCGCATCCCAGTAAGAGTCATCATTCAGCGTGAGTTTGCTCTTCTTCTTGACACCGTATTTTTTCACTGTCTTTCCGCCCGATGTGGTAACTTTATCTAAGATACTCAGGTCGTAGACAGTTCCCTTATTTGACAGCGTCGTCACGTAGTTGGAAATCTGGCTCGGCGTGAAGCTGTTTGTTCCCTGTCCGATGGCAGAACGCACAGAGGTCTCATCTGAAATATGCGGAGCCATCTCGCTCAGCTCTATGCCGGACTTTTTATTCAGTCCTACCTTGGTCGCATATTTTTTCAAAGCCTCCAGGCCTTTCTTGCTGCTGTATGATGACCCTGTCATGCCTAAGTCATATCCTACCTCATAAAAGAAGCAATTACAAGAGACTTCTAATGCCCCGGCCACATTATTGTAGCCGTGCTTTCCGTTGGGATAAATCCAGCAGTGGGCCGCAGGACTGATCTTGTCAAACACGCCGGTACACTGTATCTGAGTGCCAGTGGAAATTGTTCCCTCATTCAGGGCGGTGATCGCAGACAAAGGCTTGAAAGTGGACCCCGGAGCCGTTCTGTGGTTCAGCACCTGATTGTAAAGAGGCGTCGCCGTGGAATTGGCCAGCTGCCGGTAGTAGTCGTTGTCGATTCCGTTGGACAGCTTATTGCTGTCATATCCCGGATAGCTGACCATGGCTTTCACTTTTCCCGTGTCGGGATCTGTGATCACAATGGAGCCGGAACATGGATCCAGTCCGAGCTGGGCCGGTGTAATCTCTCTTTTTGAAAGCTTCTGGCGTATAAAGGAGTAGGCATCCAGGGAACCGCTCTTCAGGCTCTGATAGGTCCCTGCGTCTTTTTTCTTATTCAGTACCCCCTGCTCGTACAAAAGTAGACAAACAGACCTTCCGCTGAGTTCACCGGTTCCGATCTTCTGTTCGCAAACCGTCAGATCAAATTCATCATCCTTTTCAAGCTGTTCTTCCACATAGGACACAAGCGCGTCAAAGATCTGTTCTGTATCACTGTATTTGGACGGCAGATCCAGCATGGAAATATCGATCCATTCTTTATTGATGGCATATTTGAGGAACTCACCCAGGCCGATCTTTTCATCTTTCCATCTGAGATATGTCTTGTCCTTCGTGTCAATAGAGCCGGTTAAGAGAACTTTTTTCCTGGAAAGCATCTTATACACATAGTCAGCATAATTCTGCTTTTCCTCACTCTCGTCTTTGTAAGCCTTTGTACTGCCCGTAAGATTCTTCCGAATCGTTTTAATACTGTCCTTTTTGAGGCTCTGAATCTTTTTATACATGCTCTTTTCGTAAGAATTTGCACGCTCTCCGTTCAGGTCCGTGATGTCTACAATACTGTTTCCAATCAGTGAATAGTAGACATCTTTGATCGGAATCCTTATATTGCTTCTGTCACCCTTGGAATCAGAGGTGGTGAGTTTAGACAGAACGATGCCTGTGATTCTTCTCTCCAGCAAGTTATATGCATATTCCTGAAGATCGCTGTCGATCGACAGGACTACGTTATTTCCTGTTCCTGCCTTTTCTGTCTTAGTCGTTTTTACGATCTTTCCTATATTGTTAACGATCATGCTCTGGCTGCCGCTGCTGCCGTGCAGATAAGACTCCAGCTCTTTTTCAATGCCTGCCTTTCCGACCGCATCGTCCATCGCATAATAATCTTTGTCGCTTTCCTTTTTTCCTTTATTATAGTCATCAAGCTCCTCGGTATTGATGGTACCGGTATAACCGATCACATGAGACATGGCTTCACTGTTTTTATAAACCCGGATGGACTTGGTGCTCACGTCGATGCCCGTAAGCTCATTGGAGCGTTCTTCGATCTCCGCGATACTCCTGCTGCTCACCTCCGTGGCAAAGGTCACCTTCATATACTGAGAATAGCGGCTTAAGTAGGCGCTGTATCGGACAGACATGATCTTTAAAGCATCTTTGTCTGAATACTTCTCATCGATGTCAAACATTTTCCCGACCCCGGGACTTCCCATAGTCCCGTTTCTTAAGTACTCAAACACTTCCTCCGCACTGGCATTCAGCTGCTGCTGACGGAGCTTTAAACGTTCCTTGGAAAGCCCCTTCGTATCTGTCCCGATGCCGAATGCTTCCCTCTTGAACCGTTCCAGTCTGGAGCCTTTCTCCGTAAAGCGGAATGTGCCGTTTCCTGTGATCTCGATCGGAATATCGCTCTTGAAGGAATCTTTGTTTTTTTCCAGGATCTTGATCACTTCATAAATCACCTTATTTTTTTCATAGTTCTCAGAAGTCTTATTTTCCTGAGCCAGCGTTTTAAACTTATTGTCATTCTGAAAATTGACCGTATAAACCATTTTGTTATATGCCAGAAGTTTTCCGTTGCAGTCATAGATATTTCCTCTCGTACCGGAAGTCTTGACGGTCTTTTCTACTTTGTAGGTGAAGTCTTCTTTATGTGACTGCCCCTGAACGATCTGAATGACAAACAGCCGGCAGACCAGTACAAGAAAGAGAACTGCAAATAAAACAGCCATTGCCAGAAGCCTGTTTGCCAATAATTTTTCAACCCGGTTTTGTAACTTTCTAAACACTAGAACATGCTCCTTTTTTCTGAATCACTGATGCGTACGTCGATGAACAGAAGAAGTTTATACAGAGGCAGCGCGATCAGCCCCGTATAGACCGCTTCCGGTATCATAATATCTTTTAAGTAACTGAAAAATGCAAATCTTCCTCTCAGTGCAAAGAAAAAGAAAAAGATCGCAAAGCTGTAAGCCAGGGTATTGATGACTAAAAGCCCGAACGGCAGAAGGACGTCGTCTTCATAAAAAAAAGAGTTGAAACATCCGTTGATATAGCCGATGAGCAGATAAAGAAGGGCATACTGCCCGAGAACGTCACCGAAAAATATATCGATCAGCAGACCGCAGGAAAATCCGATGCCGATCCCTGCTTTCTTTCCCCTGATCAGTCCCAGGGTCACCGTCAGGATCAGCAGAACGTTCGGCATGACATCGGCAAGTTTTAAAAACTGAAACACCGATGTCTGCAGAAGGAAACAAAAGATTACAGATAGAATATAAAATAAAGTCCGTTTCAGTCTCATCATCCCACCTGCCTATTCTTTTGTCTTTTCATCCAGATTAACATTTTCTTTCAGGTCCGTGATCACAAGGACTTCCTTTAAGTGCTTGAAATCCACGATCGGTGTGACCTTTGCGGTCTTTGTAAGCTTTGTGGAATCCAGCTTGATATCGGATACTTTACCAATGGAGATTCCTTCCACAAATTTAGAACTCAAATATGAGGTCACCAGCTCATCGCCTTCTTTGACCTTTGCGTTCTTATCAATATATACGACTTCCAGGTAGCCGTCAGACATCGTGCTCAGACTTCCCCTGACGATGCAGGAATCCTTTGTCTTCAAAAACATGGCGCTGACCATGCTGGTATCATTGATGATCGTCCGCACCTTTGCATAATGATCAGACACATCGTATACGATGCCTACCAGCCCATTGTCTGCAATCACATTCATGTTTTTCTTAATGCCGTCTTTGCTGCCTTTGTCGATGGCAAAGATTTCAAACCAGTTGCCGGAACCCTTGCTGATGACTCTGGCCCCGACCGTACTGTATTTTTTATATTTTGCTTTGAGCTTCAAAAGATCCTGAAGACGCTCAAGCTCTACCTGATCCTGAGACAGAATCCGGTTCTGCATCTTCAGGGAATCGATCTTCTCCTGAAGGACTTTGTTATCTTCTTTCAGCTGTTCTTTGGTTTTAATATTTTCATTCCAGGAAAAAATACCGTTCCCGATGGAATTAATCCCTTTCTGCATAGGACTTAAAATTCCTGTGGCCAATGCTTTGACCGGAGACAGCACACCCCCTGCAAAAACACTGATCCCGATTAACAAAAAGCACACCCCTGCAAAAATGAACAGGTAATGCCTCGAACGCATATTTTTCTTCTGAAATTTCATTTCACTTTCCTCACTGGTATTTGTAATCTTTGTTCATCATCGTCTTCAAGCCGCGGACAACACTCTCCTCCGGCTGTTCCCCGGTGCGGATATGAATGCCGATGGCATCCTCCATCCACTCCGGAATCTTTTGAAAGGAGGAACTTCCCCCTGACAGATAAATGCCCTCCACCATGATATCCGATGCCAGTTCCGGAGGAATCACTTCCAGCATGGCTTTGGCTTCGATAATAATGTCGTTGACATAACTTCTTACCTTTTCTTCAGCCAGATCTCCCGGAACCTGGATCTTCTTTGGCAGCCCGCTGACAAGGTCTCTGCCTTTTACATAGGCAGGTTTCCCTTCTTCTTCCCTTCTGGCATACAAAAGCTTTAACCGCTCCGCGCTCTTCATCCCGATCTCAATATTGTGGTTTCTCTTTAGCTTTGAGATCATCCACTGGTCGATCTGACTGCCTCCCTGCTTTACCAGGCGGCTTCTCACGATGCCCCCGAGGGAGATTACAGAGATCTCGGTCGTATCGGCTCCCATATTGATCACCATGTTGCCGCAGGGAGCCCCTACATCAATGCCCAGTCCAACTGCATCCGCCATCGGTTTTGGACATAGCCTGACCTCTTTTACCGACCGGAATGACTCAAGCATCAAATCATAAAATGCTCTGCGTTCCACACCGGTGATATCTGACGGCACAGCCATGTAAAATTCATATTTTTTTAACTTCCTCAGATAACGTCTGAGGATCTGGGCAAGAAGCCTGCGCATATTCGTATAATCGCCGATCACCCCGTGGACCATCGGTGTAATAATCTGTATCTGATGCGGCTCTTTCTCATACATTGAAAACGCTTCGTTTCCTACCGCTGCTGTCTCCGAATCTTCTGTCAGGGCAATGACATTTTTAAGCCTTAGAATCTGGTCTTTTTCTTTCGAATAGATTCTCAGATTCTTAGAGCCCAGCTCGATTCCAATCAGTCCCTTCTTCATAAGCACTCCATTCCATACCGCCCATCGGGCTATAGTAATTGTTGTTCTTTAAAACTTACGTAAGAACGGTCTCCGATGATGATATGGTCGGACAGATAAATGCCGAGCAGTTCTCCTGCTTCTTTTATCCGTTTCGTGACAGATACATCCTGCCTGCTGGGAGTGGGGTCCCCGGAAGGGTGATTGTGCAGCAAAATTAAATAGACCGCTTCATACTTCAATGCTTCCAGGAATACTTCCCTGGGTGACGCCACTGTCTGATTGACCGTACCTACGGATACCTTCAGTTCTTTGATGACTTTATTCTTCCCATTAAAAAGAATTAAAATCATTTCTTCCCTGTTCAAGTGACGCATTTTTTCCATATAATAATCCGCAATGGACTTTGGAGTATGAAAACTGATCTTCTTATGTACTTTCTGAGAGGACAGCCTCATGGAAAGCTCTGCAATACAAAGAATCTGTACTGCCTTTACCCTGCCGATGCCTCTGATCCTCATCAGTTCATTCATTGTAACATGACAGATACCCAGAAGCCCCTCATAATATGGATGCAGGCCTAAGATCTCCACAGCCAGAGCCGTGGCTCTTTTGTCCTTCGCACCGCTTCTTAAAACGGCAGCTAAAAGCTCCGCATCTGTCAGCGCCTCCGGTCCCAGCCGCTCGCATTTTTCATAAGGGCGCTCAGACTCCGGAAGCTCTTTGATTGTGTAATGTCTCTTTTCCATAGATTCCTTTCCTCAAAGGAATACGCAAAAAAACATTTCTCATTAATAAATCTTACCATAAGATCTTTTTCTTGTATACCCAGGAACTATGACGGTTTCCTTAAGTTTTTCTTATTCCCCCGACACAAAAAACCGGCATCCGACATCACAGCCGCACAAGCCCTTTTTCCGCCATCCGCTGAAGAGACATTGTAATCCCGTACTTGGCATGGGGATAGGTAAGTCCCCCCTGGAAATAGGCTGCATACGGAGGCTTCATCGGGCCGTCTGCACTGAGTTCGATGGAGGAGCCTGAGACAAATGCCCCTGCTGCCATAATGACCTGGCTGTCATAGCCCGGCATATCCCACGGCTCCGGAGTTACATAGCTGTCCACCGGAGAAGCCGCCTGGATTCCCTGACAGAAAGCTTTCAGCTTTTCAGGGTCATTGAACTCTACCGCCTGAATGATGTCGTGACGGCTCTCCTTTCCGTCAGGGACCACTTTAAACCCGAGACTTTCATACAGGTTGGCCGCAAATACGGCTCCTTTCAGGGCGCTGTTCACCACTGTGGGCGCGAGAAACAATCCCTGCAGGAACTGGCGGTTGACTCCCAGAGATGCCCCAACTTCTTTTCCGAGTCCGGGTGTCGTCAGTCTGTATGCACACTGCTCGATCAACTCCTTCTTTCCGCAGATATAACCTCCGATCGGTGCCAGCCCTCCTCCCGGATTTTTGATGAGCGAGCCAACGACTAAGTCTGCTCCTGCCTGGGACGGCTCTGTCTCCTCGACAAATTCTCCATAGCAGTTGTCCACCATGACAATGACTGACGGCTTTATATCCTTTACGAATGAGATCAGTTCCCCGATCCTCCCGACAGAAAGTGTCGGCCGGGTGGCATAGCCTTTGGACCTCTGGATCGTGACCAGTTTCGTCCTTTCGTTTATGGCTTTTTTTATGGCATCATAGTCAAAAGAGCCGTCCTGCTTCAGGTCCGCCTGGGCATAGGTGATTCCATACTCAGCCAGAGAGCCTTTGGAAGGCCGTATGCCGATCACTTCTTCCAATGTGTCATAAGGCTTTCCGACCGGAGACATGACTTCATCGCCCGGTCTTAAATTTGCGCTCAGTGCCAGTCCTAAAGCGTGGGTGCCGCAGGTAATCTGCGGGCGTACCAGGGCATCCTCAGTTTGAAAGATATCCGCGTAAACTCCCTCGATCGCCTCTCTCCCGATATCATCATATCCGTATCCCGTGGTTCCTCCGAGATGTGCCTCTGAAATGCGGTTCTTCTTCATAGCCTTCAGCACTTTCAGCTGATTAAATTCTGCCACTGCATCAAATTCTGCAAATCTCTCGGAAAGCGATGACTCAATGTTCTTTGCATAGTCATATACTTCTCCGGACACACCTAGTTCTTTATAGTATTCTTTTAACTGATCCATCCCATATGCCTTTCTCTCTGATTTTTTCCAGCATAAATGCCAGAATTTCATCTTCCATTCGGTAATCCTGCCTGTTGATCATCGTGACTTCCTTTTCCCGACGAAACCACGTGAGCTGCCGCTTTGCAAAGTGCCTCGTATCTTTTTTGATGCGCTCTGCGGTCTCTGCAAGGTCCTGTTTCCCCTCCAGATAATCAAAAACTTCTTTATAACCGATCCCCTGCATGGATACCATGTCTTTTGTATACCCCTCACAGGCAAGCTGTCTGACCTCATCGATCAGCCCTGCCTCTATCATCCGGTCAACCCGCTGGTTGATTCTGTCATACAGAATCTTCCGCTCATGAGTCAGGACAAAATAGACAAAATTATAACGGGATTCCTTGGTTCTCTCCTGTTCATTGTGCATGGAAATCTTGGTTCCCGTCTTTTCGTAAAACTCCAATGCCCGGATCACCCTTTTTATGTTATTTTCATGGACAGCCTGTGCGGATTCCGGGTCAACTTCCGCAAGCATCCGGTGGAGATATCCATTTCCTTTTTCCTCTGCCAGCTTCTTCAGTCTGTCTCTGTATCCCCGGTCTGCATCCTCTTCTGAAAAATCTATATCATATAAAAGAGCCTGAATATAAAAACCGGTTCCGCCGACGACGATTGGAATCTTCCCTTTTTCATAAATCTTCTCTGCCGCCCGTTTCGCCATCTGCTGAAACCGGACTACATGAAACTCCTCATCCGGTTCCAATTCATCTACCAGATAATGCGGGATTCCATCCATCTCCTCCGGCATGATCTTTGCAGTCCCAATGTTCATTTTTTTGTAGACCTGCATGGAATCGGCGGAAATGATCTCTCCGCCGACTGCCTCTGCCAGTTTGATGGACAGCTCTGTCTTCCCCGCTGCCGTGGGCCCGGTCAATATGATCATCGGCTTCATAGGCTGTCAAATCCTTTCGGCAGAAGTTCTTTCAGTGGGAAACTCCGGAAGTCATCTCCGTCCTGACAGATCACCCGCAGATCCTTCGAAAATTCGTTCAGCACCTGCAGACAAATGCCGCACGGATAAACACATCCGTCTCCCTCTGCCGCAATGGCGATGGATTCAAACTCCCTGTATCCCGCAGCCACGGCTGTACTCACGGCATTGCGCTCCGCACAAATCGCCGCGCCGTAAGAGGCATTCTCCACATTACACCCGGTAAAGACGGTCCCGTCCTTACACAAAAGAGCCGCGCCAACCAAAAACCCGGAATAGGGCGCATAAGCAAACTCCCGGGCCCGTTTCGCCAGAGCCAGCAAATCTTGATCGTTCATAATCCCATCCTTTCCCTGCAAACCAACAATAGTGATAAAAAACTCATATTATTCTCTTGAATTTTTTCTCTATTTCATACTTGCTCATCTTGATCATCGTCGGCCGCCCATGGGGACATGTATACGGATTTTCACACTCCATCAGTAGGTCTAAAAGATTTCTCACCTCCGGAAGAGACATTCTCTGGTTTCCTTTCGCCGACATTTTGCATGCCATGGAAGCGATCTTATCCGTGATCATCTCCGGATCTTTTTTCACCCCATCCGCGGTGAGAGAGTCCAAAAGCTCCATAAACAGTTCTTTCTCTTTCAGGCCGTATAAATTTGCGGGCACCTGCCGGATACAGAACTCATTGCCTCCGAACGCCTCGATCGTAAATCCGAGTTCCTGAAAGATGTCTTTTGTCTCTTCGAGCACTTTTGCCTCTGCCATAGACAGCGTTACCACGTAGGGCGGCTCCACTCCCTGGCTGTAAATCTTTTTTTCTCTGAAGCTCTTCATGAGCTTTTCATAATTCACTTTCTCATGTGCCGCATGCTGGTCCATGATAAACAGCTGGTCTTCGTACTCGATCAGCCAGTAAGTCTTAAAAAGCTGTCCAATCACTTTCCGGTCCGGCTTTGCCTCCTCATCCAGAAGAGAGGTTTCATTGAGTGTCATCTGCTGTAAATCTTCTTTCCCGTCATCGTTTCTATAATTGACTCCGGCAAAAACAGACTTCTTTGCCTCTGGTTTCGCAGCATATTTCTTCAGAGTCCCCTGTGGTCCGGCCGGAATTTCGGGAGCAGTATATTCTGCTGCTTTCTCCTCGTGACGCTCTTCTCTTCTCACCTGTTCAAAGGGCTCCGGCATTTTTTCCGGAAGCACAGGCTTTGCTTCTTTCTTCTGCTTTCCGAGCTCTGCTTTCGGTATCATCTCTCTGTGAGACAGCGTCTCCTTAATGCCCGACGCCAAAAGCTCATACAGTTCTTTTTCGTTGCGGAAACGGATCTCCATCTTTGTCGGATGTACATTGACGTCCAGAAGTTCCGGCTCCACTTCTATGTTCAGGCATACGAACGGATACTTGTGGGCCATGGTGAACGTTTTATACCCATCCTCAATGGCTTTATAGATAATTTTGCTCTTAATATACCTGCCGTTTATAAAATAACTCTCATAATTCCGGTTCCCGCGGGAGATAAATGGTTTTCCCACATACCCGTCCACACTGACCGTCGGCCCCTTTAACGAAATCGGCAGGAGAGCTCCCGCCACATCTCTGCCATATAAATGGTAAATGATATCTTTTACATTTCCATTTCCCGACGTATACATCTTATTCTTGCTGTTATGAATAAATTTAAACGCAATATCCGGGTGGCTCAATGCCATATGCACCATAATCTGTTCTACGTATCCCGCCTCGGTCACCGGACTTTTCAGAAATTTCCGTCTGGCCGGCGTATTGTAAAACAGATTGCGCACAAGAAATGTCGTCCCGTCCGGAGCGCCGATCTCATCAAGTCCCTGTTCTTCTCCGCCAAAAATCTTATAAGAAACTCCGGAAAAAGCCCCCGCGGTTTTGGTGATGACTTCCACCTGTCCGACCGCGCTGATGCTTGAGAGTGCCTCTCCGCGGAATCCCAGGGATGAGACGGATACCAGGTCCTCCACGGTGCGTATCTTGCTCGTCGCGTGGCGCAGAAACGCTGTCCTCACTTCCTCTTTCGGAATACCGCACCCGTTGTCCGTCACCCTCATAAGAGTCATGCCGCCGTCTCTGATCTCAACGGTAACCGCTGTGGCTTTTGCATCGATGGCATTTTCCACCAGCTCCTTGACCACGGAAGCCGGCCTCTCGATCACTTCCCCGGCCGCAATATTGTCGATTGTCTTCTGATCCAATAACTGAATTTCTGCCATAACTATTCCTCTTCTCTAAGCCTGTTCTGCAGAATATACAAATAGTTTAACGCTTCCAGCGGTGTCATGGAAGACAGATCCTTTTTCCGAATCTCCGCCATAAACGGGTGCTCCATCATCGGCTCACTGTCATTTGCAAACAGGGAAAGCTGCTGGGGCTCACTGCTCACCTGAATTTTCTGTGCCTGGGAAACAATATCACTGTCGCTTAACTCCGACACGATCTCTTTTGCCCTCTGAATGACCATATCCGGCACTCCTGCAAGTTTGGCGACCTGAATGCCGTAGCTTTTATCTGCTCCGCCTTTCACAATCTTTCTTAAAAATACAATGTTGTCACCCTGTTCTTTTACGGCGATGCAGTAGTTATTGACACTGCCGATTTTGCCCTCCAGCTCCGTGAGTTCATGGTAATGGGTGGCAAACAGAGTCTTGGCACCTAAAAGCTTAGGATTGCTGATGTACTCCACCACGGCCCATGCAATGCTCAGACCGTCATAAGTGCTGGTGCCCCGGCCGATCTCATCCAAAATCAGCAGGCTGTCCTTGGTGGCATTCCTTAAAATATTCGCCACCTCGCTCATCTCCACCATAAAGGTACTCTGTCCGCTGGCAAGATCGTCAGAGGCACCCACCCGGGTAAAGATCCTGTCCACAATGCCGATGTTGGCTTTTTGGGCCGGCACAAAGGAGCCTATCTGGGCCATGAGAACGATCAGCGCCGACTGTCTCATGTAAGTCGATTTACCTGCCATATTGGGCCCGGTGATGATGGAAACCCGGTGCCGTTTACTGTCCAGATACGTGTCATTGGAAATAAACATATCATTGGACATCATCTGCTCTACCACAGGATGCCGGCCCTCTTTGATATCGATCAGGCCCTTTGTGTTCAGTTTCGGTCTCACATAACCGTTCTGTTCTGCCACACAGGCAAGGGAGCAGAGTACGTCCAGATATGCGATGACTCCCGCGGTTTTCTTGATCCGCTCCATTTCTCCTGCCAGAGTTTCCCTGATAGACGCAAAGGTCTCATATTCCAGCGCACACAGCCTGTCCTCAGCCCCGAGAATCGTGTCTGCCAGCTTGTTCAGCTCCTCCGTTGTATATCTCTCAGAGTTGGTGAGCGTCTGTTTCCTTATGTAATGTTCCGGCACCTTGTCTTTGTAGGAATTGGTCACATCCAGATAATATCCGAACACCTTATTGAATTTGACCTTCAGGGTTTTGATTCCGGTAGCGCGCCTCTCCCGTTCTTCCAGCTGCATCAGCCACTGTTTGCCGTCTGTCTTGGCGCGCTTTAACTGATCGATCTGTTCAGAAAAACCATCCTTGATAATGCCCCCTTCTTTGACTGCGATCGGAGGCTCCTCCAGTATGGCATCCTCCAAAAGTCCTGCCACGTCCTCCAGCGTATCCAAATCTTCTCTGAGGCCGGACAGCAGGCTGTCACCGCATTCTTCAAGAATCGTCTTAATCGGCGGAAGCCACTGGAGTGATACTTTCAGGGCGATCATATCTCTTGGATTTATTGTTTGATAGCTGACCTTTGTCATCAGACGCTCCAGATCATAGACCGGATTCAGGTATTCCCTGATCTCTTCCCGGGCAATGGCCTGTTTGGTAAGTGACGTCAGCGCATCATACCTCTCCTCGATCTTTACTCGGTCGATCAGAGGCTGCTCGATCATACTGCGCAGAAGCCTGGCTCCCATGGCCGTTTTCGTCTTATCCAGCACGCCCAGAAGGGAACCTTTCTTCTTTTTGTCCCTCAGCGTCTCGCACAGTTCCAGATTCCTCCGGCTGGAACTGTCGATGATCATATATTCACTTGTCTCATACGGAGAGACGGACATCAGATGATTTAACGCATTTTTCTGAGTCTCATGCAGATATAAAAGAAGCGCTCCTGTGGCAATCTTTCCCATAGGATGGTCTGAAAGGCCCAGACCGTTTAAATTACCCACATGGAACTGGGATTTGATGGCGGCCTCCCCCTGTTCTTCGTCAAAATAATAATGGTCAATATTGGAAACAGAGACGCCCAGCTTATCTTTTATAAATTCTATGTCCACACCGCTGATCATAAATGCGTCATTGCATATGATCTCGGCAGGGGCGAACTTAAAGATCTCATCCACAACTTTGTGGAGTTCATCCATGGATGTGGTACGAAAATCTCCCGTGGTCACATCCACCACAGACAGTCCGAAACTGTCGTCGCTGCAGAAAATACACATGAGATAATTGTTCTTCTCGTCTTCCAGACTCTGCTGGGAAATATTTGTTCCCGGAGTCACGATCCTGATGACCTCTCTCTTTACGATCCCTTTCGTCTGTTTCGGGTCCTCCACCTGCTCACAGATCGCAACTTTATATCCCTTCTCCACCAGTTTATTGAGATAGGAATCCACCGCATGGAACGGGACTCCGCACATGGGGGCCCGTTCTTCCATGCCGCAGTTTTTTCCGGTCAGTGTGATCTCCAGTTCCCTGGAAGCCGTCAGTGCATCGTCAAAGAACATCTCATAAAAATCTCCCAGCCTGTAAAACAGAATGCAGTCCTGATTCTGTTCTTTGATCGCCATATATTGTTCCATCATTGGAGTTAATTTAGCCATTTACCTGTTCTCCCATATAATAAAAGCCTTTTTCTTCGGTAATCTTTACCCGGACGAGCTGTCCGATGAGGCTCTCGTCCCCTTTAAAATGTACTAATATGTTGTTGGAAAGCCGGCCGGTGACCATGCCGTCCTCGTGGGTATTTTTCTCTTCTACAAGGACCTCCTCCTCTTTCCCGATTCCGTCCTTCCTGTTGTCCT
Organism: Anaerostipes caccae L1-92; assembly: GCF_014467075.1. Taxonomy (NCBI): domain Bacteria; kingdom Bacillati; phylum Bacillota; class Clostridia; order Lachnospirales; family Lachnospiraceae; genus Anaerostipes; species Anaerostipes caccae. Next base: position 2,257,786 of record NZ_AP023027.1, read on the forward strand.
TGGAGCTTTCTTTGATCACCTCAAGAAGCCGGCTGAACCTTTTTTTCACCACCTCCGGCTCCACCTGATCTTCCATGGAGGCCGCCGGTGTCCCCGTCCTCTTGGAATAGACAAACGTATAAGCACTGTCAAACTTCACTTTCCTTACCACATCCAGTGTCTCTTCAAAGTCTTCTTCCGTCTCCCCGGGAAATCCTACAATAATGTCTGTGGTCATCGCGATCCCCGGAATTTTCTCTTTGATCTTCTCCGCCAGCGCAAGATAGCTTTCTTTTGTGTAATGCCGGTTCATTTTCTTTAAGATTCTGCTGCTTCCGGACTGTACCGGCAGATGCATGTGACGGCATATCTTCTTCGAAGAAGCCATCACTTCGATCAGTTCATCAGAGAGATCTTTGGGATGAGGCGTCATAAACCGGATGCGGGCAAGCCCTTCGATCTGCTCGATCTTCTGTAAAAGCTGCGCAAAGCTCACCGGCTCATCGAGATTTTTCCCGTAGGAATTTACATTTTGCCCGAGCAGCATCACTTCCCGGACTCCTTCCTGTACCAGGCCTTCAATCTCCCTTATGATGTCCTCCGGCTTCCGGCTGCGCTCCCGGCCCCGCACATAGGGGACGATACAGTAACTGCAGAAGTTATTGCACCCAAACATGATATTGACGCCGCATTTAAAAGAAAACTTCCGGTCGCTCGGGAGGTCCTCGACGATCTGATCCGTGTCCTTCCAGATATCCACGATCATTCCTCCGGAATCTGCCCTTGCTTTCAGGAGCTCCGCCAGCTTAAAAATGTTGTGGGTCCCGAATATAAGATCCACAAACGGATAGCTTTTCCTGATCTTTTCCACGACCTGTTCTTCCTGCATCATACAGCCGCAGAGGCCGATGATCATTTCAGGATTCTGTTCTTTTGCTTTCTTTACATGACCCAGGTGACCGTAAAGTTTCGTATTTGCATTCTCCCTCACGGTACACGTATTAAAGAGCACCAGGTCCGCATATTCTGTATCTGTCTGCCGGTAACCGATGGTCTCCAACACTCCCAGAAGTTTTTCTGAATCTTTCTCATTCATCTGGCAGCCAAAGGTGGTGATATGACAGGTAAGAGGCCTTCCAAGGCGTTCCTCCTGTGCCTTTACCCACTCTTTCATTTCTTCCATGTAGGAATACTGTTTCTGTGCTTCGTTATTATATATCTGCATTGGTATTCTCCATTCTTTTTCATTTCATGGCATATAGAGTTTATTATAACAAGATTTAAAAAATCGTGCAAACCCCCTTGGACAAAAAAATGACCGTTCAGAATTCTGAAAAAAATTCCAAACGGCCTTTTTTAATTTTCTCTGTTAATCCCGGCAGAATATACACAAAAGTATCACAGATGCAGTGTATCCTTCGTAAACCGCAGAGCAGACTCGATGACTTTATCCATATCGTAGTATTTGTACTCCCCGAGTCTTCCTCCGAACAAAACTTTTTCTTCCTTTTTGGACAGCTCGCGGTATTTTTCAAACAACCGGTTGTTTTCCTCATCGTTGACCGGGTAGTAAGGTTCCATCCCGTCTTCCCACTCTGCCGGATATTCTTTCGTGACTACGGTTTTTTCCTGTTTTCCGAATGCAAAGTGCTTGTGTTCGATCTTTCTCGTGTACGGCGTCTCCCGGTCCGTATAGTTCATGACTGCCACGCCCTGATGATTTTCTTCTTCCAGCAGTTCGTGTTCAAATCTGAGACTGCGGTAGGCCAGTTTTCCAAAACAATATCCATAGTAAGAATCGATCGTTCCGGTGTAGATGACCTTGTCCCCCATGCATTCCAGTTCCTCTCTCTTTTCCAGATAATCTGTGGAGAGCATCACGTCACAGCCTTCATACAGCTTCCCAATCAGCTTGTTGTATCCTTCTTTCGGTATTCCCTGATGCGGATCATTAAAATAATTGTTGTCGTAGATGTACCGGACAGGAATTCTCTTGATGATCGATGCGGGCAGGTCCTTACAGTCTCTTCCCCACTGTTTTTCCGTATACCCTTTGATGAGTTTCTCATATATGTCTGTGCCCACCAGACTGATGGCCTGTTCTTCCAGATTTGAAGGCTCTCCCTCCACCTTCTGTTTCTGGGATTCTATGATCTCTTTTGCCTCAGCGGGAAATGTAATTCCCCACATCTTGCTGAAGGTATTCATATTAAAAGGAAGATTATATGTCTCACCGTGATAGTTGGCTACCGGACAGTTGATATAATGGTTGAATTCTGCCAGCGAGGTCACATACTTCCATACTTCCTCATTGCTCGTGTGGAAAATGTGTGCTCCATACTCATGGACCAGGATTCCTTCCACATCTCTGCACATGATATTTCCTCCCAGGGCGTCTCTTTTTTCCACAACCAGACACGATTTCCCCTGTTTTCCTGCTTCTCTGGCCACGACTCCGTTAAAAAGTCCTCCGCCCACTAAAATATAATCATAATGCTTCATAAACTTCCTCCTTATATTTGGTTCATTATACCTTGTACAATGAAAAATGACAATCTGTTTTTCTTGTCTCTTTGCTTATTTTAAAGTAAAATAGAAGTAATGTATTTGTAAAATCTATGTTAAATTTTATATAAACCAAGGAGGCAGCAATGAGTTCTTTTCTATTACCGATGGCCGGCGGCCTGGGACTATTTTTGTACGGAATGAAATTGATGAGTGACGGTCTTGAGAAAGCCGCCGGTGCCAGGCTGAGAGGGATCCTGGAGTTTTTCACGACCAACCGATTTTCGGGGATGCTGGTAGGAATCTTCTTCACAGCCATCATTCAGTCGTCCAGTGCCTCCACGGTTATGGTCGTAAGCTTCGTAAACGCAGGCCTTATGAATCTGTCACAGGCAGCGGGCGTGATTCTCGGTGCCAACATCGGAACAACTGTGACTTCCCAGCTGGTAGCATTTAATCTCTCAGATGCAGCACCTGTTTTTTTAATGTCCGGCGTGATCATGGTCATGTTTGTACAAAACCCTAGGATTAAAAAGGCAGGGGAAGTTGTCCTGGGATTCGGTGTGCTTTTCACCGGCCTTACCACCATGTCATCAACAATGTCATTCCTCAAGGACTCACCTGCTGTCATGCAGGCCCTTTCCGGACTGGACAACCATTTTGCTGCTGTATTGATCGGCTTTGTTATCACCGCCGTACTCCAGAGTTCTTCTGTAACGGTCAGCATTGTACTTTTGATGGCCTCCCAGGGACTGCTGGGACTCTCCATCTGTTTTTTCATCATTCTGGGCTGTAACATGGGTTCCTGTGTATCTGCACTCCTTGCCAGTTTAAGCGGCAAGAAAAACGCAAAACGAGCGGCAGTGATTCACTTTTTATTTAACGTCTTCGGAAGCGCCGCAATTTTTACAATGCTCAGCTTATTCCTCGGCCCGATCACCGAGACGATCTTACATATATCAAGGGGCAATGTAGGCCGCAGCGTTGCCAACGCTCATACATTTTTCAAAATCTTCGAAGTCCTGATCATGTTTCCGAGTACAGGGCTGATTGTCAAACTGGCAGAAAAGATTGTCCCCGGAGACGAAGCAAAGCCTGCCCGCTCCGATCTTAACTTCATCGGTGAGTACCGATCTCCGATCTCCGCAATTCCTCAGGTCCGGCAGGAAATTTCCCGTATGGCAGAGCTTGCGAACAAGAATCTGGAACTGGCTTTCCACGCATTTTTAAACTGCAGTACAAAACATTTGGGAGAGATTTACCAGAGAGAGGAGGAGATCGACAGTCTGAGCCAGAAAATCACCGACTTTCTCGTCAATTCCAATCTTCAGGAACTGCCCGTAGGTGACCGCGAGATCCTCGGCAGCATGTTCTATGCCGTCGGCGACATCGAACGCATCGGCGACCTTGCCGAAAATTTCGCCGATAGTGCCCGCTCAGCGGCTGACCACAATTCCCGTCTGAGCAAAGATGCGAAGCGCGAGCTTGTCAATATGTACAACGCTGTATCTGCCCTCCTGAAAGACGCCGTGGTGATCTTTAAAGAGCACAAAAAAGAGATGATCCCCGACTTTTATAAACATGAACAGGCCATAGACGCCATGGAACGCCGCTATCAAAAACGCCATCTGAACAGAATGGCCCAGGGCATCTGTGAGCCCCGGGCCGGTCTGTTATTTTCTGATATGCTTTCATCCCTTGAACGGATCGCTGATCACGGGACAAATGTTGCATTCTCTGTCATGGATCATGCAGACGAAGAGCTGCTGACAGAATCATGACAGACGCATGATCTTATAGTCTGATTTTTGTATCTTTGTGTGGACACGGGTGTTGCCAAGCATCTTGATGAGACGCCTGTGTTCTTCCTCAGGCACCCCTTCCTTGTGATCCGCGATGTCAAATTCTATCTCTTCTTCCTCATCTCCCGGATTTACAAGCAGAAGATAGGCCCCCTGTCCGCACGGTTCTCCGAATATATCTTTATTCCCAGCGGCAAAGCGAAGGATAGCCAGAACATTTTTTGATGCGCCGATATACAGCGCGTATCCTGTCTGAAGGATTTTTTCCCTGCTCCTGAACACCGAAACCGTCTTCAATTCTTCATAAATTTTCGTATCATGTTTAAAATAAGGCCCCCGGTTAAACGGGTCCATCAGGCCGTTCATCCCATATTCATCCCCATAATAAATCGAAGGAATTCCCGGAATGAAAAACTGAATCGCGAATGCCAGCCTGGAGAGCACGGCTCCCCTGCGGTCATTTTCTGATGTGACTACATAGTCGATCTGGTTTTCCCTGGACGGCAGCATTTCATTCATGCCTGAAGCCAGTGTCGTCCGGATTCTTGGGATGTCGTGGGACGAGAGCAGATTCATTACGCTGTAATAAAACGGCTTTGGATAATTGCACTGCTGCCCCAGCAAAAACTGCTGCATAGCATACGCATCTTCATTTCCAAGCAAAAAGTTGACACAGTTTACCTTAAACGGATAATTCATAGTGCTGTCAAGCCCCCTGCCGAGAGCATATTTTCTCTTGACCCCGTAACTTTCCTTGGTGGTCACATCTTCCCACACTTCCCCGATCAGGGCATAGTTCTTAAACATTTTTTTCATCGTTTTACGCATCAGGAAAATAAATTCATCCGGAAGCTCATCCGCCACATCCAGCCGGAATCCCGATGCCCCCAGGTTAAACCAGTGCTTTAACACAGAATTCCTTCCCGTGATAATATAAGACAGAAAGCGCTCATCCAGCTCATTGACTTCCGGCAGACTCCGAAAGCCCCACCAGCTCTTGTAATCGCCCCTGCTGTCAAAAGAATACCAGTCATAATACGGTGAATCCTGGCTCTGGTATGCGCCTACACTTTTGTAATTCCCATTTTTATTGAAATACAGGCTGTCTGCTCCTGTGTGGGAGAAAACCCCGTCCAGAATAATATGGATTCCTTTTCTCCTGGCAACCTCGCATAATTCTCTGAAGTCTTCGTTGTCCCCAAGGAACGGATCTACCTTTTTATAATCTCCCGTATTGTAGCGGTGATTGGAGCTTGACTCGACGATCGGATTCAGATAAATGCATGTAACCCCAAGCTTTTTCAGTTCATCCAGCCGCTTCTTGATGCCTTCCAGATCTCCCCCGAAGAAATCACAGGGATCATAGAATTCTTTTCCCTCCATAGGTCCGAAAAGCGGGCGTTCCTCCCAGCTTTTGTGCACATAAATATCACGGCCCATTTTTCTGTGGTATGCTTCCCCCCGCACGGTATTCTGCCTGTCTCCCCGGCAGAACCGGTCCGGGAATATCTGATACATAATGCCTTTTGAAAGCCATCTAGGCGTCTCAAACCCTCTTTCGTAAACCGTTATCTGAAAGCCCCGGACATCTTCTTCTACCCGAATCCCTTCCCCGCAGGTCCGTCCCGGCCTTGCTCCGTAATAGTACGTGTAATTTCCCTCTGTGATCCTGAAATAATACCACAGGATACACGCTTTTTCCGGCATCTCTATGATACATTCATAGAAACCCTTTTTCTCTCTCATTGAAAAGGTCTTATGGTAATCTTCCGAATATAAGACCAGTTCCACAGTGACAGCTGTTCCCTCCAAGGCAAAAAGGCGAAGTTTTACCTCTTCGCCTTTTGTGACAGCCCCAACAGGTTCTCTGTACTGCTCAATTGATGCATTATGGATCATGTTCTCTCACCTTGCCTATTTGTATGTTGGTAAATTCCAGATTTTTTCATTGTACTCTTCAATCGTTCTGTCGGAAGAGAAAAATCCGGATTTAGCGGTATTGATCACCGCTTTCTTCACCCATTCATCGTGGTGATTGATATACATGTCGTATACCTTCTCAAATTCTTCCACATAAGAAGGCAGATCATACAGGACAAAATACTGATCCGGAATATTATGTTCTCCAAACAGCAGAGACTGATAAATATCAGAATATTTTCTCTTTCCGTATCTCGGAAGTTCTCCCGCGATCAGACAGTTGCACACCTCACGGATCATTGGGTTTTGTTCAAAAATGGTTCCCGGATTGTACGTCCGGTACTGTTTCATGGAATTGATCTCATCCACAGTGGCCCCAAAAATAAAGATATTTTCTTTGCCTACCTGCTCAAAAATTTCCACATTAGCTCCGTCCATAGTTCCAAGAGTCAGCGCACCGTTCATCATAAACTTCATGTTTCCGGTTCCTGATGCTTCCAGTCCGGCCGTTGAAAGCTGTTCGCTGATGTCAGCCGCCGGTATCAGCACTTCAGCCACAGACACCGAGTAGTTTTCTACAAATACAACCTGCATCTTATCCTTCGTCGCAGGATCATTGTTGACCATGTCTCCGATGGAGTTGATCAGACGGATGATCTCCTTTGCCCTCTGATATCCCGGAGCCGCTTTTGCCCCGAAAATAAAGGTGATCGGCTTGCTTAAGAAATCAGGATTTTTCTTCACCTGTTTGTACAGATAAATAATATGCAGGCATTTTAGCAGCTGTCTCTTGTACTCATGAAGCCGTTTGCACTGCACATCGATCAGAGAATCCGGATTAATCTCTATTCCCTGTTTCTGTTTCAGATACTTGGCAAGCCTTCTCTTATTGCGCTGTTTAATAGCATCATATTTCCTGCAGAATTCCGCGTCGTCAGCCATCGGCATGATCTTTTCAAACAGACGGTAGTCACCGAGCAGGTCTCCCCTGACATTATCCTGAATCAGATCACACAGTTCCGGATTTGCCAGAGCAAGCCATCTTCTGTGTGTAATGCCGTTGGTAATTGCAAGGAATTTTTGAGGATAAATATTGTATGAATCGTGGAACAGATTCGTCTTTAATATGTCTCCGTGAAGCTGGGAAACTCCGTTCACCCTGTGGCAGACGGCAACACAAAGGTTTGCCATGCGGATCTGGTTATTTCCGATGATCGCCATATAAGCAATCTTGGCCTCATCATTCGGATAATAAGTTCTCAGACGCTCACAGTACTTCTGGTTCATAACACAGATGATCTGATAAATTCTCGGCAGAAGAAGCTTAAACATGTTTTCATCCCAGCACTCCAAAGCCTCGGCCATGATCGTATGGTTCGTATAGTTAAAGATCTGGCTTACGATGTCCTCTGCTTCTTCCCATCCGAAGCCTTCTTCATCCATGAGAATTCTCATTAATTCAGGGATTGCAAGGGTCGGGTGAGTATCGTTGATCTGGACAGCCGCATACTCAGGAAGAGTATGGAGATCTCCTCTTTTTCCCTTGTGGTGTTTTACCATAAGCTGCATAGTGGCAGATGTCAGGAAATAAAACTGCTTTAATCTGAGCAGTTTTCCCTGCATATGGTCATCCGCAGGATAGAGAACCTTTGAGATTACTTCCGCAAACTCTGAATCCGCAGAAGCCTTCTCATATCTTCCCTCATTAAAAGAATGAAGGTCAAAGTTCTGCTTGCTCTTTGCACTCCAGAGTCTCAATGTAGCCGGGGCATTGGTCTTATATCCCATAACCGGCACATCGTACGGTACTGCCAGCACTGTGTGATAATTATAGTGCTCGATCTTTAAGCCGTCCTCTGTCCAGTTTTCCCTGATCTCTCCGTTAAAGCGGACTTCCATCGTCAGTTCCGGGCGTTCTACTTCCCACACGAAACCGTCTCTCAGCCAGTCGTCTTCTACCTCTACCTGACTTCCGTCGATGATCTTCTGCTGGAACAGCCCGTATTCATAACGGATGCCGCATCCGATCGCCGGCAGATTTAAGGTGGACAAAGAATCCAGGAAGCATGCGGCCAGACGTCCAAGTCCTCCGTTACCAAGCCCCGGATCGCTCTCTTCATCCAAAATATCGTCAAAGTCAATGCCCATTTTTTCGAAGGCCTCTTTATAGTCCCTGAAAACCCCGGAATTGATCAGGTTGTTGCTGTATGCTCTTCCCATTAGGAATTCCGCAGACATATAGTATAATTTTTTCAGTCCCAGATCCTCTGTCTTTTTACGGCTCTTGGTCCAAAGATGCATGATATCATCCCGGATGCAGCCAGCTCCCGCCTTATAAAGCTCATCTCTGGTTGCCTCCTCCAATGTTGTTCCGAAGTTGTTGTTCAGCTTGTTCTCAACATTGCTGATGATCTCCTTCACCTTACTGTTATTGTTTACAATTTTCATCCTCTGTTGCTCCTTTCACCAGTTGTCTAAAGAATGCTCTGGTATAATTCTAGATATTTTTTGGCTGATGACGCAAAACTGTTGTCAGACTCCATCGCCCTTTGGATCAAGCCTTTCCTGCGCTTTGGACTGCGCAGCGTATTCAATGCGTAACGAATGACTGAAAGCATCTCGTGTGCATTGTAATTTCTGAAAGAAAATCCGTTTCCTGTCTCTTCAAATTCATTGTAGCTCTGGACCGTGTCACAAAGCCCTCCGGTCTCCCGCACGATCGGCAGAGTTCCGTATCGAAGTGCGATCATCTGTGAGATGCCGCACGGTTCAAATTTAGAAGGCATAAGGAACAAGTCGCTGGCAGCATAGATCTGATGAGCCACCGCATTGTTGTATGCGATATATGAGCATACTCTTCCCTTATACTTATTCTCCATAAAGCGGAAAAATTCTTCATAATCATGGTCGCCTGTTCCCAATACGACGAAAGCAATATCTTCCGTACACATCAGCTCATCCAGGATATACTTGACTAAATCAAGTCCCTTCTGTGCGGTAAGGCGGCTGACCATGCCGATGATCGGCACGCCGGGAGAAATGCTCAGTCCCAGATCACTGATCAGTTTTTCTTTATTCTTTTTCTTTCCTGTCAGATCATCTTTATTAAAATGATACTGCAGGTACGGGTCTGTCTCCGGATCGAATTCTTCTGTATTGATGCCGTTTACGATTCCCCATGTATCCCAGGCCCTGGCATTCAAAATACCTTCCAGCCTGTATGAAAACTCAGGAGTCTTGATCTCCTGTGCATAAGTGGGACTTACCGTACTGATCCGGTCTGCGAATACGAGGGCTGCTTTCATAAAGCTTGCACACTCATAGTTATGCATAAATTCCGGTGTATCATACCTCGGATCGATGCCCAGCCAGTGGTGAAAAGCCTCAAAGGCATACTCACCCTGATACATCATGTTGTGAATTGTAAAGATCGTCCTGGCACGCCCGATCTCCCAATGGCTGTACTGAGTCTTCAGGAGAAGCGGGATCAGCCCGGTCTGCCAGTCATTGCAGTGAAGCACATCCGGAAGGAATCCGATCCTTCCGGCAGCTTCGATTACAGCACGGCAGAAATATGCGTACTGCTCTCCTTCTGCGTCCCCGCCCCGGTAAACCGCATCGCCGAAGTACTCTTCATTGTCAATAAAGTAATACGTGACATCGTTGAAAAATAAGCCCTCAACGCCTACATATACGTCTCTTCCGGCAAAATGTATATAAAAATCTGCCATATGCTTTGTCTGTGCAGCATACTTATCCTTGATCTGGCGGTGGAACGGCATCATGACTCTGGTATCCGCATGAAGCTTGTTGAGCTCCTTGGGCAGAGTACCGATGACATCGGCAAGGCCGCCCAGCTTCACAAAGGGAGCACATTCCGCTGCAACCATCAGTACGTTCATCATACACTCATTCCTTTTATTCATTGACGCTGGCTCCCTTCGGTATGAACACCGGATGCTGTCTGGATCCGGATAAATGTGCGTTAGAATAGATCTTTACATGCCGGTCCATAATCGTATGATTGATGTCCGCACCCTTTCCTATAAATCCTTCCGCCATAACGATGGAATTTCTGATCACTGCGCCTTTCTCAATCTGGCATCCGCGGAAGATAATAGAATTTTCTACGGTTCCGTCGACTTCACAGCCGCTGCTGATCAGACTGTTGCTGATATTCGCCTCGATGCCATAGCGGGCAGGCGCACTGTCACTCGTCCTAGTATACACTTTATTCTTACCAAAAAACAGTTCTTTTTGAACATCTTGTTTCAATAAGTCCATATTGATATTGTAGTAAGCCTCCACAGATGTGATGCAGCCTACATATCCTTTGTATTCGTATCCCTGAATATACAGGCGGTCAAAATTCGGAATAAGTACGTCGAAGAAGAAATGTTTTCTGTTGTGGGATACTGCCTCCTGGATAAAGTCGATCAGGAGTTCCCGTTTCATAATATACACATCCATGCTCTTCTTGCCGTAGCGGTGCTTTGTCTCCGAATAGCACATATCTGTAATGCGTCCGGACTCATCCGGTTTCAGGTATACACCGTCATAATCACAGTTCGTGGCGTCATCACTGTTGTCAAAATACATCATGGAGATATCCGCGCCGCTGTCGATGTGTTTTTCCAGCATGTCGTTAAAATCAGAATTAAATATCACATAAGAACGTCCAAGAAGAATATACGGCTCGGAAGCCTTCTTTAAAAATCCCAAAGTTCCCCTCAGCCCATCCATGACACTGGCATATTCTCCGGATCTTCCGCTTCCTGAAATATACGGAGGGAAGGTATAAAGTCCTCCGCGTTTCCTGTTGAGTCCCCAGTCTTTCCCGGAACCAACATGATCCATCAGAGAGCTGTAATTGTATCTTGTCATGATTCCGACATTTTTAATGGCAGAGTTGACCATATTGCTCAGGAGGAAATCTATGGTCCGGTATCTTCCGCCTACCGGGAGTGCCGATAAGCTTCGGGTGCGCACCAAATCCTGAAGCCTTCTGTTTTCTTCTCCTGCATTTATAAGTCCAAGCATTTGATTTTCCATAGTTTCTACCTCCCTAGTGTAAAATAGATTCCGGATAGATCATTGCACCATCCTCAACGACAGCATCCTCAAGCACCACACTGTGATAGCCGATGACAGTAACTTCATTGCCTTCTCCGACTTTGCTTCCCTCTTCCACAACAACTTCCTCGTCAATGATCGCCTTGTTGATCTCACTGTTCTCCCGGACGATGGAATCTTTCATAATGACACTGTTCTTCACCACGGCTCCCTTTCCGATCTTTACGCCGGAATGAATGACACAGTTTTCCACGGTCCCCTCGATGAAAGAGCCGTCTGCGATGATGCTCTTTTTCACACTGGCACCTTCTGCTATGTAATGAGGCGGAAGTCCGTAAGTTCTCGTGTAGACTTTCAGCTTGTCATCGTTTAAATTCAGCTGAGGATTCTCCTCCAGAAGCTCCATGTTAGCCTCCCACAGGCTTGAAATCGTTCCCACATCTCTCCAGTATCCGTCAAAGCTGTATGCATACATTTTCTTTCCTTCTTCCAGCATTCTCGGAATGATGTTTTTGCCGAAATCGTGTTCTGAATCCGGATCATTTGCATCATCGATCAGGTACTGGCGGATCAGTTTCCATTTGAACACGTAAATACCCATAGATGCTTTCGTGCTCTTAGGGTGAGCCGGTTTTTCTTCGAACTCCTCGATCCTGTTGTCCTCATCGGTGTTCATGATCCCAAAACGCTTCGCTTCCTCCAGTGTAACTTCCAGCACAGAGATCGTACAGTCAGCGCCTTTCTTCTTATGGTAATTCAGCATCTTCTGATAATCCATACAGCAGATCTGGTCACCGGACAATACAATGATGTGGTCCGGATCATAATTGTCAATGAAATTGATATTCTGATAAATGGCATCGGCAGTTCCGCGGTACCAGTTTCCCTGTTCGCCTCTCACATACGGCGGAAGAACAAAGGCTCCTCCGTTCATATTGTCTAAATCCCAGAACCCTCCGGTTCCGATATAGGAATTAAGCTCCAGGGGTTCATACTGAGTCAGGACACCCACGGTGTCGATTCCTGAATTCGCACAGTTGGATAACGGGAAATCTATAATCTTATATTTACCGCCGTAGGGAACAGCAGGCTTCGCCTTCTTCTGGGTCAACGCGAATAATCGGCTTCCCTGGCCGCCTGCCAGCAACATTGCTACACACTCTTTTTTTGTAATCATAGTTTTCCTCCTTCTCACAATGCCTATTTTGTTTCTTCTTTTTTATCTGCACTCTTCGCTGCTGTTTTCTTTTTAGTAGAATCTTCGGTCTGCTGCTTTGTTTCTTTTTCGGCCTCCTTCTTTTTAGGTTTTTGTATATCTTTTGTTGTCTGTTCTTTTTTTGCTTCCGGTTTTTCAGCTTTCTTCCCTGCTGCCGGTCCGGCGGCTTTTGGAGTCTCCTTTTTCGCCTGAACTTCTGCTGTCTTCAGGGTTGTCTCTGCTGCCGATGCCGGTTCTGTAACTACAGAAACTTCTTTTTTCACCGGTGTCTTTACAGCTTCAGCTTTTGCAGTCCCGGCTGCTTTCGGTGACGGCTTCTTTGCTGCTGTCTTCTTTGGTTCCGCCTTCTTCTTGGCCGGAGTGTCCTCCAGCGTATATCTATACATAACAGCACTGAGCGGTTTTAAGGTGATGACCGCATAATGCTCGTAGGCGTTTCTCTTTCCTTTGATCTTCTTTTTCCGGACTTTCGCCGACTTCTGGCTGACCTCTCCGGATCCTCCGTAAGCCTTCTCCCCGGTATCCAGAATCTTTGTAAGCTTTCCGTCTTTCGGCATCGGGATATGGTACTTATCCCACTCTACCGGAGTAAAGTTAAAGATACATACAATCTGCTCCTGAGGTTTTCCTCTGCGCTTTTTAGATTTTCTGATGAATGCTACAATGCTGTGATCTGCATCTCTCTGCAGCAGCCATTCAAATCCTTCCGGTTTGTTGTCCAGTTCGTACAGAGCCGGTTCGCTGCAGTAAAGTTCGTTTAACTTCGCCACATAATCGTTCATGGTTTTATGTGTCTCATATTCATCGATCAGGAACCAGTCTAACTCTTCCTTGTCTCTCCACTCTACAAACTGCGCAAAGTCGTCGCCCATGAACAGCAGTTTCTTTCCCGGATGAGCAAACATAAATCCATACAGTGTTTTCAGTGACCCAAACTTCTGCTCGTATTCTCCGAACATTTTGTTGATCATGGAACCTTTACCGTGCACAACTTCATCGTGTGAGTATGGCAGGATATAATTTTCACTGTACGCATAGTCCATAGAGAATACAATGGCTCCATGGTTTTCTTTCCGGAACAGGGAATCCAGTTCCATGTAATAGAGGGAATCATGCATGTATCCCATGTTCCACTTATATGTAAATCCAAGTCCTTCTTCATCGTCAACAGCGCTTGTGACTTTCGGAAAAGCGGTAGACTCTTCCGCCACAGTGATAAATCCTTCAAAGTTAGAACGCATCGTGCGGTTTAAATTTTTCAGGAAATCCACGGCTTCGTAATTGATATTGGTGCCGTCTTCATTTGGCACAAACTCTCCCGGCTTTTTGCCGAAATCCAGATACAGCATGGCACTGACCGCATCGATCCGGATACCGTCGATGTGATATTTCTCCGCAAAAAATACGGCGCTGGAGATCAGGAAACTCTGCACTTCCGGTTTTCCATAGTTAAACAGCAGTGTGCCCCAGTCCGGCTGGCTTCCTTTTCTCGGATCTGCGTGGTCATAAATATGGGACCCGTCAAACAGTGCAAGTCCGTGTTCATCCCTCGGAAAATGTGCAGGCACCCAGTCTAAGATCACACCGATATCTGCCCGGTGGAGCTTATCTATAAAATACATAAAATCTTCCGGTGTGCCGTAGCGGGAAGTCACTGAATAATATCCGGTTACCTGATACCCCCAGGAAAGATCATACGGGTATTCTGTCACCGGCATCAGTTCTACATGGGTATACCCCATCTTCTGCAGATACGGAACAAGCATGTCTGCAATCTCACGGTAATTATAAAACTCCCTCTCTTCCTCTTTCGGCATCTTCCATGTGCCCAGGTGCATCTCGTAAACAGACATCGGCTGGCTGACATCCTGTTTTTTCTTTCTGCGGCTTAAATAGCGCTTGTCCCTCCACGAGAAACCGTCCAGCTCATCCCACACAACAGATGCCGTATCCGGTCTCATCTCTGAATAGAATGCGAATGGATCACTCTTATATCTGCATTTGCCGTCCATGCCTTCCACGTAGTATTTATATAAATCCCCTTTTTCCAGTCCTTCTACCTGGATCGAGTAAATCCCCGGTTCTGTCTGCTTCATCGGATGTGAAAGCGGATTCCACTGATTAAAGTCTCCGACCAGACTGACAGACTTGGCATTTGGTGCCCATACCACAAACTCGTGGGCATCCGCTTCTTTCAAGTAATGGCATCCAAACATTAAATATGCTTTCTGCGCTTTTCCCGTCTGAAATAAATATAAGTCCTCTTTGCTAATGTTTGTTTCCATGGGATAAATCCTCCTCCTTCAAATACATACTAAGTATTATATGTACAAGCTAATAAAAAAAGTGCAAATTTCACCATTTTGTCCTTGCAAATGGTCAAAATCACACTTCCTAATCTACGTAAAATCAAATTCTGAATAGCTAAGAACGTAACCGATGCTGTCCTTTACAAGATCAAATTGCTGACATCTGTTTCATAAACCTATTATAACATAAAAAGGGGACTTTATACAACAAATTGTACAAAATTTAATACACTTTTTCCGTCCTTTTTTTGTTAATTTTGTTAACCTTAATTTTGCACATTTTGTTACACTGTAATGCGCTAAAAAGTGCAAAAAAAACAGTTTCTGTCTTCTGCAAAAACTGTTTTTTTGATAACTTCTTTTTTCCTTTGTAAAAACTGCTAAAATACACTTTTTGAGCTTCTGATCTCCGGTTTGTAACCGGTGTCCTGAAGCGCTTTTATGATTTTGTTCTTGTGCTCCGTGCCGAAAGCTTCCATCGTGATCGTAAGCTCCACTGCACTGTTTCTATTAATACTTACAAACTGGTTGTGTTCCAATTTTACAATGTTGCCCTGAGCCTGAGAAATGACTTTTGAAACTCTTGTGAGCTCTCCCGGCTTGTCCGGAAGAAATACGGAAACCGTAAAAATCCTGTCCCTGATGATCAGACCGTGCTGTACTAAAGATGCAATTGTGATAACATCCATATTCCCGCCGCTGATGATCGGAACCACTTTCTTTCCTTCTGCTTTCAGATGCTTCAGCGCCGCAATGGTCAGAAGGCCTGAGTTCTCTGCAAGCATCTTATGGTTTTCCAAAAGATCCAGAAAGCACGGAATCAGTTCTTCATCTTCTACCGTAATAATGTCGTCGATGTTATTTTGTATGTAAGGAAAGATCTTTTTCCCCGGGGTCTGAACAGCCGTACCGTCAGCGATGGTATTTACATGTTCGCAGGATACAACTTTTCCGGCCTCCAGTGAAGCCTTCATGCAGGCCGCCCCCGCAGGCTCAACACCGATGACTTTGATCTTTGGATTTAACAGCTTTGCCAGAGTAGAAACTCCGGTAGCCAGTCCGCCTCCGCCGATCGGAACTAAAATATAATCCACAGTGGGCAGTTCCTTGAAGATATCCATCGCGATGGTGCCCTGCCCCGTTGCAACCGCCAGATCATCAAAAGGATGCACAAATGTAAATCCTTTCTCCTGTGCAAGCTTCAGCGCATGTTCACACGCTTCATCATAGACATCTCCGCAAAGGACCACTTTTGCGCCTAAGTCTTTCGTGCGGTTGACTTTCAAAAGCGGAGTCGTGGTCGGCATAACGATGGTAGCCTTCACTCCCTGTCTCTTTGCAGCCAGCGCCACTCCCTGCGCGTGGTTTCCGGCAGATGCGGTGATCAGCCCTTTTGATTTTTCTTCTTCATTCAGTGTGCTGATCTTGTAATATGCCCCCCGGATCTTATAGGCACCGGTCAGCTGCATGTTTTCCGGCTTCAAATAAACGAAGTTGCCTGTCTGCTCAGAAAAATAATCGCTTTTGATCAGTTTTGTGGGCAGAACAATCTCCTGTACTTTGTCATACGCTTTTTCGAATTTGTTTAATGTTAACATCTACTCATCTCCTCTATCAAACAGTGCGTTTACAAACATATCCGGATCAAACGGCTGAAGGTCATCCACCTGTTCACCGATTCCGATATATTTTACCGGAATTCCCAGTTCTGCCTGGATTGCTATGGCGATGCCTCCCTTTGCTGTACCATCCAGCTTTGTCAGAATAATACCGGAGATGTCTGTGGCCTCTTTAAACTGTTTTGCCTGTGCAAGAGCATTCTGCCCTGTCGTGCCGTCCAGTACGATGAGTGTCTCCTTATACGCTTCCGGATACTCCCGCTCAACAATGCGGTTGATCTTCTTAAGTTCATCCATCAGGTTCTTTTTATTGTGAAGCCTTCCGGCCGTGTCACACAAAAGCACATCGACATTCCTGGCTTTCGCAGCGGAAACCGCATCGTATACAACGGCTGCCGGGTCCGCCCCTTCTGCCTGGCTGATGATATCTACACCGGCGCGTCCTGCCCACTCTTTCAGCTGTTCAATAGCACCCGCGCGGAATGTATCCGCCGCCGCCATCATGACCTTCTTCCCCTCGCCTTTCAGCAGGGATGCCATTTTGCCCACCGATGTAGTCTTGCCTACACCATTGACGCCGATGACCAGCACAACGCTCTTTTTATCTTTAAAATCATATGCCTCTTCACCCAGCTTCATCTGCTCCTTAATGGAATCAATGAGAACCTGCCGGCACTCTTCCGGCTCTTTGATCTTCTCTTCTTTTACTTTCTTTTTCAGATTTTCAATGATGCTCATGGTCGTATCAATTCCCATGTCGCTCATGATCATGATCTCTTCCAATTCTTCATAAAAATCATCGTCAATGCTGGAAAACCCTTTAAAAATAGAGTCAAAGCCTGAGGCGATATTATCTCTGGTCTTTGTAAGTCCCGCAGCCAGTCTGCTGAAGAATCCTTTCTTTTCTGCCATTTCAAATCTCCTTCCCATCTCAGCTTTATTCGTCCAGATCGTTTTCGATCAGACTCACGGACACCAGCGTGGAGATACCTTTCTCCTGCATGGTGATCCCATATAAAATATCCGCTGCTGTCATTGTACCACGTCTGTGGGTAATTACAATAAATTGTGTTTCTTTTGTAAGCTTATGCAGGTATTGTGCAAATCTTGCTACATTGGAATCATCCAGTGCAGCCTCTATTTCATCCAGCAGACAAAACGGCGAAGGTTTCAGATTTTGAATCGCAAACAGAAGGGAAATAGCTGTCAGAGCTTTTTCTCCTCCGGAAAGCTGCATCATATTCTGCAGTTTTTTCCCCGGCGGCTGTGCAATGATCCGGATACCTGACTCCAGCACATCGTCGTCGGTGAGTTCGAGCCTTGCATATCCTCCCCCGAAAAGTTCCTGGAACACCTTCTGGAACATTTCCTGAATATCTTTAAACTTCTCTCTGAACTGATTCCTCATGGCAGCTTCCAGTTCATCAATCAGCCCTGCCAGATGTGCCTCAGCCTTTACGATATCTTCGTGCTGTTTTTTCAAAAATTCATATCTCTCCAAAACATCCCTGTAGTCCTCTATTGCGTTGACATTCACCGGCCCCAGTTCCCTGATCTGTGTCTTGATCTCAGCAATTTTCTTCTTTAATTCTGTAAGGCTTTCCCGAGGCTCCTCACCTGCCGCCGACTTTGCCTGATGATATGTAAGTTCATAGTTCTCCCACATGTATTCCAAAAGTTCCTGCTGTTTTTCCTCCAGCTTCTCCCTTGCAGATGTAAGCCTCAGCACTTCTTTGTCGAAGCCGTTGACTCTCTGCATAAGTTCTTCTCTGACTTTCAGACTTTCCTTATACTTTTCCTCAGTCTCTGAAAGCTTCTTCTGCTTATGAGAGAGATTCTTTTTTTCTTCTTCGATCCAGAGACTCTTTGAATGAACTGCCTCTCTGCATATTTCTATCTGCCGCTCAATGTCTCCGATGGACGAATCGACAGTACCGGTCTGCCTGCCAAGTGCCTCAAGATCCTCTTCGATCTTTGAAAGCTCCAGGCGAAGCCGTTCTCCGCTGCTCATGATGAAATCCTGGCGCTGCTTCAGCTGGCCGGCTTTCATATGTGCCTCGGAAACTTCCCTGGCCTTTTCTTCCGCCGTGCGTCTGGCTTCCTCCAGATGTCTGGAAAGACTGTGAATCTTTTGTTCTTCCGTCTGATTTGCTTCCTCCAGCACCTGTTTTTTGTCAGATAAAGATGTCACATCCCCATCCATGGACCGGTATTCCCGGCGCAGGGCTTGGGCCTGATCTAAGTATTCCTGCTCCCTCTCTGCTTCCTCGTGAATTTGTTTGTCAATGGATTTCATTGTCATCACCACGGTGTTTTCCCGAAGTGTATTTTCCTGAATCCTGCCTTTTAAACGGCTGATCTTCTCTTCCGCCTGCCCGTACTGCTCTGTCTTTTCTTCAAGCACTTTGGAGATACGCAGAATTTCATCTCTGTCCTTTAACAGCTTTTGCTCAAGTTCTTTTATTTCACGGTTTCTTCCGAGAAGATTGCTCTTATTCTTATAGGCACCTCCGGACATAGAACCTCCGGGGTTCAGTGCATCCCCGTCAAGCGTTACAATGCGGAAAGAGTGTTTGTATTTTGCTGCGATCCGTATCCCGTCGTCGATGGATTCCACGACGAGTACACGGCCGAGAAGTGACTGGAACAATTCTGAAAATCTGTCTTCATAGCTTGCGAGACAGTCACAGGTGCCGATCACTCCCTTCTCATGCACTGCCTCAGGCCTTGGAAATCCGCCCCTCTGTTTGACTGCGCTGAGCGGAAGGAATGTCACCCTGCCATATCGGTTTTTTTTCAGAAATTCGATCATTTCTTTTGCTGTCTGCTGGGTATCGGTGACTACATTCTGAATGGCTCCTCCGAGGGCAGTCTCCACAGCAAGCTCATATTTTTTCCTGACTTTCATGATATCTGCTACGGCACCGATGATGCCCGGATATCTCCCTTTCTGCTCCATCACCCTCTTGATGCCGAATCCATATCCCTCATAGCGCTCCGCCATGTTCCTTAACGTCTCATAACTGGACTGGCTCCTGTGAAAGCCTTCCTTTTTCAGGGTGAGCTCCTCCTGGACGGATCTTCTCTCATTTCCCAGTCTGCCGCAGAACTCCTGCTCTGTCTCCAACTCCTTAAGGATCTGTTTTTTTTCTTCCGCCAGCTCAAGCCTCTTAAATTCTTCCTGTTCTTTTCTCTTCTCCTGCTCTGCCCTGTGGTGCCCGGAGTTTTCTGCCTGCGAGATCAAATGGCGAATCCGCACATCCAGCTGCTCTCTCACAGTCTCCACATGCTGCAGCCTGTTGGAGAGATTCATCTGATTGTTGGCAAAACTCTGCTGATTTCTGCGAAGCTTCTCAAGTTCTTTCTCCGTATCCTGAATATCCTTCTGGAGAAATGCGACTTGGCTTTCTCTTTCCACAGTATCTTCCCGGGCTTTCAAAACCGCCTCTTCGATCTCCCTGCCCTCTTTTTGAAGTTCAGAAAGCTGTGAGCGCTTGTCCTCTTTTTCTCCGGTAAGCCGGCGGATATCAGACGACAGATGCGTCTCTCTCATCCGCTCCGTGTTCATCTGTTCTTTTAAGACCTTGATCTGGCCTTCCTGTTTCTCTTTGTCTACTTTGGCTATAGAAAGCTCTTCCGTCCCGGTCTCGATCTCGTGTTTCAGCTCGTTTAAATACCGGTCCTGTTTCTCATATTCGGCTTTCGTCTGTTCCAGGCGCCTGTCCGCGTCATCCACTTCTCCCTGGGCGATCCGGATCTTCTCATCCAGACTCTCAATCTCATCGGACAGCCGGCCGTTTTCCATGAGGAACATGGATGTGTCATATTCCTTCAGCCGGTCCCTGTATGAGAGATATTCCCTTGCCTTCTCAGACTGTGTCTTCAGCGGGCCGACCTGCCGTTCCAGTTCCGTAAGAATATCCGTTACCCGGTTTAAATTCTCCCGTTCTGCCTCCAGAGATTTTTCTGTCTCAAGTTTATTCTTTTTATATTTTACGATGCCGGCAGCCTCATCAAACAGCTCTCTCCGGTCCTCCGGCTTACCGCTCAAAATCTGGTCGATCTGTCCCTGTCCGATAATAGAATAGCCCTCTTTGCCTATTCCTGTATCAAAAAACAATTCCACGATATCTTTTCGCCTGCACGGACTGCCGTTCATCAGATATTCGCTTTCACCGGAACGGTAGACTCTCCTGGCCACTGTGACCTCTTCAAACCCGATCGGCAGGCTGTGATCACTGTTGTCCATAGTGATGGCAACGTAAGCAGAACCCATCGGCTTTCTCATCTCCGTGCCGGAAAAAATCACGTCTTCCATCTTGGCGCCCCGGAGCTGTTTTGCGCTCTGTTCTCCGAGCACCCACCGGACCGCATCCGCCACATTGCTCTTTCCGCTTCCGTTGGGACCAACGATTCCCGTAATGCCGCTGTCAAATTTAAAAATCATTTTGTTGGCGAAGGATTTAAATCCATTCACTTCAATGCTTTTCAGATACATAGCTACCTCAATATCCCGTCCTTATGCTTCATTGCCTCATAGGCTGCCGTCTGCTCCGCACTTTTCTTGCTTCTTCCGGTTCCTGTCCCAATGACTTTTTCCCCGAGCCTGGCCTCCACCGTGAAAGTCTTCTGGTGGTCCGGCCCGTCTTCCTTTATCAGTTCATAAGTAAGCGGCTGCTTGGAAAAACTCTGTACAAGTTCCTGAAGCGAAGTCTTGGCGTCATAAAACAATACTTTTTCATCTACATCCTGGAGCAGATATGTTTCCACAAACTTTCTGGCTTCCTCGAATCCCTGATCCAGATATACGGCTCCGATCACTGCCTCAAACGCATCCGATAAAATGGAATCTCTCTCCCTTCCTCCGGTCAGGTCTTCCCCTTTGCTCAGCAGCAGATAATCGCCCAGAGAGAGATCCTTGGCACAGAATGCCAGAGTAGGCTCGCAGACAAGGCTGGCTCTCATTTTGGTCAGTTTTCCCTCCGGTTCGTCTTTGTATGTGTGAAACAAATAGTCACTCATGATCAGTTCCAGCACTGCGTCTCCCAAAAACTCCAGCCGTTCATTGTCTTTCCCCCGGGAAAGTTTCCGCTCATTTGCATAGGAACTGTGGGTCAGTGCAGTTGTCAGCAATTTCTTGTCATGAAAACGAATCTTGATTTTTTTCTGAAAATCTTCCTGATTTGATTGATTCATACCTTTTATTTTTCCTTTACAATCTGTTCTTTGATCTTTTCATTGATTTTGGCCTCTGAAAAAGCAATACACTGGATGATCGCGTTCTTCGTCTCTTTTGCCTTGGAACTTCCGTGCATCTTCACGACCAGGCCGTTCAGACCGAGAAGAGGAGCTCCGCCGTGCTCCGACGCGTCAAAGCGTTTCAGGGTCTTTTTCAGTGACGGCTTCACGAGCAGGCCTCCGATCTTTCCTCTCATACTCTGCATCATGCCGTCTTTTACGATTGACATCAGCGTTGAGGACAGGCCTTCTGATAACTTCAGGATCACATTTCCCACAAAGGCATCGCAGACAACCACATCTGCCTGACCGGAATGAATTTCCCTGGCCTCGATGCTTCCGGTAAAGTTGATCTCCTCACATTCCTTCAAAAGAGGAAATGTATCTTTGACAAGCGCATTTCCCTTTGCCTCTTCCACACCTACATTTACGATGGCAACTTTCGGATTTTTAATGCCTACCACATCTTCCATATAAATAGAACCCATCTTCGCAAATTCCAGAAGGTATTCCGGTTTTGCATCCATATTGGCTCCGCTGTCAATGATCAGGGAAACACCTTTTGTAGTCGGCATCAAAGCGGCCAGAGGAGCACGCTTCACCCCTTTGATCCTGCCCACCACGAACTGTCCTCCCACGAGGATCGCCCCTGAACTTCCGGCCGATACAAATGCATCTGCAGTCTGGTCTTTTACCATCTTCATCCCGACTACCATGGAAGAATCTTTCTTCTTACGAATCGCCTCTACCGGTGATTCATCACAAGAAATTTCTTCTTCTGCATTGATCACTTCGATCTGC
This sequence comes from Anaerostipes caccae L1-92, assembly GCF_014467075.1. Classification (NCBI taxonomy): domain Bacteria; kingdom Bacillati; phylum Bacillota; class Clostridia; order Lachnospirales; family Lachnospiraceae; genus Anaerostipes; species Anaerostipes caccae. The sequence continues at coordinate 2,280,248 of NZ_AP023027.1, forward strand.
TCGCTCTTATAGCGGTATTTCTTTAATTCCTCGTGGATCCTCGGGGATTTTCCTACAAGGTAAACTTTAATATTGCTGTTCTCGTTGACCGCATCCACCGCGCCTTTTACGATCTCTCCGGGAGCATTGTCCCCTCCCATGGCATCCAGCGCTACTTTAACTATCTTTTCCATTTGCAACCTCCTTGATACAAAATCACCAGATGAAAAGAAATGCCATCCGCTTAAACTCATAAAGTCTAAACGCATGGCAATTCATGACAACATATGCTGCTGTTGTCAACTCTTACTGAGCATTTACGATTTCTCTTTTATTATAAGATCCGCAGGCTTTGCACACTCTGTGAGGCATCATTAATTCACCGCACTTGCTGCACTTTACTAAAGCTGGTGCAGTCATTTTCCAGTTTGCTCTACGTTTATCTCTTCTCGCTTTTGAAGATTTATTCTTTGGACAGATTGACATTGGTATTACACCTCCTTAAAATTCTTAAAAATATCCTGGATAGCTGCCATCCGTGGATCTTTAACCGCCCGGTCACAGCCACACTCTTCCTTGTTCAGATTCGTTCCGCACACTGGACAAAGTCCTCTGCAGTCTTCACTGCATAACACCTTTGTTGGCAGCAGGGGAATCACTTCTTCAAGAATAAGCTTATCCACATTGAGGCTGCTTCCATCTACGAAAGATACTTGATCCTTACAAGTTTCTTCTATGTCATCAAAATCCAATGTCCGTAAGACACTGAGCCTGATCTTTTCCGGAACCTCGGTGAGACACCGGCCGCAGGGCATCCCGACTGTGATGCTTGTCTGAAATGAGACCGAAACCGTCCTCTTCCCTTCATTTTTTAAAATGACCGGAAAAGAAGGCTTCTCCAGGATCGGATAACTTTCTCTTCTGAGGACAAGCTTCTCCATATCCAGGGAACATTCCACCGTCTCTTCATGATCCGGCATTGATAACAATTTTGATAACTGAATCAGCATACTATCTCCTAAAATTTCATACTTGTCTATTATACAAACGCGATATTTGTTTGTCAAGTAATTTTATTTTACAAGGGCTACCGTATCCCTTGCGATCATCACTTCCTCGTTGGTCGGAATGCAGAGCACTTTGACTCTGGAATCATCCGTTGAAATGACCGCTGCTTTTCCGTGCACATCGTTCTTTTCAGCATCGATCTTTGCACCGATACAATCCAAATATTCTCCAATCGCTGCTCTCGTGGCGTCGTCATTTTCTCCCAGTCCCGCAGTGAAAGCGATGGCATCCACCCCGTTCATAGCCACAGTGTAGGCTCCGATATATTTCGCTACACGGTATACATAAGCGTCCATCGCAGCCGCAGCCGCTTTGTTGCCCTCTGCCCTTGCGGCTTTGACATCTCTGAAATCGGAAGAAATACCGCCGGACAGTCCGAGCACTCCGGATTCTTTGTTTAAGATATTGACTACTTCAGACACGGTTTTATTTTCTTTGTTCGCGATGAACTCAAGAATCGCCGGGTCCAGGTCTCCGGAACGGGTACCCATGATCAGGCCCTCCAGCGGTGTCAGTCCCATCGAAGTATCCACAGACTCTCCGCCTTTGACTGCTGTGACGCTGGCACCGTTTCCTAAATGGCACACAATAATATTGATATCTTTGATGTCTTTTCCAAGCATCTTGGCAGCCTCACGGGAGACAAACTGATGGGAAGTCCCGTGGAATCCATAGCGGCGGATTCCGTCTTCATCGTAATACTTTCTCGGGATTCCATAGAGAAATGCCTTTTCCGGCATCGTCTGATGGAATGCGGTATCAAATACAGCAGCCATAGGTTTGTCCTTCATGAGTTCCCTGCAGGCCTCAATTCCGATCAGAGCCGCAGGGTTATGGAGCGGTGCGAATACGTTGCACGCCTCGATCTCTTTTAACACATCCTCTGTGATAATGCAGGATTTTGTGAACTTCTCTCCTCCGTGTACGACTCTGTGTCCCACGGCACTGATTTCGTCTAAAGATGTGATCACGCCGTTTTCTTTGTCTGTCAGCTGTTCAAGCACAATGCCGATGGCCGTCTTGTGGTCCGGCATGGCAGGAGTGGTCTTGATCTTGTCTTTTCCGGCAGGCTCATGGGTCAGGGCTCCGTCGATCCCGATCCTCTCACAGAGACCTTTTGCCAGTACATCTTCTGTGTCCGAATCGATCAGCTGGTATTTGAGGGAGGAACTTCCGCAATTAATAACTAAAACTTTCATCTTCATTCTCCTATATATTCTAATCTTTTAACCTCTAATTATTCTCCGTAAGCTGTGCCTGCACTGCCGTGATTGCCACAACTCCGACGATATCTTCCGCCTTGCATCCGCGGGACAAGTCATTGACCGGCTTTGCAATCCCCTGGGTAACCGGGCCGTAGGCTTCCGCTTTTGCCAGTCTCTGGACTAATTTGTATCCGATATTTCCTGCATCCAGATCCGGGAAGACGAGTACATTGGCTTTTCCTGCCACTTCACTTCTGGGTGCCTTCGATGCCGCCACCTCAGGAACGATCGCCGCATCCAGCTGCAGTTCTCCGCAGATCAGTGTGTCCGGATAATCTCTTTTTGCGATCGCCGTTGCTTCCACAACCTTTGTCACATCGTCGTGTTTTGCGCTTCCCACTGTGGAATGGGAAAGCATTGCAACCCTTGGTTCTTCTCCCACCAGCTGTTTAAATGTCTGCGCAGAACTTCCGGCAATGGCTGCCAGCTGTTCTGAATTGGGATTCTGATTCAGTCCGCAGTCTGCAAATACAAAAGTACCGTTGGCGCCGAGTTCACAATCCGGCACTACCATCAGGAAGAAGGCAGAAACGATCCTTGTCCCCGGAGCCGTCTTGACAACCTGAAGGGCAGACCGCAGAACGTTGGCGGATGAATTCACTGCCCCCGCAACCATGCCGTCCGCATCTCCGGCACGCACCATAGTCGCTCCGAAAAACAGCGGATTAGAAAGCAGGATTTCTTTTGCATCCTCCGGGAGCAGTCCCTTGCTCTTTCTGGCTTCGCACAAAGATTCAATGTATGTATTGAGTCTTTCGCAGTTGTTAGGATCTACAAAACAGGCCTTGGAAAGATCCAGTCCCTCTGCGCGGCTTAAAATTTCCTCCTCGTTTCCCACAAGAATAATGTCGGCGATCCCTTCTCTCAGCACTGTGTCTGCAGCCTCAAGAGTACGGGGATCTCCGGTCTCAGGCAAAACAATCTTTTTTTTCTCACTTTTAGCTCGTTCTTTAATCACATCAATAAAACTCATTACGTTGCTCCTTCCAACTTTCTACAAAGATGAATTCTTCTCATGGAAATTATACAATATTCGTTTGTTGTATACAATATGCCTTGTTGTACTTTTCCTAGTACATCTCATCTCATAATGTTTTCATTTTACTATCTTTTATTTTTAATAGCAAGTTTCAGCCTTTTATTTCCTCTTTTTTGTGCAATTTTACCTTTTTTAAGTTCTTTGTTATAATGATTTCACAAAAGAAAGGAGAGCAGCAATGAAAACTGCGGCAATTATCTGTGAGTATAACCCGTTTCACAACGGACATCTTTATCATATCGAAGAGACAAAGCGCATTTTAGGGGCTGATTATATCATTGCACTGATGAGCGGAAATTATGTACAGCGCGGCGGCCCGGCCGTCATCGAAAAAAAAACAAGAGCCAGAATGGCCCTCATGAACGGAGCTGACCTGGTGCTGGAACTGCCGCTCTGGTTTTCCTCCGGCAGCGCCCCGTATTTTGCAGACGGCAGTGTCTCCCTCCTGGAAGGTCTCGGTGTGATCGACATTCTCTCTTTTGGGAGCGAATGCGGTTCTCTGAGCCGTCTGATCTCCCTCGGAAGCTTTCTGTCGGACAGAGAGGATGACCTCACGGAACAGATTAAGTTATATTTAAAGACCGGCATTTCCTATCCTAAAGCGAGAGAAAAAGCGTTTCTCTCACTTGGCTGTTCCAAGAGTGACGCCGATATCCTAAGAGAGCCAAACAACCTTCTGGGACTCGAATATTTGATGGCGCTGAAACGCAGAAACAGCAGCATCCATCCGTTCTGTATCCCGAGGAAACAGAGCAGCCACCGGAGTCTTGATCTGACGGGCAGCATCAGTTCTGCCTCCGCCATTCGGTCACAGCTGGCTGTTTTTGACGGCCTTAGCAAGTGTCTGGAGAGCATTCCGAAAAATCTGCACCCGATTCTGCGGGAAGATTACCGGCGCTGTTTTCCCATCCTGCTTGATGATTTTTCTGATTTGCTGTCTTATAAACTCTGCATGGAAGATTCCTTTGAGGACTATTGGGACATTTCAAAGGATCTGAGTGACCGCCTGATCCGTATGGCCGTTCCGGGCCGGCCATTTTCCTGTCAGATCGAAGCCGTCAAAAATAAAAGCCTGACCTGGAGCCGTATCAGCCGGGGACTCCTGCACATCCTCCTCGGCATGAAGCAGGAGATGAAGGACAGCTATACCCGCTCAGAACAGCCCCTGTATTTTCAGATCCTCGGCTTTAAAAAAGAGGCTTCCTCTCTGATCCGGGAAATAAAAAAGAAAAAAACCTGGCCGATGGTCCGGCATTTAAGACCGCTTGACGACCCGCTTACCAAGGTCCAGTTACAGATGCTTCAGACAGAACAAAAAGCAGATGCCCTCTATCAAATGATGCTCCGGTCAAAGTTTAAGACCCAGGTAAAAGAAGAACAAATCATAATATAACCGTCCGCCTCATAGGCTTAAGAGGACAGGGGGTTTTTCTATGGGTAAATACTTTTATCAGTTTTGTTTGATTTTAACTGCGTTCCTTCTATTTTTATTTCCGGAACAGTGCGTAGCAGGCGCCAAAAACGGCCTGCTTCTCTGGTCCGGAACCATCGTGCCCACGCTCCTGCCGTTTTTTCTTCTGACAAACCTTATGATGAAATACCAGACGGTCCACTATATTTCCTATCTGTTTTATCCTCTGTTTAAACTATTTCCATGGCTGAACAAGGATCTGGCATATACAATCCTTATGGGCTTCCTGTGCGGCTATCCTCTGGGCGGCAAGATCATCAGCGATCTGGTGCTTTCAGGTTCCTATACAAAAAAAGAAGGGGAATCCCTTCTTGTGCTCTGCAACAATGTAAGCCCGATGTTTTCCATCGGCTTTACGCTGACCCTGATCTTAAAAGGGACCCTTAGTGTACCCCTTTATTTTTTCTGTCTTTATATGCCCAATCTCCTGTACTTTATCTTCATCTTATGGAAATTCAGAGGCACAGGATTTTTACACGTGCATCAGGAACACCCGAGGACTGCGGCGATCAAATCCTTTGACGAGATTGTTTTTGACAGTTTGAAGACGATTTTTACCATCGGTATTTTTATCATGGTATTTTCCATCGTATCTTCTCTTCTTCAAAGCGGCATACTGCCCTCCTATATCACGGCACCGGTCATCGGAATGCTCGAGATCACAACAGGGATCTCCCATGTGAGTTTTCTGTCCCTGGGCTTCAGACAAAAAGCAGCCGCAATCCTTGCCGTCAGCTCTTTCGGCGGCCTGTGCAGCCTGGCACAGGTCAAGAGCGTCTGCCAAAAATCACAGCTGTCTATGAAAAGCTATTTTATATTTAAGATGATCTTTGCATGCATAAGCAGCGGCATGCTATTCCTCTTCCTGTGAAACGAAATCTTCGGCTGTTCTCACCTTCGTCCGGGAAGCCCCGTCAAGCTGCTGCCGGATTTCCTCATAGTTGGTGCTGATTGACTCTATATCACTGTCCAAGGTTGATAAAAGCTGATCAAAAAGGCTTCGCTGACCCTCTTTTACTTTTGTTATGTAGTCCTGGACATCTTCCATAATATCGCATGTGTACTGCAGTGCGCCGTATCTTACCTGTTCAGCCTCTTCATTGGCATTGTGAATGACATCATTTGCGTGGTTTAAAGCAGCTTCTTCCATCTCCTTTGCACGCATTTTTGCCATCTCTACGATCTCATTCTCATCGATCAGCTCTCCGGCTTCTCTGGCCGCCTGGTCTACGATATTCTGGGCCTTGATCCTGGCATCTTCCAGGATAGCGTCTTTGTTCATCATAACCTTATGGCTGCGCTCAACCTCTCCCGGAATCTGTTTTCTCAATTCCTCAATGACAGTGATCAGCACATCCCTGTCGATGACAACCTTCCCCGGATTAAATCTTGCCGGCTTGGCCTCATCGATCAAAATTTCAATATCATCGATCATTTCATGCAAATATTTCTCACTCATGCTTCTCCCTCTATTCTTTCTCTAAATTTTTGCTTCAGCTTCTGTTCCACATACGGAGGCACCAGTTCACTGACATCTCCGTGGTAGGATGCGATCTCCCTCACGATCGTAGAGCTTAAGTATGCGTATTCCGTACTGGTGGTAAAAAACATCGTATCCAGATTGGAGTCCAGCTTATTATTGATCTGGGCTATCTGCAGTTCATACTCGAAATCCGTAACAGCGCGGAGCCCGCGGACCGTAATATCCGCGTTATTTTCACGTGCAAAGTCCACCAGCAGGCCGGAAAAAGATTTCACTTCAACATTCTCCATATCCTTTGTGGCTTCCGTGAGAAATTCCACTCTTTCTTCCATTGAAAATAAAGGATTTTTTTCACTGTTCAGCAAAATCCCTATAACCAGTTTATCAAAAACTCTGATAGAACGTTTAATAATATCCAAATGCCCATAAGTTACCGGGTCAAAGCTTCCCGGATACACTGCAATGCTCATTTCTCAGCCCTCCTGCACTTTCTGCAAAAAAGTATGCTTGTTGGTTTTATACTCCTTTATCTTCAGAACCTTCAGATGCTCAAACAACTCATCCTGAATCTCTGTCTGTAAGCTGGATTCCGCAATGACCAGGGTGTTCTCCTTTAAAAGATCCAAATGATCCAGTTCGGCAAGCACTGCTCTCTCCATTCCTTTGTTATAAGGAGGGTCCATAAAAATATAGTCAAACTTCCTGCTCTCTGATCCAAGCTTCCTCAATGCACTTATGACATCTGTCTCCAGGACCTGAGCGTCGTTTATAAGTTTTGTATGTATCAGATTGTCCCGAATACAGGCAGCCGCTTTTTTGTTTTTTTCCACAAATACAGCATGCTTACATCCCCTGCTCAGAGCCTCGATTCCGATGGCTCCGCTGCCTGCGAACAGGTCCAGAAACTCTGCTCCCGCAATTTCATGCTGGATCATATTAAACAGCGTTTCCTTAATGCGGTCCTGCGTCGGTCTCGTGTCCATTCCTTCCACTGTTTTAAGCCTTAAACTCCTGGCTTTTCCTGAAATCACTCGCATTTTTTTATCTTCCTTTGTTTTTTCTCCCTACTATTGTATTATATTCAGATAATTTGTCAACTAAATAACAAAGAAATTAAAAAGTGCAGGAAACCCGGGTCATGGGCTTCCTGCCTAGTAAATCATCTGCAGATCATCTGCAGCCTCTGCTTCCAGTAATTTTCTGACATTGTCTCCCCGCTCCAGAATAGATACCAGATCAGTGAGCAGACGGTTTCCCTCGTCTTCCACAGCAAACATAACAATACACTTTACATAAGTATTCCCCTCTTCCCCAAAAGGAATTTCCTGGTCCAGCACAGTAAGTGCCGCGCCTGGTATACGGACATGTTCCGGTCCTGCATGGACGAAAGCAATTCCTGGAATAAAAACCATGTAGGGGCCCCATTCATCCACAGAAGCTATGGCATCTTCTGTATATTGTTCAGATATACAGCCTCTGCACTCAAGATGCTTTCCCATTTTTTTAATAATCTGTCTCCATCCCTTTCCTGCCGCCTCTTCAAAGAAAAGCAGGTCCTGTCCAATAAAACCGGCAAGGGTCTCTCTTTCTTCCTGTTTTTTATCCTGCAGCCTTCTCATCAGATATCTGCACTCTTTTTCATAAGAGATCTGATAAATATTATCCTTGATCTTCTGCATATCTTTCAAGTCCAGCAGCGGATTGACAATGACCGACTTGATCTTTTTCTCTTTCAGAGGAATTGTGGATATGATCAGATCCACCTGCTCCAGATCATAAAAATCCAGCTGATTTTTTCCGATGACTGCTTTGATCTTTATCTCAGGAAACTGCAGGGAAAGTCTTGCTTTTAAAAGTGACGATGTGCCAGTTCCCCAGCCGCATATAACAATGACTTCCGGGACAAATGCCCCCTGCATGGATTTCTCAAACGCCGCCCCGATATAGGCAGCTAAATATGCAATTTCACTCTCCGGAAATACAATCTGATAATTCCTCTGATTTTTTATAATAATTTTTTTTACCATCTCATAAATAAACGGAATACGATACTGAATATCAACCATCAGAGGGTTATCTATCACAAGCTGATTTCTCAGCCGGTACATAGCTATTTTCAGATGCACAGCCAGCCCCTTCATTAAGAATTCGTCTTTGGACAGCGGGACCTTCAGTTCATTTTCGCATTCCTGTATAATGGTAACTGCAAAAAGCCGGTATTCCAACTCCACATTTTCAAAATCATTATGGTTAATATCCATCAAGAGTTTCCCGCTTTTTAAAATCTTGCCCATATAAAAAAGATCCGGTGTTCCGATCTGCATCCGGTCCGGAAACAGCATCTTAAGGATCCTCTCCTCAGGTCCTTCTTGCTGAAAGTCTCCACCCTCTATGCAGAAACCAAGGCTGATTCTTTTCAGACAGAAAGCAAGGCAGATCTCTGCCTCTTCCCGAGAAACATCCGAATATGTAATGCCCATAGAAGACTCCGCCAGACAAAGTATCCTCCTGACCTGATATTCTTCCCCGATCCTTCTCAGCGGTTTCAGATACCATTCTTTTCTCGGTGACTGATTAATTTCATAGTAAACGTGCCAGAAACCATTCCTGATATCATGCTCTTCTCCCAAAAGCTTTATCCCTTTATTAGGCTTCCGGTACAGCTCAAAAGAATATCTTTTCAGCATCTCCTCCAAACCTGCAATGTCACTGACCGCCGTATTTTTACTCACCTCAAGCTTTGATGCCAGCTGCTCAATTGTAACAAAGCCCGGCTGCCAGAACAATTCAAACAAAATAGTATAGATCCTCTCTTCCCGTGAAAGCACAGCCTCTCCGGAAATCTGATCCGCCTCATCCACTCTGGCCACGATGCGGATTCCTTTCTTTGAATTTCTTTCAAACAGATATCCTTTCTCCCGGCAGTAATCCCTGATACAGACACTGTCATTCCGGATAGACCGTTCACTGACCCGGAATTTCAAAGCCAGTTCCTTCCATCTGGCATATTCCCCCGTTTTCGTTAAATACTGAAGGATTTCTGCCTGTCTCGGCGTCAGAAAAATCATTCCGCTCCCTCTCTCCACTTCTTTTGACTGAATATTTCATTTACATAAGTGTACTACAATTTTCTTATCTTCCGCAACAAAAGACATAAACTCCCTGAATCTTCCTTTCCTCATGATTCATATACAAGATGGAAGATCTCAGGCTGCCCTTTTGTAAATTCATAAGAAAAATAATATCCGCCTGCGCCTTCCGTAAATAAAATCTCTTTTCCAGTACGCGTGTATATACTTTTTATCACTCCCGGATTTTTGTTCAGCCATACCCTGGCATGTTTCTTTCCACGTATGAAAAATCCTGCTTCACGGTCTTTTTCCACATAATTTGCAATGATGACCATTCCTTTCTTCCCGGCTTTCAAAATATGTCCGTCCAGCTCTTTATGCCGCTTATTTGTATAAGCAATGGAGATGTCCGGGGCAATCCCATGTAATTCTCTTCGCAGCAGCTCTTTATACAGTTGATTACCCCTGGCGCTGTATCCTGCATCGGCCTGGGTGGCAACATATACAGCCGTTCCTTTTTTATTTTTCTTCCGTGTGACTGCCGGTGTATCATCAAAAAATCCGGCTGTCACCTCTGTGCCCTCAGACAGCAAAAGCTTTTCTTTATGCCAGTAACCCTTATAATTTTGTCCGTCCATCGTAAGCTCAGGGTCTGATCCCGCCTCTGTTTCCAAAACCCGTACTCCAAACACTTCCCGAAGTTCAAAAGGCGGAACACATTGATTGTACCACCCATGGGTCCCCGTCATGCCGCACCTGGCTGTTCCGATCAATATGCCGCCTTCTTCCACATAGGTCTTTAAGTATCCAGCCGTCTGACCTGTTATATAAGTGAGGAACGGCATTGCAATCACCGGATAGTCCTTGGCATATCCGCTCTCCAGATGTTCGGGCGTGACAAAATCCACCTGATATCCAAGCTCATAAAATGCTTTATAAGCTCCTGCCAAGGCTTTTGCCAAAAACGACTCCTGATTTACACCATTTAAAATAACAGCATTTTCTTTTGACACAAGAAGCGCCGCCTGTCCTTTCGGCACCTGCGCCTCCATCAGAAACTTTTCGTTCTCTTTCAGAAAACCTCCAATTTCTTTTGCTGCCTCATACCGGCAGCCTTCCTCTCCGTCCAATTCCACAATGCCGCCCCAGTGAAGCGGCTGGAACTCCCATTCTTTCCATCCCTGATACAGCAGAAACTTTGCGTCATGCCCAATGCACTCAAACCCGTTTCTCAGGATTTCTTCCCTCTGTGTATTGGTATGTGGGCCTAACATCCATCCGTTGATCGGTCCGCTCTCCAGTTCATGGATCCACAGAGGTTTTTTTAAAGGCCTTGTAATACTTCTTCCGTGATCCAGAAACATGGAAGAAAATTCAGGCCGCTCCCTCAATTTATCTCCGCTCCCCGGATACAGATCATAGCCGACAAGATCAGCAGCCTTTGCCATTTCAAACTGATCCAGTCCCATCATCACTCCAAACGGATCCTGACTTTTATGATAAAAAATATTGGTTGTGGTCGGATGCCTGCGGTCAGTCTCTTTGATAATCCGGTCCTGCCAGCGGATAAACTCTGTAAAATTATCCATCCAGAACAATCTCCAATCCATCCAACGTGTCACAGAACTCCACACTTCCGGCTTTGCCTCCGGAGGCTCACATTCTTCAAAAGACCCGCAGACGGTATTGGTTGCACTCCACGTCCACGCCCGATTCAGTGCAGAAATATCCTTGTACTTCTTTTTCAGCCACTCCCGGAAATGCTGAATGGAATGTTTACAATAACAGTAAATATCCACTCTGTCCTGACCGTCTGACATAAATGGAAATCCGACCTCATTGTGAAGCTGGTAGGCATAAAGAGCCCTGTGCCCCTGATACCTTTCTGTCAGCGTCCTGATGTATCTCTCAGCCTCACTGCGGTATCCCGGATGATCAATACACGTCCATGAGTAGGATGCATGCGCTGCATATGGTATCTTTTTGCTGTTTATGATTACTGATTCAGGGTATTTTCTCCGAAACCACAAAGGCGGCGAACAAGTTCCCGTTCCAAGCAGGATTTTCATCTCCATTCTGCCGCACAGATCAAAGAATTCGTCCAAAAAGTCAAAATTAAATTCCCTTTCTCTTGGTTCAATCCGGTCCCATGTATTAAAAAGTTCGGCTGTCCTTACAATGTTAATTCCCGCCTTCCTCATGGAATCCAGATCCCTTTCCCAATTTTCTTTTTTCTCAAGCAGAGGGTAGTATCCGCCTCCGTATAAAAATTCAGCCATATTTCCTCCTATACTTTATCGCGCGAAACACGTTCACCCGAAGGGTATGAAATGCGGTGTGTCCTATGGGGTATGAGTTTTTCTCCATTATCTCCAGTCGGCTCTTAACAGGCCTCATTCCGACAATAGAGAAAAACTATCACAGGTGGCACCTTTGATTTCTAAGCAGCCTGCTCCAGCAGATATTACGTCCATTTTGACCATTTTGGAGGCCTTGCATTCGAAGAGATGTTAGTTTTTCTTCTTTCAGCAAAGTCTCGGAGGCGGTGTGCATCGCACAGTGAGGCTGTCTGAGCGTCAGCGAGTTCCGAACGGGCCGCCGGAGAGACTTTGCTGAAAGTTAGAAAATCTTACATCTCTGAGACAGCAAGCCGGAAAACTGGTCAAAATGTCATACATTTACACAATCCACAAACAGCCACCGAAGCAGTATATTTAATTCTTCTTTTATGTCTCCATAGACCAGAGTAAAATGCTGTCCGATCCCATGGCAGACAAGCGAGTTAAGGATGTTTTCCCATGAACCTTTCATTCTTACATCCATCTGGTTTCCGCTGACCATCCGGTCCTTTTCCTCTGATGTTCCGGCAGCTCTCCAAAACAGATATCCTCTGTCCGTCTCTTTTAACTGACACACCGTAACATCCCCGTGTTTCAGTCCAAACGATGAAGCGGCACCAACTTCTCTCGCCAATGTCGGCTGAATAGAAATCTGTGTCTTTTCAGGATCTTCTGCCAGCGAAACCGGTGCACAACCGCAATGCCAGAATTTTAAATTTCCATTTTCATTGTAATTGACCAGATCCGCAAAAAACACGCTGCTGCCCGACAAAAGATGCCCTATGTACATAGTCATAAGCCCTGGAATATCTCCCTCACACGAGCATATAATCCCCTCATCTCCAAGCATTCCAAGAACTGCACATGGAGCAAAATCATAGAAGTCCTGCATTTCCGGCCAGCATCTTACGGCAAATGCGCCGGTTCCCGTTTCTTTTTTGATTTCCTTAAGAGAAAGATACATCCTGGCAGCTTTGTCAATCTGCTGCCTGTCAAGCCGGCAGCTGCCGTATCTGTTTACTATCTTTTCAGCTGCTTCCAAGGTCTTTTGACTGTCCCATGATTTGCAGCGCTTCACAAGATCTTCCACAGAACTTCGGCATATCTGAGTCCCAAATGTTTTCTGAAATTTCAGTTCGTCTGCGGATGAAAAATAAAAGCCTGGTGCTCTTCCTCCAATGGTCATAAATTTGCTCTGTTTTAGTATTAAGCAGACGTTCAGGGCTTTCAGATGGTTTAACAGCAGAGAAGACACGTTTGGAAGGCAACCGAACATAAATTCAAATCTCACTCCCATTTTTTGAAAAATTCCTGATGCCATTAAGAAAGCCGTCATAGAATTAACTGCAATTTTTTCATATTTTCCAGCCTCCGGTTCAGGAAATCCCCAGAGAACAACCGGAAGTCTTTGTATTTTGGCTGCTAAAGCAAGGATTTCTTCCCCTCCGCAGAACGTTCCGCACTGCAGGATCAAACAGTCTGCATGCTCATTTTCCAGTTTACTCACAGCATTTTTAATCTCACTCTTATCTGTCAGCACTTTATGAAAAGACGTAACCTCATAGCCGTGTTGTGTTATAAATGCATCTGTCTCCTCCATGCGTTCTCCGGCAATCCCACATTCAAAGTTTCCGTACCCAATGCTGATTAACCCTACCTTCATTTTTCCTCCTTACCACGGAAACGCTGCTGTGTCCGTTTTCCGGTTCCAATATGTTTCCATCTCTGGATCCATTCGGCAGACAGAAAGGGCAATCCCAGCCATTTCCTGTGTGGTCACAAAGTTTCCTGTCAATGGCCGCAGAAGTTTAATCCCTTTTGATTTTAAAAATTTTCTGACTTCGTTATAAAAAATCATTAATTCCATATAGGTAGTCCTCCCGCATCCGTTGACAAACACTGCCATCCGTTCTCCTTCGCTCCACTCCATGTCCTCCAGTATCTTTTCCGTCATAAATACAGCCGTCTTTTGGGCAGATTCATATTTCATCACACAGGCCGCAGCTTCTCCGTGCACTCCGATCCCCATCTGTATTTCATCTTCCCCGATCTGGAACATAGGCTCTTTACTCAGAGGTGAGATACCCGGAGAGAGAGCTGCTGTTATCGTCCTTGTCCGGTCCCTTGTTCTCTCAGCTATTTCTTTTACTTCCAAAAGTCCTTTCCCTTCTTCAGCACAGGCGCCTGCAATCTTGTATGTAAAAACAGTTCCTGCAGTACCCCGTCTCTGTCTGAACTGTGAAGCCGGAGCCGATAAAATATCGTCATATAAAAGAACACTGTCCACTGCAATTCCGTCTTCCTTTGCCATATCCACGGCCATCTCTGAATTCATCACGTCTCCGGCATGATTAGAGATAAGCACAAGCACTCCGCTGCCTGTGTCCGCCTCTTTTATAGCTGACAGAAGATGCATTGGTCCGGGGGCAGAAAAAATATCCCCATATGCATTTCCATCCAGCATTCCTTCACCGACAAATCCGATGCAGGCTGGCTCATGTCCGGCTCCATTGCCGATCACGATTCCCGTTTTTCTCTGCTGTTTTATATTTTTTCGTGCAATCACCCGGCTGTCCGGTACCTTCTTTACAATATCCCCGTATATACTTATAAATCCTTCTATCGTATCATCCACAATAGAAGACACATCGTTGATAAATTTTTTCATAAATTTCCTCCAGATATAAAATCAGAAATCTTATTAAACAAAAAATACGTTGACGTAGCTCCGGCATCCTGATGACCCACAGACTTTTCCCTCAGATACTGGGATCTCCCTCTCTTTGCTTCCATGGAAACAGTCTCCTTCATGCCCCTCTTGGCCGCCGTCACTGCGTTCTTCATTCCCTCTAAAAGACTGACCCCTTCTTCTTTCGATTTCTTCAATTCCGCAGCAGCCGGCTCCAGAGCATCCACCATTGTTTTGTCTCCCGGCACAGCCCCTCCAAGATCCATGATTTTTAAGAGCGCCTGTTCAAATCCATCTGTAAACTCTTTCAGCCCAATTTCTTTTTTCCCCATGCATGTTTTCCCAAGCTCCGTAAAAATACTCCCGAATAAAGGTCCGATAGCTCCTCCCATAGCTCCCATGAGATTTCGTCCAAACATTTTAAAATATATACCGGCATCTTCGGCAGCAATGTTTTCTATCGCCTCTTTTCCGGCTGCGAATCCTCTCGCAAGAGTCATCCCATGATCCCCGTCTCCGATTACAGCATCATAGGAAGATAACTCTTCCTTTTTCTCTTCATAAAAATCAGCCAGCGAGATCAACAGTTCCCGTACCTCCGTTGTTGTCACTATATCCTTCATTTATCTTATCTCCTTTAATATCTCCCTCATAAATGACAGACCTTTTTTGGCAGTCTGGATTCCGTCTGTATCTGTATTCCTCCATGTGTAAGTTCCCGATGCCACTTCTCCTCCCGGTGCCACAAAACATTCCAGAGTAAGCCATCTGTCATATCCTGTCTCATCCAGTACCCGGCACACCTGTAAAAAATCAATCTGCCCGCTGCCGGGATAGGATCTCTGATTGTCTCCCATATGTACATGGCGGATATGCCCTGCTCCGTCTCTTAAAGCCTGTTCCATGTCTGCTTCTTCTATATGTGCATGATAGGTATCGAAGTGCAGTTTTACATTCTGATGCCCTATATCATTCACAAATTCTTTCCCTTCCAAAACAGTGTTAAACATAGATCCTTCGTAACGGTTCAGAATCTCCAGGGCCATAACCACCCCCATTTTTTCTGCATAATCTCCCAGTTTATATAACAATTCTTTTGAATACTTTATCCGGTCTTTCATACATTCCCTGTCTGCCGTCATTCCCCATGCCGCATTCAGCACTCCTGACAGTGTGTCACTGCCAAATTCCGAGCACAATTCCAGACATCTTTTTATATGCGTGATGCCATTTTTTCTCACATCGGGATCTGTTGAGGATATATCCGCAGATACATTCAGCCCGGTACCGCATGTACACAAGATCCCCGAAGCATTCAGAGCTTTTTGAACCTCTTCCTTTTTTACCTCAAAAGGATCAGGCAGGGGGATTTCTACACCGTCATATCCAAGCTGTGCCGCTCTTCTGATCCATGGACCCGGCGGTTCCTGCCACTGTTTCATAAAAGTTGATAAATGCACTCCCAATTTCATAATAATACCCCTTTTAAAGTCCAAAAATCTTTGTGATACCTCTCAAAAGCAAAGCTAGTATTGAAAAATCATTTCCTCCGAATGCCTGTACAAAATCCGGAACCGTATGTGCCAGAATCATGATAGATCCCGCTTCCAGGATAATAAGTAAAAATCCGCAGACGATCGATGCCAGAACGGCTCCTCTTCTTCCTCCTGTAGCATTTGCAAAGACGATGGCAGGACCCACATCAAAGAAACAGGCTACTGTCAGCGGTATAACAGCTACGGAAAATATTCCGCTGGCCCCCATCAGCACAATGGCTGCAATAGAAGCGATCATGGATACCACAAACCCAATGAGTGTTGCATTCGGCGCAAACGGAAATATCATCGGGCAGTCCAAAGCCGGAATTGCATCGGGAACCAATTTTTGTGCAATGCCCCGAAATGCGGGGATCAGTTCTCCAAGCATAAGCCGCACCCCGGTGAGAAGCACCGTAAGTCCTGCACCAAATGTAAGTCCCTGCATCAAACCGAATACAATACCGCTGGCCGCAGCGCCGTTTCCTGCCCCAAAAGCCGCTTCCCTTCCCGCAGGACCGATGATGATGCCCACCACCGTATAGATTAAAAACATGACGATCCCTGTTGTGATGGTTGTTTCCCTCAAAAAATCCAGGGACTCCGGCACCTTGATATCTTCCGTGGACTTTTCTTTATTCCCAAACAGTTTCCCAATGTATGCGGCAAGGATGCTTAACCCTACACAGGAATGGCCGATCGTAAAAGTATCATCTCCTGTCACCTGTTTTACAAAAGGACGGATCAGCCAGGGAGTCGCCACAATATAAACGGTAGTGGCCAGCGTTGCCATGACGATCAGCACCGTTCCTTTCAGCTGTGCTTCCACACCTACCGCCACACTGATAAAAGCGATCCAGAAAAAAATATGTCCTGTCAGAAAAATGCTCTTAAACCTTGTAAATCTTGCCGTCAGACAGTTTAAAATAAACGCCAGAACCATCACCAGACCAATGAGAGATCCATATTGGACAATAAATTCATTCATCCCCGGAGCACTTTTCCCCAGGTCTCCCTGTATTGCAAACATTTTGGTAAATGCTGCGGCCAGCGGTGCCATGGATGCCGAAATAATATCGACCGCTTTCATCAATACAATTACACCCAGTATGGTTTTCACTGTTCCTTTCATAATGTCACTGAAAGATGCTCTTTGCAGCAGAAGCCCTGCCAGGGCAATCAGCCCTAAAAACAACGGCGGCTGCCGGAAAATATCATTTACTATAAAATTTATCACTGCCATATTCTCTCCTCCTATCTCTTTTCAATCAGCATTTTAACCGAATGTAATCCTTTTTCTTCAAGTTCCTTCATGTCAAGAAAATTCTGTATTTCAATCATCGGTACCTGAACCTTGCCCGCAAGCTGTTTCCCAATTTCCTTCGATGTGAAAATAATATCACATGGTTCAGACGCCGCCGTAGAAACATCTGCGGTGCACACCTGGGCGGCAATCTGATGTTTTTTCATCAGATCGTCAATCTTCATCCTCAAAACCATGCTGCTGCCCACACCAAATCCGCAGACTGCTAAAATCTTTATTTTTTTCATTTTCGTTCCCTCCTTTTGATCATTTGCAGTTCATCAGCTGATAAATTGTTTCACTGTCTGTCTCTGCCCGGAGTTTTTCCAGATTCTTTTCCTGTTCCAAAAAACGTATAATCTCTGACAAGCCTTCTAAATGCCCAGTGCTGTCAGTGGCACCAAATGCAAATACCACATACACAGGATCATTTTCCCCTGCCCCGAAACTGACCGGATGTTTCAGCGTGATCATGCTCAGACATTCTTTTTTCACCAGATCAGAGGGTCTTGCATGGGCAAAAGCGATCCCCGGAGCAATTACGATGTATGGTCCCAGCTGTTGAACCGCTTCGATCATCTGTGTCACATACTCCTCCTCGATGCTCCCTTCATCAAGTAAGACCTGTCCTGCCTTTCCTATTGCTTCCCTCCAGTCTTTTGCGGCAACTCCGGTTTTAATGTTATGTTTTTTTATGAATTCCATAATGCACCTCAATTTAAGTTTTCTTGTCATCACCTTGTACTACTATTAGAACATGAGACTGAAAAAAACAAAATACCAATTCCTTACGAAAAACATTGCAAAGATTTGTGTCCTGAAATGCAAAAGGAGCAGTCAGAACTGACGCTCTGATTGCTCCTCTTTTTTCTTTCGTTCTCTCATCGAAATTACGAGTAAAAACTGATTCGTTTGTATCCGTTAACTAACGGCCAGACATTTCCTCTTCCTGTCTGCGGATCATTTTACGAACCATTTCTCCTCCAACAGAACCTGCCTGAGCAGTTGTTAAATGTCCGTTGTATCCTTCTTTTAAGTCTACACCGATTTCATTAGCAACCTCGAATTTGAATCTGTCCAGTGCTTCCCTAGCCTCTGGAACTTCCACTCTGTTGTTTCCTTTGCTGTTTGCTGAAGTACGTTCTTCCATTTTGAAAGACCTCCGTTTCTTTTGTTGTTTTTTGTTACGAAGATAGTATGTTTAATAACACAAAAGATACACTGAGAGTTTTTACATGGAATAACATTTTTTTCTTTGGAATTTTAATACTTTACTTTAAAGTCCTTTTCTCCCTCACAGAGCGGACATTCTTCAGCTGTTACATGGTCAATCCGCATAAACCGATGGCCGTGCTTCATGGATTCTATAAAATCTTCAATCTGTTTTTTTGTTCCCTGGGCTTCTGCAGTGACAGAACCGTCATACATATTCTTCACCCATCCTGTCACATGAAACTGTGCGGCATTCATCTGTGCAAAATACCGGAATCCGACTCCCTGGACTCTTCCCGTAAACCGCAAACGTACACGAATCATAGCGAACCTCCTTTATATCCTGTTGGCAAGCGAAATCTGTTTTTCCAGACGGCTGTTTTTTAATGTGGAGAAATCAAATTCTTCCTCACACAGCTGATGTACTGCATCGCTTGCCTGTTTTAAAAGATCTGCATTGGTATAAATATCGGCCAGGACAAAATCCATCATCCCGCTCTGACGGACTCCGAAAAAGTCTCCCGGTCCTCTGAGCTTCAGA
The DNA here is from genome assembly GCF_014467075.1 of Anaerostipes caccae L1-92. Lineage (NCBI taxonomy): Bacteria > Bacillati > Bacillota > Clostridia > Lachnospirales > Lachnospiraceae > Anaerostipes > Anaerostipes caccae. The sequence continues at coordinate 2,299,243 of NZ_AP023027.1, forward strand.
TCCTGATTGGCAATGTAAAATCCGTCGTTGGACTTATTTAACACTTCCAGCCGCTCCATCGTTTCTTTCTTTTTTACTCCGCTCATAAAAATACAGTAGGACTGGTGTTCTCCCCTCCCCACCCTGCCTCTCAGCTGATGCAGCTGGGCGAGGCCGAACCGCTCGGCGTTCTCCACCATCATGACCGTGGCATTGGGCACGTTGACACCGACCTCAATAACTGTGGTAGACACCAGGATCTGGATGCTGCGCTCCGAAAATTCATCCATAATCTTCTGCTTTTCCTTTGGTTTCATTTTACCATGAAGCACCCCGATCTGTATACTGGGAGGAAACTGTTCTCTCAGCATATTGGCATACTGAATCACATTTTCACCCTCCATGGCCTCGCTTTCCTCCACCATTGGGCAGATAATATAGATTTGCCGCCCCTCTGCCACCTGCTTCTCCATGAATCGATACGCATTCGGACGGTAACTCTGATTGACAACACAATTTTTAATTGGAAGACGGTTCTTCGGCAGCTCATCGATGACGGACACATCCAGATCTCCGTACATAATGATCGCCAGGGTCCTCGGTATCGGAGTGGCACTCATAACGAGGACATGGGGTTCCTTCCCCTTCTTTGAAAGGATCTCTCTCTGCCGGACCCCGAATCTGTGCTGCTCGTCCGTGATAACCAGAGCCAGCCGGTCATACTCCACAGCATCCTGAATCAGGGCGTGGGTCCCGATAACAATATCATACTCATGGTTTTTAATTCCCTGATAGATTTCTCGCTTTTCTTTCGCCTTTACAGATCCTGTGAGCAGCGCCGCAGACACGCCGAACGGTCCAAGAAGTTCCTGAAAGGTCTCGTAGTGCTGGCTTGCAAGCACTTCTGTCGGAGCCATCAGAACGCCCTGATACCCGGCCTTCGCGCACATCAGAAGAAGGATCACCGCAAGGATCGTCTTCCCTGATCCCACGTCTCCCTGTACGAGACGATTCATGACCTTCTCCCCCATTAAATCCTTCTGCATCTCCAGAAGAGCCCTTTTCTGTGCTCCGGTCAGTTCATAAGGAAGCGACTGGATCAGCCTGTCCGCCTCGCCGCATACCGGGATCGGATAACGGTTTTTTTCCTCCCGGTGCTCCTGTTTCATCAGGTTCATCCCCGCCATAAAAATGAAAAATTCATCAAAGATCAGTCTCTTTTTCGCCTCCACCAGCGTCTGTTTGTCCCTTGGAAAATGGACATTCCAGATGGCTTCACTGTAATCCATCGGACGGTATTTTTTAAGAATCTGCTCCGGGAGATATTCCCGGATACCCTTTATATACTCCTCCGTCTGCATGACGGCCTTGCTCACTGTTTTATTCGTAATCCCCGATGTCAGCGGATAGACCGGCTGTAAAGTCTGCTGCTTTGCGCTGTAATCCTCCTCTTTAAAAATCTCCGGGTGCTCCATCATCAGACGGCCGTTTTTAAAAACCGCTGTCCCAACGAAAATATAGTCCTCTCCCCGGTGAATCTGTTTCTTTAAGTATGGCATATTAAACCAAGTAAATGTCATAGTGCCGGAACTGTCCCTTCCGAGACAGGAGACAATCTTTAATCCTCTTACATATCGGATATTCACATCTGATGTAATCCTCACCTGTACTGCGGCCCTCTCTCCTGCCGTCAGTTCAGAGAGCAGGACAGGGTCTTCATAGGTCAGATAGTATCTGGGATACATAGTGATCAGGCTGTCCACAGTCTCGACTCCCAGCTTTTTAAATCCGTTATATGTTTTCTCACCGATCCCCTTCAGGCATTGGATATTTGTATCCCCGTTCATAAATCAACTACTCCTCTATAAATACGGACCTCCCCGTGGAAAAGGAAAAGGGAACAGTATCTGCTCCCTTTTGATTGTCCATTCTTTTCTTATTCTACAGACAGCAGGAAATAATAAATTGGCTGTCCTCCATATTCCATCTGGACCTCGCAGTCCGGATACAGTTCCTCTGCCTTTTTCGAAAGCTTCACAGCCTTCTCCTCCGGCGTCTCATCCCCGTAGTATATACAGATCAGTTCGCTGTCCTCGTCCACCATACTGCGAAGGAGTCCCAGCGTCACCGCTTCTACATCATTCCCAACTTCCTGAATGCCGTTGTCGTCAATCCCCATAATATCATCGACTTTGATCGTCTTGCCGTCAATGGTCGTATCACGGACTGCGTAAGTGACTTCTCCGGTTTTTACACCGTTCATCATCTCGGTCATGGCAGCCTCATTCTCTTCCACGCTGCTTTCCGCCTCAAATGCAATCAAAGCAGAAATCCCCTGCGGTACCGTCTTGGTCGGAATGATAATGATCTCTTTCTCTTCCACGAGGGCTTTCGCCTGCTGGGCAGCCAGTATAATATTTTTATTATTCGGCAGGATGAACACATGATCCGCATTGACCTGAGCAATCGCATTGAGCATATCTTCCGTGCTCGGATTCATGGTCTGTCCGCCTTCGATCAGATAATCTGCCCCCAGTTCTCTGAATATGTCGTTGAGACCGCTTCCGATTGAAACCGCAACAAATCCCATATCCTTTCTCGGAGCCGGTTCTTTTTCCTCTGCCTGACGGCTCAGGTTCAGGCGCTCCTCATGCTCTTCCCGCATGTTGTCGATCTTCATGCTGGTCAGTGCACCGTAAGAAAGTCCCTTTTCAATAGCCTTACCCGGATGATTCGTGTGGACATGCACCTTCACGATGTCTTCATCCGCCACGACTACAATGGAATCTCCCATACCGGTCAGATAATCCTTAAACTCCTGTTCCTGCGCCGAACCAAATTCTCTGTCCAGCATGACAATAAACTCTGTACAGTATCCGAATGTAATATCCGCCGTTTCTCCGGATGCGGCTCCCATCGGTTTTTGCACCGGTCTGGAAACCGGCTCAACTTTCAGATCCACTTCCTTACCGAGAAGAACATCATAGGCTCCCTGAAGAACTTCCAGGAGTCCCTGTCCGCCGGAATCCACAACCCCGGCTTCCTTTAAAACAGGCAGCATCTCCGGCGTCATCTGGAGTGCTGTGTTGGCTTCCTGCATGACATTTTGGGCAAACTCTTCAAAATCGTCTGTCTTCTTTGCCGATCTCAGGGCGCTGTCTGCCGCCGCCTTGGCAACGGTGAGGATCGTTCCCTCTTTCGGCTTCATAACCGCCTTGTAGGCAGTGTCCACAGCCTTCTTAAAGCCCGCGGCCACATCTCTGGTTGTCAGTCTGTCCAAATATTTGATCTGTTTTGTAAAGCCCCGAAACAGCTGGGACAGAATCACCCCTGAGTTTCCTCGGGCTCCTCTTAATGATCCGCCCGAGATAGCCTTTGCCAGCTCCTCGATCGTAGGATCATCTATCGCACCGACTTCTTTTGCCGCCGACATGATCGTCATCGTCATATTGGTTCCCGTATCGCCGTCGGGCACCGGGAATACATTCAATTCGTTAATATGCTCTTTATGAGCTTCCAGTCTCTTCGCTCCGCCAATAAACATCTTTTTGAGCAAAGCTGCGTCAATCTGCTTCATTTATCCTGCCTCCGTAATTATCCTATATCTTTCACACCTTCAACGTATACATTGATCCGTTCCACTTCCAGACTGGTGAACTCTTCTACCCTGTATTTCACAGAAGACATCAGGTTGTCCGCTACCGCAGAAATGGATACACCATAAGAAACAATAATGTGAAAATCTATGGAAATTTTGTTGTTCTTCACAGAGACAAAAACACCTTTTCTTATATTATCTCTGGTCAGCAGCTTTACGATTCCGTCTTTCATATTGACCATTGCCATGCCGACAATACCAAAACAACCAAGGGCACAAATCCCGGCATACTTGGCAATCACTTGATTTTCGATAGAAATCTCGCCGTTCTTCGTATTCATATGTCCTTTCATCGCTTTACCTCCATACTTCGTATTCTTGTGCGCCCACACAGCTCATTTTACCCGGAACGCTACTTAGATTATACTATTTACCTCTGAAAAAGAAAAGAGAATTTCTTCTTGATTTTTAGAAATCAATCTGGTAGAATGAAATAGTTGTCAGTCCCGGAGAGGGATAAGATCGAGTTAAGGAGGTGCTAACATGGCAAAATGTGCTATCTGCGGAAAAGGCGCTCATTTTGGTAATGCAGTCAGTCATTCACATAGAAGATCAAATAAGATGTGGAAATCAAATATCAAATCTGTAAGAGTGAAGGTAAACGGTGCAGCTAAAAAAATGTACGTTTGTACTTCTTGTCTGAGATCAGGTAAAGTCGAAAGAGCGTAATCTTTCCCGATTATTATAAACCTAGGGAGCTGGAATATCCGGCTCTTTTTTTCGTTTCAGATAAGATTCCTTCTGTTTACTGAAAAAACAGAAAATAAGACAGAGTGATACTCACCCCGGTCATTGCAAACTGTGTAAAATCTCTTTGGATGAACATTCCGATAAACAGCCCGAGGCCAAAAAAGAAAAAAGCGACTCCGCAAACACGTTTCATACATACACACCTGATTTAAGCTTATTAGCTAGTATATGCAGAACAACACAAAGTATTGAATAAAAAATACCCTGTATTACAGATTTCTGTTCATACAAGGTATTTTAGGGAGGTTATCGTTCGTTCTCTAAGTCTTCTACTATATCTTCCAGTGTCTCTTCTTTTTTTGTAAATTTGTCAATCACATCAGGAACCATGTCCAATAGTTTTGTAATCGTTTCCTGATTCTTAACATTCACAAGCTTCGTCTGTCCGTCACGGATCACAAGAACCGCACTTGGCGTCATCTTGCCCCCGATACCTCCGTATCCCCTGGCTTTCCTGTCTCCACGGAAATCCCCGGCTCCCATGCCGAAAGAGACGTCTACCAGAGGCAGAATGATCGTATCCTTCACATAGATGGGATCTCCAACTACGGTTTTTGAAGTCATAAATCCTTCGATTCCCTGAAATAACGAGTCCACGGTCTCATTAAACTTTTCTTTGTTCATAAAACTAACCTCCTATTGTTCTCATAATGCGTTCCTTCTGTCTCCAAAGCTCCTTATCGCGGTAAACATCCCATAAGATCTTCAGAAAATGAAACGCGTATATCCGGCCTGAAACTGTCAGTGCGGCCTCAAATCTGGCTTCCGTAAAATCCGGCTCCACAGACAGTCTGTCGTTAAACAGCGGCATAAAAGCACTGACAGCAGCGAGTGTCTGTCCTGTCATGGCGGGATCATCAAAGCCGAAAGCCACGTCTCCCGAAAATTTCTTCGGCAGAAAATGCCTGATCCCTTTTTTTCCGTATCCAAATAAGCGTTTGACTACACGGATCAATTCCTCATCTTCCAGCAGTTCTTTGAAAGATTCTGCCTGTTTCAAGGCAGCTTTTATTCTCCGATACAGACGCTTACCTGTATTATAACATCTTTGAAAGAAATTTTTCACCCTTTTTCTGAGCGGCAGCTTCCCGGACGGTTCTTCTATGACAGAGTCAAACTCTTGACCGTCTCCGGTATAATCCAGAATATCCCCTGAAAAGCCTGTCTCTGAATCAGCCGGGTGTCCGGCTGCTTCCCGGGGCACTTCTGCCCGGTCTCTTATATCCTTCCCAGATTCTCTGATTTCTACCACATCATCAGCCGCTTTCCTGTTTAGCAGCGACCATCTTTCCTCATCCGAGTGATAGACAGGAAATCCCAGGATCCTTAAAGATACCGCCGGTTCCTCTCCCTCTTTCCATGACACCTTCATTCGCAGAAAAAAGAAAAGCCATGATACCCTGGCTTTGGCCCATTTCTCCCAGCCATTGTAAACTCCCCGGGCGCGGTAGCCTGCCGGTGCGAACAAGATCAGAAGCAGGAACACGAAGATACAGAGAAGAATGATTCCTATGATTTTTAAAATAATCCATAAAGCTGCCATCGTCTCACCCCTCTTCAAAAAATTCCGGTATCCGAAACATGGAATCCTGTTGTCTGATGTCTTCCACAATCCTTCTGAGCACCACGAAAGCATCCTGTTTTGACACGGCACATCCCACGACTGTGACATCCTTTTTTCTGTAATAATCTTTCAGCAGTTCCCGGTATTCGTAAATCTCCAGCACTCCCACGTTTCCAAGAGGAAGCGTAATACAATACAGCGAAGGAATGCTCTTTCCTTTTACAATCCGCTTTATTAACTTTTCTTTCGTTATCGTTAAAATTTCCGATATGTAAAACTTTTCAGCAGCCTTCATATATTCACCTTACCAAAAAGGGGATGTTTTCACACCCCCTGATCCTTTTTATTCGCCGATTTTTACAACTTTCAGCATGTTTGTCACACCTTTTCCGCGGTGGTCTGCCGGACCGCCTCCGGTCAGAACGAGAATATCATTCTCCTGAGCAAGATCTGCACTCAATACGATCTCCGTAGCCTCATCCAAAAGTTCCCTCGTAGATGACGCCTTGTGAGATTTGAACGGACGCACGCCCCAGTAAAGCTGCATTTTGCGCACGACAGCCTCATCCGGAGATAATCCGATGATCTGTGCATCCGGCTTAAACTTGGATACGATTCTTGCCGTAAATCCTGACATACTGGAAGCCAGAATACATTTTGCATTGATGTTATGGGCAGTCTGTACTGCGGAGTAAGCAACTGCCGCTGAGATTCCCCGGCTCACATAGATAGAACGGAAATCCTTGATCTTCGTATCCAGGTGCAGCTCTGTTGAGATAGCAATCTGATTCATCATCCTGACTGCTTCCACAGGATATTTCCCTTTTGCAGTCTCCCCGGAAAGCATGATCGCGTCGGTACCATCGTAGATCGCATTGGCAACGTCTGTTACTTCTGCTCTCGTAGGACGAGGGTTGCGGATCATGGAATCCAGCATCTGAGTAGCAGTGATTACCGGTTTAAATGCGTTGTTGCACTTTTTGATGATGGCTTTCTGCATGAAAGGAACTTCCTCTGCTGGAATTTCCACACCTAAATCACCTCGGGCTACCATGATTCCGTCAGAAGCCTGGATAATGGACTCGATATTTTCTACACCTTCTACATTTTCGATCTTAGAAATGACGCCTACTTCCATATTGTGAGCTTTCACAATCTCTTTGATCTCATTTACTGCGTCAGCATTTCGGATAAATGAGGCAGCGATGAAATCAATGCCGTTTTCCAGTCCGAATTCAATGTCGCTCTTATCTTTTTCTGTGATAGAAGGAAGATTTACACGCACATTTGGTACGTTGACCCCTTTGCGGCTTCCCAGAAATCCACCGTTAACTACGTCACATACGATATCGGTTCCGTCTTTGATCTCTTTGACTCTCAGCTCGATCAGCCCGTCGTCGATCAGAATCGTGTTGCCTTCTGCAACATCCTGAGGAAGCTCTTCGTATGTAATTCCTACGATAGAATCATTTCCTTTGATATCTCTTGTGGTCAGAACAAATTCCTGTCCTTCTTTTAATTCCACATCTCCGTCTGTATCCAAAAGTCCGGTACGGATTTCCGGTCCTTTTGTATCCAATAAGATCGCAATCGGAATATTCAGTTCTTCACGGAATCTTTTAATCCTCTTGATCCTTCCAAGCTGTTCTTCATGGTCACCATGAGAAAAGTTTAATCTCGCAATATCCATTCCTTCCAGCATCAGCTGTTTGAGCACCGCGTCGTCATCCGTCGCAGGCCCCATTGTGCAAACAATTTTTGTTTTTTTCGTCAGCATAGTTAATCTCCTTTTCATAACAATGTATAATAAATTAATCTATAAAAAATTAATTATTTCCTTATTTATCTTTCTTCACATGGACATGTGTAAACAAATGATCCTGACAATATTCATAATTACCCTCACACTTTGAACAATAGCGGAATTCCAACGTGGGATCATCCAGTTCTGTGCGGTGGCAGACGGCACATTCATGCCTGGCGCCGTTCTTTTTCGGCTCCACGTGTCCGGCAGGTTCCCCAAACTGTGCTTTCCTCTTTCTCTGTCTTACCTTTTGGCCGAACATCGCTCCCTTTGCCTTCATTTTCTTTGTTGAGAAAAAGAACAGAACAAAATTCAGCAAAGCGACTACTATTGATACTTTAATCGAAATTCCCGTAACTGTAAAGTCTGTTGCAATAAAAAATGTATAAAACAGGTATGCGGCGTCAAGATATGCCAGCCACTTTACCTTCATCGGAATGATCATATAAAACAATACCTGCATGTCCGGGAACATCATTGCATAGGCCAAAAACAGAGATAAGTTCAGATAGAAGGTATCCATCTGCACAAACATGGCATTAAACTCTCCCCCTGATAAGACAAGAATCAGGTATGTAAGAAATGCTCCTGAAATGGTCCCGAGCACACCAATCATATAGTACATGGTAAATCGGAAACTTCCCCAGACCTGTTCCAGCGATGATGCGATAGAATAATAAAACAGCAGTACAAAAATCATAAAGAACAAGTTGGTAGACGGTGCGATCAGAAGGAACGTAAAAATCCTCCAGACTTGTCCGTGCAGTATAAGGTATGGATTCAGCGTAAACTGACTGTACAGCTCCGGCGCGGCAAACTGAACCATGATCCCTACGACATATAAAAGAATAATATACTTTGGAAGTCCCGGAATAGAAAACCTCCCAAACTTCCTCTCCAGCTTATTTAACCAATTCATAAGAAACCTTTCCTAAAATGTTTTTTTCTTTCCTAATACAATACTTCCGATCACCGTCAGCACCAAAGACACTCCTACCAGTCCGAAAAATCCAAACGGGCTGTCCGCAAACGGCACAGGCACGTTCATTCCCCAAAAACTTGCGATCATGGTCGGTATGGACATGACGATCGTGATCACGGCCAGAACCTTCATGACAATATTCAGGTTGTTGGAAATTACAGATGCATAGGCATCCATCGTTCCGCTTAAAATGTTGCTGTAAATATCGGACATCTCGATCGCCTGTTTGTTTTCGATGATGACATCATCCAGCAGTTCCTCATCTTCCGGATACTGTTTGATTTTTTCGATCTTTAACAGACGCTCTAACACCAGCTCATTTCCCCTCAGTGATGTAGAGAAATAAACCAGTGACTTTTCCAGTTCCAAAAGCTCGATGAGCTCCTGGTTCTTCGTAGATATATGGAGCTGTTTTTCGACTTCATCACTCTTTTTATCGATGATCCGCAGGTACTGGAGGTAAAGGGAGGCATTCCGAAACAGGATCTGTAAAATAAATCTGGTCTTCTTATATGTCCAGAAATTCCGTACCCTTCCCTCTTTAAAATTAGAGAGCACCGGCGTGTCCATCAGACAGATGGTAATCAGGCACAGTTCCGTCAATATGATCCCGCATGGAATCGTCACGAAGTAGTTCTTCTCTTTTCTCTCCTCTGTGATCGGCACATCCACGATGATCAGCGTATAGTTGTCCTCAACCTCAATACGTGAGCGCTCTTCTTCATCCAGCGGTGCTTTTAAATGATCCAGATCGATCTGGTACTTCTGGGAGAGTTCCACCAGTTCCGTGGCCGTAGGGTCTACCACGGAAATCCAGCAGCCCTCTATGGGCTCAGATATTTCATTGATCCGGCCGTCCATTGTCCGAAAAATCTGTATCATTTGAGTCTCCTTCCACTCCGCTGCGGTCACAGGCAGATGAGATCATCCGCCTGTTTTCCACGAGTTCACGTTTCATTATAGAGATATTATTTCTCTTTGTCAATTAAGAGCACTGTCCCGACAGGAAGGGTCAGTTCTCTGACGCTTTTGTTTGATTTTGCTAATTTTTCAAAGGAAACATTCTTATTTTTCATAATATTCATCAGAGTGTCTCCTTTTTTCACTACATATGGCTCAAAAGCACCCGAAATCACCGGTCCCGCTGACGGAATACATAATTCATCACCAATCTGCAGATTATAAATGTTCACATAGGGATTTTTCCTCATGATCTCCCTTACACTCACATTATATTGTTTTGCGATTTGATACAAGGTATCTTTTTCCTTAATTACATAAACTGTTCCATTACAGTTTCCCCGTTCTGCCATATCTTATACTTTCCTTTGCCTTTTTATTATAGACTATGCCTTGTTTTTTATATGTTTCCGATTTATTTTAGTGAATTTTTTTCTCATCTCCATTTTCTCCGCCTATTTAATAGGTAAGAAGACCGCACTTGAATCTTGTTATTTCAAAATCTTTATTTTATAATAAGACTACTATCGAAAAGGAAAGTAGGTTACAGTTAGATGAAACGATTAGGAATTGATATCGGCTCTACCACCGTCAAAGTAGCGGTGATCGATGAGCAGCACAATATATTGTTCTCAGACTATGAGAGACATTATGCAAATATACAGGAAACACTGGCATCACTTTTAAGAAAGGCAAAAGATCAGATCGGAGACGTCACTTTTGCCCCAACAGTCACAGGCTCCGGCGGGCTTTCTATTTCTTCTTATCTGGAAATCCCGTTCTGCCAGGAAGTTGTCTGTGTCTCCACGGCTCTCCAGGACTATGCCCCAAGGACTGATGTCGCCATTGAGCTGGGCGGCGAAGATGCTAAGATCATTTATTTTACCAACGGCATTGATCAGAGGATGAACGGCGTCTGTGCAGGAGGCACGGGCTCTTTTATCGACCAGATGGCCTCTCTGCTTCAGACCGATGCAGCGGGACTCAATGAATATGCAAAAAACTACGATACGATCTACCCTATCGCAGCCCGGTGCGGTGTATTCGCGAAATCAGATATTCAGCCTCTGATCAATGAGGGAGCAACAAAAGAAAATCTTGCGGCTTCTATCTTTCAGGCAGTGGTAAACCAGACCATCAGCGGCCTGGCCTGCGGAAAACCGATCCGCGGCAATGTTGCATTTCTGGGAGGTCCGCTCCACTTCCTCTCCGAATTAAAAGAGGCATTTATCCGCACACTCGGCCTTGAAGGAGAGGCGATCATTGCCCCGAATCATTCCCATCTGTTTGCCGCTGTAGGTGCCGCTCTGAATGCCCGTGAGGAAGTGACAACCAATTTCACGGAACTGCTGGATCATTTTAAAAGAAAAATTGAGCTGGGCCATGAGGTAGACCGCCTGGAACCTTTATTCAAGGATGAACAGGAATACCAGATGTTCCTTAAGGAGCATAACCGCCACATCGTAAAGCGCGGAGATCTTTCTACATATGAAGGCAGCTGCTATCTTGGGATCGATGCCGGTTCTACTACTACCAAAGTAGCTCTGGTCAGCGACAGAGGCGACCTGCTGTACAGCTATTATACAAATAATAACGGAAATCCTCTGAATGCGACTATCGATGCGCTGAGGGAAATTCATGCACAGATGCCGGACACGGCACACATCGTATCTTCATGCTCCACAGGCTACGGGGAACACCTGATCAAGGCTGCACTCAATCTGGATTACGGAGAGGTGGAGACCATTGCCCATTATTACGCGGCAGCATTCTTCGATCCGAACGTGGACTGTATTCTGGATATCGGCGGACAGGATATGAAATGTATTAAGATTAAAAACGGAGTCGTGGACAACGTACTTTTAAATGAGGCCTGTTCTTCCGGCTGCGGATCTTTTATTGAAACTTTCGCAAAATCGTTAAACTATTCTGTCCAGGACTTTGCAAAAGTCGCTCTGACAGCCAAGACACCGATCGACTTAGGTTCCAGATGCACTGTATTTATGAATTCCAAAGTAAAGCAGGCCCAGAAAGAAGGCGCCAGTGTCGGTGATATTTCTGCCGGTCTTGCGTATTCTGTCATCAAAAATGCTCTTTTAAAAGTTATTAAACTGACAGATCCAAAATCGCTCGGAAAACACATTGTTGTCCAGGGCGGAACCTTCTACAACGACGCCGTACTGAGAAGTTTTGAGAGGATCTCCGGCTGCAGCGCCATCCGTCCGGATATCGCCGGCATCATGGGTGCCTTCGGAGCCGCCCTGATCGCAAAAGAGCGCTTTAAGACAGAACACACGAAGACACAGATGCTTCCTATGGAAGAAATCTTCGCTCTCTCTGTGGATACTTCTATGACCCGGTGCAAAGGCTGTACCAACAACTGTCTTTTAACGATCAACAAGTTCTCCAACGGCGGCCGCTATATCACTGGTAACCGCTGTGAGAGGGGCATCGGCGGCAAGGCGAATAAAGACAATATTCCGAACTTGTATGAGTATAAATTAAAACGTACCTTCGGCTACGAATCCATCCCTGCCGAAGAGGCAAAACGCGGGGTTATCGGTATCCCCAGGGTTTTAAATATTTATGAGAACTATCCGTTCTGGCACACGTTCTTCACAAAGCTTGGATTTTCCGTGGTCCTGTCCCCTGAGTCTTCCAGGAAGATTTATGAGCTGGGCATCGAATCCATCCCGAGTGAATCCGAGTGCTATCCTGCAAAGCTCGCCCACGGACACGTGATGTGGCTCATTAAGCAGGGCATCAAGGATATTTTCTACCCGTGCATTCCTTACGAACGGAATGAGACCGAAGAGGCCAATAACCACTATAACTGTCCGATCGTCACTTCTTATGCCGAAAACATTAAAAATAACATGGAAGAACTTCGGACAGAAAATATAAGCTTTATGAATCCATTCCTGGCCCTGGACAATGAAGAAGCCTTAAAGCCAAGACTTTTTGAGGAGCTGGGTGAAAAATACGGCATTGACGCACCGGAGATCAGCGACGCTGTACGTGCTGCCTTTGACGAACTCGACAGCGTGAGAAAGGACATTCAGAATCAGGGTGAGGAAGTTCTCGCTTATCTGGCAGAGACAGGGCGCACCGGAATTGTCCTCTGCGGACGTCCGTACCACATCGACCCGGAGATCAATCATGGAATTCCGGAACTGATCAATTCCTACGGCATTGCCGTGCTGACAGAAGATTCTATCTCCCACCTTTCCAAGGTGGACCGGCCGCTGAACGTATCGGACCAGTGGATGTACCATTCCAGGCTCTACGCGGCTGCCAACTACGCCAAATCCAACAAGCAGCTGGAAGTGATTCAGCTGAACTCCTTCGGATGCGGCCTGGACGCGGTCACAACAGATACCGTCAACGATATTCTTACCCGTTCCGGAAGGATCTACACGGTATTAAAGATTGATGAGGTCAATAACCTTGGGGCAGCCCGAATCAGGATTCGTTCTCTGATCAGTGCCGTCCGTGTCAGAAAAAAACATAACATTGAGCCGAAACCGGTATCTGCTGCCATGAAGAGAGTTGAATTTACGAAAGAGATGGCAAAGGAATACACGATCCTGATCCCGCAGATGTCTCCGATTCACTTTTCTATGTTGGAACCTGCCTTAAAATCCTGCGGCTACAAAGTCAAAGTACTGAAACAGCGGGGAATGAAGGATGTCAACACAGGACTTAAATATGTCAACAATGATGCGTGCTATCCTTCTCTGATTGTCATCGGACAGCTGATGAATGCACTGTTGTCAGGCAAATATGATACAGACAAGATCGCCCTTGCGATCAGTCAGACCGGAGGAGGCTGCCGTGCAACGAGCTACATCAGCTTTATCCGCAGGGCTCTTGAGAAAGCGGGTTACGGACACATTCCCGTCATCGGAATCAGTACCCAGGGTATTGAGAAAAACAGCGGATTCAAGCTCACTCCGGGCCTTTTAAACCGTGCGGTCCAGGCTATCGTCTACGGTGATCTGTTCATGAGAGTCGTCTACCGCACCCGCCCGTATGAAAAGGAAAAGGGCTCTGTGAACCGTCTGCACAAGCGCTGGGAAGCCAAATGCAAGAGGGATGTCATGAAAGGAAATCTTTCTACTTTCAAGAAGAACATTAAAGGCATCATCCGCGACTTTGATAAAATTCCTCTGACGGATGAAAAGAAGCCGAGAGTCGGTATTGTAGGTGAAATCCTCGTAAAATTCCTGCCGGATGCCAACAATCATCTGGTAGAACTCCTGGAGCGGGAAGGCGCAGAGGCTGTTGTCCCTGACCTTTTGGACTTCTTCATGTACGGTTTTTACAACAGCAATTTCAAATACCGTTACCTCGGAAAATCAAAGAAGACGGCGATCATATGTAATTCCGGAATCTGGATCGTGGAACAGTACCGGAAAACATTAAGAAAAGAACTTGCAAAGAGCAAACGTTTTGATGAACCGGCATACATTAAGGACCTGGCTGCCTACGCCAAACCGTTCGTCTCCATCGGAAATCAGACCGGTGAGGGATGGTTCCTGACCGGCGAGATGGTAGAACTGATTCACAGCGGTGCGCCGAACATCGTCTGCACCCAGCCGTTTGCATGTCTGCCGAATCATGTGGTAGGAAAGGGCGTGATCAAGGAACTTCGCCAGGCTTTCCCTGAATCCAACATTGTTGCCATTGACTACGATCCGGGTGCCAGCGAAGTCAACCAGATCAACAGGATCAAGCTGATGCTGTCGGCGGCGGTTAAAAATATGTGACATTTTCTGCATGATTTCCGTTCGGCTCTTAGAATGCCTCACTCCAATCATGCAGAAAATGAATATAGTATCTGCCGGAGAAAGCTGCCTGCTGAACAATAGTGGTGTTTCCAAATAATATTTTACGTTCTTCAAGGTATTTCCCTTGAATATTTCGACATATTGTGATATTATCATTTTATACAAAAGAGAAAAAACAGCAGTCTGTGATTTGCAGGCTGCTGTTTCTATTTTATAGATTCTGTTTTTTATATTCTTTCTGAAGTATTTCTGCAAATTCCCTGACAAATCCGTCTTCCCGGTCTTTCCTCCAGCAGACAATATATTCCCTTTTTAATTGCTTTCCATCTGCGCAAAGCGGAATGCGGCGAAGTGGGATATCGCCCTGTCCCGGCCTTTCCCCCGTTTCTTCCGTAAGCAGAAATCCTCTGTCCCAGGCTGCTAAAAGTCTGGCTTCTTCCGGAGTATCAGCAAATAAAATATTGTCCTGTAACCCCAGCATATTGACACAGTTATCTCTCTGCCGCTCTCTCTGGTCAGCAGGGACAGCAATAATACAGGGGATTCTGCGTAACTCTTCAATATTCACATAATCCAGGGCACTCAGAGGACTTCTCTCCGATATCTCAATGAAATATCTGCCTTTGGTCAGAGAAATGTATTCAAAGTCTTGTAAGTCACCTGGCTTTGGGCTGCAAAGAATGATATCCGTTCCTCCGAAACACAGCATGTCTATCAGCTCTTCTGCATACCCGGCAGCGGTCTCCAGCTCCATCATGGGATACTTCTCAGATAATAATGCTGCTGCCCTGCAGAGTTCCGTTCCATGCAGATATTTTGAATATCCGACACGGAGACGCTGATTTATTTGTCTTCCGATCCGAGCGGTTTCTTTTTTCAGACGCTCCGCCTCATCCAGCAGCACAAGGCCGTGCCGATAAAAATATTCCCCTGCAGGTGTCATATAAAATTTCCGGTTCTTTCTCCTAATCAGCTCTGTGTCAAGATTTTCTTCTAAAGCGCGTATTTGCTGCGACATCGCAGACTGGGATATCCCGCATTTTTCGGCTGCATTAGTAAAACTTTGGCATGTGATCACCTCTGTAAAATACTTTAATTGTTTTAATAACAAAAAAGTCACCTCCCCTGCCGTTTTTCATCCTTCTGTATCTCAAAGCTTTTCCAGAATGTCGTCGAGAATCCGGACTGAGTCCTCCACACATCCCCGGCAGCTTCTGAGCATCGTGCCGGTGGTCATTCCTTTTAACTCCCTGCATACCGTACTTTGATTCTTCATCCGGAAACGTCTGATCAGCTCTCTTGTCAGCTGATATGTAGATCCTTTTGAATCCGGTTTCGCAAGATTCCCGGTGCTGTTCATCCTCCCCAGCACAGCAACTGCACCTGAAACCGCACCGCAGGTCCCTTCCATTCCTCCCATACCGAGCCCAAAGCCTTCTGTCAGTTCAAACACGGTCTGTTCATCAATGCCCATCTCCTCAGAATAACAGCATGCAACTGCCTGTGCACAGTTATAACCTCTCTCATGCCTTTCGGCCGCTTCTTTTATCTTACTCATTCTGATACCTCCTCTGTCTGTTTCTTCTAACTAATTAAAACATATCCAATCCCCAAATACAACTTATCTAAATTTTCCTTCTCTTACCATTGACAACTGTATATATAGCGTATATACTGTATATATACAGTTAGGAGGGAATTATGTGAATATTATTATCAGTAACCAGAGTGATCTTCCAATTTATGAACAGATAGCGGAAAGCTTTAAAGAAAAGATCCTCTCCGGAGAACTGTCCGGGGGTGAACTTCTCCCATCCATCCGTTCTCTTGCCAAGGATTTGAGGATCAGTGTCATCACAACAAAACGTGCTTATGAAGAACTGGAAAAAGAAGGTTTCATAGAAACCATCCCCGGAAAGGGATGTTTTGTAAAAGCAAAAAGCACAGAACTTCTGAAAGAGGAAGTTTTAAGAAAGATTGAGGAGCATCTTGTGAACGCCGTACATATGGCAGTATCTTATGGAATTGAACAGGAAGAATTGGAAGATATTCTTTCCTGCCTTTATGAGGAGGGTATCGATCATGGAAAATAATATAGAAGTCAGGCAAATGACAAAGACATATCCCGCTTTCCGGCTGGACCGTGTGGATCTTTGCGTACCGAAGGGCTCCATTGTAGGTCTGATCGGTGAAAACGGAGCCGGAAAAACAACTCTGATCAAAGGAATGCTGGGCTTGATCCATCCGGAAGAAGGTGAAGTCCTGATCTTCGGCAAAGACACCCAAACTTCTATGAAAGAGATCAAAAAGGACATCGGCGTTGTCCTGGACGGCAGCTTCTTTATGGAACTTTTAAAGGTTCAGGCCATTGACACTGTCATGAAAGGAATCTATGACAAGTGGGACACAGCTCTGTTTTACGATTATCTGGAGCGGTTCGGCATTGATCCCTCCAAAAAGATCAAGGAACTGTCCAAAGGTATGCAGAAAAAGCTGGAGATACTGACTGCTCTCTCCCACCACCCGAAACTCCTGATCCTCGATGAGCCGACCAGCGGCCTGGACCCTGTTGTGAGAAATGAAATCCTAGATATTTTTCAGGATTTTATTTTAGATGAAGAGTGCAGTATTCTGCTTTCCACCCACATCACAAGTGATCTGGAGCATATTGCGGACTACCTGGCCTTTATTGACAATGGACATATGATTTTCTTTGAAACCCGTGATAAAGTCCTTGACAGTTACGGAATTTTAAAATGTGACCAGCAACAGTTTGAGCGGCTGGAACCATCCGATGTCATCCGCTACCGCAAAAACCGCTATAACTATGAGGTGCTGGTGAGCGACCGGCATGTTATCCGCAGGACTTACCGTGATGCGGTCATTGAGAAAATTACAATCGAAGATTTAATGCTTTTATATATAAAGGGGGAAGAATTATGATAGGATTAATAAAAAAAGATGTGCTGCTGATGCAGTCTTACTTAAAAAATCTGCTGCTGATCACAGCAATGTTTTCAGGCCTTTCGCTGATCAACGAAAATTACTCTTTCCTTGCTGTGTCTCTGCCATGTATGTTTTCCATCCTGTGCTTTACGCTCATAAGCTACGATGACTATTATCACTGGGATGCCTACTCATTAACGCTTCCCATAGATTCAAAAGACAGTGTCCGGAGCAAATATATCGTTTCCACTTGCCTTTTGGCCTTTGGTACAATTTTAGGAACCGCATTGTCATTCGCAGTCATTGCCGTAAAGGATCTGTCCGTACCCGGCAAAGAGGTTTTTCTCACAGCCTTCGCAGGTTTCTTCACAGCATCCGTTTTGATGTCTCTGATGTATCCCATCGCTTACCGATTCGGAACGGAAAAGGGACGGTTTGTCATATTCGGTATATTTGCAGGAATTTCTATTTTTATAGTATTATTGGGCAAAACACTGATGAACACGACTCTGCGTCTTCAGTCCATCGCCGACTTTTTCACAGGAAGCGGCAAATATCTGCTCATTCCTCTGATCCTGATCATTATATCTGTCTCTTACTGTATCTCCTGTAAGATCTTCACGAGAAAAGAATATTAAACAGGAACAAAGTTCTCAGGCCCCTCACTCTTTGAGGGGCTTATCTGCATGTGAAAAGTTCTCAAGGATACTCTCTGCATCTGCCGTTATTTTAAACTTCAGCTGAAGGCCCAAAATTTTCACCGATGAATAGGCACTGTCTTTGTAAAAGGTTAAAGACCCCATCTTCACCATGCTGCCCTTTGAATCCTCATTGAGTTTCTTCGTCTCTGCCTGATACAAAAGACACCGGTATGCGGCTTTCTCCTCTGCCGGTATTTCTCTCACACTTTTCCACTCATCAATCTTCAGCTCACCGATGAGCTTTCGGATATCATCTTTATTCTTCAGCACAGCAATCGTTTTCCGATCCCTGCAGGATACGATTTCAATCTTCTGCGCTTTGCTGACCTGGCTGATATCGTCCTGCCTGCTTGTCACTTTGATCTGGCTTTTCTGCTTTTTAGCAGAACACCCCTGCAGTACGCCTGCACTCAGAATGAGAATTGCCGTCAAATAAAAAATTCTCTTCATACCCACACCTTTCTCATTGTTTCAGTGCATTCAACGGCGCACGCTGAGTCCTCTGTCCGCCAGATAATGCTTCAGATCCATAATCTCCAGCTCTTTAAAGTGAAACAGGGATGCCGCCAAAGCCGCATCTGCTTTTCCTTCTGTGAGAGTGTCATAAAAATGTTCCTTTGTTCCCGCACCGCCGGATGCAATCACAGGAATGTCCACGGCTTCCGCAATGGCCCTTGTCAGCTCATTGTCATACCCTGCCTTTGTACCATCGCAGTCCATACTTGTCAGAAGAATTTCTCCGGCGCCGCGGCGCTCTGCTTCCGCTGCCCAGGAAACCGCATCCAATCCTACATCGATCCTTCCTCCGTTTTTATAAACGTTCCATCCGGTGCCGTCTTCCCGGCGTTTTGCATCGATTGCTACGACCACGCACTGGCTGCCGAATTTATCTGCCGCGTCGCTGATCAGGTCCGGGGTGTTAATAGCAGAGGAATTGATGGAAATTTTATCTGCCCCTTCTCTGAGGATCGCCCTGAAATCCTCTACCGTTCGGATTCCTCCGCCCACTGTAAACGGAATAAAGACCGTCTCTGCTACTTTCCTCACCATATCGATCATAATATTTCTTGCATCAGAAGATGCCGTAATATCCAGAAACACCAGCTCATCAGCTCCAGCCTTGTCATAGGCCGCACCGATGGCAACCGGATCTCCCGCATCGATCAGATTTACGAAGTTGACCCCTTTTACTACACGGCCGTTATGTACGTCCAAACATGGAATGATTCGTTTTGTATGCATGTCCTTTTCCTCCTACAGTGAAATAAAATTCTTTAAAATCTGAAGTCCTACCGTGCTGCTTTTCTCCGGATGAAACTGACACGCAAACACATTGCCTTGTTCCACAGAGGCATGGATCACCTCCGAATACTCTGTGGTTGCCGCAACAATGTCCGGTTCCGAAGCTTTCAGATAATAAGAATGAACAAAGTATACATAAGAATCTTCCGGCACACCTTTAAACAGTCTGGCTCCTTCTTTGATCTTTAAGTTATTCCATCCCATATGAGGAATCTTTAACCCGTCTTTTTTCGGGATCTTTAAGATCTCCCCTTTTAAAAGCCCCAATCCCTCGACTCCCGGCGCTTCTTCACTCTTTTCAAACATGATCTGCTGCCCGAGGCAGATCCCTAAGAATGGGATTCCACGCTCTGCCACCTGGTGGATCGTCTCCTCAAGGCCGTACTGCCGAAGCTTTCCCATAGCATCTCCGAAAGCCCCTACTCCCGGAAGGATGACATGACTGCTTCCCAGGATCTGTTCCTTGTCTCTCGTGATCACCGCTTTTTCGCCCAGAAACTGGACTGCTTTTTCAACGCTTCTGATATTTCCTGCATCATAGTCAATAATCGCTACCATATCCTACCTCTCAATTTCAAGAAAATCTTTGCTGTCCATCTTTACTGCATCTGCTTTTCCCTTCAGTTCCTCACCTATCTGATATAAAGTGCGGTTAACCCTTACCATATAGGCTTTCTCATTATAAAAAGCCATTTTCTCAAACGGCCACCGAAACAGGCCCGGCACTCCAAAACCTTCTCCTAGCTCCAGAATAAAAAGTTTCTTGTTCAGCGTAGTCTGAAGCCATTTTGTATACGCAGCCCAGCTGTTCAGATAAGCTCCTTCTATATACGTACTCTTCGTATCCTCTGTACGTATATTATAGACTAATGGAGCGCCGCACTTTGGACACTCCAGATGCTCAATCTTCCCTGTCGTCTCATAGTGCCGGATCAAATCTTCAAGACCAAGTTCCGCCGGATACAGCTGCTCACTGCACGGCCCTTTACACTGAAAAAAGTCTCCGCTTCCGCACGGTGCAGTCAGACGATTTTTGTCCAGACCAGAATGGAAAATGAGACCGTCATTGTTGCTCGTAATCACAAAATAATCCTTTTGATCTAATACCTCCTCCAACTTCTTAAAATAAGGAACCTGGGAGTGATTCAGCAAATAATGACGTTCATACGCCTGCCGCATCCAGATGACATCTTTGTCCTCTTCATCCATCCTTAAGAGCTTCTGGTAATGCTCATTTTGTATCTCTGTTTTAAAATCTATTAACTCATATGCGCTAAGTTCCGGTCCAATGCCGACCAAAACCAAATCTGCGTCCTGTATCCTGCTAACATAATCCTTTAACATATGCCGCTCCTTTGCCTTCATGTGAATTATTCACTATTTTATCACATCTTCAGGCATTTGCACAATCCACATCGAAGTAAAATTCTACTCCGCCCTCCACATTGTTCACTCCATATTGCTTGCCGTGGGCCTTCATGGTTGCGGCTACGATAGACAGTCCGATGCCGCTGCCTCCATATTCTCTCGTTCTTGCCTTATCTACTTTGTAAAATTTCACCCAGAGCTTATCCAGATCTTCCTCCGGTATGTGGCTTCCGGAGTTAAAAACAGTCACCCTGAGATCATTCTCTATCCGCTGAAAGGAAATAGCAATCCTTCCGTTTTTTAAGACATGGTTTCTGGCATTGCTCAGATAGTTTCCGAACACTTCCTCTATCATAAACTCATCGGCCCATACATAGGTGGGAGGTTCATGAAACTCAACTGTAATATTTTCTTTCTGGAAGAAGATTGTATTGGCAGAAAGCATATTCTGAATCAGTTCCTGGATATTAAACCGTTCCATGCTGACCTGGTGGTTGCCGAACTCGATCTGGTTTAATGTCAGCAGTTTTTGGACCATCCGGTTCATCTTCTTAGCTTCATCCGCGATCACGTCACAGTAAAACTCACGGCTCTCTTCATCTGCTGAGACGTTGTCTTTCAGCCCTTCTGCGTATCCCTGGATCAGGGCGATCGGTGTTTTTAATTCATGAGAGACATGGGATAAAAATTCAGTCCTCATCTCGTCAATCTGGACCTTCTGCTCAATGTCCTGGCGCAGCTCATTATTTGCAGTTTTCAGCTCTGAGATCGTATACTCAAGCTTTGATGAGAGTTCATTTAAACTCTCACCGAGATGCCCCAGCTCATCTTCACCGCAGTCTATGACCTTCACATCAAAATCCAGATTGCTCATCCGGTTCGCGGCGGCAGCCATTTCTTCAATGGGCTTTGTAAACTGCTTGCTGTAAATATACATGGCGATTCCCCCGGCTACAATCAAAAGAGCACCCACGTAGGCGGTAAATCTCCCGGACAGTACCGCACTGGTCTGTATACTTTCCATCGGAGTGTTGATCACCACGGCGTAGCCGTTGTCAAAATATCCGAGAAGATTAATGCTGGTCCCGGTAGATTCCTTGTCGGACCCGCTCACTACGGCATATCCTTTTTCACTGATCTGCCTCTTGATCTTTCTCATATCCTCCAGCGTGCTGATCATATCATTGTACATCAGTCCCTGTTTGCCCTCAGAAGAATATACGACCTGTCCGTTTTCATTGTTGACGATCAGCATCCGGTAATTATATTCTCTGACAATCTTTGATATCTTATAAGAATTATTATCGGCACCTTTTGTATTGAGCAGATGATTGATCGAGTCATAAACCTGTGTGATATTCTTTTTTTCCTTAAACACATAGTACGGTTCGATCATCAGGATGTTAATACAGATAGACAGAAGTATGGTGGATGCCATGATCACGATCAGCACCATCGTCATTTTCACTTTGATGGATTGATTCTTCAGTATTTTTTCTTTCACTTACTCCTGCACCTCGAACTTGTAGCCCATTCCCCATATCGTGCGGATATAGGCTCCTTTGCTTCCCATTTTATTTCTGAGTTTTTTTACATGGGTATCAATGGTCCTGGCGTCTCCGAAATAATCATAATTCCACACCTGATTCAATATGTTTTCCCTTGTAAGTGCCCTTCCCTCATTCTTCATGAAGTAGGACAGAAGTTCAAATTCTTTAAAACTCAGATCAATACTTTTATCATCTATGGTGACCATATGGGCTGCTTCATCCAGAACAATCCCGCCGGCTTTCAGCACTTCTCCGTCCTGCTGTCTGGTCCTCCTTAAAATGGCTTCGATCCTTGCCACTAAAATCTTCGGACTGAAAGGCTTCGAAATATACTCATCCACTCCCAGGTCAAAGCCCTGAAGCTCATCGTTTTCCTGATCTTTGGCCGTCAGCATGATAATCGGCACTTCGGAAACTTTCCGTATTTCCCTTACGACTTCCCATCCGTCCATCCGGGGCATCATCACGTCTAAAACGAGCAGATCGATTCCTTTGGTGGAAAAGAACACATCCACTGCCTCTTCCCCATCTCCTGCCTCCAGCACCTGATATCCTGCCCTGTTTAAGAAATCCTTTACCAATTTGCGCATCCTGCTCTCATCGTCTACTACTAATATTTTAAGATCATTCATCAAGGTTCCTCCTGCGGTTATATTCCAATTCACTATGTATAGTTTACCACAGGATTATGATAAAATTGTGAAAAAAAAAGACATCAGCACTGAAAATACTGATATCTCTTTCGCTTACATGATTTTTCTATTCTGCCTCAGATACTCCGGCCGCTGCCTCCTGTCTGTCAGACATAGCCTTCAGTTTCTGCAGTCCAAAGATAATAACCCCGCCGATGATAAAAAACAGGATACTGAAACTTCCCGCTGTCAGTGCTGGTTTCGGAACTTCCAGCGTGGTCGGTCCCATGACGATAGCATACAGGGATCCGATCATCATTCCGATGATGAAATAGACCATCTGTGACCGGAACTTTTCAAGACAGGTGCGGATCAGCTTAACGACTGACGCAATCCCGCACAGGATGCCGCAGCCAAAGATCAGGATTACCGGAAAATAAGCCGTGTTAAAATGCATAGCTTCTTTCACCGCTGAAATGACCGGCACATACAGCCCGAAGATTAAAAGCATGGTAGAACCTGAAATTCCAGGCAGCACCATAGCCGAAATAGCAACCATGGCCACGAGGAAAATATAGATCCCCAGTCCCAGATTCAAATGTTCCACACTTACATTCATGCCTTTTCCCGATGCCGGGTTAAAATAGGTGATTGCTGCCACCATGACAACTCCGATCAGGGCAAACAGAGCGTTGCCGTATTTACCTTTCAGACAGTCCTTTTCCTCAGACCAAATGATCGGTATGGCAAAAATGATAAGTCCTAAAAACAGGGAACTGATTTCATAAATTCTGTCACTGAAAATACTGGCCAGCACAGAAACCGCTGCCCCAAAGCCAACGACCCAGCCAACCCCGATACGCAGCAGGAACTTCACTGCCTCTATCTTTTTTTGTTTATTTCCTGTAATTAAATCGTCTAGGGATGAGATAAAACGGTCATAAAAACCGAGCAGAAAAGCCACGGTCCCGCCGGATACCCCCGGCACACTGTCGGCTAATGCCATACAAAATCCCCGAATAAAATTTAGCATATTGACTCCTTTGTTTTCTAAAACACATACAAATGCCAGAATCCATTCCAGCACAACTTTTAGTATTATAGCACACGTTATGTAAAATAAAAAGCAAGAAAATCTTAAAGATTTGTGAAACTATGTCCTTCTTTTTACTTTTATGATAGTATAATATTACGAATATGAAGGAGGTTCTATATGATAAAATTAATTTCATCCGACATGGACGGAACACTGCTGGACAGCTACCGCCAGATCACTCAGGTCAATATCGATGCGATCCGTACACTCCAGGACAGCGGCGTCGAGTTTATCATCAACACAGGACGGGAATACCAGAATGTGACAGATATTTTAGGAAAAGCAGGCCTTGAATGCGATATGATCTGCAGCAACGGCTCCTGCGGTTATGATAAAGAAGGAAACCTGCTGTTTGAGCATTCCATTCCGGCAGATACAGTAAAACAGATCCTCGGGGTATTTCACAAATCCAGCCTGGTTCCGACGCCATTTTCCCAGATGGGCCGTATTTCTCTGCTTTCCAGAGAGGAACTAAAAAAATATACGAAAGAAGTCATGATTCCATCCATGCAGATCAATCATCCCGACTTTGTATATACAGATGAAGAATTTGAAGATTTAATCAGCCAGGTTACCTATGTAGAAGGTGAAGCCGGACTGTTTGACAGCGAACACCGGGTTTTAAAGTTCATTTCTCAGTCAACAGATCCCGAAGCGCTGTTAAGACTGCGGGCAGAATTAGAACAAATCCCGGGACTTGCCGTAGTATCCACGGCACCTACGGATATTGAGATTACCTCATCAGAAGCCCAGAAAGGGATCGGCCTGATGGACTATGCAAAGCGGAAAGGGCTGGTTCCGGATGAGATCGTTGCCATCGGAGACAGCGAAAATGACTATTCCATGCTCTCCATTCCGGGAATTCATTCCGTTGCTATGGCAAATGCCACAGAAGCCATCAAAAATATTTGTGTCTATCAGACCCGTGCCAACACAAAGGATGGCATTGCCTACATCATCCGCTGCATTCTCGCAGACCGCGATAATTTTAAACTGACCTAAGGTATCATTTTATAAAAGAAGATCTGTAATCCCACTGAGAGGTTTACAGATCTTCTTTTATTTTATCTTCATTCGCTTTTTCAGCTCATCCAGCGCCTCTTTGTATCTCTCAGAATTAAAGGAAGGAAACGCATTCAAAAGTCTCCTGCTGGTTTGGCTTTTCTTCTCCGCAATCTCCTGATACCGGCTTTTCAGATCTTCGATCCTCTGCTCCAGTTCGCCGCTGATCGTATCTTTCCGTTCTTTCAGGCCTTCCGATACGGCATTTCTCTTTTCCGCCAGTTCCTGGCCGGCCTCATCCAGCTTCTTTTTCGTCTCTTCCTGCTTTTCTACGGCAGACATGACACCGAGATAAATATTTTCACCCAGCTGCTCTGACATATTATGCAGTTCTTCTGCGATCTCGCTCATTTTGCGCAGCCTTTGATTCATCTTGAAAATACCCGCCGCTGTTACCCAGAGATCGGCTGCCATGCCGGCCAAAAGCATAAGGAGCAGGAAGCTGCCGAAGAGACCCGGTATGAGTCCCACAAATTTCGTAATCATAGGATGAAGCACATAGACGATGAGCATACAGGCGGCACTCCAGATCAGTGAAAACGGAAGACAGATATATCCGTTTAAATTAAACGGCTGGTCCGAATAATCCCACCATCTGCTGTGAAAAATCTTTTCCAGCGCAAAGCCCGTGATCCACTCGATGGAAGATACGGCTATGACAGAGGCAATATACATGAAAAAAACATTGGACTTATACGGCATCAGCAAAGATACCACAAATCCAACGCCGAATCCGTAAACCGGACAGATAGGCCCGTTTAAAAACCCCCGGTTTACAAATTTTCTCTGCTTAAATGCGGCAAATGCTACTTCACTGCACCAGCCGAGAAATCCATAAATAAAAAAATATGACAAAAGATAATATACACTCATAATCAATCAAGCTCCCATCGGAATTATAGGATCGTAGCTCCCCCTGCCACATAATCGCCGTCATAAAACACTACCGCCTGTCCCGGGGTCACCGCTCTCTGAGGTTCGTCAAACAGGACTTTTATCCTGTCTTTTCCGTCCATGCTCACTGTGCACGGGGCCCCTCTGTGGTTATAGCGGACTTTCGCCTGAAATCTCATACCGTCTTCGATGGAGGATACAGACATCAAATTTACATGGTCTCCATAGAGGGTATCCGTCATAAGATCCTCATTGCTCCCGATCACCACTTCATTTCTCTCTTTATCTATCCGTACAACATATCCCGGCTGCTTCAGGGAAAGGCCCAGTCCTCTTCTCTGTCCCACAGTATAACATACAATGCCCTTGTGAGTGCCGAGGATATTCCCATCCATATCCACAAAATTACCCGGCCGGATCTTCTGTCCCGTAGTTTCTTCGATAAAATCTCCGTAGCTGCCGTCTACAAAACAGATGTCCTGGCTGTCCGGCTTGTGGGCCACCGGCAGATGTATCTTCTCTGCTATTTCCCGTATTTCATCTTTCGTGTATTCCCCCACGGGCATCAGTGTCTTAGACAGCTGGTTCTGTGTCAGGTTATAAAGAGCATAGGTCTGATCCTTCTCGGGAGTCGCCGAACGCTTCAGCGCATATCGTCCGTTGGAAAGCTTTTCAATCCTGGCATAATGTCCGGTTGCAATATAATCGGCGCCGATATCCAGAGATCTTTTCAGCAGAGATTCCCATTTAACATAGCGGTTGCATGCAATACAGGGATTCGGAGTTCTTCCGTCCAGATATTCGTCTATAAAATAATCAATGACATGTTCCTTGAAATCCTGTTTAAAATTCATGACATAATAGGGAATGTCGAGCGCCTGGGCCACTCTCCTGGCATCATCCACAGCTGACAGGCCGCAGCATCCTCCGTTTTCTTCCAGAAGTTCCTGTTCTTCATCCTGCCAGATCTGCATGGTAACACCGATCACTTCATATCCCTGTTCCTTCAATAAATAGGCTGCCACGGAGGAATCCACCCCTCCTGACATGCCTACAACTACTTTCTCTTTCACGGATGCCTCCTAGTACTCTTCTTCCACTTCCTCTTCTCCAATATCGGATTTCGGTTTCTCAAGGCCTTCGATCTTGATGCCGTTTTTCTGTGCATAATCCCAGAGGGCCGCATGGATTGCTTCCTCTGCCAGAAGAGAACAGTGCACTTTGACCGGCGGAAGACCGTCGAGAGCTTCCATTACCGCCTTGTTTGTAACTTCCAGTGCTTCCTGCACGGATTTTCCTTTGACCAGTTCCGTTGCCATGCTGCTGGTGGCAACTGCGGCTCCGCAGCCGAACGTCTTAAATTTTACATCCTGAATAATCTGGTTATCGTCGATATCAAAATAAATGCGCATGATATCTCCGCACTTGGCGTTTCCGACAGTACCCACGCCGCTGGCGCCCTCAATCTCTCCTACGTTTCTCGGATGCTCAAAATGATCCATAACTTTTTCACTATACATAACAGTACCTCCTGTTTTTCTTCTAAATATAAATCAGGCAAAAAACCCGTTTAATGTTTCTTTACAAAATCTTCATACAGCGGAGACATTTTTCGCAGCTTATCTACGATCTCTTTTAATTTCTCCACAACAAAATCCATATCCTCTTTGGTTGTTTCTTCCCCCAGAGTCATCCTGAGAGATCCATGTGCAATCTCGTGAGGAAGTCCGATGGCTAACAGTACATGTGACGGGTCCAGTGAACCGGACGTGCAGGCTGATCCGCTGGAAGCACAGATTCCTGCCATATCGAGCATGATCAGAAGGGATTCGCCCTCAATAAACTGAAAACTGATGTTGATATTGTTGGGAAGCCTTTTGTCTCTTCCTCCGTTTAAGCGGCAGTACGGGATCTCTGCCAGAATCCTGCGGACCGCATAATCCCTCAGCTCCTGTTCCTTGGCAGTTCTCTCCTCCATTGTCTCAAAAGCGATCTCAACGGCCTTTCCGAGTCCCACAATGCCTGTCACATTCTCTGTTCCGGCCCGGCGCTTACGCTCCTGTGCTCCTCCGTGGATAAATGAGCGAAGTTTCAGTCCTTTGCGGATATACATAAATCCGATTCCCTTCGGTCCGTTCAGCTTATGGCCGCTGGCACTCAGCATATCAATATTCATCTCATCTACATTGATCGGTACCTGTCCGTATGCCTGTACCGCATCTGTATGGAACAGAACGCCGTGTTCTTTTGCAATCGCTCCGATCTCTTTCACCGGCTGGATCGTTCCTATCTCATTGTTGGCAAACATGACAGTGATCAGAATCGTATCCGGGCGGATCGCCGCTTTTAACTGATCCAGCTTAATATATCCGTTCTCATCCACATCCAGATAGGTCACCTCATAACCGTTTCTCTCCAGATACTGGCAGGTGTGAAGAACCGCATGGTGCTCGATCTTGCTTGTAATGATATGTTTTCCCTTTGAGGCATAGGCTTCGGCAGTCTCCTTGATGGCCCAGTTGTCCGCCTCAGAGCCGCCGGCCGTAAAATAAATATCCTGGCTCTGTGTGCCCAGAGATCCGGCAATCCTGTCCCTTACTTCATTGACTGCCTTTTTCGCCTCAGCAGCCGGTGAATAGACGCTGGACGGATTCCAGAATTTCTCCGTAAAATATGGCATCATCGCTTCTACTACTTCCGGTCTCGCCGGTGTTGTTGCCGCATGGTCTAAATATATGATCTTTTCCATAACTTCTCCTATCTTTCACAATTTCGTTCCGCCGGTTTCCCCTGCTGGACAGCTCTTGCCTCGTCCGCCAGCTCATCTAAATAAATAGAATCCACTGTTTTGGCAATGCTGTCATTGATCCTTTTCCACACAGTTTTTGTCACGCAGTACTTAGAGCCGCTGCATGTTTCCTCTGTATCGGTAAGTTCTGTACAGTCTACCGGCGTCAGATCGCCTTCCAGTGCCCTCAGCACGTCTCCGACTGAAATATCTTCTGCATTTCCCGCCAGAACATATCCTCCCTGGGCTCCCCGGATGCTTTTTACAAGCCCCGCCTTCTTTAACTTGGAAAGAAGCTGCTCCAGATACCGGATGGATATATCCTGCCGCTCTGATATCGCGCTGACAGCCGCAGGTTCCTTCTCCCCGAACACTGCAATATCTACGATCGCACGAAGGCCGTATCTTCCTTTTGTTGATAATTTCATCTCACCACTCCAATCCCGACCAAAATAGTCGGATATCACACTGCTATGTTATCACCTGGGACTTCCGATGTCAACACAATCCCAATCATAACCACGTATTTCTTGACATACAATAGAACAATATCAATCGGGGAGTTCTTATGAAAAAATCCAGCCCTTTTGTACAAGGTACATTAATTTTAACAGCCGCTAATATTTTTTCCAGATTTATTGGATTCTATAATAGAATATTTCTGGCTGGATTAATTGGTGCCCACCAGATGGGAGTCTATCAATTAATTTTTCCTATTTACCTGGTGGGTTTTGCCCTCTGTTTTCACGGATACGAGACTGCCCTGTCTCAGATCGTCGCCGCCCAGATGGCTAAAGGCCGTCCGGAAAACTGCAGAAAAATACTGAAGATCACTTTAGCCGTCACGATCCTGCTCTCTGTGATCTGTGCCTGTTTCTTTTATTTCTTTGCCGACGAGCTCTGCATGAAATTTCTCCACGAAAAAGACTGCATCCCCTGCCTCAAAGCCGCTGTCTTTGCTATGCCGTTTGTGGGTGTAAAAGCATGTATCCATAGTTACCACATCGGTCTGGGCAAACCCGGCCTCCCGTCCGTCTCTCTTTGCATTGAGCAGATTTCCCGGATACTGGGCATTTATGCAGTCTCTGTCACCTTCTTTTTAAAGCTTGAGACACCCGCGTTAATTGCAGTACTCGGCATGGTAGCCGGTGAAATGGCTTCCTGCCTTTACACTGTCATTTATCACCTTTTAAAGACAAAACGGCAAAGCAGCGGGCTGCCTGCGGCTTCTTCCAGAAAGCTTTTTGGCAGCCTGCTCTCATTAAGTTTTCCTCTGACCTGCAACTCTCTCTCCATCACACTGCTGCAGAGTCTGGAAAACATTCTGATCCCGCTGATGCTGACCAGGTTTTACTGCAACCAGCACTATTCGGTAGAGGTATATGGAATCCTGACCGGAATGGCGATTCCTTTTATCAACTTTCCGTCCAGCATCACCAACTCTATCTCGGTGATGCTTCTTCCGAAAGTGTCAGCCGCGACAGCGGAACAGGATTACCGCACATTACATAGGGCCACCAAATACTCCCTTTCCTTTTGCTTTCTGCTGGGGATCGTAAGCTTCTTTTTATTTTTTACTCTGGGGCCGTCGATCGGACTGATCGTATTCCACAGCAAAGAGGCAGGCATGTTCTTAAGGATGCTCTCCTTTTTGTGTCCGGTGCTCTATCTTTCCGGAACTCTGTCCAGTATTTTAAACGGTCTTGGGAAGACCAAAACCACGCTGTTTAACAATTCCGTCTCCCTCCTGCTCAGAATCGCCTTTATCGTATTTGTGGTCCCGCTGGTAGGGATCAACGGATATCTCTGGGGACTGATGGCAAGCACTCTTCTGGTGGTCATCATGCATTACCGGAAAATAAAATAAAATGAAATCCATACAACTCCGGGCTTTTTAAAGCGCAAAAAAGGAACCTCTTTTTATGGAGATTCCTTTTTTCTTACCGTTCTTCCCGGAAATAGTTTGTCCCGCAGGATGCCGGCTGATTATTTTCTTTTGACTGTCTGACGGAGGAAATTACAAGTACAAGCGCCGTAATCACGAATGGAAGCATATCATAAAATGCATTCGGTATGCTGATGATGCTCTTCGGCACATAGTACTTCAAAACACTGAAGCAGCCGAAAGCCAGAGATCCATAGATCGCTTTCACCGGACTCCACGATGCAAAGATGACAAGTGCAACAGAGATCCAGCCCAATCCGTTGACACAGTTGCTGATCCAAACACCTCCGCAGATGATCATGGCCGAATAGGCTCCTCCGATACCGCAGATTCCTCCGCCGATCAGTACGTTGATATACTTGGCGCGGATAACTCTGATCCCGGCCGCATCGGCAGCCCCGGGATTTTCTCCCACTGCCCGGACATTGAGCCCGGTTTTTGTCTTCTGCAGATAGTACCAGCAGATCACGGCTGTCACAATACCGATATAGACAAAGATATTGTAGGAAAACAGCAGTTTTCCCAAGACCGGAATATCACTCAGCACAGGGATATGCAGATTTGCAATCTGTGCAGAAATGTGTTCCGGCAGTTTTAATGACTGGGTGGCAGAGTGATTCAGCATATATTCGCCGATGAAGTTTGCAAGACCCACTCCAAATATGGTCAGTGTCAGTCCGGTTACATTCTGATCCGCCATAAACGTAATCGTGAGGACCGCATAGATCAGCGCCGCGGCTACTCCTGCAGCAAATGCGGCCAGAAGGGCAAACACCACATTGTCTGTCTGATAGCCGACCATAAATCCTGCACATGCGCCTATTGACATCATGCCTTCTACACCCAGGTTCAGATGTCCGACCTTTTCGTTCATGATCTCACCGACCGTGCCAAACAGCAGAGGCGTGCCGGCCAGCACTGCTGCCACAAACAGATTCAATACCGTATTCATTTTCCGGCACCTCCTTTTCTTCCTACAAATTTATAACGAACAAAAAACTCACATCCGAGAACAAAAAACAGGATGATTCCCTGAAGAACATCCGCCGAATAGCTGGAAAGCCCATAGGTAGACTGCATCACACTGCTTCCCTTCTCCAGAATACTAAACAGGAAAGACACGATCACGATTCCAGCCGGATTCAGGCGTGCCAGCCACGCTACGATGATCGCCGTAAATCCGACTCCTCCTGCCACAGAGGTTGCCAATGTCATGTCGGAGCCCGTTGCCTGCACCATACCCGCAATACCGCAGATAGCACCGCTGAAAAACATCGTCCGCAGCATCACACGCTTTACCGGAATTCCTGCATATTTGGCTGTGGCATGGCTGTCTCCCACTACGGAGATCTCATATCCCTGCTTCGTATATTTCAGATAAATATAAACGATCGCAGTGAGCACCAAAGCAATGATCCAGCCGGCCTGGACACCCAGAACCGAATCCAGCTGTGCGTTAATATCAAACCTTGCGATCTTCGGAAATCCGGAGGAAGCCGGATCTTTCCACGGACCGTCTCTCAGATACACGATCACATTCAGGGCGATGTAATTCAGCATCAGCGTAAACAATGTTTCATTGGTATTGAACTTCGCCTTGAAAAACGCCGGTATCAAGCCGAACAGCCCTCCCCCGATCACACTGAATAAAAACATAACGATCAGCAGAAGAACATGAGGCATCGCATTTTGATACAGCGCAAAATAGGTGGCAAAAATTGCTCCCATAATGATCTGCCCCTCTGCCCCAATATTCCAGAACCTCATCTTAAACGCCATAGTAACGCCCAGAGAAGAGATCAGCAGCGGTATCATGATGCGGATCGTAGCCTGGACTGCCATCTCACTCCGGAAGGCTCCGCTTATAATGGTCTGATACACAGTAAATGGGTTAAAACCGATGATCAGAAGGAAGATCCCTCCTGCCAGCAGGGCAAGCAGCACGGAAGCAGCGCGCAGGATCATGGTCTTTTTCTGTGACAGCTCCGCCCGTTTCACTGTACGCAGCAGCGGCTCCCTTCCTGTCTTCTTACTTGCTTCCATCTGTGTTCTCCTCCTTCTTCTCTTTCGTTCCGTTTACCCCTGTCATTAGCAGGCCGACTTCTTCTTTTGTCGTCTTTCTCGCATCCACGATACCGGAGACCTCTCCATGACAGAGTACCAAAATGCGGTCGCTGATAGATAAGAGCACATCCAGGTCTTCTCCCACCAGCAGCACTGCCACACCCTTTTTCTTCTGCTCATTGAGCAGGTCATATACAGTATAAGAAGAATTGATATCCAGTCCGCGGACCGGGTAGGCAGTAAGGAGTACATTCGGCTCTGCGATGATCTCTCTGCCCAAAAGTACTTTCTGTACGTTCCCTCCGGACAGCATCCGCACCGGCGTATCCACACTCGGAGTCAGGATGCCAAGTTCCTTCACCATTTCTTCTGCCATCTTCCTCGGCGTTTTCCGGTCTATAAAAATACCTTTCTGATCCTGGTAGTGTTTCAGGAGGACATTGTCCACCATCCCCATAGACGCCACCAGTCCCATGCCAAGCCGATCTTCCGGCACAAAGGAAATGCGGATGCCGCGGCTTCGGATGTCCTTAAACGTCATGCCCACCAGTTCTTCGTCTCTGTGAACGATGCTTCCTTCTTTGATCTCCGTAAGCCCCGTGATCGCCTCACACAGCTCTTTCTGGCCGCTTCCGGCGATCCCCGCCACTCCTAAGATCTCACCTTCCATCAGTTCAAAATTCACATCGGTAAGTCCCGGTGTGCCGTCCGGACGGTCGACATTCAGATTCCGGATGACGATTTCGGGAACTGCATCGGCCTTCCTTTCGGGACGGTCGATCTCCAGTGTCACAGGACGTCCCACCATCAGTTCTGTCAGCTTTTTCTCATCGCTGTTCTTTGTGTCCACAGTTCCGATGCTCTCCCCCTTTCGGAGAATCGCAACACGGTCGCTGATGGCCAGCACCTCATTCAGTTTATGGGTAATGATGACGATGGCACAGCCCTGCTCTTTCATTCTCCGAAGAATTGCAAACAGCTTTTCTGTCTCCTGGGGTGTGAGCACCGCCGTCGGCTCATCCAGAATCAGAATACTTGCTCCCCTGTATAAGACTTTCAGGATTTCCACAGTCTGTTTTTCGCTGACCGACATGTTGTAGATCTTCTTTTCCGGGTCGACCTCCAAACCGAATTTTGAACTGATCTCCTCGATCTTTGCTTTCAGCTCTTTCGGCCGGATTCTCTTCTCCTTTGTCCCAAGTACAATGTTGTCCATCGCACTGTGCACATCTACCAGCTTAAAATGCTGGTGGATCATGCCGATTCCCAGTCCGATCGCATCCGTCGGAGAATTGATGGAGACTTCCTGTCCTCCGATCCTGATGGTTCCGGAATCCGGGTGGTAGATCCCGGAGAGCATGTTCATCAGAGTCGTCTTTCCTGAACCGTTTTCTCCGAGCAGGGCAAGGATTTCACCATATTTTACATCCAGATCTACGTTATTGTTTGCCACAACACTCCCAAAAGTCTTTCGGATGCCTCTGCACTCTATGGCATATGTATCCTTCTTCTCCTGTGCCATTTCATCACCTCGTATCATGTGTTTTCTGCCTCTCTTCTTTCATTGAGTTCCAAGAAAGAAGGGCACTGCCTTCTGATTCAGAATATACAATGCCCTTCTCATTCATCCATGACTCTCATGGAAATTTCTGCTGCGCTGCTTATTTTACAACGATGTTTTTGAAGTACCAGTTGATTTTTCCTTTGATGTCTTCGTCGCTTAAAGTTTCGCCCTTTTTGCCGACCTTCTTGCCGTCGTTGGTCTCGATGACACCGTCAAATACATTGAAGTCGCCGGAAAGCATCTTTTCTTTTGCCTCCTCGATCTTCTTTTCCGTACCCGGAGCGATCAGTTTCTTGTTAAGCGGAGCGATGTCAACCAGTCCCTCTTTCATGCCGCCGTAGTAAACTTCCGGCTTCCATGTTCCGTCGATGAGCTCCTGAACTGCCTCTGTATAGTAAGCACCCCAGTGCCAGATCGTAGATGTCAGCGTAGCTTTCGGAGCATCTTTTGTCATATCAGAGTTATATCCGACACCCCATACGCCTGCTTTTTCCGCTTCCAGCTGTGGGTTCGGCGTATCACAGTGCTGTCCGATCACGTCACATCCCTGGGAGATCAGGGCTTTTGCCGCATTTGTCTCTTCATTCGGGTTAAACCAGCTGTTTGTCACTTTTACATATACTTTTGCCTTTTTATTGACAGAGTAAATACCCATGGCAAACGCATCCACGCCTCCGGTCACCTCGGCATTGTCCTTGCCCATAGCCGCAACATATCCGATCTTGTTGCTCTTCGTCTTAAGGCCTGCCGCGATACCGCTTAAATATCTTGCCTGATAGATTCTTCCGAAATAGTTGTTAAAGTTGGAATCATTCTTCTTATATCCGGTTCCGTGGGAGAATACTACATCAGGATACTCTTTTGCCATAGCTTCCATCGTGTCCATGTAGCCCCAGCTTGTACCAAAGATCACGTTGCATCCGTCTTCGATACACTCTTTGATCGCAGTCTCTGTCTTAGTCGGGTCTGTGTCTGTGATATTGGTCTTGCGCACGATCTGATTGTCTTTCAGGCCCAGCTTCTTCTGCATTGCTATGATACCCTGATCATGTGTGTAAGTGTACCCTGATCCCTCGGAAGGGTCGGAAATATGGATCACTCCGATCTTGAGATCTTTTTTGGCGATCTTGAACTGTTTTTTCTCTTCCTTCTTGTCGGTTGTCGTCTTCTTGGAACCGCAGCCTGTCATCAATCCAAGGACAAGCACTAACGACAAAATAATACCAGTGACTTTTAAAACTTTTTTCTTCATGAACCTTCCTCCTTCTGCCTGGCTTCCGCCTTGTGCACGGATGCCAAAACTGCGCCTGTGCGCATTAAATGATATTAAAATTATAACAAAAGCGCCTGTCCACTGCAAGATACTTTTGCCTATTCAGGTCTCAAATGGCAGGCAATATAAACTTTTCTTTTGCATCAAAAAATCCGGTGAAAGCTGCCTCTGAAAGCTGCCCGCACCGGATCTTGCTGTTTTGTACTCATATTCCGCACATATCAGCGGATACGGTCAGGGAATCCCACTTTGTGCTGTACCTTTCTCAAGGTCTTCGCCGCATAGTAAGAAGCCTTTTCCCCATTATCTTTTATGATCTTATTTAAATAATCTTTATTCTTCATAATGTCGTTATAGCGTTCCTGAATCGGCCGCAGTTCTTCCACAACCACTTCTCCAACCCGCTCTTTCAGCTTTCCGTATCCCATGCCTTCAAATTCAGCCACTGCTTCCTCGGGTTTCTTTCCGTTGATCGCGCAGTAAATATCCAGCAGGTTTTTAATGCCTGGCTTTTCTTCTGAATAAGCAATACATGCCTCGGAGTCCGTCACCGCCTTCTTAAACTTCCTCATGATCGTGTCCGGATCATCCAGAAGCAGAATGTGTGCATTGGCATTCTCGTCAGATTTGGACATCTTTTTCTCCGGCTCCTGAAGGCTCATGATCTTCTGTCCGACTTTGCCGATATATGCTTCCGGAATCGTGAATACATCACCGTATATCTTGTTAAATCTTTCAGCAATATCTCTGGTGATCTCCAAATGCTGCATCTGGTCTTTTCCCACGGGCACCACATCAGACTGAAACAGCAAAATGTCTGCTGCCATCAGGACCGGATAAGTGAAAAGTCCTGTGTTGATATTTTCCGGATGCTTCTGTGACTTATCTTTAAACTGGGTCATCCGGTTCATTTCCCCCATATAGGTAAAGCAGTTTAAGATCCACATGAGTTCTGCGTGTGCCGAAACGTGTGACTGGTAATAAATACAGTTTTCTACCGGATCAAGTCCTGCCGCTATATAGAGTGCCAAAAGGCTCCTGGCCCTTTTTCTCAGCTCCGAAGGCTCCTGTCTTACTGTGATGGAATGCATGTCCACAACACTGTAAAAACACATATACTGATCTTTATCAATGTCCACCCAGTTTTTTAATGCTCCCAGGTAATTGCCCAATGTAATAGTACCGGTGGCCTGCATGCCACTGAATAATGATTTCTTTCCGTCTAACATCTGTCGTTCCTTTCTTCCATAAATTTTCTCTGGATTCATCATATCATATTGCAGGAAAGTTTCCAAACATTCAGCGCAATCTTTTCACAGAACTTTTCAGTCAAGTCCGGAAAATCAATGTATGATTTCATATCCATGATCCGCCAGAACACGGACGGCTCTTTCAAAGTTTTCGGCTTTGATCAGTATATAATCCGTATTATAAGTAGAAATAACAAAAATCCCGATTTTGTGATTGGCCAGCAGGGAAGATATTTCAGCCAAAATCCCAATCAGAGAAAAATCAAGGATTCCCTGTATCCGGAACGCCCTCCAGCCGTCTTCTCTCTCGATCATGTCATCAGGCATAAACTCCGTGGGGCAGACCAGTGAATTCTCCTGGTCGGTTTTAGCAAAAAAGCAAAACTCATTTTGTAAATCTGCCTGGGAAACATCGTAAAGCTTACCGATGGAAAAATCCTGTTTTAAAATCTTTAATTCCATTTTGTGTTACCTCCATATTTCTATTTATATGTTCCTGAAATATTTGAAAAATGAGACGGGTAGCCGAGTAACCCGCCTCATAATCTCTAGTGTTTCAGTGCCCCTTAACTCCGCATAAAATTGTACTTTTTATAATAACCTCATTCTTATTTACCATTTTCTCGTGTAAAAGAGGGCCTACATCTGCAAACGTTTAACATGCTAATCCCAATGAATGTCTTCATGCAAAATTGTAGCACTCCTGTCTGCTTTTGCCTCTGCAATTGCTTCAATCTCATCCGGAACAGGACTCACTTCCGGAATAAATTTTAAAATTACCTTGTAAATTGTATCTATATCCTTTTCATCTATCATGTCAATCAAATTCTTTATTGTTTCTCTGCTCATTGTTTACACCTCCTAAAGCCTCTTATATGCTTTTCCCCTTGGTCTTATCTCGTTTATTGTTATTATATCATTTTCAAACGTAAATAACACACGCAAATTACCAATCCTCAATCTATACTCACACTCATATCCAGTTAATTTTTTTACATCACCTAGCGGTAATTTCTCAATGCTGTCTTTCAAGCGTCTTTTAGTTGATTTATCACAACTATTTATGTATTTAACAGCTTTCTTTTTATATTCTATTTTCATTGTACCAACCCCTTTCTTGGTACTACAAATATATTTCATGATTCTACTTTAACATATTTGGAATTTAAAGTAAATCATTTTTTGTAAATATATGTAATGAAAAATCTCATTACAATTATTATAGCAAAATTATTTTCCTATTCTTCATACAAAGCATTCAAGCAAAAAAAACGGCTCAAACCCGCATAAAATCAAGGTTTGAGCCGTTTCTTACGATAAGCTGATGACGGGAGTTGAACCCGTGACCTCCTCACTACCAATGAGGTGCGCTACCACCTGTGCCACATCAGCAAGACCGTTATTAAATTTATCATACCGATCGAATCTTGTCAATATTTTTTCATATTTTTATATAAAATTCTTCCTGATCATTCAATCTCAGACAGCCAAGATTTTCACCGTAGGCGGCTCCGCAGTCAATGGCGATCCTGTGATCCCATTTTGTAATATGAAATGCGGCAGCCTGTTCCCTTGCTTCTTCCGTCAAAGTCCCGGCATAATAAAGCAGTGCACCTGTGGGTGTGTGTCCAAAAACAACGGTATATGGACAGGCAAGGGCAGCATTGAAAAACTCCCTGCGAATCCATAAAAGGTTATCCCGGTCCATCTGTGAAATCTTATCCTCTGAATCTCCCAGTGCTGCATCAATGCCTGCATGAACCAAAAGATAACGCTTGTTCTCCACTGTGATCATCCGGTAAAGAGGAAGCTTTCGCACAAACTCAATACATTGCTCCTGCTCCTTTTTCGGAAACGACATAAGAGAAGCTAACGTAACACCTCCGCCGTTAAAAATCCACGTCTCATACCATGACTCTTCGTCATCCATCGTTCTTAGAAACATATCTTCATGATTTCCCATGAGAAGTTCCATATTCGGCTGTTCCCTTATATATTCCAGCAGCTGGATGCCATCCGGCCCGCGGTCCACCACATCTCCGATAATATATAATTTATCTTCCGGAGAGAAACGGATCTTCTCCAGCATCTCAAAAAAAGCCCGGCCCTGGCCGTGAATATCGGACAACACATAAACATTCTGCATGTATACTCCCCCTCCGGGTGATTAACTTTCTTCCCCTAATTTTCTGCGGATCCTCTGAATCGCATTGTCAATGGACTTTTTCGGTTTGTCCAGTTTTACGGCGATCTCCACATAATTCTCTCCGCTCAGATAAAGTTCCATCACATCTTTCTCAAAACTGCTGAGCTTTGTCTCAATTTTCTTATAATAGTCAGAGATGTTTTCCTTTTGTATCAGAACCTGTTCCGGATTTGTGTCTTCTTCCATAAACTGGTCTTCCTCTCCCTGTTCATTAAACAGTGATATATAATTGTTCAATGGACCGTGTTTCTTTCTCTTGGAAGCCGTCACCGTCGTATAAATCTGCCGTTTTACACAAAGAGATGCAAATGTAGAGAAGGAAGCGTTCTTTTCGTCATCATAATTTTTTACAGCTTTAAAAAGACCGATCATCCCTTCCTGGATCAAGTCCTCCTCATCGGCTCCGGCCAGAAAGAACTTCCTGGATTCCCTGCGCACCAGTCCCCCATACCGGTTCAGAAGAAAATCCATCGCCCGATCGTCACCGCTTTTTATCTCATTTAACAGGTCCCTGTCAGAATAATGTTCAAAGTCTTTCATAGTTCCCCTATTTTAAAAGCCTCTGCCTCACGATCTCATAAGCCAGCACGCCGGCTGCAACCGATGCATTCAGAGAATCAATATCGCCGTTCATCGGAATAGAAGCGGTATAATCACACCTCTCCTTCACAAGGCGGCTGACACCGCTGCCCTCGTTTCCGATGACCAGCCCAATAGGACCGGTTAAATTCTGGCGGTACATCATGTCCCCGTCCATATCAGCACAGACAAACCATAATCCCCGCTCCTTCAGTTCTTCCATCGTCTTTGACAAGTTGGTCACTTTGACCACCGGGGTATAATTCAGCGCTCCTGCGGATGTTTTTGCCACCGTCGGGGTCAGTCCCACTGCCCTTCTTTTTGGAATGATAACGCCATGGGCTCCGGCAAGATTTGCTGTTCTTATGATAGCTCCCAGATTGTGAGGATCTTCAATACCGTCCAGTAGAATAAAAAACGGATCTTCCTTCTTTTCCTCTGCCCTGGCAAACAGATCTTCCATCTGTCCATATTCATAGGCCGCAGCCATTGCGACTACGCCCTGATGATGTTCCTTTGTAAGCTGATCCAGACGTTCTTTTTCTACAAAATTCAGAACTGCGTCTGTCTTCTTTGCCTCCCGGACGATCGTCCGGACGGGACCGTCCTGGCATCCGTCCAGAATATAGATCTTATCAATGGGCTTTCCCGCCCTCAGTGCCTCCAGCACCGCATTTCTTCCCGCCAGCAGATATTCTTCGTAACTCATTCATTTTCTCCTACATCTAATCCAATTTTAATCAGCTCCAAAGCCCGTGCCGTCCTCCCGGATAAGTACAGATATCCGATCAGGGCTTCGACCCCTGTGGCCATCCGGTATTCCACGATCGAAGCATTTTTTGCGGCCGTAGCAGATTTGGCATTTCGGCCCCGCTTATAGACGGCTGCCTCTTCGTCTGTGAGCTTTTCTTTAATATTATCATAAACCCCTGCCTGAGCGGAAGCTTTCACCAGACTGCTGGATTTTTTGTGATACTTATTCACACTCATGTTCCCTTCAGAGATAACCAGTGTCCGAACGGCGATCTCATAGACCGCATCTCCGATGTAGGCGAGCCCAAGGGGTGAGTAAGCCTTAGGGTCCATTTGAGGCAGGTCAAGTCCCTTCGTCATAAACTCAATTAAGCTCGTTTCCATTTTACTCCTTCTCTTGTATCCTTTAAAATAATCCCTTTTTCCAGCAGTTCGTCTCTGATCTCATCTGCTCTGGCAAAATCTTTTTCTTTTCTCGCCTGCTGCCGTTCCTCAATCATCCTTTCAATCTCTTCATCCAGAATATCTTCTTCCTGCTTTGTCTCGATTCCGAGTACTCCGCACAGCGTTTCCATGATTTCCAGGAGCTTTGCCGCATAATCAGAGGATGACTCTTTTACGGTTGTATTGGCCAGCTTCACAAGTTCAAAGATGGCAGAGACCGCATCCGCCGTGTTGAAATCATCTTCCATAGCTTCCTCAAACTTGCCGACCAATTTCCTTGCTTCTTCAAGATTAGCCTCTTCTTCTTTTCCTGCAGCTGTCTCCGGTTTATCGGCCTGATCCCTTACAAGATCAATCGCTGTGAGGATGCGGTCCAGTCCGTTCTTGGCAGATTCCACAAGCGTATCGCTGAAGTTCAGCGGATTGCGGTAATGTGCGCTCAGCATGAAAAACCGGATAACCTGCAGCGGATATTTTTCACTGATCTCTCTGACAGTAAAAAAGTTGCCGGCCGATTTGGACATCTTTTGATTGTCGATATTTAAGAACCCGTTGTGCATCCAGTAGTTTGCAAAACATTCGTCGTTGCATGCTTCACTCTGGGCAATTTCATTTTCGTGATGAGGAAAAATCAAGTCCTCTCCTCCCGCATGAATGTCAATCGTATCCCCGATATACTTTTTCGACATTTCGGAACATTCGATATGCCATCCCGGGCGGCCTTCTCCCCAAGGAGACGGCCATGCAATCTCACCTTCTTTTTTCGGCTTCCAAAGCACAAAATCAAGCGGATCTTGTTTGCCTTCTTCCCCGCGGACTTTAATATCCCTGTGGCCTGCCTCCAAGTCGTCAATGTTCTTTTTGGAAAGTTTTCCGTATCCGTCAAAAGAACGGGTTTTAAAGTAAACCGTACCATTTACTTCGTAGGCATGCCCTTTTTCAATCAAGGTCCCGATCATACGGATCATTCCGTCGATCTCTTCCGTGGCTTTCGGCTGATGGGTCGCCGGCTTCACGTTTAAGCCTTCCATATCTTTTTTACACTCTTCAATGTAACGCTCTGCGATCTCTGTGGCAGATACGCCTTCCTCATTGGCTTTCTTGATGATCTTATCATCCACATCTGTAAAATTTGAGACGTAATTCACATCATATCCTTTATATTCAAAATATCTGCGGACCGTATCAAAGATGATCATCGGCCGTGCGTTTCCGATATGAATATAGTTATAAACTGTGGGGCCGCACACATATATCCCCACTTTCCCAGGGTGTACCGGTACAAACTCCTCTTTTTTTCTTGTCAGTGTATTATAGATCTTCATTCTCTATCTCCTTTCGCAGCATCTTCTACACGTTTGCAGTGCTCCATAAATATATTCAGTGCACTTCTTAACTCAGCGTTTTCTTTTGCCAGCTTCTCAATATCCATGTCAACCGGGTCCGGAAGATCGATCTGGTTGAGCTCCAGGCTCTGAATCCTGGTCCCGTCTCTCTTGATCACTCTGCCCGGCACTCCGACCACGGTGGAGTTGGGAGGCACATCGGAAACTACAACGGAACCCGCTCCTATTTTGGAATTCTTCCCAATCGTGATCGATCCTAGTACTTTCGCACCGGCGCTGATCAAAACATTGTCCTCGATGGTAGGGTGGCGCTTCCCGGTTTCATTTCCGGTGCCTCCCAGCGTGACTCCCTGGTAAATCGTCACATTGTCACCGATGATCGTAGTCTCACCGATGACAACCCCATGTCCGTGGTCAATAAACAGCCCTTTTCCTATCTGTGCTCCCGGGTGAATCTCAATCCCAGTCTTTCGGGCAATCTTTTGTGATATCTTTCTGGCCTTATAAAAATTTCCTTCCTTATACATACGATGGGTGATCCGATACCAGTATAAAGCCTTTACATAAGGATATAAATATACTTCCTTTTGATTTTTAAGGGCCGGGTCCCGGTCCTTTATGATGTCAAACTGGCTTTTTGCAAACTCTCTAAAGCCCATACTTACCTCCATAGAACAAAGTGGGCAAGCCCACACTTCAACTCTTAGGCCCCTCAATCTTTGAGGGGCTTGACAACTTTGCGTACCAGATGCGATTTGACGCAGTCAAATAATTTCCTTACACATCTGTGTACAGCCCGCGGAGCGTTTTTTGTTTCACTGGGAAGGTCGCAGAACTTTCCTATGAAACAAAAAAACTCCGTCTCAAAAAAGAGACGAAGTTATATCCGCGGTTCCACTCTTACTTAAAGTATCCTTGAGGATGCTTTCCCTTAACCTTCCGTTAACGCCGGCCACGTACAGGACTACTGTCGATTCGCCCTGTCTGCTCCCAGAGGCATTCCCAACACATTTCCTAAAAACTGCTTTCAGCCGGTGACAGTTTCTCTCTGTTAGTTCCAGTGTAGGTACTCTTTCTGTTCTGCGCATTTCACTTACCATATAGTTTATGCGCTTTCCATAAAAATGTCAACCGGGTTATTTGATATCCACACGTTTAAAATGTATAACTCCGCCGGCCGCAGCCGCAGTAAGAAATACAAGTCCGGTTAAAATCCCCGGAAGAAGTTCAGCATGTTGCGCGCCGCTCTGAATGATCAGAGACAGCATGTTGCCCGGCCAGTATTTTGACAGCTGCACCGTATGCCCCAATAGTTTTGTGAGTCCCATATCGCCATATAATGCAATGGTTCCGATAACGTCCAGCCCAATGATGGCAACCGGAAGGACAAACTGTGTCTTCCTTATTATAAAAGCGGCCATGACATACAGAGAAGTGATACTGAGGACCAGAATATATTTTGTGAACAAAAAGCCTGCGGTATTGCTTATAACATTCCCGCTCAAATCTCCGGTTTTCCAGTAAAACGCAGCGGTGATTCCCACAATTACGATGCTCACCGCGAAATAAACCGTTGCCAGCAGAACACTCACGATCCACTTGGAAGCAAAGATTTCATTCCTCTCGTAATGCTTTGATGCCAGGTTTTTAATGGTTCCATAGGTATATTCACTTCCGATGAACAGGGAAATAACGATCGCCAGCAGAATCAGATAAGAGGTATCTGTCCCCTGTATCCTTGAGAGGACCGTCGTCTGCGTCCCAGTACCGCCGCCCATTTTTTCCACAAGATGATAAAGAAAATTTTCAGATCCCGCCAGCAAAAGAAACAGCACTCCGCACACACGAAATGACGTTGATTTTAACAATTTATAAACATCTGCCCGAATTAAATTTAACATGCCGCACCTCCCACTGCTCTTAAAAAGTATTTTTCCAAATCCATGTTTTCTACGAAGATTTCTTCTACCTGGATTCCTTCCTGCATAAGCGCCTGATTGACTTTCCCTGGCTTTTCTAAAAATCCGTAGACCTTCAGTTCTTCTTCTCCAACCATCTGGAATTCTCTGGCTGAAAACTGCTCTCTCATAACTCTGCACGCCTTCTCCCGCTGTTCCTTCGGCATCTTTACCGTGAGACTGGACTGGCTCTGCCTGTTTAATTCTTCTTCCGTAAATTCCTGGATCAGTTCGCCCTTGTGGATGATACCGTATCTGGTAGCCAGTTTCGATAACTCTCCCAAAATGTGGCTTGATATCAAAACCGTGATGTGATGTTCCTGATTCAGCTCCTGGATCAGCTCTCTGATCTCACGGATTCCAACCGGATCAAGCCCGTTGGTAGGTTCATCCAAAATTAAAAAT
Organism: Anaerostipes caccae L1-92; assembly: GCF_014467075.1. Lineage (NCBI taxonomy): Bacteria > Bacillati > Bacillota > Clostridia > Lachnospirales > Lachnospiraceae > Anaerostipes > Anaerostipes caccae. The sequence continues at coordinate 2,343,856 of NZ_AP023027.1, forward strand.
TCCGGATCGCCCAAAAGTGCAATGGCGATCGCCAGCCTCTGCTTCATACCGAGGGAAAAATTTTTCACCTTCTTCTTTTTGGTGTCTGCAAGCCCTACCTTTATAAGAACTTCTTCAATCTTTTTCGGATCCTTCAATCCCCTGAGCTTCATCTCCACCATGAGATTCTCTCTGGCCGTCATACCGGGCATCAGCGCCGGATATTCAATCACTGTCCCGATCTTCTCTCTGGCCTTCACCAGATCACCGGAACCGAACAGGGAAAGTCTGCCGGAGGAGGGTTTGGCCAGTCCTGCCATCATCCGGATCATGGTAGTCTTCCCTGCACCGTTCTCCCCGATGAATCCGTAAATGTCTCCCTTCTTTACTTCCATACTGACATTTCTCACTGCTATTTGTTTTCCAAAGGATTTTGTAATCTCCTCTGCATTCACAATCGTATCCATATAAATCCTCCTTGTACTATCGTATTATTGTACTGATAATTTAATACAATAGTACTATAATACAAAAAGATTGTCAACAAAAAAGACATGAAAAAATTTATTTCCATGCCCTTTCTCTTCTATAAAGACGCTGACGCAGTCTGCTTCACTGTCTGCCGGATGCTGTTTCCTATTGCTGCAGCCAGTATTATTTTCACCAGGTCCCCGGGGAGATATGGGATAACTCCGGCCATGAGCCCCTGAACCGGCGTAAGGTTCATCTGTGCACAGAGCCAAACGGTTCCGAACAGATATGCTGCCAGCGTTCCAATCACCATTCCTGCAAATTGTATGGTCCTTTTTCCTCCGGAGTGATCCGCTGCAAACCCGCAGACTGCAGCCGTCAATATGAATCCAATCAAATATCCGCCCGTAGGACCGGCAAGTTTGGACAGGCCTCCCGTAAATCCCGAAAAAACAGGAAGTCCCGCTGTGCCAAGCAGCAGATAGATCACATAACTCACAGTACCTGATTTGCACCCGAGTACAAATGCTGTCAGATAAATGATCAGATTTGTCAGAGATATTGGAACCGGTGTAAACGGCAGCGGAACAGAAAGCGGTCCCGCAACGCACATGAGTGCCGACATCAATCCTATGAGTGTCATCTGCCTTATTTCTAGTTTCTTCATAGTCATTCTCCTCCTTATGTCAATGAAAATCCAAGCTTTAAAAACATTTTTCTGTCGTCTTCCACCCTGTTGCCGGATGTAGTGAGCATATCACCAGTGATTGCTCCGTTTGCCCCGGAACAAAACGCCTCTCTTCCGCAGTCTTTCATCAAATTCCGCCCTGCGGCCAGACGAATTTCTGCTTTTGGATTTAAGAGCCGGAACACTGCGACCGTCCTCAGTATTTCCTCTTCTTTAAGCCTTCTTCTTCCTTCCAGAGGAGTACCTTTGATCGGCGTAAGAACATTGACCGGGATCGAGTCAACTCCGAGTCCTGCCAGCTCAAGGGCCAAAGAAAGCCTGTCCTCCTCTGTCTCACCCATTCCGATGATCCCTCCGGAACAGATCTCAAGGCCTGCTTTCTTTGCCCTCTCGATATTTGCGATCTTATCATCATATGTATGCGTCGTGCAGATCTCAGAAAAAAAACGTCTTGATGTCTCTAAATTACAGTGATATCGTGTGACTCCATTCCTTTTCAGATCTAAAAAAGCATCATAAGACAAAAATCCGTGGGATGCACAAAGGGAAACACTGCACTGCTCAGACATAACACGATAGGCCTTTAAAGCTCTTGAAAAATCTTCTCCCTCAAGGGATTTTCCGGCTGTCACGACAGAGTATCTATGTATTCCTTTCCTCTCCTGCATCCGGCAGTCCTTTAAGATCTCTTCGGCCGGAAGAAACGCATATTCTTCCGCATGGGTCCGGTGATGGGATGACTGTGCACAAAACCTGCAGTCCTCGCTGCACTTTCCGCTTTTCCCATTGATGATCGTGCAAAGATCTCCATGGTCTTTGCAAAAATGCTTTCTGATCCTGTCCGCCGACCGGCACAGCATCTCAAGATCTGCATCCAGCAAAAACAATACATCTTCTGTTTTGATCTGTTCCTGTTCTCCTGAAAGGATCTGTCTTGTAAATTCCTCCAGCATATAAACTCCTTTCTCTTTCCCTCTTCGTTATTGAAGTATACGCTATGAACTTCAAATTGTCAACCATAATAAAGATATAGGTTAACAATTCAGATGTATGAAAACGTGCGCCGCATATTGACGCACGTCTAAGATTGCATTTTATTCTTCCTCTTCAAGGATGCCTAATTCCTTAATCCGTTCCTCAATCTTTTTCATAGATTCTTCATAGGTAAGTCCGTCTTCCGTATCTTTTTCCTGTACATCAGCACGCTTTTCCAGCAATTCGTCGATATCTTTACTAAATGGATTATTATCTGTTACTCTTGTTAAAAGTCCCATGTATCTTCCTCCCTGCTTTCTGCTCTCCCTTTTCGCTGATCTTTATTTTATTCATTTTATCCGTTTCTTGTCAATATATTCTTATGAGAAATTTGACTTTCCGCTGAAAAAATTGTACCATGACATTGCATCAGCAAAGAAGAAAGGGGTGTTTGATATGAAAACCTATAAAATATTGTTAGATTCCATAGACAAAGTAAAAGACTTTGTCAACTTGATCAACCGGTTTAAATCCGAGATAGATTTAGCATCCGGCCGCTATGTTGTCGATGCAAAATCCATTATGGGCATTTTCAGCCTGGAATTGTCCAAACCGCTGCTTCTCACTGTTTACGGTGAAGACGAACTGGAAGACATTGAAAATGCATTAAATCCATTTATTTTAGATTAAAAGGAAATGCCGTATCCCCGTTTTATTCTCTGGGATACGGCACTTTTTTATTCCTTTTTCAGGTTCTCTTCCATCACCTGATTGAGATATCCAATGTCTATCGGCTTTGGAACAAAACCGTTCATTCCTGAGGCAAACGCTGCATCCATATCTTCTTTGAAAGAGTTTGCTGTCATCGCAATGATCGGTACTGTTTCTGCATCCGGATGGCTGCTTTTCCTGATCTCTTCCGCCGCTTCATAACCGTTTTTCAGCGGCATCTTGATGTCCATTAAAATAAGCTGATAACGGCCCTGTTCACCCGACAAAAATCGTTCCACGGCTTCCTGTCCGTTGACTGCCCGTTCTGCGGACGCGCCTTCCATCTCAAGCAGTTCTTTTACAATTTCTGCATTCAGATCGTTATCTTCCGCAACCAGAATCCGGATATCATGGAACTGCCGAAGTTCCAAAGCATTTTCACTCCTGTAGTTCGTGCTGTCTTTCCCGGTGGGCAGACAGAGTCTGAAATAAAACTCAGAACCTTTGCCAGTCTGGCTCTCCACCATGAGATTTCCTCCCATAGCCTTGATGATGCTTGAACTGATCGGGAGTCCGAGACCTGTTCCCTCGCTTCTTGCGCTGCTGGCTCCCAGCTGTTCAAAGGCCTCGAAAATCTGTTTCTGCCTGTCCTGGGCGATACCGATCCCATTATCTTTGACAGAGAAGAAATATTCCCCAGTACTGACGTCCCTGTGCTCCTCCCGGACAGTCAGAGTGACTCTGCCTCCGTGCTTCGTAAATTTAAAGGCATTAGAGAGAAGATTGGTCAGTACCTGGCGCAGACGGATCGGATCTCCTGTTACAAAGTCATGCTCAATCTCCCTGACAAATTCAAAATGAATCTGCTTTTCTTCTGCCTGCACTTCCATCATTTCAATTAACCCATCCAGCAGTTCTGTCAGAGAGAAGTCTTCGGGCTCAATGTTCAGCTTTCCATTTTCAATCTTTGACATATCCAGAATATCGTTAATCAGTGACAGCATATACTGAGAGGATGCATGAATTTTTTGCAGTTTTTCCCTGGCTCCGTCCGGAAGCTTCTCCTCCATCCGCAGCAAATCGGTGAGACCTGTGATCGCGTTCATAGGTGTCCGTATCTCATGACTCATCTGAGAGAGAAATTCACTCTTTGCCCTGCTCTTTGCCTCTGCTTTCTCAAGTTCACTCTGCATGATCCTGCTTCTCATTTTGGATCTGTAAGTCAGAATAAAGGCTGCTGCCGCCATAAGCATAATGACTGCCAGCAGACAGAGTACAGCGATGGGGTTTGCATAAATATAATCTTTAAACGAAAATGAGGTGCCGAAGGAAACCAGATTCCTGTTAAGAATCGTATTCCTCTCATCCGATGTAACATTATTTATGGATTTGTTGAGTATCGACAGGAGATTGGTATCCGCCGGGCCCGCCAGTGCAAAGGACACCCCCATGTTAATGTTGACTCCTGTCACCGGGACGACATTATTATACCGGTGGTTCTGCATCTCCTGTTCCATAGAAGCCGCCAGACCGTACACGAAGTCCACTTTTCCTTTATTCAGTGCCGAAATAATCTCTTCTGCATCCTTATAATATTTCACTCTTTTCGCCTTTATTTCATCCGGGAGTGTTCTTCCTTTCAGAACCCCGGCTTCCATCCCGTCGGAAGGAAAATTCTCTGATTTATTTCTGATGACAATATTGTTAAGGCTGACATAGGCGCTGGTCAGTACAAGATCATTCTTTCTCGCATCCGCTTCAGTATCCAGAAAAAATCCCATAATATCTGCCTTGCCTTCTTGTACCAGCCGGATGGCCTCCTCATACGAATCCGCAGTGACATAAGTAAACTTCAGGCCGGAAAAATCAGAGATCTCTTCGAGCATTTCCGGAATAATACCATCATGGTGATCTGTAGTATTCTGCTTACAGTAGAAAGGGTGCCAGTCTGCTACAACAGCAACCGAAACCGATTTCTTGGCGGCGATATATTTCTCCTCTTCTTTCGTCAGATAGACGGACGATATCTTCTGTCTGTCTTTAAAATTTTCTTCATACTTTTCCTTTTCAAAACCAGGATCGGCGTCCTGAATCTTTTCCAGCGCAGAATTAATTCCGTTCAGAATCTCTTTATTTTTCGGGCTTGTTACAAGATAATAAGGCTGAGCATCGAAGGAAGCAGCCAGCCGGAAATCAGGATTCTCCTCCAGTTCATTTCCCAGCAGCAAATCGACTTCTTTATTTAATAAATACTTATAAAGGTCTCCACTTTCTGAGAGGTCTTTGGGACCATAGTATTTCAGCCTGCACTTAATGTTGTTGATCTTTAAGAAGTCTTTCAGCCTTCGGATCTTTTCATCCGCTTTCTCATAGACTCCGATGGTTTTGCCGTTCAGCGTATTCAGCTCATAACTTTTGATCCTGTTATCTTCTTTCAGACACAGAAGTCCTGCACGGCTGCTCCCCATACTGTACTTTGGATATGCAAAATAAGGCTCCAATTCCTTGGCATAGTAGGCACCTCCCAATACATCATACTTTCCATCCGCAAGATCCTGTATAAAGGTGTCCGCTGTAGTCGGGACATATTCGTATTCCCAGTTCGTATATTTTGCAATCTCATTCAGATAATCCGGTGTCAGCCCGGTATAATTTCCGTATTTATCTTTTTCGCATATCCCCGGAGTTTCTAAATATCCTACCTTCACCACCCGTTGATCCGTTTGTTCTGTTTTCTTTTCGGAGGCCGCAAAACTCCAGTGATTCCCCAGAAAGATGATGCTGATCAGCAGTACAGACAAACAGACCGCTGCTCTTCTGCAAAATCTTCTCCCTGTAATTTTTTTCATATATCCCCCTTTTTCTGATCATCCCTGTCTCTCTTCCGTTTTCTCTATTTTAAAGCTTTTCTGTCTTTCTGACAAGAAAAAGGGAACCGATTCCCAAAATAAAATCAGGATTCGGCTCCTTTTATCATCATCTTATAATATCCTCACTCTTACTCTTATGGCTTTCAGCAGCTGGATCAGCGGAAGATTGGCCAGTGCCAGCCCATATACGGTAAACAGCTGCCGCATATTCAGTGTCTGGACCTTAAACAATGTATGAAGCGAAGGTATCGTCATTACGCATGTCATCAGAATCACTCCGAGTATAAATGCACCAATCAGATACACATTGTCGAAAAATTTCCTTGTAAACAGCACCGGATAATTTGACTTGCAGTTAAAGCCGTGCACCAGCCTCGACATACAAAGCGTTCCAAATGCCATTGTGCTCGCCAGAAGAGCATTGTGGTCCCGGTATCCCACCATAAATGCGATCATCGTCATGACTCCGATCACAAATCCTTCGATTCCGATATTCACCAGAAAATCTTTTGTGAGTATGGATTCGTTCACAGGCCTCGGTTTCTCTTCCATCACCTTGTCGGTGTGGGGTTCCAGTCCGAGTGCAATGGCCGGAAGGCTGTCTGTCAGCAGATTGATAAACAGTAAATGCACCGGAGCAAACGGAACCGGAAGTGCAGCGACAGACGCATAGAGCACCGCAAGGATTCCCGCAAAATTTCCCGACAACAGGAATTGGATCGCATTTTTTATGTTCCGGTACAAATTCCTTCCGTTTTCCACTGCCTTTACGATGGTTGCAAAGTTATCGTCTGTAAGCACCATTGAGGAAGCGTCTTTGGAAACTTCACTTCCCGTGATCCCCATTGCAACCCCGATGTCTGCCTGCTTGAGCGCCGGCGCATCGTTGACTCCGTCACCTGTCATTGAAACGATATTGCCCTTTCTCTGCCATGTCTTTACGATCCGGATCTTATGCTCCGGCGAAACTCTCGCATAGACAGAAATCCCTTCCACAAATTTCTCAAGCTCCTGATCAGACATATGGTCGATCTCAGAACCTTCACAGGCTTCGCTTTCATGTTTTAATATGCCGATTCGCTTGGCTATGGCAGCGGCAGTTACTTTGTGGTCTCCTGTAATCATGATCGGGCGTATCCCCGCCTGGATACACTGCGCTACCGCAGATCTGGATTCATTTCTTGGAGGGTCCATCATAGAGATCAGTCCAAGGAACGTATAGCCGTTTTCATCCTCCGGCGTGAGCCGTTTCCCTTTTTCTATGGTCTTATATGCAATAGCCAAAACTCTCAGACCGTTCCGTGAAAACTCCTGGTTGCAGGCTTCAATCTGTTTTTTATCCCAGTTGGTGATCGGCGTGGTTTTGTCTCCTTTCTGAATCGATACCAGACGGTTTAACAGCACGTCCACAGCTCCCTTTGTCACCATGACATAGCCGTTTTCCATATCATGTACCGTAGACATCAGTTTACGGTCACTGTCAAAAGGTATCTCTGCCACCCTCGGGTAAAAGCAACGGACGCTCTCAGCTTTTCTTCCCAGCTTGTCCCCCAGATTGATCAGCGCCGTCTCCGTGGGGTCTCCAATCTCTTCGCCGTTGACGTTCGTAGAATCGTTGCAGAGCATGCTGTAGTCAAGCAGCTGTTTTTGGGCCGGTTTCTTCAGATCGATATGGGCGGCAGGAATCCTGACACCTCCCACATAATAGTCTTCTACTGTCATCTTATTCTGCGTAAGCGTACCGGTCTTGTCAGAACAGATAATGGACACACTTCCCAGTCCTTCCACCGCCTGGAGCTTTCTGATGATCGCATGCTCCTTGGCCATCTTCTGTGTTCCGAAGGAGAGAACGATCGTCACGATAGAACTTAATGCTTCCGGGATCGCCGCAACCGCCAATGCTACGGCAAACATAAATGCGTCTCCCATATCCTCGCCCCGGATAACGCTGATCCCAAATAAAATGCCGCAGAATACCAGAATCAGGATGGAAAGTTTTTGTCCGAACTGATCCAGGTTGACCTGGAGAGGAGTCCTCTTTTCCTCTGTATTTTTCAGCATTCCCGCAATCTTTCCGACTTCTGTGTCCATTCCCACCCCGGTCACAAGGAATTTTCCTCTTCCGTAGGTGACAAAGCTTCCCGAGTACACCATATTGGTCCGGTCACCAAGCGGAACCTGGCTGATGATGATGCCTGTGGTCTTCTCAACACCCAGGCTTTCCCCGGTCAGTGCACTCTCGTCCACTTTTAAGCTGGCTGATTCTAAGATTCTTCCGTCCGCAGGTATGGAATCCCCTGCTTCCAGAAGTATCTCATCCCCCACAGTCACTTCCCTGGAAGGAATCTGTACCGTGATTCCGTCCCGGATCACCTTGGCTGTAGGAGCCGAAAGCTGCTTTAAGCTGTTCAGAGACTGTTCCGCTTTCACAGTCTGGACCGTACCGAGAATGGCATTGATCGTGATGACAACCAAAATAACCGCGGTGCTCTCCACATCCCCAAGAAATCCTGACACCGTGGCCGCTGCAATCAGTATAATGACCAGAAAATCTTTAAACTGTTCCAGAAAAATCTGAAGCACACTTTTCTTTTTTCCTTCCACCAATTCATTATACCCATACTGCTTTTGATGTTCCGTGACCTGGGCTGCAGTCAGCGGTTCCATTGAGCCATTGAGCTGCTTCCTGACTTCTTCTGCTGTCTGTTGGTAAAATTCTTTCATTTTCATCATTCTCCATTTCTATATGTATTTTCTTTCTTTTTCCGACGAAAAAAACAGCGGGACTTTTACTGCATCTTTCGTGCAATAAAAGTCTCGCTGTTTCATTACGATACGGATGAATTTCTTCATCGAGATTGACGACACCGCAAACGATTTGCTCGCCAGCTACTCCCTTTTATTAAAGTTTATAATAGCGGATTCTTTTGGGCTTGTCAACTAATTGTTGTCGACCTCCGGCATCGAATTCTGCCTTATAAATGTTTTCCTGTCACTTTAAGCCTTGCCATTGCTCTGGAAAGCGCCGCCTTGCTGTGATAGTACTCTCTCTGGCTTTCCTTCTGTCTGAGCCTCTCCTGGGCCCGTTCTTTTGCTTCTTTTGCCCTCCGGATATCAATTTCATCCGGCCATTCCACCGTGTCTGCCAAAAGAACGACGAATTCCGGCATAATCTCAACAAATCCATCGCCCACGGCAGCTTCTTTCCACTCACCATTTACTTTGAACCTGAGTTCTCCTGCCTTCACAGCGGTCACCATGGACTCATGGTTGGGCAGGATGCCCTGCTGCCCGTCGATCGCCGGAAAGATCATCATTTCACATTCACCGTTATAAAACTTCCGGTCACTGGCCGTAATTTCCAAATAAAAGGTCTTTCCCATGCTCATCCCTCTTTCTTACGCTTCCCTGGCCGTTTCACTCTTTGCCTTCTCAATGACTTCATCAATGGTTCCCACCATAAAGAATGCATTTTCCGGATATTCGTCCATCTCTCCGCTTATAATGGCTTTAAATCCGCGGATGGTCTCGCTCACCGGCACATATTTGCCCTTCATGCCGGTAAAATTCTCTGCCACATGAAACGGCTGTGAGAGGAATTTCTGGATCTTACGGGCACGGTAAACTGCGAGTTTATCGTCTTCATCCAGTTCTTCCATACCGAGGATAGAAATGATATCCTGAAGCTCTTTGTACTTCTGGAGGAGCTCCTGAACCTGCATTGCAACTTCGTAATGTTCTTCTCCCACCACTTCCGCTTCCAGAATTCTGGATGTGGATTCCAGCGGATCTACCGCAGGATAGATTCCCTGTTCCACGATCTTTCTGGAAAGCACCGTGGTGGCGTCCAGATGGGCAAAGGTAGTTGCCGGAGCCGGGTCCGTCAAATCATCCGCAGGCACATAGACGGCCTGCACAGAGGTGATCGATCCGTTTTTCGTGGACGTGATCCTCTCCTGCAGCTCTCCGACTTCATTGGCCAGCGTCGGCTGATAGCCGACGGCAGAAGGCATGCGGCCAAGCAGTGCGGATACCTCGGAACCTGCCTGTACGTAGCGGAAAATATTATCGATGAACAGCAGCACATTCTGATGCTCCCTGTCTCTGAAATATTCTGCCATCGTAAGACCGGTCTGCGCCACTCTCATACGGGCTCCCGGCGGTTCGTTCATCTGCCCGAACACGAGGGCTGTCTTGTCGATAACCCCGGATTCATTCATCTCTGTCCACAGGTCATTTCCCTCCCTGGAGCGTTCTCCCACCCCGGTAAAAATAGAATATCCGCCGTGTTCCGTGGCGATGTTATGGATCAGCTCCTGAATCAGCACCGTTTTACCCACTCCGGCACCGCCGAACAATCCGACTTTACCGCCTTTTGCATAAGGTGCCAGAAGGTCGATGACTTTGATTCCTGTCTCCAGGATCTCTACGACCGGGCTCTGCTCCTCAAATGTAGGAGGATCCCTGTGAATGACCCACTGCTCTTCTCCTTCGACCTGCTCTTTCCCGTCAATATTCTGTCCCAGCACATTAAACATTCTGCCCAGTGTCTGCCTGCCCACCGGAACCGTGATCCCTGCTCCCGTGGCTGTCACTTCCATATCTTTAGACAGTCCTTCGCTGGATGCGAGCAGGATACAGCGGACAATGTTGTTCCCCATATGCTGGGCAGCTTCCATGACAAGTTTTTTGCCGTCCAGTTCTACCGTCAGCGCATCTTTGATCAGCGGAAGATACCCGCCGTCAAATTCCACGTCCACGACCGGACCTAAAACCTGTACGATTTTTCCCTTTTCCATATCTTCACCACAATTCTTTCTATATCTCAATCAATTATTATTTCTTCTGAAACGCTTTCGCGCCGCTTACAATCTCTGTAATCTCCTGGGTGATTGCCGCCTGTCTGGCACGGTTATACAAAAGCGACAGTTCCCTGATCATGTCTTTTGCACTTTCCGTAGCCCCCTGCATCGCCATCATACGCGCATTCTGCTCGCTGGAAAATGACTCTACCAGGGCTCCGTAAATCAGTCCTTTCACATAGTTGGGCACCAAATGGTCCATCACTACTTTGGGAGACGGAGAATAATCCGCAATCTTGTGATACTTTTCGAGTTCCACATTCATTTCCTCAAAACTCTGCCGTTTCAGCGGCAGGATCTGGATAATTTCAGGCTCTGCCTTCAAAGGCGTCACCATCTTTGTATAGATAATATAGATCTCATCCAGTTTTTCCTTCCGGTAAAGATCGACCAATGTTTCCGCAATATTTCTGGCACGCCACATGCTGGGGTCCTGAGCGGTATAAAGAAACTCCATGTCAATCCTGACATTCTTTTTCGTAAAATACTTCCTTCCCATCTGGCCGATGACAAACAGGGTATTGTCATTTCCCTGTGCCAGACGCTCCTGTGCAAGCTTCAGCACATTATGGTTGTAGGCTCCAGCCATCCCCTTGTCTGCCGTCATGACCACATAACCCCGCTTTTTATCTTCCGGTTTTATCTTTTTCCTCTGGTCAAAAAAGGTATGATTAATGTCCGGTGAATGAAACAGAATATCTTTGATTGTCGACTGGAGCAGTTCAAAATATGGGGCCGTGGCATCCAGCTTTTCCCTTGCCTTCCTAAGCTTTGTGGAAGAGATCAGATACATTGCGTTGGTGATCTTCATGGTCTCCTGAATGCTTTTCATTCTGGAGCGGATTTCTGTCATATTTGCCATGTATGCTCACCTACTTTTTAAATTCTTTTACTGCTTGAACGATCTGTTCCGTTACCTCATCGGTCAGTACCTTTTTCTCATCAATCTCTCTGACCAGCTGACTATATTTAGCCTCAAAAAATGATACAAGATCTTCTGTAAAAGATTTGATCTCATTCACCGGAACATCCATGAGCAGACGATGGTTGGCTGCACATAAAAGAATAACCTGTTTGTGCAGGCTCATCGGATGATAGAGCGGCTGTTTCAATAATTCTACCAGCCTGTTTCCATGATCAAGGAGTTCCTTTGTCTGCGGGTCCAGATCTGAACTGAACTGGGTAAAGACCTCCATTTCCCGAAACTGGGCCAGGTCGATTCTCAGACTTCCCGAAACTTTCTTCATCGCTTTCGTCTGTGCCGCCCCTCCTACACGGGAAACGGACAGACCCACATTGACCGCCGGCCGGATTCCGGAGAAGAACAAATCACTCTCCAGGAATATCTGTCCGTCTGTGATGGAAATGACATTGGTAGGAATATAGGCAGATACATCGCCTGCCAGAGTCTCAATGATCGGCAGCGCCGTAATGGATCCTCCTCCGTGTTCTTCATTCAGCCTGCATGAACGCTCAAGCAGCCTTGAATGAAGGTAGAATACATCTCCGGGATATGCTTCCCGTCCCGGCGGCCTCTGTAAGAGCAGAGACATGGCCCGGTAAGCTACCGCATGTTTGGACAGATCGTCATAGACGATCAAAACGTCTTTTCCTTTGTCCATAAAATACTCTGCCATGGCCGTGCCGGAATACGGCGCGATATACTGGACCGGAGCCACATCGCTTGCCGATGCGGATACGACGATTGAATAGTCCATGGCATCATGCTTCTTCAGTGTGGAAACAATTTTAGCCAGAGTGGATGCTTTCTGCCCGATAGCTACATACACACAGATGACGTCTTTGCCCTTCTGGTTCAAAATTGTGTCCACAGCAATGGACGTTTTGCCGGTCTGACGGTCACCGATGATCAGTTCTCTCTGTCCCCGTCCGATCGGAAACATTGCGTCAATGGCAAGGATCCCTGTCTCCAGCGGTACGTCTACGGATTTTCTGTCGATGACTCCCGCCGCTTCTCTCTCAATCGGGAGGTACCCATCGGTCTTGATCGGTCCGTTTCCGTCGATCGGAGCACCCAGCGCATTAACCACACGTCCGACCAAAGCATCCCCGACCGGTACTCCGGCACGCTTGCCGCTTCTGACGACTTTGGACCCCTCAATCAGCCCGTGATCACTTCCCAGCAGCACACAGCCAATCGTCTTCATCTCCAGATTCTGCACAATGCCTCTGGTACCGTTCTCAAACTCTACCAGTTCCCCGTACATCGCATGGTTTAAACCATGCACGGTCGCAATACCATCGCCTACCTGGATAACGGTTCCTTCCTCCTGCACCTCAATTTTATTCTCATAATCTTCTATCTCACTTTTTAAAACGGAAATAATTCCTTCCGGATTTATATTGCCCAACTGTTTCACCTCCGCACAAGGCTATTTTGTAATTTTGTAATGGAAGCCTTCACGCTTCTGTCATATACATCATCACCTACAGTCAGAATGAATCCGCCGATTAATGACGGGTCTTCTTTCAGCTGCAGATTTACGCCTGTTTTATGATATTTTCGGCAGATCATATTTTTTATGTCTTCAATTTTCCTGTCATCCGGTTTGGTGACATAAGCAAAGACTGCCTTGACTACTTTATTTTTTCTTTGAACCAATTCATCATATGATGCAAATATCTCAAAGATGCTGTCTGCCTCACCGTTGTCTGTGACGACCTTAAAAAAGCTCTGCACCGGTCCCGGGATCACTCTTTCAATGACCGCATGTTTTTCTTTTTTTGTGACTACCGGACTTGCCAGTGCCTTCACGAATTCCGGACACTCACTGCAGATCCTTTTCGTCTCATGGATGTACTCTTCAGGGATCGTTAAGTCAAAAAATACTTTTGCATAATTATCTGTCAGCTCATTCATTGGCCTGCACCCGCTTCTCTCAAAAAATCATCCAGTATTTTTTCATTCGATGCCTGGTCAACATTCTCCTGAATCACTTTGGAAGCCGCCGCGATCGCCACCTGGGCAATTTCATTCTGTATTCCCTGCACTGCTTTTTCCCGCTCTGTCTCGATGGTTTTACTTGCGTCCGCAATTATTTTGGACGCCTCCGCACCGGCATCTCTTAAAATCTTCTCATATTCTTCTTTTCCCCGCTCCTTGGCTGTCTTTACGATCATAGCCGCCTCCTGATTGGCGTTTTTAAGCTCGGCCTCGTATTTTTCCTTCAGCAGCCCGGCCTGGGTATTTTTTTGTTCCGCATCCTCTATCTGTCCGCTGATCATCTGTTCCCTTTTCTCAATCATGCCCATAACAGGCTGAAAAAGAAGCTTTTTTAAGATAAGGAAAAACACAATGAGATTCACGAACGTCCACAGGAGTCCTGAGTTAAATGTTAACACCTATACCGCCTCCAAGCTCTCTTTAAAGTACAAACATGATAATGATTGCAACAACCAGACCATAAATTGCCGTTGACTCTGCAAGCGCACATCCGAGCAGCAGCGTCTTATTGATCTCTCCTGTTGCCTCCGGCTGTCTTGCGATCGCATCTGTTGCGCCTGATGTGGCGATTCCGATACCTATACCTGCTCCAATACCTGATAATACTGCAATACCTGCTCCTAATGCTACTAATGACATAATCTACATCTCCTTATACTATAATTGATTGTTTTTGTTATTCTAATCCATCAGCTCTTTCATAAAGATGGCCGTCAGGAAAACGAACACATACATTTGAATCAGTCCGTCAAATACGTCAAAATAAAAACTGAACGGGATCGGCACCAGAATCGGCGCTACGATCTTTAAGAGTTCCATTATGACGAATCCGCCCAGAATATTTCCGAAGAGCCGCATACACAGCGACAGAGGCCTTATGAAGACTTCCAGCACGTTAAGCGGTGCGATAAACGGAACAGGCTCGGCAAAGCTCTTTATGAACCCCTTAAAACCCTTTTTCCTGATTCCCGAATATTCTATCAGCACGATGCTCATGACCGCCAGCCCTGCCGTTACGTTGATGTCCTTCGTAGGCGGTGTCAGTCCGACCAGACCGCTCAAATTGGAAAGGCCGAGATAAATTCCGACTGTCGCAAGATACGGGATATAGCCTTTTCCTTCGTCGCCCAGAATCCCGTGGAAAAACCGGTATACTCCTCCCACCGCAGTCTCAATGCAGGCCTGCTTTCTTGTGGGGACAAGCTTTAAATTTCTCACAAAGATCAGGCACAGCAGGATGACAAAAGCCATAATACCCCATGTGACGACAACCGATTCCGGTACCGGAATCCCGCCGAAGAGAGGAATGGTGAACGCTGTCCTGCTCACAAGTTCTTCCATCAATTTCTCCGATAAACTCATCGACTGCTCCTCCTTTCCTAAATTTGTAGTGAGTATAATACTCCTATATTGCTTTGTCAATTCTAAAAATTAACCTATTTTTTACGAAATTTTTCACGAAAAATCACTTTTTTTACTCTTGAAATATAATTTTCTTTGGTTCTACCAATTATTATTGTATGTTTTATCTGATATTTTCCTCGAATCCATATACTTATTTATGCAATTTATACTACTCTTTTGTTTTCCACAAAAAAGAGGTCAGATTTTTCGATTTCTTCTTATTAAAAGAAGTTCATTTTTCTGACCTCGATTTTCCCGGTTCCTGCCCGTTTTGTTGTCTTCTGATTCTTAGTATATGCAGTGCTTTTAAAACTGATAATTCAATAATTGATTTTAATAATCTGATTTTTCAAAAACCGGTCAAAGCATGCAGCCGTATGTTCATAAGTACCTCTGAAACAAAAACAGAACGGTACATTCCATCCAAATGTACCGTTCTGTTTTTTCAGCCTGTAAAATTAAATGAATGCGGATGACAGGAATCGAACCTGCACTCCGAAGAACTAGATCCTAAGTCTAGCGCGTCTGCCAGTTCCGCCACATCCGCATAAAAAATGCCACCTATACTATAAACGATAGATGACTAGTGAGCGTGCGGGGATTCGAACCCCGGACAACTTGATTAAAAGTCAAGTGCTCTACCACCTGAGCTACACACCCGTACTGGGCTAGCTGGATTCGAACCAGCGAATGCAGCAGTCAAAGTGCTGTGCCTTACCGCTTGGCGATAGCCCATTATCTTTCAGGAAATCCAGTAGTCCTGTAATTAATAAAACAAAAAGGGTGGATAATGGGATTCGAACCCACGGCCTCCAGAGCCACAATCTGGCGCGCTAACCAACTGCGCTATACCCACCATAAACATGAACTATAAAATTATTATTTCAAAAGAGCGAAATAAAACGAGCCTGAGGGGATTCGAACCCATGACCTACGGCTTAGAAGGCCGTTGCTCTATCCAGCTGAGCTACAGACTCATATGCATAAATATATATACTATGCTTCGCAAAGCGAAAGCGGGTGATGGGAATCGAACCCACGTGATCAGCTTGGAAGGCTGGAGTTCTACCATTGAACTACACCCGCAAAGTCGGGGTGACAGGATTCGAACCTGCGACCTCTTGATCCCAAATCAAGCGCTCTAGCCAAGCTGAGCCACACCCCGATATGTAATTCCTTCTTGAAAGACTTTCCAAAACTGCTGTTGTTTGGCTGCCGTCTTTCTCACAAGCAAGATTTATTATACTGGACAGGCGCGCAAAAGTCAACATCTTTTTTGTATTTTTTTAAAACCGGGTTAAACCGCATAACTGCGCGCTTTGTGTCACGTTTTGCCGCCGGCTTCTACATTCTTTCTTAAAAAAATTTTTATATTTTGACGGAGTCAAATGATTTCCTTAAGCATTCGCTTGACAAAGTCTTTTCTAAGAAACAAAAAAGAAAGCATCTCACAGCTGAGATGCCTTCTGTAAATTTTATTCTTCTTCCTCTTTTGCAGATAACTTTATATCATCTTCATCTTCAAAGAAATCATCATCAAAATCGTCATCGAAATCATCGTCAAAGTCTTCCATGTAATCTGGAGTCAAATACTTGTAGACTGCATACGCAATCCCTGCCACTGCTGCGATTGCACCGATGATTGCCAGAGCCCAGACAATTTTATTATCATCTTTGTCTTTCTTGTGCATAATGTCTGATACTTTTGCCGCGCTTAGTAAATCGTCAAAACTTTTCATGTCATTCACCCTTTCTTATGTGTTTTTTTTATTATATCACTTATCCCGTTTCATTACTAATCTTTTTTCTAATTTTGCTCGGTTTTCTTTAATTTTGCAAAGGAAGCAAACATCTTTTTTACACCGTGTTTATCGAAGTCTACCGTGACCTCATAGTCACGGCCTCCGGAGACGATTTCCATGACAGTGCCCTGGCCGAATTTGATATGGCTCACTCGGTCACCTTTTCCATAAGAGAGCGACTCTGCCTTTGGTTCTGCAAATTGATGTTTTTGGAACGGTTTTCTGAACTGAGTCCTCCGGTTGGATGAAAAAATATCATGATCCGGCCGCTTATCATTCAAATTAACGCCGTAATCCAGCTTTAAAAGTTCCTGCGGGATCTCATCAATGAAACGGGACACCTTGTTAAACTGAGTTCTTCCCTGCATCATTCTGCGCTTTGCAGCGCTCAGATAAAGGCGCTCTTTGGCTCTGGTAATGCCCACATAACAAAGCCTCCGCTCCTCCTCCAGTTCTTCCTGGTCTTCAGAAATTATGGTCATATAACTTGGGAAAATTCCGTCCTCCATTCCGCTGATGAATACATAAGGGAACTCCAGCCCTTTTGCACTGTGGAGCGTCATGAGAATGACCCTGTTGTCTGAATCTTCCAGACTGTCGATATCTGCTACCAGAGCGATTTCCTCAAGCAGCCCCGAAAGTGTGGGTTCCTCCGCAGTCTCTTCATAGGCAACGATTTTGTTCAGAAGTTCATTAATGTTTTCTATTCTGGCCATGGCCTCTTCCGTTCCCTCGGCCTCAAGACCGGTTACGTACCCTGTCTCCTCCAAAATATAGTGAAACAGGTCTTCAAGACTTCCCTTCTGTGCCTGTTCCCTAAAGTCTGCGATCAGTTCTGAAAACTTTTCGATCTTTCTCTTTGCATTGGCAAGAGATTCTATCTGTCTTGCCTGAAAGCATGCATCCAGGAACCCTATATTCTGCTCGATCGCATAGGTCTGAACCTTGTCGATGGTTGTCGCGCCGATCCCTCTCCGGGGAACATTAATGATCCTTTTCACTGCCAGATCGTCAAGGCCGTTATCCACAGCTTTGAGATAACAGATCACATCCTTTACTTCTTTTCTCTGATAGAAGTTCGTTCCGCCCACGATCCGGTATGGAATATTTTTGATCATAAATTTCTCTTCAAAAATACGGGACTGTGCATTGGTCCGATAAAGAATCGCGATATTTTTATAGTCCACTCCATCTTTTGCCAGGCGGCCGATCTCTTCGACGATCTGTCCCGCCTCTTCATATTCTGTCCCATATTGGTGAAATACAATCGTATCTCCGTCGTCATTTTCTGTCCAAAGGGCTTTTTCTTTCCGGCCCTTATTGTTTCTGATGACTTCATTGGCGGCATTCAGAATGTTCTTTGTGGAGCGGTAATTCTGTTCCAGCTTGATCACTTCAGCATCCTGAAATACGCCCTCAAAGTTTAAAATATTTTTGATATTTGCACCCCGGAATTTGTAGATAGACTGGTCATCATCTCCTACAACGCAGAGATTCTGATACTTCCTCGCCAGCATGCTGATGAGCTGAAACTGGATGGTATTTGTATCCTGGTACTCATCCACCATAATATAGCGGAAGCGCTCCTGATAATAGTCCAAAACTTCAGGGTGAAACTGAAACAGCTCTACTGTTTTAAATAAAAGATCATCAAAATCCAGGGCATTGTTGGCCTTCAGCTGTTTTTGGTATTCCTTGTAGATTTCTGCAATTTTCTTTTTCTTAAAATCAAAATTATACCGGGTTTCGTATTCTCCCGGTGTCATAAACTCATCTTTCGCTGAGGAGATTGCATTCATCACGGCACGCTCCGGCAGACTTTTTGTGTCCACCTTAAACTGTTTGCAGATGCCCCGGATCAAAGACTTCTGGTCATCGCTGTCATAAATGGTAAAACTGTTGTCATAGCCAAGCTTGTCGATATGTCTCCTCAATATGCGGACACAGGTAGAATGAAACGTGCTGACCCATATATGCTCCGCTCCGGAACCCACCAGGGCATCCACACGCTCTCTCATCTCTCTGGCTGCTTTATTGGTAAATGTTATCGCCATGATGTGATAGGGATTTACTCCCTGTTCGATCAGATAGGCGATCCTGTGGGTCAGGACCCTTGTCTTGCCTGAGCCTGCGCCGGCCAGCAGAAGCAGAGGCCCTTCCGTACAAAATACGGCTTCCCGCTGCTGTTCATTCAATGTATCATATATGCTCATATGTAATATCCTTTCTTGCTTCTGTTCTACTTCTGTTTAACCTTCCTTTCCGGTAAGACTAACTACTATTATACTACATCCGGTCAAAACAAAGAAGCGATAAATGTGCCTGAGTTTTTATGCCCCGCTTTCAAAACAAAAATCCTTCGGAAAATGTCATGTCAGAGACTTGTCATATAGTTTAAAAAACCGTATAATGTAGTTATCATACAATCAAGGAGGACGATGTATGGATGATTTAAAAGAAAAGCTTTCAAAGTGGCTGGAATTAGACTATATACTACCGGAAGATATTCCAAATATCGACCTTTATATGGACCAGATCACAACTTTTATGGACACAGAATTAAAAAATTCCACCCGTTTTCAGGGAGATAAGATTTTCACCAAAACAATGATCAATAATTATTCAAAGAATGATCTGCTGCCGCCTTCCAGCAAAAAGAAATACTCCAGAAATCATATGATTCTTTTAATCTATATCTATTACCTGAAAAACTTCATGTCTATTTCAGATATCAAGTCTCTTTTGGCCCCGCTGAAAAACCACTTTTATGACGATGACAGGGAACTGTCGTTTTTCGATATCTATGAGGAGATTTATCAGCTGGAACACAGACAGAAGCCGGTGATCGCGGAATCCGTAGCGGATGACCTGAAAAAGGCCAGGGAATCTTTTGCTTTCGTGGAAGACGAAAAGGACCGGGATCTGCTTCAGCATTTTTCCTTCATCACACTTTTGTGCTATGATATTTATGCGAAAAAACAGCTGATCGAGAAAATGATCGACAATTTCTATACTGACAGTCCGGAAAAAGAAAAGAAAGAGAAAAAAATGAAGAAATAGGCGAAAGCCTATTTCTTCATTCTGTTAAATACCAAATCATATCCGTCGCTTCCGTAGTTTAAAGAACGGTTGACCCTGCTGATCGTAGCCGTGGATGCTCCCGTCTTTTCTGCCACTTCCAGATACGTATGTTTTTCCCTGAGCATGGAAGCCACTTCAAAACGCTGTGCCAGGGATTCCAATTCGTTCACCGTACATAAATCTTCAAAGAAAGTAAAACACTCTTCCTCTGTCTCCAACGTAAGAATCGCCTGAAACAGCCGTTTGGCGGCCTCTGTCTTAATCTTTTTGCTCATAATATGCTGCTCCTTTTCCTGCTTCGACTTTTCGATGCTTGATTAGTTTTAATATACAACATCAGCGCGTTAAAGTAAAGAAGATTTGCACCGATTTTTCTGCCGTGCATACTCTAAGAAATAAAGTATTTTTTAGGAGTTTTTATGAAAGTAAAAAAACTTGCTGCCGCGTTTCTGTCCTCTGTACTGGCTCTGGGCGTTTTGTCCGGATGCGGAACATCTAAATCCGAAAAAGAGACAAAAAAGCTCACCAAAGTCACCTTAAACGAAGTTACCCACTCTGTCTTCTATGCTCCCCAGTATGTAGCCATTGAAAAAGGATATTTCAAGGACGAAGGTATCGACCTGAAAGTGGATACAGGATTCGGTGCGGATAAAAGTATGACCGCTCTGATCTCGGGAAATGCAGACATCGGCTTCATGGGACCGGAAGCCAGCATCTATCAGTACAACGAAGGAAACCAGGACTATGCCGTCAACTTTGCGCAGCTTACCCAGCGTGCAGGCAACTTCCTCGTTTCCAGAAAAAAGATCAAAAACTTCTCATGGAACGATATCAAGGGCAAGGAAGTGATCGGCGGACGAAAAGGCGGAATGCCTCAGATGATCTTTGAGTATGTTCTGAAGAAACAGAAAATCGATCCGAAAAAAGATATCAAGATGGTCCAAAACATCGACTTTGCCAACACATCCGGGGCTTTTTCCGGCGGCACAGGAGACTTTACCGTGGAATTTGAACCCAATGCAACTGCCCTCGAAACACAGGGTGCGGGGTATGTTGCCGCATCCATAGGCGTGGAAAGCGGGTTTGTTCCTTATACGACCTACTGTGCAAAGAAGAGTTATATCAAAAAGAATCCAAAAATCATACAGGGCTTTACCAATGCCATCAAAAAAGGCCAGGAATACGTAAATAAACATACGCCGGAAGAGATTGCAGCTGTCATCGGCGGACAGTTCCCCGACGTATCGAAAAACGATTTGATCACCATCATCAAGCGCTACAAGGATCAGGATACCTATAAAGAAAATCCTGTGTTCAGTGAAGATGGGTTTGCCCTTCTTCAGGATATCCTGAAAAACGCAGGAGAATTAGATGACTCCGTCCCATTCGATAAACTGGTTGACAATACATTTGCCGAAAAAGCAAAGTAAACCTGTCTTTTGATTTCCTGTTAAAAAGGCTGCAGACAATCGTTCAGGATATGTCTGCAGCCTTTTTGTCTGGTGTTTTCTAAGCAGTCCTCTTCTGTTTGCTCACAAGCATGGCCGCCGCAAACAGTGCCAGGGCAAATCCCGCCTGAATCAGGATACCCTGCATTGCAGGCCATATATGGCTCATATCAAAAACATCCAGCTGGTCGATCAGCTTATTGGATCTGATATACCAATAGGTCGGAAGGAATCTTGAAACAGTCAGTACCTGTTTGCTCATAAACTCAAGCGGTACAAACACTCCGCCAAGGAATGCACTTCCAAGAGACACCACATTTACTACCCCCTGGAGTGCGTCATCATTAGTGACGAGAAGCCCCGCAAGAAAAGAGATGCCTGCCGAAACGCCCATGAACATAAGGCTGTTGAGCATAAACAACAAAAGATTGCCCTGAAAAATCTCATCCCGGTATATCGCCATAGCCAGCAGCATAAACACCAGCCAGCAGCCCACGGATGCCGTCAGTGTCCCAAGCGCCAGCTGAAGATTCCTGGATCGTTCTGTAGCCGCGGAGCACTGGTTTCTTCTTCTGATATCTTTTTTATAAAAGACCATGAATACCGGACTCACTGCCACTGTGATCAGGGCAATGAAGATATAGGCAAGGTACTGAAAATAATACGAGGTATTGCTCTGTTCGCCGGCCTTTTTGCTTCCCAGCAGGTTCACCTGTGCCGATGACTTTAATGTATTTTCTGCCCTCTCCACCGCCTGCTGTTCTGAAAACCCTGCGGCCAGATAGCTCCTCACCATCTTTGTAAACTTATTTACCTGTTCGTCAATCATATATCCGCTGGTTGAGCCGGGAACCTTTACATTTTCTATTTGTACCTTTTTATTTTGGCTTAACAGGCTCTCCCCGAATCCTTTCGGCAGAATCAGAATATATTCTGCATTTCTGTAAAACAATTCATTCTGCATTGTTTTCTTCTCATCTTTTATGTCTTTTACATTTTGTTCATTTGAGAGAAATGTCTTCAGAGCTTTGGAAGCCGTGCTTTTATCATGATCTACAATGCCAACATTAATTTTTGTTGTCTGGAATCCGGTATTGCTGTCTTTACCGAAGCTTGAAAATAAGATGGTCAGTACGAAAAAGATTCCGGCATATATAAACATTGCGAGTTTTTTACTTCTGACAATTTTAAAAAAGCATTTAAATACTTGCATATTTTTTCCTCCTCATCATGAAAAAACTCCCAAGGCAAAATAAAACAGAAATTATGATCAGTGAAATGCAGCTTCTGAGATAAACTGACAGGTCATCATAAATATTCAGGCTGTAAAAGCAGTCCGTGATCAGTGCTGCCGGATTGATTCTGTTGAAAAGCGGTACATGTTTTTCCACGATGTCTTTCATGTTTCCTATCATTAATCCGCTGAAGAAGCAGAAAAACATACTGATGGCTATGTTGAGCCCGCTTTTTGTATCCCTGGACATCCGGCCGATCGAACCGATGAACAGCCCTATGGACACCCCGGTAAAACATCCGATAAATCCTGCCAGCAAAATAAATCCTGCCTGACTTCCAAGATCAATTTTCAGAACGAGCCGCATATAACCGATTGCCACCAGGAATGCCAAAAACTGTACCGTCACGCCTACGAGGAAATCAGCTGCTGTACTTTTCAGCTTATCTGCCGGAGAAACTGCTTTTCTGGCCGCAATATCCGACAAGTTCGCCTGAGCATGGAGGGCACTCTGAAGTCCCAGAAAACCTCCGTAGAGACATACCATCGCAAGCAGCGCATAAAAATACTGCACCATCATATTGGCATCTTCATTCCCCAGACTGATCTGCTGATTCTCTACCATATTCTGTGATATCGCCTTCACCAGTTTTTCCATCCCTTCCGGGTGTTCTTTTATCGTTTGCTGTACCATATGATTCATCTGGATATATTGATCGCTGACCTCTTTTAAAATCGTCTGGTTGATGCCATTTTCTTTCACTGTAAGCCTTATGTTGTCTCCCAGAGTATAAAAGCCGTCAATCTTTCCGTCTTGGAGCAGCTTTTCGGCTTTCTTCAAAGATGTGTACTTCACTTTCAGAAGCTGATCTTCCCCCTTTTTTGAAAGCTCCGCCACAGTCTGCTTAAATCCTTCCGCATCTTTTGCCGCCTTCGTCTCCACGATTGCTGCCGGGACTGGTTTCAGTTCTTCCGAATCGTTTAAAAGATTTCCAAATCCGAAATAGAACAGGGTAGCAAGTATGAGAGGAAATGCAAAACTCCAAAAAATAGCGGACTTATTTCTAATGGATGCTTTGAAATGATATTTATATAAATGCCAAAACATAGTTTCCCCTCCTAATCTCTCAGCTGTTTTCCTGTGATCTCCAGAAATACGTCATTTAATGTGGGAAGCTCCGAATAAACTCTGCCGAACGAAACTTCTCTTTCAGACAGGTATCCGAGAACATTTACCAGGTTGTGACTGCCCCCGCTGCACTGCACATAGAGTTTTCCGTCTGTGTAATCCGCTTGGAATACATGTTTCATATTACGTACTGCCTGAAGTTCCTCTTCTTTTAGGTCAGATACATCCACCGTGATCTTTTCTCCCATTTTGATCATCTGCTTCAGTTCCTCTTTCGTGCCTGTAGCCAGCGGACGCCCCTTATCCATGATCAGTATCCTGCTGCAGATCTGCTCCACTTCCTCCATATAATGAGAGGTATAAACGACAGTCGTCCCCTGCCGGTTCAATTCAAGAATCCCCTCCAGAATCTTATTGCGGCTCTGGGGATCAACTGCTACGGTCGGTTCATCCAAAAAGATCAATTTTGGTTTATGGGCAATGCCGCAGGCGATATTGAGGCGTCTTAACAGGCCTCCGGAAAGTTTTGGCGGGTAAAACTTCCGAAATTCTTCCAGTTCCACAAACTGGACAGCCTCTTCCACAAGCCTCTTTCTCTCCTTCTTGTCTCTGACATAAAGTCCGCAGAAATAATCAATATTTTCAACAACCGTAAGTTCATCAAAGACTGCAACATTCTGCATGACCACACCGATTTCTCTTTTGCTCTCATAAGAATCGGCTTCCATAGGTTTCCCGAAAACTCTGATCTCCCCTTTATCATAGGATAAGAGTCCCAGTATACAGTTGATGGCTGTGGTCTTCCCTGAACCGTTCGGCCCGAGAAGTCCAAAAACCTCTCCTTGCCTGACCTCCATATTTAAATGATCCAGTGCCAGAAGATCCTTATATCTCTTAACTAAATTTTTTATTTCGATGACAGACTGTTCCATAATTCCACCCCTTTCATTTGATAATTTTACTATACATGATCCTGCTGTATGGTTACAGTGTCTTGTGTCAGGAGCGGAAGTGACATTTGTCATGACATTTTGACCAGTTTTCCGGCTTGCTGTCTCAGAGATGTAAGATTTTCTAACTTTCAGCAAAGTCTCTCCGGCGGCCCGTTCGGAACTCGCTGACGCTCAGACAGCCTCACTGTGCTTTGCACACCGCCTCCGAGCCTTTGCTGAAAGAAGAAAAACTAACATCTCTTCGAATGCAAGGCCTCCAAACTGGTCAAAATGGACGTAATATCCGCTGGACAAGAACACATCAAACAAATGGAATTATTCAACAACAGTATTTTATACCCTCTGTGTGGACGTGCTTCGCACGATAAGGTATACCCACAGGGCACACCGTATTTTATACCCTTCGGGTGGACGTGCTTCGCACGATAAGGTATACTTAAAGTAATTTCGGGAAGGGTGGGTTTTATGTCTGTACTTATTGATAAATTTGTTTTGCTGCTTTTTATTTTGCCCCTTCTTTCAAGGGAGTCTGGAACCATGCCTGTCATTGCTTTTTTGACTGCTTTTACGGCCTCCTGTTTTCTTTCCCTTAAAAATGAAGAAAAACTGTCTTTTGCAGTCTCAGGTTTCTACGGAGTTCTCTGTCTTTTCCTTCCGGTTTTCAGTATTTTTCTTCCTCTGTTTTGTTACGACTGTACCCGGACCAGACAAAAATTCCCCGGTGCTATTTTAATTGTGGCGTCCGTGCCTTTTTTCATGGACCGTCCTTTTTTCCTTCGCATGGATTTGATGCTCAGTCTGCTGCTTTCTCTTTTTCTGGCCGTCCGTACCCAAAAGCTTGAGAAGATGAGGGAAGAGTTTAAAAAACTGAGAGATGACAGTATGGAACTGAATCTTTTATTGAATAAAAAGAACCAGTATCTGATGGAAAAACAAGAGACGGAAGTACACCTTGCAACCCTGAAAGAGAGAAATCGAATTGCCAGAGAGATTCATGACAACGTAGGGCATATGCTTTCCCGCTCGATCCTGCAGCTGGGTGCCCTTAAAGCTCTGAATCATGACAGCAGCCTGTCTGCTCCTCTGTCCGAACTGCATAAGACTTTGAATACGGCCATGGACAGCATACGCACCAGCGTGCACGGGCTTCAGGAGTCATCTGTGAGTCTTCGTGACTCTGTCGCCGAGATCATACACGGGTATCCGGAGTACACCGTAGATCTGGAATATGATATATCCGAGCCTCCTCCTCAAAACCTTCAGTTCTGCTTTGCCGCAATCATAAAAGAAGCATTTACAAATGCTTCAAAGCACAGCGACGCAGCACGGATTCGCCTTGTACTGAGGGAACATCCATCCTTCTATCAGCTGTTATTTGAAGACGACGGGTCCACGGCGCCGAAATCTTATTCCTCCGGGATGGGCCTTCTCAATATGAAAGAACGGATCGAATCTTTTCACGGCACTATAAACATTACATTTGAACGCGGTTTTAAAATATTTATCACTGTTCCGCGCAATACGGCATCTTATCAGCCGGGAGGTAAATCATGAAGATCATTATTGTCGACGACGACAAACTTGTGTCGGCTTCTTTGAAAACAATTTTAGAGTCATCTGGTGACGTTCATGTGCAGGCCCTGGGGTCAAGCGGTGCTGAGGCTGTCTCTTTATATGAATTACATCATCCGGATGTTCTGTTAATGGATATCCGGATGAGCGGCATGAACGGCATCGAGGCCGCGAGAGAAATCCGCAGGAAATATCCGGATTCTAAAATCCTGTTTCTGACGACATTCTCTGACGATGAATATATCATCGATGCCCTGAATATCGGTGCAAAAGGCTACATCCTGAAACAGGACTTCGAGAGCATCCTGCCTGCCCTCCACGCTGTGGAAAACGGTCAGAACGTTTTCGGAAATGAGATCATCTCAAAAATTCCGGATCTGCTCTCAAGCAAACAGCATTTTTCCTATTCTGACTACGGCATCAGCGAAAAAGAGCTGCGCCTGATCGAATACATAGCCAAAGGAATGAGCAATAAAGAAATTTCTGAATGTCTGTTTTTAAGCGAGGGAACCATAAGAAATTATCTGAGTGTCATCCTTGAAAAACTGGAGCTCAGAGACCGGACACAGCTTGCCATTTTTTACTATCAGCATAAATAGCCGCCTTTTAAGAGAGACGTCCTTCAAGGCAAAACTTGACACTTCCCCGCTTGGCTAGTAAAATTATCGTAACCACAGACGTTTTACATATGATTTTCGTTGGGCTCATGGATTGCCTCACCCCGATCATCTGTAAAATGAATAAATATCTGCCGGAGAAGGCTCCCGCTTATTTAAGAGGTGCCATCCTGCGGCTTTTTTCTTCATTACTGCCAGGAAGTCTCTTCGGAGCCGACTGGAGGCAGTGAAAAACTCACACTATAAACCACATCAATTAGGAGGGATTTTATTTGGACCCCAGTGTCATATTAAGATTATGTATCTTAATTATCTTACTAGCTCTGTCGGCATTTTTCTCGTCGTCGGAGACTGCGCTTACGACAGTCAACGTTCATACCATCCGCGCTTTAGTGGAAGACGGCAACAGACAAGCCAAGAGAGTACTTCAGCTGATCGAAAACCCGGCAGCCATGCTCAGCAGCATCCTGATCGGAAATAACCTTGTCAATATCTCTGCCACATCTCTGGCCACAACATTAGCCATTGATGTTTTCGGAAGTGCCGGAGCAGGGATCGCAACCGGTGTTCTTACGATTCTCGTCCTGATCTTCGGTGAGATCACTCCGAAGACTTATGCGACGATCAAAAATACAAACCTTGCACTCCGCTTCGGACCTGTCATCTATTATGTGACCAAAGTCCTGACCCCGGTAGTGATCGTCATCAATAAGCTCTCCACAGGTCTCCTGATGCTGCTGCGGATCGATGCAAAGCAGTCAAAACAGGTCATGACAGAGCGGGAGCTGAGAACGATCGTTGACGCCAGCCATGAAGATGGTGTCATCGAAAAAGATGAAAAAGAAATGATTTATAATGTCTTTGATTTTAAAGATTCCATTGCGAAAGACATTATGATTCCGAGAATCGATATTACGTTTGTATCTGCCGACGCTTCTTACGACGAGGTAATGGAGCTGTTCATGGCTACACAGTATTCCCGTCTGCCGGTATATGAGGAGACAAAGGACAAGGTCATCGGAATCGTATATTTAAAGGATATTTATTTCTACCGCACACTGCACCGCGGAGAAATCTTTCATATCAGAGACGTGTTAAGAAAACCATTTTTCACCTATGAGACCCAGAAGATATCCAGCCTGTTGGCTCAGATGCAGCAGGAAAATGTCAGCTTCTCCATCGTTTTGGACGAATACGGGATTACAGCCGGTCTGATCACACTGGAAGATATTTTAGAAGAACTGGTGGGAGAGATTCGGGACGAGTACGACGACAATGAATCAGAAAGCTTCCAGGAACTTGAGGACGGCTCCTATCTCGTAAACGCCTCCTTAAAGCTTGACGATCTAAACGATTTGATCGATACGGAGATCGAGTCTGAAGACTACGACTCTGTGGGCGGATACGTGATAGAACTGTTGGACCATCTCCCGTCCGAGGGAGAGACCGCATCGGACGCATCCTTCGATTTCAAAGTGCGGAAAGTCGAAAAAAACAGATTAGAACTGATACAGATCATCAGAAAAGCTTCGCAGCCATAGTGAAAGGGAAAGCATATCACACATGCTTTCCCTTTTTTTATCTTCTTGCCTTCTCATACTTCATCTTCGTCTTGATAAATCCCTCCAGATCACGAAGCTTCTTTCCCCGGTCATCACCACTTAGCGGAAAGTCCATGGAAAGGCCGATGGAATCCAGTACTGTCTCAGAGATCCTGTCTTCATTTCTCCGAAGAATTTCCAGCCGTTCCTCATTGCTCTCAGCGTCCAGAAAACGGATCAGAAGATCCTGCTGTTCTTTTTCCTGGCGGTGTTCCCCGGGTTTCGGCATCTCTTTTTCAGGCAGCGGTTCCGGTTCTTTGGGCTCCGGTTTTGGTATCTCCCTGTGCCTTTCTAAAATATTTCCAATCTGGTGAAGTTCTGTAATGTTCTGGTACGTCTTTACATCCACGCGTTCAAACCGGTATTTTGCGCTGACTCCCGGATACTTGTCATGGTCCACTTCGCTCAGAAACATGGACAGCGGTCTTGCGTAGGTTTTATATTCCCCGTATAAAGCCTGGTAAATGACAAGCACCTCCCCGGTCTCTGAGTGTTCGGCCACCGTTATAATCTGATACAGCTTATCTTTGAAATGTTTATAAAAATCCCCCGGTCTGGGTACTGCCCTCTGTTTCATATTACTGCGCTCCCTTCTGCTGCTTTCTCCTCTTCCCCTCTAAAGGAAGGATAAAATCCGACACTTTACTGTCTTTATTATACATCTTCTCCACAGAAAAGACATGCAGATATTTCTTTGCCCTGGTCATTCCCACGTAAAACATCCGCCGCTCTTCCTCCAATTCTTCTGTCTTCACAGCCTTTTTATATGGAATTACCCCGTCATTGACATCAATGAGAAACACTCTCTCGTATTCCAGCCCTTTTGCACTGTGAAGCGTGCTTATTACAACTCCCTGTTTCCCCTGATTCCTGCTCTCGGACTGTGCCTTCAGCTCCTCTGTATAGCGTCTCATGAAATCAAACCACTCTTCATAAGTGTCATATCCTCTGGCAGTCTCCTGAAGTTCCTCCAGCACATCGGTAAGTTCTTCCTCCTTCAGTTTTCGTATTCTTGCATATTCTGACAAAAATGCATTGTACCCGACAGACTTTCTTATGTAGGTGACCGCAAGAAACGGCATCATATCCTTTAAAAGTCTCAGATCTTCCTCCAGCTCATCGATATAATCATAAAGCCATTCCTTGTCTCTTGTCTTCTCCTTCAGATCCTCAAAGGAGATCTCCGGCTGGTCTATATATTCTCTGCTGATATAGCGCTTGGGCCGATTCATGATTCTCAAAAAGGTGCTCCGTCTCCGGTCACCGAGCGCCATCCTCATATAATCTATGATGTCTCTTGCGATCCAATGCTCAAACAGACTTGGAATCCCATCTTTCACCGTAAACGGGATGTTATATTCCATGAGCTTTCCAAGCATCGTCCTGGCTCCCAGATTGGTCCTGACCAAGATCGATGACTCCTCATAGGGATGGCCCTTTTCGTATTCGTCCCTGAGCCTTTTTGCCACATAGGTGCATTCTTCCTGCTGATTTTTAAACGTCCTGAGCTCTATTGGAACTTCTCTGTCCCGGCAGGATCTTATCTCTTTGTCAAACCTCTTTTTATTAACACGGATCACTTTCTGGGATGCCTCCACGATCTCAGGGCTGGAACGATAGTTGACATCCAGCTGGATCTTCTCGGAATCTTTATAATCTTTGGGGAATCCGAGCATGATCTCCGGTTTTGCTCCCCTGAACCGGTAAATCGACTGGTCGTCATCTCCCACAATAAACAGATTGTTTCTGGGCGCAGCCAGCATCTTTATGATCTCATACTGGATCGGGCTGATATCCTGAAATTCGTCGATCAGAATATATTGAAACTTATTCTGCCAGGCAGCAAGCAGGTCTTCTCTCTCCTTTAAAAGGCTGTACGTATAGACTAAGATATCATCAAAGTCCATCCACTGGTTTTTCCTCAGTTTTTCATTGTATTGCTTGTAAATCAGCTGAAATACACTGTCCGCACAGCTTTGGCTGTGATAATAGTCCATCGAAAGAAGCTGCCCTTTTACGAGACTGATCTCACTGATCAGAGAACGCAGGAAATCCGGTTCGTCTCCTGTTTCCAGATCCCGGTCCATGATAATTTCACGGAGAAGATCATACTTTTTATGTTCCGGCAGAATACACCCCGCCCGAAAGCTGTACGCATGCTTTAAGATTGTAAAAAAGACTGCGTGAAAGGTACCGAAAGAAACTGGCAGGGATCTCCCTGCCAGTTTCAAAAAACGTTCCTTCATCTCAGCTGCCGCTGCCTTTGTAAAGGTGATGACCAGGATATTGGAGGGTTTTACCCCGCAGTGTTCGATCAGATATTTTGTCCGTTCTGTGATGACCGTAGTTTTCCCGGATCCCGGGCCGGCAAGGACCATCATTGGGCCGTCTTTGTGAGTGATGGCCTTTGTCTGGGCCTCATTCCATTCTGTCATGAAAGCTCAGCCTCTAATTTATCAACAGCCGCACGAAGTCTTTTTACAGACTCCTCTTTCCCCAGAATCTCCATAAGTTCAGATGCCCCGCCGGGAGTCATCTGCTTGCCTGACACAGCTGTGCGGACCGGCCACATGACATAGCCGTTTTTGACCTCGTGGCTCTTTGCAAATCCAATCAGTGTCTGATAGAGGGCATCGTTGCTGAAATCTTCCTGGGCTTCAAATACCGGCACGATTTCTTTCAGCACTTCCAGCGCAGACTCTCTTGTTGTCTTCATCTTTTTATGCTGGTACATGGCACTGTCATATTCCGGCACATTTTCAAAGAAATCAATATGGTCCTTAATCTCTGTGAACAGCTCGATCCGTGTCTTGACCATAGAGAGGATTTTATCAGTATCCACATCTCTTGTGAGCACTTCCTTCACATACGGCATAGCCATCTCCCGGAATCTCTCATCGTCCATAGCCTTGATATATTCCCCGTTCATCCATGCAAGTTTCGTCATATCAAAGACAGCCGGAGTCTTGGACATATGATGATAGTCAAAAGCCTCTTCCAGTTCTTTCAGCGTAAAGATCTCTCTTTCCCCTCCCGGACTCCATCCGAGCAGAGCCACGAAGTTTACGATCGTCTCCGGCAGATATCCTGCCTCCAGCAGATCCTCGAAAGAAGAATGTCCGCTCCGTTTGCTCAGCTTCTTGTGTTCCTCATCCGTGATGAGCGGGCAGTGTACATAGACCGGTTTCTCCCATCCGAATGCATCATAGAGCCTGTTATATTTCGGCGTAGATGACAGATATTCATTTCCCCGCACCACATGAGTGATTCCCATCAAATGGTCATCTACTACATTTGCAAAGTTATAGGTAGGATATCCGTCGGACTTGATCAGGATCATATCGTCCAGTTCCATATTTTCCACCGTAATCTCACCGTAAATTTCATCTGCAAACGTCGTGGTGCCCTCGGTAGGATTATTCTGACGTATCACATACGGGATACCGGCTTTCAGTTTTTCTTCCACTTCCTCGCTGCTCAGATTCAGGCAGTGTTTGTCATAATGGCTGACCACCACATCTCCGGATTTGACCTTCAGGCTTTCTAGCCTCTCCTCGTCACAGAAACAGTAATAAGCCTCTCCCTTGTCGATCAGCTTCTTTGCATAATCCATATAGATGCCTGCTGACTGCCTCTCGCTCTGGACATAAGGACCGCATCCGCCGTCCTTATCCGGCCCTTCATCATGGACAAGTCCTGCTTTTGCAAGGGTATTGTAAATAATATCGACGGCTCCCTCTACGAGGCGCTCCTGGTCTGTATCTTCTATGCGGAGCAGAAAATCTCCGCCTTCATGTTTTGCGATCAGGTAAGCATATAATGCTGTTCTTAAATTCCCTACATGCATTCTTCCCGTAGGGCTCGGGGCAAATCTGGTTCTAACTTTACTCATCTGTTTCAAATCCTTTCTTTCGTTATCTTGTCTATTATCTCAAGAACCCCGCCTCCGGTCAAGACTCCCTCCGGATTTTAGAGTCCGAGAGGCTGAAGACTCCTGTTTAGAATTCCCTTCATGGCGGCAATCAGGACACCATAGTTTACAATGGGTACTTCCGCTTTTACAGAGGAGGCAATTCTGTGCTTCATCTCTTTCGGATTCAGCATACATCCCCCACAGTGGACGATCAGATCGTAGCCGCTTAAGTCTTCCGGAAATGTACTCCCGCTGGACGTCTCAAAAACGAGCTGTTTTCCTGTATATTCCGTAAGCCATCGGGGTATTTTGACCGTTCCGATATCGTCGCACTGGCGGTGATGGGTGCAGCCTTCCGCGATCAGGACCCTGGAGCCGTCCTTTAAATGCCCGGCGGCCCTTGCCCCCTTCACTTCCTCTAAAAGATCCCCCTTGTATCTGGCGAAAAGGATCGAGAAAGAAGTCAGAGAAATGTCCTCCGGTACGATGGCAGCCACCTGTTCAAATGCCTGAGAGTCTGTGATAACCAGAGCCGGCTTTTTCCCCAGATCTTTAAGTGTCTGCTCCAGTTCAGATTCTTTGACTGCAACAGAGCAGGCATTGTGCTCCAGAATATCCCGGATTGTCTGCTGCTGGGGCAGTATGAGCCGCCCCTTTGGAGCCGCCGAGTCGATAGGCACGACAAGAACTACAAAGTCTCCCGGCGAGATCAGATCGCCCACGATCTGTCTTGGCTGTTCTTCTTCTGGGAGAAGCTTTCCTATGGCTTCTTTCAGCCCAAAGATGCCTTCTTTAGTCACCGCGCTGACAAAGCAGGCATGATCGTTATCTTCTGCCCTGACTCTGCCTGCAAGATCCGTCTTGTTATATACGATCAGGTAGGGCAGCTTTCTCTCCCTGATCAAATCAAGAATTCCCTGCTCAAACTCTGTAATCCCCGTTTCCGCATCCGCGATCACCAGAGCGATGTCTGTCTTTCTCAGCACTTCTTTCGCCTTTTTCACCCTCTTTTCTCCCAGTTCTCCCTCGTCATCCAGACCGGGGGTATCGATCATAACAACCGGTCCCAGAGGCAGAAGTTCCATGGCCTTGAAGACCGGATCTGTGGTCGTGCCTTTCACATCTGAAACAATCGCCAGCTCCTGACCGGTCAATGCGTTGACTATGCTGGATTTTCCTGCATTTCTCCTTCCAAACAATGCGATATGAATTCTGTCTCCTCTCGGCGTCTCGTTTAAACCCATCGTCTGTCTCCTTTATCTTTTCTTCGTCGGCTGATTTCTTTTTCAGTATATACTACCGGATGGCCCGAATCAATAGAACAAAAGCGATAAAAGGCAGAACAGCCTGATGCTGTCCCGCCCACTGTCTTATATCTTTATTGATTTTACGCCTACCGCAGCAGCATCGGGAGCATGGCACCTCCCAGACTGTAAACTACGATCGTAACCGGCCTCCCCAGAAAAAGAATCGTTAAAAACTTTCTCCAGGACATATCCGTTAGTCCCGCCAGCATGCAAAGCACATCATCCGGTGCACACGGAAGAAGGATCGCCGCTGTAAACACAACATCAAACTTTTTTCCTGTCAAAAACTTTTTCTTTGTCTGTTCATATGTCTCATCACTTACAAAAAGCCTGATGAATTTCTCTCCGTATCGTCTTGCCAGGTAAAAATTAATGCAGGAACCAATGATAATCCCGACAGCGCTGTATAAAAATCCATACCAGGGTCCGAAAAAGACGACTCCTGCCAGACAGGTCAGTCCTCCCGGAATCACCGCTATGACAACCTGTGCAATCTGAATCACAATAAACAGAAGCGGTCCCCAAAAGCTGCTCTGCCGGATAAACAGTTCCAACTGATCCCTGCTTGTAAAAATCCCTTTTTGATAACCGTAAACCGAAAATATAATCAACGCTCCGATCAACACCAGAGTTGTGAAATTTGTCGCTTTTTTTACTGCTTGTCTGCTCATAAACTGACACCGCCTTTCTTTTACTATCTCTATCATAGCGGACAGTTCTGAAATCCGGCAGACAAAAACATAACAAAATTCTTACAATTATACCGGACCAATTATGAATGATACTTTTCTATCACTGCTGCGGCCTTTTTAACTTCCTCCGCATCCGTAACGAAGCGCTCATACTCGCTCATCATCGGCAGTCCCATACTGACATCCGGTTTGCGGTATTCCATCTCACTCTGAACCGTTTTCTTTCCTGACATGTGAAACGCCTCAAAAGGAGCTTCTCTTAAAAATTCTTCAATCACAGCTGCGTTGACTCCTGATCCGACCATCACTGTGATATCTTTTCCTGCCACTTCCAAAAGATTCTTCAGCAGTTCCTTTCCATCGGTACAGCAGTTTTTCTGCCCGGAAGTGAGTACGGTGTCAATGCCCAGTTCAATGGCCTGAATCATTGCCTCATAAGGATTTACACACATATCAAATGCTCTGTTGAGCGTGACAGACATCCCCATCGTCTTCTGCATCAGGCTTTCCATGCGTCTCATATCCAGCCTCCCGTCTTTTGTAAGGCATCCGAATACCACACCATCTGCCCCAAGTTCCCGGAAATGATGAATTTCACTTCTCATGAGCGAAAACTCCTCATCACTGTATAAAAAATCTCCGAATCTTGGCCGGACGAGTACATGGACCGGGATGTCGAGGCGTATCTTGATCATTTCCAATAATTTAGGGCTGGGTGTGGTCCCGCCGATCATCAAGTCCCCGCAGAGTTCCAGCCTCTTTGCCCCTGCCTCTTTTGCGGTCCTGGCAGACTCGAATGAGTCCACACAACATTCCAACATAATCTCTCCCATAGTCATTACCTCCTAGAAAAATGACAGCTGCTCTGCCTCAAACTGTGCATTTTTTTCTTTTATGATGCTGCCAAAATCTGCTTTAACGTTATACTTAGTGCGGACTTCTGAAATCATTTGAAACAATTCACTTTTATATTCCTTATATTCTTTGCCGTAGCTGAACAGCCTGGTCAGAGGTTGTTCATACTGTGGAAATTCTTCTCTCACAAAGTTGAAAAACACTGCACGTGTGGGGCCCTTCAAATTTAAATTTGATGTGATCAGATAGTGGATATCCCTCTGTTTCGTCTCAGAAAATACAGCCTCCAGATTCTCCCTGACGCTTGTAATGTATGGAATGACAGGCATCATATGAACACCCGTGGACGCATTCGTCTTCCGGAATTCACTGAGTACATCAAACCTACGTGAGGAAGAAACCCCTCCCGGTTCCAACACACTCCTTATGTCTTCGTCCATTGTGGTGACCGTCGCCGCAATATTTACATAGGCTACTCTGGATAACTGATCGATCAGGTCATAGTCTCTCAATATTAAATCAGATTTTGTAGAAATGATAGCCGGATTCTCAAATCGGATCAAAAGCTTTAAAAGCTCCGGCATGATCCTGTACTGCTCCTCTGCCGGCTGGTAATTGTCTGTCACGCCTCCCAGATTGATGACCTGATGGTCCCAGTTCCTGCTTTTTAACTGGCGTTCCAGCCGCTCAGCAATGTTCGTCTTAACAAAAATCTCACGGTAGAAATCATCTGACTCCATATATTGGTGGGAATAAAGAGCGAAACAATACTGGCAGCGGTGGGCACAGCCTCTGTATATATTTAAATCCCAGTGATAGGGAAATCTTCCGCGGACCCGGTTGCAGGCCGCGGAACATTGAATCTCTCTGTATTTATTCTCCTGCACTTTTCCGGTCATCCCATGAGAAAGTCCAGAATATTCATGCCCTCTGAAGTCTGACTCTTATATAACTCGGTAAATCCGCAGCGGGTGCAGCTGATCGTAATAAACTTTTTATTCTGTACATCAAAAATCTTTGCAAAGTTTCCTCCAGTGGCCTGAAACTGATCGTGTTCATAGGAATTGCATCCGCACTTGGGACAGACGAACTGTCTTCTCTCTATATTCTGATCCATAATTAATGCTCCCTTCAAAGCTTTTCTAATGAGTTCTTATTATCTATTATAGTAAAAAAACAGGTTCCCGTAAAGAACAACCCGCGGAGCGCTTTTATTTCAGAGGGAAGTCTGCGGCCTTCCCTCTGAAACAAGAAAACTCTCAGAAGATATATCTGAATACAGATCATACCTCCTGAGAGTCTATCATACATTATAAAGCCTAGCTTCTGGCTCTTTCTTCCAATAAAGCTTTTACTTCTGCTTCTGTTGTCAGCTGCATAACTTCCTCTGCCAAAGCTTTTGCTTCATCCATCGTCCATAAGGACATGACTTTTCTTGTGGCAAGGATCGCAGTTGCACTTACAGAGAATTCATTCAGTCCGAATGCAAGAAGTACCGGTACGAGCAGCGGATCGCTGGCAGCTTCACCGCACATACCAGCCATGATACCCTCTGCATTTGCAGCGCCGATAATGTTCTTGATAGAACGGAGCACTGCCGGGTTATATGCTGAGTACAGATAAGCTACGTCAGAGTTTCCTCTGTCAGCCGCCATCGTGTATCCTGTCAGGTCGTTGGTACCGATGCTGAAGAAGTCGGCTTCTTTTGCGAGAATGTCGGCAATCAGGCTTGCAGCGGCAGTTTCCATCATAACGCCGACTTCTACGTCTTTGTTATATGCGATGCCTTCTGCGTCTAATTCGCCTTTGATCTCTTCAAGAAGGGCCTTCACAGCGCGGAGTTCGTCCACACATGTTACAAGCGGAACCATGATGCGGATCTTTCCGAATGCGCTGGCTCTCAGCAAAGCTCTCAGCTGAGGTCTGTAAATGTCAGGACGTTTCAGGCAGAAACGCACTGCACGGAAGCCAAGAAACGGGTTTTCCTCTGTCTCTAATCCGAGGTAAGGAAGTGCCTTGTCTCCTCCGATATCCAGAGTACGGATAATAACAGGTTTTCCTTCCAATGTCTCTGCAACTGTTTTGTATGCTTTGAACTGTTCTTCTTCGGTAGGTACGCTGTCGCGGTCCATAAATAAGAACTCGGTACGGAATAATCCCACACCTTCTCCGTCACACTCCACAACTTTTGCAGCCTCATCCGGACCGCCGATATTGGCAACCAGTTCAACCACATGTCCGTCTGCAGTCTGGGACGCCTGTCCGATGAACTTGGACAGAGCGGCTTTCTCTTCCAGATATGCTGCTTTCTTAGCCTTGTAATCTTCCAGGACAGAATCTTCAGGATTTACATATGCTTCTCCTGTCGCTCCGTCTAATACAACAACATCCCCATCTTTGACGATGGAAACGATCTTCTCAACACTAAGTACTGCCGGGATCTCCATGGAACGGCAGATAATCGCAGAGTGGGAAGTCTTGCCTCCGATCTCTGTCAGTACGCCTTCAACGTTAGCCGGGTTGATGCCGGCAGTCATAGATGGAGTCAGATCTTCTGCAACCAGAACAGTTCCTTCCGGAACAGCGCTGATATCTACTTCCTCGATCCCTAATAAGATCTTGATTAATCTTGTTTTGATATCTCCTAAGTCAGATGCTCTCTGTTGGGTCAATTCATCTTCAGCCATGGCAAAAATCTGTGCAAAGAAATCACATGCTTCCTCGACGGCAGCTTCCGCATTGATCTTTTCGTCATCGATCTTGGCATCGATCTGCTCTTTGATCGCAGGGTCCTGAATCATGAGGATATGTCCCTCCAGAATCTCAGATTCCTGTTCTCCGGCAGTCACCTTCATGGCTTCCACCATCTTGGCTGTCTTATCGATGAACACTTCGATCGCTTCGCTTAATCTTTTCTTTTCTGCTTCGGCGTCTGTGATTGTCTCCTTTTTGTAATCCAGGCTCTGTTCCTTGATCACAACAACTTTTCCGATGCCGATTCCCGCAGATGCTCCAATACCTTTATACATATGCCACCTGTCCCCTTTGTAAAATGAGATTAATTATTCACCTAAACCAGATTCAATTAATTCTGTCGCATGCGCTAAAGCTGCTTCCTCATCAGGACCTTCACATACAAGTTCAATCTCTGAACCACATTTGATACATGCTCCGATAATGTTCAGAAGACTCTTAGCATTGATCTTCTTGTCTTCGAAAACGATGGTGACATCAGATTCAAACTTTGTTACTGCCTTTGCTAAAACTCCTGCTGGTCTCATGTGTAATCCCTGCTCGTTTTCAATTACAAACTTCTTAGATACCATAATAAAATCTCCTTCATTCTGTAAATTTTAGTTAATAAATGACGGACTGAGCTGAAAAAAACAAAAAGACCCCTTAATAAATGCGCGAATCTCAGCTTACATCTATCAAAAAGGTCTTGCCTGCATTACCAGTCACAATCCAATATTCAATGTCTAAATCTTATCAAAAACCCGTCCAAATGTCAACTGGAACCACAACAAATTCCTATTGGATGCCGGCTTCCAGGATCAGCCGTTTTACATAGATGATCAGGTACATTTTTTCATCTACCGACAGGGTGTAGCCGTAATGACCTTCAATGTGCTCGACAATTTTCTGGCTGCATATATAAGCCTCCGGATATTTTTTCTGGTTTCTCTCGTAGAATTCCACATCATCCTCTTCATCTTCCACAGAATGTGACTCTCCGGATTTAATGCTGTTTTCCAGATATTCCAGATGCGTAATAAATCTTTGATAGGCCGGCAGCTCTGTATTGAAACTGATCTCATAAAACTCCTGGATAATAGCGAGCACTTCCTGGATAAAAGGACTTTTTTCCCGCTGATCCAGGGTAAAAATTTTCTCGATCTTTGTCTTGTCGAGTTCATCCCCTGCTTTTTTCCGGAATCCTATGCCTTTTCCCATCAAAATGACTTCGTGGTTGTTCATGTCAAAAGTGCTGACTACATTATTGTTGATCACTTTCTGTATAATCATACATCCTCCTACACCATGCCTAGTATTTCTTTTGGTATATAAGCCTCCACATAAATTCCATCCTCACGGTATTCTTCTTTCAAAAGCTGTCCATGAGTTCTGATGGCCTGTATCTTTCCGGCTTCATCGTAGCCGTATTTTTTTTCCAGATAGATTTTCTGCTTCTTCAGCACATCCTCGATCACTCTCAGAAGATCTGAAGTTCCCGTTCCCTCTTTTGCAGATATTTTTACAGTCTCATCTGCGCGGACATCTTTTAAAAGAGAATTTTTACCGGTCCTGTCAATTTTATTAAAGGCCGTGATCACCGGTGTGTCTTTGATTCCCAGCTGTCCGAGAGTTTCATAGACCGCTTCCATCTGCTGTTCCATAAATGGATTGGAGCAGTCCACTACGTGAAGGATGATGTCACTGTACTTTGCCTCTTCCAGCGTACTTTTAAACGCGTCCACCAGATGATGCGGCAGTTTTCTGATAAATCCTACCGTGTCTGTCATGAGCACCGTCTGCCCGCTGTTCAGTTCCACACTCTTTGTCGTCGGGTCCAGAGTGGCAAACAGCTGATCTTCCTCCAGGACACCCGCATCCGTAAAATAATTTAAAAGTGTGGATTTCCCGGCATTGGTGTAGCCGACGATACAGACCACCGGAGTGTGATTTTTCTGTCTCTGTTTCCGCTGTACCTCTCTGTGTTTTATAACACCTGCCAGTTCTGTTTTTAAATGTGAAATTCTGGTGCGGATCAGCCGCCGGTCCATCTCCAGCTTTTTCTCTCCCGGCCCCCTTGTGCCGATTCCGCCTCCCAGTCTGGAAAGGCTGACTCCTTTGCCGGTAAGCTTTGTGGCTCGATAACGCAGCTGAGCCAATTCCACCTGGATCTTTCCCTCTTTTGTCTGTGCACGTTTTGCAAAGATATCAAGGATCACCAGAGTCCGGTCCATGACCTTAATATCCAGGATCTGAGACAGATTGGCAAGCTGAGCCGGTGAAAGCTCATCGTCGCAGACAATGCCGTCTGCCTCTGTCTCAAACAAAAGATCCCGGATCTCCTCGATCTTTCCTTTTCCTACATAGGTCCCCGAGTGAATCTGCTCTCTGGCCTGTATAATAGAGCCCGCCACTTCGGCTCCTGCGGTCTCTGCAAGTTCTTTCAGTTCTTCCAGAGATTCCTCCGCTTCCTGACCATCCCCGAGAGCGACTCCAACAAGGATTACTCTCTCTTTTTTCTGTTCCAATATTTCTTCCATCTATCTCCCTTTCCTGACGCTATCCTTCATAAACAAAGCAGGCAGGCTTTTTTTCTTTGAGCTGCATGCCAACTCAAAGATTCCTGACTGCAGTGATGAATGCTTTTTCCTTCGGTGATACCTCCGGTTCGCTTTTTTGATATAACGTCTGCCGTTTTTTCTTTTCTTCCTGCTCTTTTTTGTATTTTGCGATATCCATGCCAATATACTCGGACGCCGTTCCATGGGTCCATTCCATGCCGGAGCCTTCCGCCGTCACCGCATCCACGACTTTCTTTTCCTTATCTGCAGCAAGGATCACAATATATTCTTTGTTAAAAACAGTACCTTTACACAGGCCGAAGCCAATCTGATATTCTTTTCCATATGTTTTTTTAAAATCCTCATAGAGCTTCCGCACCTCATCTGACTGCTGTTTTATCATATAAGAATATCCGATGAACCCCAGTATTCCAATGACAATGATTACTCCTACCGCAATTTCCATCAGCATATATTACCTCCCTGTACTGCTGTTGCTTGTCTTAATGATTATAAAATAGACAAAATAAAATAACAATACAAAACATTTCTGTTATTCTTGTTGTAATATTTTTAAAGCTTATGAATATGCTGCTGCCTCCTGTTTTTCAAAAAAGAGACGTTCCTTGTAAATAGGGAGTTTATCAGAATGATGTACAGATATAAAAAACATGCTATAATAATAAAAAATATGAAGGGAGACACTTTCTATGCTTGCAGATGAACGTCATAATTCAATCATCGCTCAGATCAATCAATTTGGTTCTGTGCGTGTAAAAGATCTGAGCCAGATGTACAATGTGACGGAAGATTGTATTCGGAAAGATTTAACTTATTTAGAAAACCAGGG
Source organism: Anaerostipes caccae L1-92 (assembly GCF_014467075.1). Lineage (NCBI taxonomy): Bacteria > Bacillati > Bacillota > Clostridia > Lachnospirales > Lachnospiraceae > Anaerostipes > Anaerostipes caccae. The sequence continues at coordinate 2,385,129 of NZ_AP023027.1, forward strand.
TCTGCTCAAGAAGATTTATGGAGGCGCTGTAAAAACCCGAGTTATGACACATGATTTTCAGGTTTCTGACCGTGCAGATAAAAACATTGAGGCAAAAAGGGCGATTGCCCAAAAGGCACTTTCATTAATTAAGGATGGAGATACCATATTTTTGGATATTTCCACAACCAACATCGAATTAGCCAAAATACTGGTATCTTCCAACAAGCATGTTACTCTGGTTACAAACTGTATTGATGTAATTCTGGCTGCAAATGTTCCTGACAGTAATGTCAAACTGATTGTGCTTGGAGGTACAACAGACGAATTACACGGTGGATTTGTCGGCGGAATCACAGATGCACAGTTAAAACAATATCAATTTGATATCGCATTCATTGGTGTTGTCGGCGTTGATCTGGAACTGAACCGTGTCTCCACATATATAACAGAGGACGGAATAACAAAGCGCACTGCAATAGAATGCAGCAGCCGAAGCTACATGATGCTGGAAACCAGAAAACTCCATGAAGACGGAACCTTCTGGTATGCTCAAGTCAGCCATTTCACAGGTGCCCTTATGGACAAACTTCCTGACCAGTCTATCGGGAAATTGACAAAAGATTACCCGATTGAATGGTTATAACACATACATTACAACTACAGGGGTATGGCACAAAACGCATGTGCCACACCCCTGTTTCTTATTTTAAAACCTTATTTCCCAGAATGCCTTCAACATGATACTTCAAAAAAATATCCGTATACTTTTCCAGATCAGCCGCCTTCATATTCGGTACACTCTGATATTGATAAGGAATACCCATTTGGTCATATTTGCTTTTCCCCAGATTATGAAATGGAAGAAGTTCGACTTTTGAAATCTTGTTTTGGTGTGCAAATTCAACAATTTCTTCTATCACCTCATATTCGTCATTGAATCCGGGAATGACAGGTACGCGTATGATGATATGGTCCGGATGATACTGTGCAATCGTTTGAATATTATGTTTGATCAAATCCAGATGTCCGCCCGTCACCTGATACAATTTGTCAGCCCTGGAATGTTTCATGTCAAACAAGAACAAATCCACATTTCCCAGAACCTCTTCGAGTAACCGTGTTTCAAATTCTCCGCATGTTTCTATACAGATATGATAGTTTCTTTTTTTCAACTCCTTCAACAGGCTTTTCAAAGCAGCAAATTGTGTAAACACTTCCCCGCCGGAAAGCGTTACTCCTCCCTGACTTTCCTGATAATACGCATCATCCTTTTCTATTTCTTTCAATATTTCCTCGATAGTACATGATTTCCCAACCCAACTTAGTGCAGACTGCAGACACCCGAAAACACATTTATTACAATGAATACAACAATTCTCATGATACTTGATATGATGATCATCTGCATACAGAGCCTGTTTTGGGCAATGTTCCAGACAGTGACCACAGCCTGTACATTTGCTTTCACTGTGAAACAGATGTGTTTTTATTTGCTGTGACTCCGGATTGGCACACCACGGACAATGAAGAGGACATCCCTGAAAGAATACGACACTGCGTATTCCCGGTCCGTCGTGAATGGCGAACCGTTCAATTTCCATAATCTGAACCTTTTGATCAATCATAAAGAACCCTCGCCATAACCTCATCCTGGACATCTTTTTCCAGGTCAACAAAGACGGCTGAAAATCCACTGACTCTCACAATAAGATTGGGATACTTCTCCGGATGCTTCTGGGCATCCTCTAAAACACCTTTGTCAACCACAGTGATCATCAGATGGCATCCTCCATGTTTGAAATATGTTTTTAACAGCATGTTTGTTTTCTTCCTGTCGTTATTGAAAACGTTCGGAGTAAATTTCATGCTTTGAACACTTCCTCCATGGTACCTTGGATCAAACTTGCGCAGTGAATTCAGACAGGCCGTCGGTCCCGACTTTGCCGCTCCGCTCTGCGGATTGTTGGCCGGATTCATAAACATCCCCGACAATCTCCCATCCGGAGAAGCTGCCGTGCATCTGCCCCACTCTGTATTCACCTGATTATTGCTGATTACGATCAGAAAATACTGCAGTCCGGCATCAATCCCTCTCTGTCTAACACCTTTTGCAACATATTCGTACAAATCATTGGCAAGGTCATCCACTTCCTGCAAATCATTTCCGTATTTATCGCATTCCAGCAGATGTTTTCTCAATCTCTCATAGCCTTCAAAATTGTGCATGACAGCCTCATGAATTTCTTCCAGTGTATATGTATGATCCTCATATACCAGTTTTTTTATGGCATACAGAGAATCGGAGGTATTGATATTTCCGTATGTTTCATTGGTGCCGCCCAGATACCTTACTCCTCCGTCCAGTAACGATTTCCCTCTCTCAATACAATCATCCATCAGAATACTCGTAAACAGAAAGCTTACCTCCTGATTCATACATTCATATGAGTAACATTGACCCTTAATTGACAAATCCATATAGTAATCCAGCAGCTCTTTATAATTACTGTACAGATCATCGAAGGTTGCCATTTCTGATAAATCTTTGATCCGAACCGGTCCGGCCTTATATTTACCATCAAAAGGATCGATTCCCTTATTTAAAGTAATGGTCAAAAGTTTCAGCAGATTAAATAAAATGTTTGGTGTACCAACGCTTTGTCCCTGTATAACAAATTCTGTACATCCCAACGGAACATACTGCTCGGCAGCCTCCTTATCAATGCGCATCCCATACATAACTGCGGGAACATTCACATCGTCATTATACAAAGTAGGATATGTTGCTCCCTCACCCAGGCTGTCCATAGCCATATTCCAGATATCTTCCGGTGTCTCTTTATTAAAACGCAGAGTAAATTGCGGTTCCACATATTTGCAGTCCTTTGTAACTTTGATTGCCAGCCTGGCAAATTCATCAGCCTCTTTCGGATTCTTCCGTCCATATCCTCCAACGATAATTCTTCCATTGACGGTTGTTCTCCGGTTTTCAATCAATGTCCATAAAGATTTCAAATATGCATACGCTTCATCTTCTGTAATAAGACCTTTTCTCAGATCATTGACAAGATAAGGTCCGAGAATATCATCTAACCGCCCATAATTAATACATCCCGCCACCAGCGCATACAGCCAGATCAGCTGGATTGCCTGGTGAAATGTCTCTGGTTTTGAAGAACGGATATGCTTTAAATCTTTTAACATCAGATCCAGTTCTCTCTGTCTTGAATCTGACGCACCAGCACAGGCATCTTTTAACTTTCTCTGCTGATCATCAATTACAGTCTGGAGCAAATACATGGCGTCCAAAGAACTTTGCAGAAAATCATTTCCTGGATCTGCTTTTATTTTATCCCGAATGTGCTCTATGATCCCTCCAATACCTCTTTCACACAGCCAGTCATAATGCAGCATCATTCCGGATAACCGTGCGGTTGCCATCAGCGGATAATCACAGTCTATGAACCTTCCAATGGTTGTTTCCGTCAGAACATGCCGGCAAAAAAGTGCTTTCACATCATGATCTTCCCAGTATTCAAATAGTTTCTCCACACGGTTTTCATATTCTTTCCCAATGTTTCTTTCAAATTCCCTTAGCTTATGGAATACGCAGTAATGTCCGACTCCGCCAAGGGATGTCACACAGCCGAAACCTATGGGCAGGAAGTCCAGACGTCCAACAATCAGATCCTTTTCTTCTATTTTACGGAACATCCTGGGATACAAAACCTTCAGACATTCCACTTCCCGTTTTTCCTTACAGAGGCTGTCATATCTTCTATGTGTCTCAGTATAAAGTTCCATAATCTCCAATTGTTCAACAAAAGACTTCTCACATGGAATTTTGACACTGACTTCGGCATTCTGCTCCCCTTCAATCAGACTTTTTTTCATTTCTTTTCCCTTCACCTGTCATCTTATATCATTTATTTTTTTGTCCTGGCCGTTTTAATGGCATAATACACCAGTGCAGTTACAATAGATCCTGTCAGCATACAGATAATTGCGAGCAACGGATGATTGGTTAATCCTAAAACTACAACAATCGGTCCGCCCCAGGCAATGGCATCTGTAATCGAAAAGAGTAATCCCATAGTGGTTGCTACCGCAGAACCGATCATACTTGCCGGAATTACTGCCAGCGGATCGGCTGCCGCGAAAGGAATGGCTCCCTCTGAGACCCCACAAAATCCCATGACCAGCGCCGCTTTACCGCTTGCTTTTTCTTCATCATTAAAAAATCTGCTCCTGCGGTCCATAAAGGTTGCAATCGCCATTCCGATCGGTGCCACAGGAATTGCCATTGCTTCAGCTCCAATAAACTCAAACTGTCCCTGCGCCATCATGCCGATTGAAAACATGAAAAGTGTCTTTCCGACCGGGCCGCCGAAATCAAATCCCTGCATGAAGCCCATCACAATACCTAAAATAATAAGACTGCCGCCGTTCAGCCCGGACAACATATCAGACAGGGCTGTCATCATTGAACTGATCGGAACTCCTATGACAAATATAAATGCAAAACTTACAATCAGCGATGAAGCAATGGGAATGATGATCAGCGGAACCAAACTTTGGATCGCCTCCGGGAATTTTATCTTTTTCATTGCCTTCACCACATATCCGGCTAAAAATCCTGCAACAATGGCACCCAGAAAACCGGTTCCGGATTCTGACCCATAAAAAGAACCATTGACTGCAACCCAGCCTCCCAGTAAACCGGGTGCCAATGCGACTTTATCACCAATCGCATATGCAATATACCCTGCAAGAATCGGAGTCATCAGTGTCATCCCGGCACTGCCCAGGTCGGCTATTTTCTGCCAGAAGCTTCCATCCGGAATGACAAGACCGGTATCTGTAACCTGACCGCCGAATGCATATGCAAGAGCCGTCATGATACCTCCGACGATTACAAACGGAAGCATATAAGAAACACCATTCATCAAAGCAGTATAAATACTCCCTTCCCGTTTCTGCCCTGTCTGAGAATTGCTTCTATCACCATTATGATGGTAAATCTCTCCTTCTCCATTTAAGGCTTTCTCAATCAAATCATCTGCTTTATTAATACCGTCCTTAACTTTTGCATAGATAATTCTCTTGCCGTCAAAACGGGACATTTCCACTGCTCTGTCACTTGCTATGATAACACATTCTGCTTGCGCTATTTCCCCTGCAGTTGGGGAGTTTTCTACCCCGATCGACCCATTTGTCTCAACCTTGATCTGTACTCCGTGCTCACCCGCTGCTTTCTGCAGTGCTTTCGCTGCCAGATATGTATGTGCGACTCCTGATGTACACCCAGTTGCTCCCAACAACAGCACATCCGAATGATTGTTTATGACTTCCTTCTTTTCCTGGCAAAAAAGCTGTAAAACATCCTCTTCTGTCCTGGCATTCTTTAAAGCCGTAATATTTTCCTTCTCTAACAAGACACCTGTAACCTTGCCCAGAACTTCTATATGTTCTTTCGCCGCATTTTCAGGCATCGCCACCATAAAGAATACATAGCTCTTTTCCTTCGATTCTCCAAAAATAACTCCTTTCTGCGAAATACCAATCGCAACAGAGGGCTGACAAACAGCTTTTGATTTGGCGTGCGGCATAGCAGCTCCTATTTCCAGATCAGTTGTGATTTCTGCCTCTCTTGCGTATACATCTTTTGTAAATTGCTCCTTGTCACTGAGCCTCCCATCTTTCCACAAAACTTCAACCATTTCATTAATAATCTGATCTTTGGTTAATCCAGTCAAACTCAACTTGACCAGTTTTTCCGAAAATAATGCATGTTCCATTGTTTCCTCCTTTTTCTAGTGGTTGGTATTGTTTTTTATTCTTTTTATTATTTTATCTTCTTTTTAAGCACATGTCAATATTTATTTTATTGTTTATTATTTATATTATTGTTTTTATTGCTTTATTAAATTTTCTTTGTAGACAGATGTCTCTATTCTATCAACCAACTCGCTTTTGTTCTTATAAATCCTTTAAAGTATAAGAAAAGGGACTGCTGTCCAGCTTTTAACTGGCACTACAGCCCCACAAAAACGATATTTTCTATTTTTTTAAACCCTAGTCTTTCCAACGGCTATATTAATGGAAATCATAGGAGTTTCAGAACTGTTGCAGTATAACTTCAATATTTACAATTTATTTACATGTTCTTACATTTTCCCGTTGCTATTGTTATAGCATACCAATTCTTTTATAATGTAGACAGTATATATTTTCTGCAGTACATGCAGTATATAGGAAAGGAGCTCTCTTATGAAAAAAGTTTTGATATTTGCGGCACCTGCCGTTTCCTACCTAATGGCATACGGTATCACCGTGGCAGAAGAACAGGCGCTGTATCGTCCGGATATGACCATGCAGCCTTTTATTCTAAAATGCATATTTTTTGTACTGCTCGGAGTCCTGCTGAGCCTTTTCACCAGACATATCGCTGCTGAGACAGGAAACCGTGTCATACATATCATATGTATTGCCGGCATCATCCTTCCGGTGCTCCTTTGGCTGTATTCTATCCGACATGATCCGGCAGGAACTATGGATTATTATTTTCTTGTTTATTTTCTTTATCTCGGCGGTTACGCTGCTGCATTCCATGTTATAATCAGAAACAAACATTAAAATAAAAATCAGATATTATACGGGGGAAAACATGAGAATTACTGAAGTAAAAGAAAGAACTCCATTGCTGATAGAACAGCTGTTAAAAGTGTGGGAGAACTCTGTAAGAAAGACACATCTCTTTTTATCGGATAACGAAATATTAAATATCAAAAAATATGTCCCTGAAGCATTCATGAATATTTCTCATTTGATTATTGCAGAAGACGAAAATAACTGTCCTGTTGCATTTATGGGACTGGAAAATCAAGTACTAGAAATGCTGTTTCTTTCACCGGAAGAAAGAGGAAAAGGCTTGGGAAAGAAGTTAATTCAATATGGGATCGAAAACTATTCCATCAATGAGCTGGCTGTCAATGAACAAAATCCCCTTGCCAAGGGATTTTATGAGCACATGGGCTTTCAGGTCTACAAACGAACCGATCACGACGAACAGGGCAATCCTTACCCGCTTTTATATATGAAATTAAATTAAACTATCTTAAAGATTGTGTAGACCTCTAGACTGATGTCCGATAAGGGAGTGTAAGATTAATTCTATCCTTCAGCAACTATCACCCTATCTTATATTAGTTCTTTGAGGTGACACTCGCTTTAACAGAGGAAGATAACTTACATGACGGTGGATTTGGAAGAATGTTTTTAAATCGACCTTTTTCCCTTATGTGCTCCCTCTTATGAGATATTTTTTTACAGTCCGCCAAACGGCGGACTTTCCTATTATTTGAGAAGAAGAGATTGTCAGACAGCTTTTAACTGACAGTGCAGCCTCTACAAAAATGGTCCTTTCTATTTTTCTTAGACTCTAGCCTATCCGCTGACTACATTGATGGTCATGCCATTTCCCAATTTCCTTTATTCTTAATCTGCAGCAAGAACCACTCCTACCGTAATTTCCATCAGCATATGTTATCTCTTCTTATTTACTTCAATATTTACATCAATTAAATCTATAAAAAATACAAGCCAACAATCTCTAGCTTTTCTGGTTATTGATTAGAGACTCAAAAATAACAACATGTAAAATAATAAATCTTTTAATGTATTTTATATTTCTAAAATGGTGAATTATAATTTTACACAAATATTCAATTTTTTATTTGTAATAACATTACTAGTTTTTAAAACATATTTCTAAATTATTAAGAGAGATTTGACTATAAATCCACATAGTTGTTTGGTCAAATTTATAGTTGTTTCAATCATTACATTTCTATGAATTTTTTATATTTGTTTATACTTACAATATTTTATATTTCGATTGCTATTTTCTAATAAAATGCATATAATATAACAAAAGAAAAAACTGTATTATTAGTCTCGTTAAAGGAGGGCCCGCTATGAAAAAAATTTCTTTGTATATTACCCCAATTATTTCTTATATCCTAGCATATTTTATAACAAATCTTGAGGAACAAATTCCTCTATATTCAGGTTCTATTCTAAAGATTTATATTTTAAAATATTGTTTCTATGTTTTTCTAGGAATTTTTGTATGCTTTTTTAGCAAAAACTTAATCGTTAATTCATTGAATAAAATCACTGCTCTTTTTAGTTTAGTAGCCATCCTTATTCCCATTATTTTATGGCTGTATCTTATTAAAAATAATTATGTCGGTAATTTTGATAATTATTTTTTAGTATACTTCATTTACTTAGGAGGATACTTGCTTACCGCTATTAACTTTTTCTTAAAGAAAGGAGATACTTTATGAAAAAATTCTTTATTTATATAACTACTTTTCTTTTTGTAATTACTCAATCTTCAGTTATATATGCAGATAGTAAACCTGCAGATAATACAGAGGTTTCTAGTATTTTAGAAAAAGAAAATCTCTCTGAACAAGACAATAAGACCTTATATAAATACGGTCTTGAACATGGAACAGAAAAAAAAACAAGTTATGCAAATAGAAAATGGAAATACTAAATACTTTCTTAAAACTTATGAAATTGAGGATAAAGAGCATAACTCAAAAATACTCACAGCTTCTACCGACGATATTTCTCAATTAAGAGAGCAAGCTTCTTTACTTGATTTATTCCAAAATAATGTCTTTGCCGGTGACTACGGTGATGGAAAATGGGACAAAACCGACAGCGTTTACTTTACACTACGAATATATTTCACGACAAAAAGTACAACTGCAAGATTAGACCGAATTGTAGGAAAAGTAAAAAAACAAGTTCAACCCGGTGTAAGTGTTAAAACTAAAATTGTATTCTTCCGCACTTTGAATCCAGCAGCAGGGGTAAATCAGCAAAAAAACAAATATCCCGCTTTAGGATTTGATTATAAAACTGGTTTTAAGAAATATGCTCCTAAACATAGTTCCTCTTTTATCGGAGGGACATGGCAAACTACATTAAAACGTGGAAGTAGCTGGACATGCTCTTTCCCTCTTTATTTATATAAATAGCAATATGATCTTTAATATAATAGGGATGCTACAAATATAGTTTATATGGGGATCATAAATAAAACCGACATACTTATGATCCCCTCATTTTTATACATGAATTTTGTTCTTATCCTCTGGTCTTTCCGCCGGCTACATTGATGGTCACACCATGTACATAGGAAGATCTCTGGCTTGCCAGATATACACACATATCTGCCACTTCTGAAAGTTTTCCGGATCTTCCAAGCGGTGTTGTTGATGTCTTACTATAGCCCGCTCTTAAGTCATCCACTGTGATTCCTCTTGTATATGCCAGCGCTGATTCATACGCTAACGTTCTTAATCCTGTCGCTTCCATGATTCCAGGTGCCACGCCTACCACACGCACTCCCTGTTTTCCTAATTCTTTTGCCCAGCTTCTCGTCAAGGAGTTGACTGCGTTCTTTGTCGCTGCGTACACGCTCTGTCCCTCAGATCCTTCCAGTCCACTCTCAGAAGACATGTTGATGATGACTCCTTCTCCTTTTTCCACAAGGATTCTGCCCACTGTCTGTGCACAGAAGAACACTCCCTTTAAGTTGACGCTGCACACTTTATCCCAGACTGCTTCGTCCAGTTCGTACTGTCCTTTCGGCTCTTTCGGGTCCACCAGGAGTCTCGGGATATTGATCCCTGCGTTGTTCACCAGTACATCTACGGTTCCGAATGTGTCCACCACTTCTTTTACCATGGCATCCACATCTTCTGCACTGGTTACGTCCGTTTTCACGTAATGAAACTTACCGGCAGCAGTGTCAAACTCCGGCGCTTCCGGCGCCATGTCAGAAACAACTACATTGCACCCGACATTTAAAAATTCCTGGGCGACTGCTTTCCCGATTCCGGATGCCCCGCCGGTTACGATGACTGTCTTGCCTTCAAGGCCCAACCATGATTCGTTCATAAAAAATCCTCCAATTAAATGCTTGTTTTTCATACTACACTCTGTTTGATCTGATGCGGTAAAAATACATCTATATGAAAAAAGTTTTTTATCACCCATTGGAGGAGGGATATTAAAATGAAACGAAAACTGTGATAAAAAACTTAAATCTTATCTTCCGCCACTGACTGTTCATGTTCAGTCAAGTTTTTGAAAGAATCCCACTTTGTTGAAAACAGCAGCAGGAAAAGGCTGTCGATCACTGCCATGGCAGCCATCCTTGTAAAACTGACCTGATCGTGGAAAACCTGCTCCCTTGTTGCGGTCACCAGCGTATAGTCACTTGCCTCCGCAAGGGGTGACTTGGCCTGGTTCGTGATAGCAACTACTTTCACTCCGTTTTCCTTGGCAATGTTGGCCATATTAAGCAGATGTCTGGAAGCTCCGGAGGCGGAAACGGCGATCATGACATCACCCTTTCTCATGGTCCTCGCATAGGCTTCCTGGGTTTCCCAGATGGTAGAGCCGACTGCCGGGATTCCGAGCTGATTGAACTTATAAGATCCGTCCAGTGCGATCGGAATCGTGTTCCCCATGGCAGTAAACTCTACTACCTTGGCATTCAGGATCAGGTCTATGATCTCCCTGAGCATCTTTCCGTCGATGCTGCTCAGAGTCTCTTTCAGTTCCTCCATCTTGCTGGCCATAATATTCATCAGTGACTGTTCGATATTGTCGATACTGATCTCATTAGAAAACTCATGGTCATCCTGTTCCCGCATTTCCTTCGCCATCTTGATCTTCAGATGGTGATAGCCGTTGCACCCGATTTTCTTACAGAACCGGACGATCGTAGCCTGGCTGGCCTCACATGCCGCAGCCAGCTCAGAAACTGACATCTCGATTGCCTTTTCCTGATGATTCATCAGATAATCCGCAACCTTCTTTTCGGCATCAAACAAACTGTCATATGCAGAAAATATCTGATTCCTTACCGTTGCTTCCTTTGCCATAAAACTCTCCCTTTCAAATCTCTGGAGCGTTTTCTAAAAAGTATGCTTCTGCTTCTGCGCTCCATAAGTGACCATGTTTTTCAAGAATCGGACCGAGTCCTTCTTTTAATTTATTGTCACTTATTTCGCTGAGCTTGTCAACTTCGGTCAGCGGAAACTTCCTGTGCGTATAGACGACTTTTTTCCCTCCCCCAAGGTTCGGAAGCTGCTTCGTTGTCTCAGCCACCTGGTCGAGTCCAAGCACATGGGTTGCGATCTTTGCCACATTCACAATCTTATGTTCGATCAGCTCGATCGACTGCTTCATATCATCCGTATTCCCTCCGCTTGTACCGATGAAATGTGTGGAATTATAATGTACATTGTAAAAATTCACAGGAGCCGTAAACCCGGTGTCGGCAGGTCCTGAGAAGAAGTTCAGGCATCCGTCGAAGGCCAGAAGCTTCTCTCCCTGGGTTACCATCTGCTCATTCGGCGCAAACACAAAGACATCATCAAATCCCCGTCCGTCTTCTGTTAATTCCCGCAGAGGGCCGCTGAAGTCTTCCATCTGTCCCGTATTGACGTAGACAAGTTTGATTCCCTGTTTTTCTGCCTCTTCTTCTGTATACAGCTTCCTCGCAAGATCCAGTTTAGATTCTGTTCTGCCGGTAACCGCCAGCAGTTTTGGTCTCTTCGGGCCGTGCAGCGCAAAGTCAATAGCCAGGAATCCCATGGGACCGGTAGCCCCTAAGATCGCCATATTTCCATTTTCTTTGACTCCCATGACATGTTCATAGCTGTACATCTTCTTGTGATGGTACTGTGCGTTAAATGCTCCGACCACACAGGACAGCGGTTCCACCAGGGAGCCTTCAAAGAAGGACTCCCCGTTGTATTTCAAAAGAGAACCGTTTTCCATGATCTGATTCATCAGCACGATCTTTGTGGCGTCTCCCCCTGCATAAGGATAGGAATACCCCGGAGCAAAACCATTTTTCGTCCCGATGTTCGGCTGGATGACAAACTTGTCACCCGCCTGAAACTGACCTTTCCATTTTTCACCTACCGAAAGGATCACTCCGCAGAATTCATGCCCCAGGATGATCGGATTTTCATTGATGTCTTCCGGCACCTTTTTATGTTTTTCACCCTGTATCGCCGCCTTATAGCTGGACATGCAAAGGCTGTCTGTCACGACCTCAGCAAGAATCTCATCCTCTTTGATCGGAGGAAGTTCAAATTCTTCCAGTCTTATATCTTCCTGTCCGTACAGTCTTACTGCTTTTGTCTTCATTCTTCACTCCTCCCAGAGAATCTCTATGCTCCTAAAATTCCTAATCCGTAACCGATGATGCCGACTGCAAATAAGATAAAGATGATCAGGATCGGACTGATATTCTTCTTTAACAGGCGGCAGACAACTAAGGTCAAAACAAGTCCCAGCAGCCCCGGCATAAGCTGGTCTAAAATGTTCTGCACGGTTGTGACTGTTGTCTTTCCGTTTGCGGTAACCTTAGATACAACAAGCGGAACGTTGATGGTCGTCCACTTTGAAACCAAAGCGCCCATGACGAACAGTCCTAAGATAGAAGCACACTCTGTAACTTTCTGAAGCATGTTTCCTGCCAGATTCTTTACAAGATCCAGTCCCTTTTTGTAACCAAACTCCAAGCCAAAGTATAATGCGGCCAGACGGACTGCGTTAAAAAGTACAAAGAATAATAACGGTCCTAAAATGTTTCCTGTCAATGCCATGGATGCACCGATTGCTGCCGTGATCGGACGAAGGGTTCCCCAGAAGATCGGATCACCGACTCCGCACAGAGGTCCCATCAGACCGATTTTGATGCTTCCAATAGTTCCCTCATCGATGTCCGCACCGTTTGCCTTTGTTTCCTCCAACGCTGCTGTCACACCAAGTACCGGTCCGACACAGGCCGGAGTTACATTAAAGAAGGTCATATGGCGCTTTAACGCTTCTGACTGTTCCTTTTTTGTGTGATAAAGTCTCTTGATGGCCGGCACCATGTCGAATGCAAATCCGAGAGCATGAATACGCTCAAAGTTAAAAGATGCCTGCTGGAAGTTGCTCCTTAAAAACATACTGACACGGTCTTTTTTTGTTAAAGTATTTTCTGTGTTTTTGATTTCTTCACTCATATCTTGTTTCCTCCCTTTTCCTAATCTAATTCATCGTCTAAGTCGTCATCTAAATCCGCATCCATGGATGCCCCTCCTGCCGGAGCAGCCGCTGCCGGAACAGCTTTCGGCATATTAAATTTTGGATTTAACTGTATGTAAATAAGTCCGAATACGATACCCATGATACCAAACGCAACTAAGTTGAAGTCTGTGAATGCGGCAATGACGAATCCGAGGAAGAAAAATGGCATAAGATATTTTGCTCCCATCATGTTCAGCACCATTGCATAACCAACAACTACGATAAATCCTCCGGCTACGGAAAGCCCTGTTGTAATCACGTCAGGGATCATGTTCAGCATACTCTGAACCCCTGTCGGACTGACAACCATAGACACTAAAAGACATGGAATAGCAACACGAAGTGCCTGAACTGCCAGAGCGGTGATATGGCAGATGTCAATCATCTTAAAGTTTGCATCCTCCGCATATTTATCTGCCGCATGCTGGAAAAAGATTGTGACAGTTCTTGCCAGCACGGTCAGCACCTGTCCTGCAACTGCAACCGGAAGTGCGATGGCGATTCCTGCGGATACAGACTGATTTCCTACGATAACGAGAATGGTAGAAATAACACTGGCAAGTGCGGAGTCCGGAGACTGTGCCGCTCCGATGTTCATCCATCCGAGGGCGATCATCTCAAGAGTACCCCCAAGCATAACTCCGGTCTTTACATCACCGAGAATGATTCCCACCAGTGTACATGCGATCAGCGGTCTGTGTGTCTGAAAAGAATCCAGCACACTTCCCATTCCTACGATACAAGATACGATAAACAGCAATACAATTTGAATTCCTGATAATCCCATAATAGTTCCTCCCTTTTCTTTCCTCTATCAGATTTTTGTCATTAAGTCGATTTTATTGTCTGTGGCTACCGGACGGATTTCCAGCTCTACGCCTCTCTCATGCATTTTGCGGAAAGCATCCTTATCGCTTTCATCCACAGACACAGCTTTTGTAATTTGTTCTTTTCCTGTTTTGAAAGCCATTCCTCCGATGTTGACACTTGTGATCGGCACACCGCCTTCGATCATTCTTAATACATCCTGCGGACATGTAAATAATAAAAACACAGTATCATTTTCATATTTAGGATTGTTGTAAACACGAATTGCTTTGGCGATATCGACAACGCTGACTTTGATTCCCGGAGGCCCCACCTGTAAAAGCAGTGTCTTTCTGATATCGTCCTTTGCCACCTCGTCACTGCACACGATGATTCTTTCCGCATTCGCCTCTTTTGCCCAGACAGTTGCTACCTGTCCGTGAATCAGTCTGTCATCGATCCTGCATAAATTGATTTTCATTATAATTCATCCTCCTCTTCTTTTTCGTTCTGCCGGTTTAATAAGTTTCTGCATGATTTTATGTAGGTGTCTTTTCCAAGCTTGTCATACACTTCCCATGGACGAATCTCTTCATATGTCTCTCTGATGCCAACCACATCAAGGAGCATCGGAAGGCTCAGTCCGGAAATCACATCTGTGTTTTCAGTCTGTGCTGCGATCTGAAATGCCGCATTATAGGGGCTTCCTCCGAACAAATCCACCAAAAACAGTACATCTTCTCCCTCTGTCATACAGTTCTGGTACTTTTGTTTCAGATCGTCGGCATTTTCGCCAGGAACAAAAGTAACGGCCTCCGCATTTTCAATTCCGCCGAAAACCATATTGGCTGAATTGACCACTTCCTGTGCCATCTGCCCGTGGGCAGCGATGATCAGTTTCATACATATCCTCCTTTAGAGTAACTTAGTTTTGCTTCATCACTTTTTGTGAAACTTTATTTTATGTTTATATTTTAACGATAAAATTTTATTTTGTCAATACTTTTATTTAAGAAACAAAACTTTATTTCACACAAACTTTATCCATGGAATTTGTCGTTTTTGCACAAAAAAAGAGCTCCGTTTACGGAACTCCATTTTTACACTGCTTTGAAGATCATCTATCTGGTCTCCAGAAATGTAGCCTCTTTTTTCCCTTTTTCATCGTCCGGATAGGCTTTTACATATTCTTTTGCATAACGGTATGCTGTTTTAAAGTCAAACTTTGCTTCATAAAGACTGATCCTTGCAAACATCAGATCTTTTTTCTTTGTGGTAAGATTCTGCTTCAGCGCTTCACCGACAACAGAAAGCCCTTCATCGTACTTCTCCTGCTTTGCCAGAATACTATACTTGGCATAATAACTCTCTCCTTCTGATGGCAGAGAACGAATCCCTTCACTGCAGACCTCCAGTGCCTGTTCTTCCTGCCCCAATCCCATGTAACAAAGTGCTTTCCATTCATAAGCCCTGCCCTGCGGCTTTTTCTCTATGATCCGGTCATAGATACGGATGGCATCTTTATAACGCTTCAGCCGATAGAGCGATTCCGCCTGGTAAAACATCACATCATTTTTCTGGTTTGTCCACAGGATGGTCTTTTTACCTCCTGCTTTTTCAAATGCCTCATACGCTTTCTGGTATTCCCCTTTGGAGAGCATCTCGATTCCGTCATTCGCCGTAAGCTTCTGAGTCACATACTCATATCCGAGAAATCCCGCACCGCCGAGAACAATAACCAGGACCGCGATCAGGACTGCTTTTAATTTCTTATCCATGTCATATTCTCCTTTTCACTTCAAGTCATTTAGATTTTAACACAACACGTCCGAAAATTCACCTTTTATTACTGTATTTCCGGTATAAAAGGACTGCTGCCAGAGCCGCTGCCGCCTCTGCTGCCGGAAAAGAAACCCAAATTCCATTGACTCCCATCCGTGAAACCAGGAATAAAGAAAGAACCGGAATGATAAAAAACTGTCTCAGTGTAGACACGGCAAGAGACGCGCTCCCTTTTCCCAGCGCCTCAAAGACACCGGAAAATACGACTCCCACAGCAGAGAACAGGAAGCCAATACTGATGATCCTAAATGCCATGATTCCCATTTTAAGAAGCGTTCCTCCAGCGTGGAACAATCCCATGATCTGCACAGGAAAAACAACAAATAATATGGTTCCTGCGGCCATAATCCCACCGGTGACAAGAAGGCTGTCCCGAATCGTCTCTTTCACTCTGTCGTCTCTTCCTGCCCCGTAGTTAAAACTGATGATAGGCCTCATTCCCTGGATCAGACCGTTGGACGGCATATAGATAAATGTCTGTACTTTAAAATAAATGCCGAGTACTGCAATCCCCACTTCTGAAATTCCGGCCAGTATCCCATTCAGGATCGAGATCAATATAGACGGCAGAGACATGGTGATGGCGGACGGAACTGCTACCATATAAATCTTTTTGAGCAGTTCCCGGTCAAATGCAAAGCCGCGAAACCGGATGTGGACGGTATGTTTCTTCCGAAACAGGAGGAAAACAGCGAGGAGGCAGGCGCTCCACTGTCCGATCACTGTGGCGATTGCTGCTCCTGCTACTCCCATTTTAGGAAAGATACCAACCCCAAAAATAAAAAGAGGATCTAATATAATATTGATCAGGGCGCCCATCCCTTGCAGGATCATCGGCACTTTCATATTACCCATCGCCTGAAAAATCTTTTCTATTGCTACATGAACAAGTGAACCGGCAGACAACAGCACGACAATATATGTATACTGGCTGCTCAGGGAAAGGACTTCCGGGTCCTTTGTAAACATTCCAAGATACGCACGGATTCCCAGGAGGCCGGCAGCGATAAAAACCAGTGCATGAAGACCGGCCAGCACCAGTCCGTGGGCAGCTGCCTGATCTGCTTTTTTGGTATCCCCTGTTCCGTGGCTCATGGCAATACAGGCATTTATGCCCACTCCCAGTCCTACACCGACGGATAAGATGAGGTTTTGCAGAGGATAAGCCAGTGAAATTGCAGTGATAGCGTTCACACCAAGTCTGGCTGCAAACATACTGTCTACGATATTGTAAAGCGACTGGATCATCATTGAGATCATAGGAGGCACGGCCATAGAAATCAGCAGAGGAAATACCTTTTTCGTACCCATTGGGTTTGCAATAGTATCCATAATTTCTCCTTTCCATGGAACAAAGTGGGCAAGTCCACTTTCAGCTCCCCAACCCCTCACTCTTTGAGGGCTTGACAACTTTGCGTACCAGATGCGATTTGACGTAGTCAAATGATTTCCTTACGCATCTGTGTACAACCCGCGGAGCGTTTTTTATTACTTAGGAAAGACTTTCACGCACTGGCGTGACAAGGTCTTTCCTAAGTAATGAAAAAGCTATATATTTTTCTGTTTGTGATCAGAAACAGAAAAATATATAGCTTTTTTACAGCAGGGACAGAATAGCATATAGTAAAAGAAGCTGTCAAGCATGAAGCAACAAAACAGCTGAAAATTTTTCTCCGACTTTTTATCTGTGCCTGTGCATTCATGGGAAATTATACCCGGAACAGCTTTATCTTTTGTATGTGCTGCTATTTTAATTTTACTGCTCCGGGTATAATGCTCCACTTAGGAAGTATATTACATTTGGACAGATTTAACAAGAATCCGGCGAAATAAATTTTATGTTTGGTTTAGACCCCCTGCTTATATAAATTCCTTTTGTTTTCTTTTTTTAAGGTATCCTTCATTTTTTTAAAATAAAAGCATTTTATAACGGCAGACTCTCCCTCACACACAGCTTCCCATACCCCACCTGCGAATTCGGATACTCACTAAATCCCGGAAGTTCCCTCGCTCCCTTCTGCAGATATGCCTTAATCTTCTCTCCGTATAAAAATGGATCATTCCCTCTCACAATCCCCCACTCCATTAAAAGTGCCGCGCTGCCCGTCACAAACGGCGTTGCCATGGAAGTTCCGCTCATTCTTGTATTTCCCCCGCCAGGACTTGCCCCCAGAATTCCCACGCCAGGAGCCACAATATCCGGTTTTTCCATACAGATATTCAAGTCTCCCCTTCCGGAAAAAGATGCATAAGAATTATAAAATACATCGTAGGCTCCCACCGATATCACACTTCTTGCCGTAGAAGGAATCGTCAGTGTCAGATCCAGGCTGGGTTCTAAAAATCTGGTTCCCTCATTGGTCCCGGCGGATACAGGCAGCCACATGTAATAGTCCCCTCTGACAATCCTTCCGGGTTCCATCACAATGGTCCACTGACCGCTTTCGATCTCACTGCCCTGCGGCACAAAGGCAAAATAGATTTCCTGAAGCCTGTTATAAGGAGTCGGAGAACCATAATAGACATAAACCGTTGTCGTCCCAAACCGGTAGTCAGTCCTGCCCTCCTGGTCCTGGATCTCCCTGCGCTCTCCGGAGGGACTTTGAAGCCACAGTCTGAATTCATCCACATAATTTTTCCACAGCTGCAAATTCAGGCTCTGTTCATACGGCGCCACTGCAAAGATCACATCTTCCGGCTGCCTTAAACATCCCTGCCTGTGCCTGCCTGATGCTCCCTCGTTTCCTGTTCCAATGCAGACAGCGGTCTGCCACTGACCTGCCATCTGGCTGATATATGTTTCAAGCAGGGAATTTCCTCTGTGGTCTCCATAATTATTCCCATAACTTAAATTTACGCTGACCGGCTTTCCCTTTGCCTCAGCGTAACGGATCACGTACTCCAGAGCCGTCATCAGCTGTGTCGTTCTGGGAAACCCCTGTTCCGTCGCATTTCCAAGCTTCACCACAATCAGAGAGGATTTGTCTGCAACTCCCTGCCTTCCCGCACAGATGGAAGCCACATGGGTCCCGTGCCCGTTCGTATCTCTGCTTGGCACAATCTCCCTGCCCTCTGCCGCCGGTGCCTTCAGCGCACGGTTTATCTCTTCCTTTGTATATACACTCCCCTCATAAAAACCTTCCGGCGGATGCCCCGGAATCGTCTGATCCCATAAAGTTTCAATCACCGTATTCCCCTGGTCGTCAATGAAATCCGGATGAAAAATATCGATGCCCGTATCGATCACAGCCACATAGGTTCCATCGCCGTGGAGCCCCTTTTGTCCATCCCTTACCGACAGAATACAGGAGGCGGCAATCCCCGCCTGATCACTCAGCAGAAGATTTTTAGGCTTTTCCATATAAATAACCTGAGGAAGGTTTGAAAAAGCATCGATGGATTCCTCGGGCAGATAAGCTATGGCATATTCATTGCTCAAGGCTTCCAGCCTTCCCCCTTCCGGAACCGGAATCTGACTGATCTCACCGATATACCTGATAATCAATTCCCACAGATTCTGCTGCCTGTCATACCCCACATCCAAGTCTCTGCTCTTCTCCCGTTCTTCAGGAGTCAGACTCAGAGAAAGGTTCAGCTGATTTTCTATTTTTTCGTCCATATCAATCCCCGCAATTTCCCTGTTATTTGAATCTATGAACCCGGTCTCCTCACTCATTTATAGTTTTTACCTATGAATAGCCGAAAATTCACCGCAGCCTCTTCTTCCCAAAAGAAGTTTCAGTCTTTTATTTGCTTTTCAAATAAAACGGTTTTCCTTTTTCAGGTAAAGTAGAAATATAAGAATGAAATACAGGAGGATACACGATAAAATGAAAAAACAAATATTTGTCATGCTTACTGCCGCAGTACTGGGCGCTGCTGTTCTGTCCGGATGCAGTTCCAAAGGCAAAAATGCAGCCGAAAAAAAAACTGTCACACTGACCATTTCCGCGGCCGCCAGTCTTACGGATGTGACAAAGGACATCGCCGAGAAATATAAAGAAAAGGAACCCAATGTAGAACTCCGCTTTTCCTACGGAAGTTCCGGGGCACTTCAGACACAGATTGAAGAGGGGGCGGACGCAGACGTTTTCATGTCGGCTGCCCAAAAACAGATGGATGCTCTTTCAAAAAAGAATCTGATCAGTAAAAAATCCCGGACGGATCTGCTGGAAAACAAGCTTGTACTGATCGTACCAAAAGGCAGCCAGACATCTATTAAAACTTTTGAAGATCTGGCAGATTCAAGCGTAAAAAAAGTGGCGCTGGGTGAGCCAAAAGCAGTCCCTGTCGGACAATATTCAGAAGGAGTCTTTCAAAAACTCGGAATTTTGGATAAAATAAAGAAGAAAGCAAACTACGGAAGCGATGTCCGCCAGGTCCTCACCTGGGTAGAAAGCGGCGAAGTGGACTGCGGAGTCGTCTATATGACAGATGCGAAAATATCGAAAAAGGTCAAAGTAGTCTGTGAGGCTCCAAAGAAAGCCGCCGATCCTGTGATCTATCCGGTGGCCGTGTTAGAAGACAGCAGGCATCAGAAAGAAGCCCAGAAGTTTGCAGATTACTTAAAAACCGATGAAATACTGAAGCTGTTTGAGTCTTACGGCTTCCAAAGGATAAAATAATGCTGGATCTCTCCCCACTGTGGATTTCTTTAAAAGTAGCCTTGCCGGCTACCATCTTTACCTTCGTACTGGGCATCTGTGCTGCCCGGACTGTTGTAAAACTGAAGCACGGACAGGCTGTCATCGACGGCCTGTTCACTCTGCCTTTAGTTCTGCCCCCAACCGTCGTAGGTTTTTTCCTGCTGCTGGCTTTCGGGAAAAACAGCCTGGTGGGACAGTTCTTTTCCCAGTTTGGGTTTTCCTTTATATTTTCCTGGCAGGGGGCGGTCATCGCCTCCACTGTCGTCTCATTTCCGCTGATGTACCGCACGGTCCGCGGCGCCTTTGAACAGATCAATCCGGAATATCTGTATGCCGCCAGGACTCTTGGAATGACAGAGAGAAAAATATTCCGAAAGATCATGCTTCCCCTGGCATGGCCGGGCATCCTTGCAGGGACAATTCTTTCCTTTGCGCGGGCTCTCGGCGAATTCGGGGCCACCATCATGATCGCAGGCAATATCCCCGGAAAAACCCAGACCATGTCCGTGGCTGTTTACACGGCTGTGCAGGCAGGCGACCGTGAGAGTGCCTTTCTATGGGTCATGATCATCGTCTGTTTCTCCTTTGTGATGATGCTCGCCATGAATTTCTGGACATCTTTTCAAGTGCGCCTTATACGGCAGAAAGGAGCGGCAAAATGAGTCTTTATGTAGACATTGAAAAACATCTGCCTGAGTTTCATCTTAAGACTTCTTTTGAGGCAGGCAATGAAATACTTTCCATCCTGGGAGCTTCGGGCTGCGGAAAAAGCCTGACCCTGAAATGCATTGCCGGAATCGAGACACCGGACCGGGGACGGATTGTTCTTAACGGCAGAGTTTTATTTGACTCCCAAAAACGGATCAATCTGCCCGCAAGGGACCGGAAGGTAGGATATCTGTTTCAAAATTATGCCTTATTCCCTCACATGACGGTGCGTGAAAATATAGCCTGCGGGCTTCCTTCCAGGGACAGGTCTCTTACGGACTCATGGATCGAAAAATTTTATTTGTCCGGCCTCGGAGACCATTATCCCTCCCAGCTTTCCGGCGGCCAGCAGCAGCGCACGGCCCTTGCAAGGATGCTGGCATCCGCTCCTTCCCTGATCATGCTGGATGAACCTTTTTCGGCTTTGGATGATTATCTGAAATGGCAGATGGAACAGGAACTGATGCACATCATACGGGACTTTCCCGGAACCGCCCTGTTCGTCTCCCACAACAGAGATGAAGTGTACCGGATGTCCGACCGGATCGCCGTCATGGGAAACGGACGGCTTAAGACCATACAGCGCAAAAAGGAATTGTTTCAAAATCCGGAATCTCTGGAAGCTGCACTTCTTACCGGATGCAAAAACATTTCACATGCAGAGTATATTGATGACCACACATTTTTTGCGTCCGACTGGAACATTGTCCTGACATCTTCCGTCCCTGTGCCAAAAGATATAAAATACGCCGGTTTCCGGGCCCATTACTTTTCCATCGAACCGGATGCAACTCTGCCCAACACGATGGAATGTACGGTCACGAATATCATTGAAGATACCTTCTCCATGATCCTTCTCTTTCGGGAAAAGCAGAATAAAAAGTCCGGAGACTGGACAGGACTGCGTTTTGAGCTTCCGAAAACGCTCTGGGACGGCCAGATAAAAAAAGATACAGTCTTTCTCAGGTTTCCGAAAGACAAGTTTCTTTTTATGAAATAAACAAAAGTGGATTTTACACGGCTTTCCATCCTGTATAAAATCCACTTTTTAATTCTTCAGCTGATCCAATGTATCAATATCCCTCAGTTCCTGCCACCCGGCCTCAAATAAAAACACATCTTCCGGATGGCTCTTAACGACCTGCTTGCCTCCCCGGTCTCCCTGTATGGAGAGAAGTTCCTTCGTGTAACAGCTGTGAAACACACACGGGTTTTTCGGAACTCCATTTTCCGAAAGACAGCCGATTCCTTTTCCCGTCCGCAAAAAAGCAGACAAAAATCTCCTGACCGTCTCCTTCTTCAATTCCGGCTGATCGGCCGTAAAGAAAAGATAGTATGCATCCTTTCCGGGGTGAAGATTAGCTTCCAGCCCGATCTGAACCGAGGATGATATCCCCTGTTCGCTGTGCCGGTTCATCAGGCAGAGCGCACCGGTTTCTTTTGCATCCCGGTAAATTTCTTCATAGCGGGTCACCACTGTCACGTCCGCATCTTTCAATTCCCGGGCCAGCGAAAGCATCACATCCAGTGTGTGCCTGTACATAGGTTTACCGCCCATCTCATATAAAAGCTTGTTGGACCCAAAACGGCTGCCGAACCCCGCAGCCAGCAGGATCATGTGAATCTTCATCTCTATATCCTTTCAAACAGGATCCGGACATGCCCGCCGCAGATCATTCCAAGGTCAGAGGCATCTTTTGCTGAGAGGTCGTATTCCTTTACCTGCACGCCAGATACGTGTCCGGCCTCCCTGCATGCGGTAAACTCTATACTGCCTCCCCCGATGCTTCCATAAGATGTCCCTCCTTCTCCAAGGAACATCTTGCTGCCTGTTCCTCTCGGGGAAGATCCGCTCTTTGAAAGTATCGTCAGCATGACTCCATGTTCTCCCCCAAGGACCGCATTTGCCACATCCATATCCGCAAAGCCGGTATAGCGGCGGTTCTTTTCTTTCACGATCTCTGCCATGATGCTCACGGCGATCTCCTCCGGAAGCTGTCCTCCAAGGGGCAGACCGATCGGCGAGTGCATAGACTCTACCTTCTCGGCAGAAAACCCTTCTTCCAGCAGGGCATCTTTTGTAATCTTTACTTTCGTGCGGCTGCCGATCATGCCGAAATACGCATGGGGATGGGATAAGACTCTTCTCGCACAGGCCCGGTCTCCCTGGTGTCCCCTGGTTACCGCCACATAAAATGTATTTTCATATCCGAACATTTCCTCCGGCAGGCAGTCAAAATCACAGCAGAGCAGACGGTCCGCCCACGGAAACCGGTCTCTCGTAACAAACTCTTCTCTGTCATCCACTACCGTTATGTCGAATCCAAGGATCTTTCCGATCTGGCAGACCGGCTGTGACACATGCCCTGCTCCTAAAATAACGAGCCTGGGGGCTTCCTGAAAGAGCTCTACAAAAATCTCACGTTTCCCGATCGAAACAACCTCTGTCTGCTCCACCCTCCTGAGTTCAGGAAGAATTTCCTTCCACAAAGGCTTTCCATGCATTTCATCCTGAGTGTAAATGCATTTCTCTCCTGCCGCAGACCCGGAGAGGATCGTAGCACAAAACACCTTCCCCCGTTCCTTCAGCATCTTAAACAACCATTCATATGCAGACAAACAGACACCTCCTAATAAGCCAGCACTTCATATCCCGTTTCTGTCACGAGTACCTGAATCTCCCACTGGGCGGACGGAAGGCCGTCTGCCGTGTAGACGCTCCAGTTATCTCCTCCGTCAGTGTAGACTTCATCGGTTCCCATATTAACCATAGGCTCAATGGTAAATACCATGCCCGGGACCAAAAGCATCTCCGTGCCCTTTTTCGTGACGTAGCTGACAAACGGCTCCTCGTGAAACTCCAGCCCGACACCGTGTCCTCCGATTTCCCGCACGACCGAATATCCATTCTTTACTGCGTGATCGTGGACCGCCTGGCCCATATCTCCCATGAAGCCCCACGGCTTCACCTGCGCAAGTCCTAGTTCCACACACTCCTTCGTCACATCCACAAGCTTCTTCTTTTCAGCGCTTACATTTCCTATACAGAACATCCGTGATGAATCCGAAAAATACCCGTGATAGATCGTTGAAACATCCACATTGATAATATCTCCGTCTTTCAGCACAATATCCTCAGAGGGGATGCCATGGCAAACCTGCTCATTGATGGACGTACATACGCTTTTCGGAAAGCCTTCATATCCCAAAGGAGCAGGGATGCCTCCAAGTTCCTCCGTCTTTTCATGGACCAGACGGTCAATCTCCTCCGTGGTCATCCCTTCCCTGATATGTTCTGCCACATAGTCGAGGACTGCGGTATTGATCTTTCCGCTCTCCCGGATTCCTTCGATCTGTTCCCCGTTTTTGAGAATAAATCTCGGCGGCACAATATGTCCCTGCCGCGCGAATGTCTCTATTTTTTCGTCCGAAGCCATGTGGCAGGCTTTATATTTCTTATTGCTTCCGCACCAGCAGGCATCGTTTCTTCCCAGTTTTCCTAACATGTCAGTTCCTCTTTTCTAAAATTTGTTTTCTGTCCCCTATTATATCACTGGAATCCTTAAGTGTTAAGGAAATCTCTTTTATCAAAGGGGAAGATCTCTTTTTTGAAACCGGTATTTCCCCAGTTCAAAGAGCAGAATTCCGATCAAAAGCAGAATCCCCGACATGGCAACTGCCCTGCTCTCTCCCTTTAGAAGGGCATCCCCGTCAAATAAAGTAAAGACCGTGGCATATTTCAGATTTTCCAGCTTATCCCCCATATTTGAAAGCATCTGTATCAGATAAAAACCAAGAAAGACACCGACCCCGATGCCTGTGGACCTGCGGGTGTCATTACAGATACAGGACATAAAGAAGAAAAATCCGCTGATACATAAATGAAGACAGAGCAGGCCCGCATTTAATCTGAGAAATTCTGCAATTCCCAGGTCCCCCGGAAACATGACCTCAGAGCAGATAATTCCCAGCGCCGTAATGTATAAGATCATCAGACACACGCTGGCTGCCAGGAAAAACCCCTGTGTGCGGACGACTTTTCTCCTGGAATGAGGTGCGGAGAGGATGGACGCCATAGAGCCTCTGTCCACATATCCGGCCACCAGCTTATTGGCCGTAAACAGTTCATATATCATAGGCAGCACGAACATAAAAAAACCATATAAATAGGTTTTCAAAAAGCTCTGAAGAGTCGTACCGGGATTTGTCATGCCTGCGGCTGACATGAGACCCGGCATGGCCTTTTCAAACTCTGCCAGCATCTCCCCCAGACCGGGTTCAAACATGGAAACCATGACGCTGATATACATGGAGGCCACGGCTGCGATAATCAGGAACACTTTGCAGTTGGATTTTATTTCCCGTTTCAGGAGCGGCATGACAAATATATTATTCATGAGAATCACCTCCGTAAAAATGCAGGAACAAGTCTTCCAGGCTCTGCTTCTGTTCCGTCAGGTTTAAGACCCGGTATTTCCCTAAACATCGGATAAACTCTGAGAGTTCTCCCCTGATGCCGACCGTGACCCGGTTTCCCTTTATCTGCCTTACCCCGTCTGTCTCCCTGGAAAATGCCTCTGCTTCCGCCTTTGAACCCAAAGTGACCGTAAAGATTTTCTGCTTGCTCTTTCCGAGTGTCCCCATGTCTTCCACAGCGACAATCTTTCCTTCTCTGATGATCGCCGTACGGTCACAGGTCCTCTCCACTTCCTCAAACATATGGGAGGACATAAGGATCGTCGCTCCCCTCTTTTTTTCCTCCAGAATCAGTTCCACAAACTGGTTCTGCATCAGAGGGTCCAGCCCGCTCGTTGGTTCATCCAATATGTAGAGATCCGGAGAATCCATGAATGCACATACGATGCCGATCTTTTGTTTCATTCCCTTGGACATTTTTTTGATCCGGCCTCGCGGGTCCAGAGAAAACATATCCATGAGTTCCTGCATCCTGCCCTGATTCTTCATGCCTTTCAGGTCTGCGGCGAATTTAAGAAACTGCTTTCCCGTCATATCATCCATAAATGCGATCTCTCCCGGCAGATAGCCAAGAGATCTGTGAATATCCTTTGCTTTATGAAAACAGTCCATTCCATTGATCCTACAGGTTCCGTGATCCGGAGTGGAAAATCCAAGAAGGTGACGGATCGCCGTAGTCTTTCCCGCCCCGTTGGGGCCGAGGAATCCCATCACTTCTCCCTTTTTTACAGAAAATGAGACGTCAAAAATCCCCCTCTGGTTTCCATAATCCTTTGTCAGGTGTTTCATTTCAATCGTATTCATAGATACTCCTTTCGGTAGACGCTTCCCTTTATCCAGTCCATCCAGCGCTCATAATCTTCACAGATCCGCTCCAGTTCAAAATCATTTCTGCCCACCGCCTCCCTTAAATATCCGTCTCCCAGATAGTAAAGCAGCATAAATACGTCCTGCGGATCCACATTTTCTTTAAATTTTGAAAAGTCCACCTCTGGAAACCACCGCGGGAACATCTCCTCTAAAAAGGTCTTGTTTCTCTCTGAAAGCTCCTGCTTCACCGCCTCATTTTCTTCATATCTGGCCTTCAGAAGGAATCCGTGGATATACGGGTTATCCTTCATCAGGGCGGATTTTACACGTATTGACAGTTCAAACAGTTTAAAAAAGTCATGTTCTTCTTTAAAATTCATCTCCTCCATCTGCCGCACGATCAGACCGATCAGGTGATCATACACATAAAGGTATAACGATTTTTTATTCTTGAAATAGAAAAACAGCAGTCCTTTTGATATTCCGGCCAGTTCTGCCATCCTGTCCGTGGAGGCATACCTATATTCCTTCTCCGCAAATACCCGGACCGCCGAATAAATGATCTTTCTTTGTTTTTCTTCGGGCAGTTTCAAAAACTTTTCGTTCAAAACAGCCTCCTTCCATTGACTGTTCCGGTTCATGAGTTAGTTTGATTATATGACATTGACTCAAAAAAACAACCCCTGTATGTTCCAAAAATCAAGATCAGACTTCGGCTGTAAAGCTCAACTTTTTGAAATATTGTAAAACCATATCCGGTGCGTTACAATAGATGAAGAATATGCGAAAGAAAAAGGTGAACCTATGGCGAAGACAAAAAGAAAAACAGGCAGACGGATTCTGCTATTCATACTGATGATCCTTCTTTATGAGGCGGCTGGGGCATGCCTGCCCTTTGCATTCCAAAAGACAGTCAGCGATTCCTATAAAAAAACAGTCGATGTACCGGCGTTTTACGGTTCGGGCCCCGGCAGGGAGCGGGCCGGCATCGTCGAGACAAACAAAGGCGCTCTGGACACAAGACTTGCCATGTTCCGGGATGCAAAAAAGAGCATCATCATCTCTACCTTTGATATACGGGAAGGAAAGAGCACTGACGATATATTTGCGGCTCTCATCGATGCCGCCGACCGCGGAGTCAAAGTACAGATTTTAGTAGACGGACTCTACGGAATGCTGCACATGAACGGAAAAACAATATTTCAGGCCGCCGGAAGCCATCCAAACATAGAAATCCGTTTTTACAATGAGCCAAATTTTTTAAAGCCGTGGACAATCAACGGCCGGCTCCATGACAAGTATGTGATTGCGGACGGTTCCCTCCTCCTCATGGGCGGCCGGAACATGTTTGACTATTTTATCGGAGATGACAGCCGGGGAAGCATCGGCTATGACCGGGAAGTCCTTCTTTATTCCAAAAAACCGGAGCAAAAGAACGGAGCTATTCCCCAGGTCCTTTCTTATTTCAAAAAAGTATGGGATTCCTCAGACTGTAAAACAGTTTTTGAAGGAAATCCCCGGAAAGATAAGACAAAGAGTGAGATCAAATATCTCTCCCGCCGCTATCAGTCCATCAAAAAGAAACTTCCCTTGAAGACGGACTGGATGAAACAGACCGTTCCGGTAAAAAAGGCTTCTTTTGTGACAAACCCGATCCACATCGGCAATAAGGAGCCTTATGTGTGGTATACGATGCAGCAGCTCATGCTGACTGCCAAAAAAGACGTCACGATCCAGACACCATATGCGGTTTTCTCTAAGGATATGTATCAGGGAATGGAGGAACTGACTGGGAAAGTCCCCAACGTAGAAATGCTGATCAACTCCACGGCCGTTGGCGATAACTTCATTGCCTCCTCCGACTATACAAGAAACCGGCCGAAAATCCTGAAAACAGGCCCCAGGGTCTTCGAATTTTTCGGAGACCACTCCTGCCACGGAAAATCCATCGCCATCGACGACCGGCTGTCAGTGATCGGCTCCTATAATTTTGACATGAGAAGCACCTACCTGGACACTGAGACAATGCTCGTGCTGGACAGCCCCGAATTAAACAGAGAACTCAGAACATACATGGACAAGTTAAAAGAACAGTCACTAGAAATAAACAAAAAAGAACAGTATATCCCGAAACAGGGAGTGGAAAAAAAAGAACTGGAAGGTTCTAAAAAAATGCTGTTTAAATTCAGTTCCCTGTTCATTCAGCTTTTCCGATACCTAGCGTAGCAGACAAAAAAAGAAAACAATCCCTGTCGAGGCAGCTGCTATACAGGCAAGCGGTCTATCCGTTTGTGCTCGCAAATCCGTTTCTTTTCGCAACTGCTTTAAGACTGCATTTTTCTGATAGTTTACAGTTGTACGCGGTTTTCCCGCAAGACAAAATATTCGTCTATGCTGTGCAGCGTAAAACTGAACAGGCGGTTATGCTCTATGATGTGATAGGGCATATACCGCCATGTCCTTAAAACGGTTTTATAAGTTGCAATTTATCATCAATTGCATAGGTTGTCAAAAAAGTAAAGAGCCGACAACCGCATTTCATATCTGCGTGTTATCGGCTCTGCGTCTGTGCGTCTGGCTCTTTGATAACTAATATATTCATTTGCTGTACGTTAATAAGCGTTTCCTGTTTGCATTTCGGGCAGTATAGGGGAAAGTGTCTCATTTCGGTATCGCTCCGTATTCTCAACCTTGTTTTGCTCTGACATATAGGGCATATTATCCATTCGGTATTCATGCTAAATGCCCCAATCTTGACTGACCATTTGCAGCTTTACCATGTGGGGATAAATCTTGCCTGTGTCTATCAGCTCCCCCGGCGTTCCCTGTTCGGCAACAGAACCGTCTGAAAGCACAACTACTTTATCCGCGCCGCTTACGGTACGCATACGGTGGGCAATAACAAGTACGGTCTTATCCTTTATCAGCCTTGACAAAGCAGCCTGTATCAATGTTTCGTTTTCCACATCAAGGCTTGCCGTTGCTTCATCAAGTAAGATGATAGGGGAATTTTTGAGGAAAGCGCGGGCGATTGAAATACGCTGCCTTTCACCGCCGGACAGTTCGCAGCCGTTTTCACCAATCATACTGTGATACCCGTCCGGGAGCTTTGCGGCAAATTCCTCACAATTTGCCAATCTTGCCGCTGCAATCACTTCTTCATCTGTGGCGTCCTTTCTGCCAATTCTGATATTCTCCATGATTGTATTGTTAAACAGCGTCACATCCTGAAATACAATAGAGTACAGCGACAGCAATGTTTCCGGCTCTATTTTTGATATATCCATACCACCGACAGTAATTTTTCCTTTGTTTATATCCCAAAATCGCGCGGCAAGACGCGACACCGTTGTTTTACCGCCGCCGGAGGGTCCGACCAACGCGGTAACTTCCCCCTGTTTTGCCGTAAAGGACACGTCTTTTAATACAGTTTCCCCGGTATTATAAGCAAATCTTACATGGTCAAACACAATATCATAGCCTTTATTTGTTACCTTGTTTGTTCCTGTCTGGATAGGCTGGTCAAGAATTTCGTTCATACGGTTTATGTTCGTTTTTGTGGAGATTACCGCAGCAAGATTTTGTAATGCGCCCTCAAGCGGGGCATACAGCCTTGAAGCTACAAGTAAAAACAGAAAAAACAGCGGAATATCAATCTCCCCACGAATAAGCAGAGCAGAGCCTACAAGCGCAACCGTAGCAATCCCGAACTTTAATATCAACGTAGAGGAAACAACGAAAAGGGCAGTCCCAAGTTCTGTTATAATATGCCGCTTTTCCACATTATCAATTTTCATATCCAGCCCTTTCAGATAACTTTCTTCCGCATTGTTCGCCTTTAAGTCCTGCAAACTCTCGATACACTCCTGTACGCCGCTTTCAAGCGCGACATTTGCCGCTACGGATTTACGGTTAAAGTATTCCTGTATGCGGGCTGAAAAAAATGTGATGGTAAATGCAATCGGTAAAACCCAAACCGCCGCAAGAGCCATACGCCAATCATAAGCAAACAGGCAAATCGCAATCAGCGTTGTTGAAATAAGGGAGCCTGCCAAAGCGGGTACATAATGGGAAAATGCCTGTTCAAGTGTGGCACAATCGCCCATAATGGAGTTTGTTAAATCGGCAAGGTCTTTTTTCCCAAAAAAGGATAAGGGGATTTTGCGGAGCTGCTCTGCTAACGAAATGCGTCTTACTCCGCTTTCCACATAAGTCGCTAAATAGGTGGCGTTATATTGAAACCAAGTTACAACAAAGATAAGGCATAAGCAAACCAAAGCGCCAACCCCGTAAAAAGCAATGCGGCTTCCATTTACGCCCCCGTTCATCGTGTCAATGACAAAATTATAGAGCAGCCCCACCGAAAGCATAAAGGATATGTCCTGCAAAACGCAGGCAATACAGCCTTTTATTAAATCGACAGCTCCTTGTCTTGATAACGCAAATCGTCTTTGCAATGTTTGAATCATGCTGTTACCTCCTTTGCAATTTTCCATTCTGCCGCTTCGGAATAATTCTTCCACATTCTTGTAAATATGCCGTTTCTCTCTATCAGCTCATTATGCGTGCCGCTCTCGACAATCTCGCCGTCCTGCATTACATAAATACAATCCGCACCTGTGATTGACGACAACCTGTGTGCAATCATGATAACCGTTTTTTCCATATGACTGCCGGATGGCATAGATGTATCCCCGGAGGGGGTTCCTTTTGAAAGTGCGGACAAAGCCTGTTGTACACGCACCTCATTGTCGGGATCTGCAAACGCGGTCGCTTCATCAAGAATTAGGATAGGCGCATTTTTCAAAATTGCCCTGGCTATGGCTATTCTCTGCTGTTCGCCGCCGGACAGGTACACGCCGTTTGTGCCTACAACCGTATCAATGCCATTCGGTAATTTTTCGATAATATCCAAGCATTGCGCAGCTTCCAGTGCATGAGCGATTTCTTCGCGCGAGGCATCAGGCTTTGCCATACGCACATTTTCCAATATGGTCGCTTTGATCAGGCGGCTATTCTGAAATACAAAGGACACCTTATTCATCAATGTTTCCTTTGGAATATCGCGTATGTCGGTATTGCCAATCAGTATACGCCCTTTTTGCGGGTCAAAAAATCTTGTTACAATATTTGCAAGGGTCGTCTTGCCTCCGCCGGACGCACCTACCAATGCTATCACCTGTCCCGGTGCAACCCGAAGTGACACATCATTCAGCGCGTTTTTTTCTCCGTCACGGCCCAGGCCGCCCTCTCTGCCTCCTTCGGAGTCATTCACCTTGTAGCTGTAACTAACGTGTTCTAATGTAATTCCATTGTCTGTAGGGATATTATTCACGCTGCTTTCAGACAATGGCTTTTCGTTTAGTACTTCATCAATCCTGCTTATTGCGTCCCCTACAATCATTGCGTCCTCGCTCATAAACATGATTTTGGTGAGTGTCGTACCAATGACAGGAGTAATCACAATATAGAAGATAAGGTTTAGCAGCAGTTCATTTGTCACGCCGCCCCTTGTAAAGAGAATACCTCCGGCAATCAGAAACGCGAATACGCCGTTGATTGCCGTTGTATAGAACATCATGGGCAGACGCAGCCCCTTTGTGTACGCAATTACCCATGTTTCGTAATTGTCTATCGCATCTTTGAAGCGTTTGAAAGAAAAGATTGTCTGCCCGAACGTCTTTACTACGGGTACACCCCGTACATATTCAACGGCTTCATTTGACATATCGGTAAGTGAATTTTGGTATTGCTCCATTCTCTGCGCCATGTCTTTTCCGGTCATTTTCATCATGATGAGAAAGCCAAGCACAACGGGAACAAGGCTCAAAAGCCCTAACCGCCAATCGAAAGCAAGCAGTAGAAAGAGCAGCCCTATGGGGGTAGCAATCGCTCCCGCTTTGTCGGGAAGCCTGTGTGCAAGATAGGTTTCCGTTGCGGCGCTTGATGTGTTGACGATCCTTCGCAGATTGCCGCTTCCGTACTTTTCTGTTACCTCCAGCGGCAGAGCTGTGATGTGCCGCATAAGCTCTTTTCGGATATTGGCGGCAACCCGGAACGCGCTTATATGCGAACACATCAGACCGGCGATATAGACAACAATAGAGAGTACCGCAAACAATACGGCAGACCAGCCGTAGCTTGTGACCTTCCCCGCCTGTGAGAAGTACAGGGACGCTTCCAGTATGTCGTGAACGATACGCCAGATATACCAAAATGGCACAAGAGCCAACAGCGCGCTCATGACTGACAGTATCCATGAAAGATAGGTCAATATCTTATGCCCTCCGGCATAACCCATCAATCGTGATAAGTTAGACTGTTTCTTCATTAAAAAAACCTCCTTAATTTTTTGTGTATGATAAAAGGGTTTATGATAAACCGCAAATATCCAATTTGATAGTTAGTATAAACTAACTCATGCATAAAAAATTATAGGGCTTATTGCCCCATAATTTTCATCCACCCGGCGGTGTAAAAAGCTCGCATTTCTTTTAGATAATGCTTTGCTTCTTCAAGCGGCATTTCATGTATAATCAATTCAAAAAAAGTGTTGAACATTCCTGTAATCAAGATATGCTCTAACCGTTTATCAATCGAAGGAACAGGCCTGCCTAACCTTTCAAGCACCTTGAAATAATCGTGTGTAGCATTTGTTTCTATTTCCACCATTTCGTCAATCAACTTTGAAAAGCGCGTTCCCTCCGAGCAACAAAGAATAAGCTTAAATTCATTTAGATGTTCATAAGCGTACAAAAGCATTTCATACATACATTCACCGGAAGTAGATGTAAGATTGTCTGGCTGTTCCTCTGGTGGGATTTTTGCAAATTCTTTCTGTGCTTTGCAAAAGCAGCTTAAAAGAAAGTTGTAATGTTCACCTACCAATGCTTCAAATAAATCCCCTTTGCTGTCATAGTAGCCATAGAACGCGCCTGTTGTCACACCCGCCGTTTTGACAATATTCCGCAGAGAAGCGGACTTAAAGCCCTTTTTAAGAAATTCCTGCATAGCAGCTGAACGGATTAAGTATAGTGTTGTCTGTTCTACTTCATTCATTAATTCACCCCTCATACATAACAGTGTTATATATCACTGTTATATGATACAGTAAAGAGGAACCTTTGTCAATAGTCTAAAAATTTTGGCAATATGGCCCCCTGTAGTGTTGTAGGTAGTGAAAGGAGCCTTCCCCATAAGGTTTTACGGCTTATGGAGCATGAAAAAGCCAAGAAAGATATTGATTGAAAATGCAGGCGCCTGATGAAGTCTAAAGGCGAAGCAGGTGAACACCTCTGCACCAATCCTCCTGTGCTGAAAAATCCCTATTCATTGGTGAACGCAACAGTATCTGACATTTTGGAGAAAAAGGAATACTTGGGGCATACGGTAAACTTCAAGACCTACAAGTAATCCTGCAAGTCCAAAAAGAAGTGCTACAATCCCGAAGAAAAACAGCTTGTGTTTGAGGACACTCACGAAGCCATTATTGACGCTGACATTAAAGGCGGTATAGTTCATACGCCGGATAAGTCAAACGGGCATAGTGGACAACAGATCAAACGCAGAAACGGCATAGCCGAAGCTACGCCGTTTCCCGAAAACAACTCCATGCTGTTTTATTGAGCTGTCCCACATTCGGGATTGTTTCCTTTTTTGTCTGTCTGTTTCTTCTTTTTAATGCGGCTGGATACCAGGCCATTGTACAATCGGTATACGGAGGATACCATCATAATCCCGCCGGACACTGCCATGGCGGTGATCAGGGTCCTCTGGCCGTACATAGCAAACAGCCCCCAGTTTTTTGCGACCGCGTAATTCATCGTATAGTAAAGCTGACCTCCCGGCACAAGGGGAATGATCGCCCCAATCAAGAAAATGGTAGCAGGGCTTTTGGCCAGTCTGGCAAGTGCCTCCGCATAGACGGTCGCCGTCATGGATGCGGCAAAATTCGGCAGAAATGTACTCGTAGTCATGGAAGCTATGACCAAGTAAACCGTCCATGAGACGAGACCTCCCAGTCCTGCAAAAAATAACTTTTTTCCTCTCATATTAAATAAAATAGAAAACCCGAGAGCTCCGATAAACGAAGATAGAATCTGGACCGCCTGTGCTATCATAAGACACCTCCCCACAGTACAAGTGCAGTGAAAGAACCTGCCGCCAGAAATACAGCGGTTACCACCACTTCACAAAGCCGTATCATACCTGCCATCACGTCTCCTCCTATAATATCCCGGATAGAATTGACAAAAGCCACCCCGGGCACAAGAAGCATTATATTTCCTATGATGATCGTGCCGTAATCTCTGGTAGCCCCCAGATGCGCCAGTATATACGCTATAGTGGCCACCATGAAAGCTGCAGCAAAGTCAGAAAACATAATATTGGAATCCAGCTTCTGAAGAAAAGCCATCAGCCGCCAGACCGCCGCTCCGCAGACTGCCCCGATGATCCCTTCCACAAATCCTCCTCCAAAAAAGACTGCAAACGTCCCGGCGATCAGTGATGCGATCAGACACTGCACCGGCAGGCTGTAAATGTGCTCCTGACGAATATCTGAAAGTTTTTCCTCCAGATAAGTAATGTCCGGCTTCTCCCTGCACACATATCTGGAAAGATCATTTAACCGGTCCAATTTATGAAAATCTGTCTTGTAATATTTGATTCGCTTCGTCTGGGTAAATACATCTCCGTCTTCTGTGGTCACGGTAACCACAATACTGGATGTGATCGTAAACGCCTCAACTTCCCTCGCCCCGTATGCAAGACAGATGCGCTCAATGGTATCTTCCACTCTGGAAACACCGGCTCCGCTTATCAGCATCATTTTTCCGAGATCCATTGCCTGGATCAATACCTGCTTTAAAAACATGTGAACTCCTCTAACGTAAAATGACCGAATATCGGCTGTCAAAACAAATACCTATACGGGCAGCCTGATCCATCCGCTCTTTTGTGTCACATTGGTTCAGCAGGATAAGGAGTTCCGCATCCGGGTATTGTTTTCTGAGCATTATAACATATTCCATACGGATCAGCTTCATAATATCCTCAAAATTAAGAAATTCTTCATCAGATTTTTCAAGAATTTTACACGCGCGTTCCGGCCGGTGGCACACATCCTTTATGGGGCGGCCGAGAGCACTCATTCCTGCCACGATCAGGATCTGGTCCGTTCCCTCCGGTATGACCGGCTCTGTTTCGTTTCTGGCCTTTACCGGCATTTTTTTTGCTCCGTCCGCCTCCACTATAGTCACGTCAGCAAAAGAGGAGGCTGCCTGAAAGACTTCTTTTGGCAGCCCCTTCATTTTTTCTCCGTCACGGAGTCCTGCTGTAACGGTCCGGCCCGGCTTCAGTTTCTGTATGATATCATCCGCATCTCCGGAAAGCACAGTCTCCTTTCCCGGCAATTCCATGTGAGTGGTCGTCGTCACCAGCACCTTTTTTCCCATCGCTTCCTGCTCTCTTGCGATCTTGAACACCGACGTCGTCTTTCCCCCTGCTCCCACTATGGAAAGGATGCCGCCCCGGATACCAAAGGCTTCAGACAGCGGCTCCTCTTTTCCTATCCTCTTCATCCTTAGTTTCTCCTAAGTTTTATTTTCTAACCTTCATTCTACAATATGATACCAAATTCTTAAAGCTGTTTTTTTCCAAAGGCAGCGCCCGATAAAACTAAGAGGATCAGCAGGAGCACTCCCGCCGCCAGAAAGTTCCCGGAAAAATCCGAAAGTCTGAGGGTCCCCGTAATCAATCCATACGGCTCGGATACGAGACGTATCGGATTGAATTCCTGGATTTTCGGTACGATATTCAGCAGAAACATCACAGCGACCATTATCCCTGTAAATAAAAGACTGGAATAACTGCTCTTTGAAATCACACTTCCCAAAAGGTCAGAGGCCAGCAGCAGTACCCCGAACAGCCATACCCCCAGAAGCGCAGCCACCAGATGGTCTATGCCTTCCATTTTCCAGAAATAAACCGTATAGCCATAGGTTACTCCCGTACACACCGCATAGGAAGCCGTCCACAAAAGGACTGCCACTGTAAACTTTGAGCAGAGCACCGCAGTCCGGGAAAGCCCCTTGGTGACCATCAAGACTAAAGTTCCTTTTTGAATCTCGCCTGCTATCATTCCGGAAAAGAGAATGGCTAAAACAGCAAGCCCCATCTGAGGCACATTTTTAAAAAACTGCATCCAGGAATCCGCAGCTGAGGGAGACGGAAGATCGATGCTGATGCCTCCGGGCATAAAACTTTTCACGAGCTCCGGGGTAATCTTTGCTATGACAGGGTTCATAAAGCCAAACATCAGAAATATACATCCGAGGATCAGCAGTTTATAAGTGCAGATACTTTCCAGCAGCTCTTTTTTTGTAAACGCCCAGTACGCCCTCATGATATCACCTCCATAAATAAGTTTTCCAGGGTCGGCTTCTGCACTTCCATCTTCATTGGACATATATTGTGCTCTGTCATGCAGATCATAAGCTCTGTTTCCAAACGGGCCATATCTGATGTGTGGAAAATTAAAACTCCATTCTTTTTCTCAACCTCAAAAACATATCCCTTCTTCTGAAATTCAGATTCCAGCAGATTTTGTCCTTCCGGCGTGCCCGTCTCCAGACAGAGGCTGTCTTTCCTGCGCTGTGCCTTCAGTTCTTCAAGGCTTCCCGAAAGGACCAGTCTGCCGTCTTTTAGCACTGCCGCCCGGTCACAGATTCTCTCCACATCGGACAGCACATGGGTTGAAAATAACACTGTTGTTTTTTCCCTGACTTTTGAAAGGATATCAAGGATCTCCTTTCGTCCCAGAGGGTCCAGGGCAGAAGTCGGCTCATCGCAGATCAGAAGCCTGGGCTCGTTGAGCAGTGCCTGCGCAATGCCCAGACGCTGTTTCATGCCTCTGGAATATCCGCGGATTTTTTTCTTTTCCTCCGAAAGCCCTACCAGTCTGAGAAGCTCTTCGCTTCTTAAACTTATCTCTTTTGAAGTGAGACCTGTGATCTCCCCGCACAGACGCAGATACTGCTCTGCATTCATATAGCCGTAAAATTCAGGCACATCCGGCAGATATCCCACTCTGCGGTTTGTCTTTGTACAGCCGTAGCGCACCGGTTCTCCCAGCACCTTCACTTCCCCTTTGTCAGCCTTTAAAAGTCCAAGGATGATCTTCATCGTCGTCGTCTTTCCGGCTCCGTTCTGGCCTAAAAATCCATATACAGAGTGCTCCGGCACCTGAAAATTTAAGTCTCTTAATACTTGATGGCTCCCAAACTGTTTTGAAAGATGTTGAATCTCCAATACGTTCATGATTCATCCCCTCTTCCAAATACAAAATACACAACCGGCCCTAAAAATTGTATAAACATGACAATTAATATCCAAAATATGCGGTTTCCAAACCGGTAATCCGGATGTCTCAGCACATGTACCAGGGCGGTCACCATCAGCACCAGTTCCAATATGATCACGGGGATCAAAAAAGGCATATATTCCATTAACTCATTCATCGTCATAACCTCCATTCTTTCTGTATGCGTTTTATTATCTCTTCAAACCTGGGATTTCCTGTGAGCGGCTCGAATGCCGGGTGTTTGAACCCGTCTGTCACTGACTGTTTGATCAGTTTTTCTTCCCGCGGCGCCTGGACTCCCAGGCACATTTCATTCAGCCATGGATCGACAAGATCAAAGAAATCATCTCCATGCAGTGTGTACGGCAGCAGATTATTCAGGCAGACTCTCTCATAGTTTTCAAGCATGGCAAGTGCTTTTTCTTCTTTTTTCTGTCCCATATACCCTACTGCTGCCGCGAAATATAACTGTGCCATTGCATTTACATGCAGAAGATCCATTTCAAATACCTCTGCGATCTGACAGCCTCTTTGGACAAGCATTTCAAACTTTTCTTCATCTTTTTCATACAGAGTCAGTTCCTGTATCATAAATGACATTACGCCCACCAGATTCTGATACAGACTGATCTGGACTGTCTCCTTGGCCTTTACCTCATTTCCCAGCATGCGGTACGCTTCCGACAAGATACCCTCATCAAAATAATTTGCCCTGACTTCCTCGTCCAGAAGTTCCAGCGCCTTTTCAGGATGTCCCTCCAGCAGTTCCATTCTGGCTTCCAGAGAGTTTGCCTGAGAGGAGAGAAGGACATCACCGCTTTCTTCCTTCACTCTCCGGCAGAGATCCGCCGCTGTTTTCATTACGTCTTTCTGTTCTTCCGGCTTCTCCAGCAGGACAAAATGGTTCATGTACAGAATGATCATCTGCATAATAAGAGGGAAACAGGAATAATACTTCTTCAAGATCCCGTCGCATTCTTCAAATACTTCTTTTGCCGGCTTTTGACTGAAATCCTTTGCCAGCCTTAAATAAAGCTTCCTTATGTCTTCCTTTGTCATCTGCGGCTTATATCCTATGAGTTCGTCGACACTCATGTTGAAATTGGCCGCCAGCTGGGGCAGAAACGTAATATCCGGGTAGCTCTGCCCGGTCTCCCACTTAGATACCGAAGCTTTAGAGACACCGATATAGGCTGCCAGCTGATCCTGGGTTATTCCCTTTTCTTTTCTCTTTTTCACCAAAATATTTGACAGATTTAACTCCTTCATATTCATCACCTCAAATTCATTATAACCGTATACAGAAATACTACAATGGATTAGAAGTTGATTTTAGTTGATAAAATCAACCAAAAAGAAACAAGGCTGCGGTACAGCATTCCGCAGCCTTTATTTACACCGGAAAATCTCGTTCAGTTCCCTGACGGTCCCCAGGCAGTTCATGGCAAGAGTATTAAAATACAGTTCTTCGTCCAGACATCCATATACCCTGTCCTCTTCCAGGATCATGGAACCTGTCAGTTCATTTTTTGTGTAACTTTTTCTAATTCTTTTCAGTGCCCGTTCAATGTTTCCAAGCAGTTCTTCCAGCATCATGTTATTCTTCGGAGTCATCTGTCTTCTGCGCATATAGGAACCGATCTGTTCCATCTCCGAAACCAGCTGGGCATTGACCGGCAGGAGCTGGCGGAAAAATTTCTTCTCTTCCGGATTTAAATGCTTTTCTGTGTAATCCTCAATCTCCTTTGAAGCCATCTGAAACTGCACAAGCAGCTCCCGCATCATGTTCAGGTCACTGTCTTTTCCCTTTCGTACTTCTCCCATTATTTTTTCATCGATATCCAGCAGGCTGTTTACACTTTTTAAAAATTCAGACTCAGCGGTGATCGGAAGGAGAAATTTATTTGCAAGAAGTACGGTCACAGCCGCAGCCCCCACATACAGAATCCTGAGTTCCATGGCTTCTCCCCTGGGCATGCTCAGTGTAGTAAGCGCCATTCCGTAGCAGGTGCTGTACATAGGCATCGTCCATGAGGTGACCGGTACATAATACATAAGGCAGGTCATGACGGCAATGACAGCGATATGTCCGCCGAGGCTTTTAAATAGTTCGGTCAGCACAAAGGTCACACCCAGCCCCGCGATGGTCCCGAGAATACGGTTGTTGATCTTCATCATGCTTTCCTCCGAATACGGCATCAGCATGAGAAAAGAACTCATCGGATACCAGTAGCCATGTTCCAGATTCGTCAGTCTGCAGACTGTAAAAGAGATGCAAAGGACGATAGCGAGTCTCAGCGCAAATCTCATATGAAACTGATCCAGCCTGAGATAGGACCTCATGCTTTTTACTCTATGAGAAACATCCGGAATCTTCCACTCTTTCTCCTTCCGATTCATTTTTATCTCGGTGATTTTTGAAAGCGCAAAACACAGCAGTTCCAAGATCCCGTTCATTCCCTCTCCGGCCCTTCTGGATGTCAGATTTTCCGTCCTGCTGAAGCTTTTGATTTTTTCTATGAGCTCACCGTTATCTGACTGGTTCATCTTCTGCTCCACGCTGAAAAATATACCGGAAAGCTTTCTGAAATATTCCCGGTTTTCTGAATCTCTGATGTCATCCTCTCCGATTATTTCATCCAGAAGGTACTGGAAACGCTGGAAAATAAGCATAAAATAATAATTCACCGTGCCGTATCCGTTGGACAGATATGTATAATTGCGGCTGGAGTAAATCACCTGATTCATATGGTACATCATCCGAATCAGCTCCTCTTTATCCCTTGAATCCTTCTCCCCATCTGAAAGCCTGGCAAGCTGCACCGCCAGATTATTCATTCCTTTTCTCACAGTTCCATAATGCCTTTTCTTCTTGATGATTCTGGAATGCAGATACAAAAAGGCTGTGAGAACGGCAAAGGCATAGAAAAAAGCACATAAGCGCGCAGGCATTGCCTGTGCCGGGATCGGGCGCAGCTGAAGAAACACAAATTCCATTCCGTACAAAAAATACGCTTTGGGGTTAAATTTATCTGTCAGAAGAAATACTAGAAAGAACGGTACCAGCAGATTCAGGAAAAAGCATAGGATCAGATTTAGGGATGCCGCGTACGATGCCCCGCACACGATGAGCATGATCCCGTAGCAGTGCAGCAGGTCCTGTAAGGAAAAATCTTTCTGGCTCTTTGTCCGAAATAAAAGGGTCAGAAAGGATACCATGATTACCTGGCCGATTCCAAACAGAAGAAATATCGAAAAAAACATAAATAAGGACACAAAAATAACAGGGAATGCCGCCGCCCATTTTCTCCTGGCCGTGTGCATCCTGTTCTGCCAATGTTTCATATGATCATCTCCCCTGTCCCCTGCGTTGACTTTTAAAATTGAAAGTGCTACGATTTTATCACATGAAAGCAATACTGTAAAGGAGACAGACTATGGGATTGAAACTTAGAAAGATCGTTATCATCGGAGCGGGGCACGTGGGAACTATGTGCGGGCTCAGCCTCATGTACCGGGGTGAAGTGGATGAACTGGTTTACATAGATATTGACAGAGAAAAGGCTTACAGCCAGGCGCTGGACCTTGACGATGCGGTTTCTTTGCTCCCGCATCAGATCACCGTCCGGACAGGAGACTATGGGGATGCGGAGGATGCGGATGTCATCGTTATGGCCGCAGGTGTTTCAAGGCTCCCGGGCCAGACCCGTCTGGATATGCTGGATGACTCTATCCGCATCATGAAAGAGGTCGCCTCTCATATGCAGGGCCTGCATATACCGGGAATCCTGATCAGCATTTCCAATCCGGCCGACATCGTGGCGGATTATCTGAGAAAACAGCTGGACCTTCCGAAAAACCGCTGTTTCAGCACCGGAACTTCTCTGGATTCGTGCAGGTTAAGAAGAATTCTTTCCCAGAAGATGCACCTGGACCGCAGTTCTATCCAGGCCTTTGTCATGGGCGAACACGGTGATTCACAGATGATACCTTTTTCTGCGGTCCATATTTCCGGCAAACCGCTGCTTCAGTGGATGAAAGATGATCCGGTACGGTATGGAAAACT
This sequence comes from Anaerostipes caccae L1-92, assembly GCF_014467075.1. Classification (NCBI taxonomy): domain Bacteria; kingdom Bacillati; phylum Bacillota; class Clostridia; order Lachnospirales; family Lachnospiraceae; genus Anaerostipes; species Anaerostipes caccae. The sequence goes on from NZ_AP023027.1 coordinate 2,427,007, forward strand.
GGATCTTGTACAGATTGAAAAGGAGACTGCCAATGCAGGACACGAGGTGATCGAGGGCAAAGGCAGCACAGAATTCGGTATCGGCATCGCTCTGTCAGAGATTGTCCGCTCTATCTTCCATGATTCAAAAAAAGTCCTTCCGGTCTCTCCTCTCCTTGAAGGAGAATATGGACAATACGGCATTCATGCGGGAGTTCCATGTATTATCGGAAAAGACGGAATTGAACAGGTTATAGAGATATCCCTGACTGATAAGGAGAAAGAAAAATTTGAGAATTCCTGCGGTGTGATTCGGGAGTATATCAGCCATATATCGTAGTATACCGATCTTCCTGTTTCTTTTAATAATCATAGACAACAGAAGGACTTTTCCGGTATAATGAAAAGAAGATAAAAAGGGATGTCCTGGGAAATATCACAGACAAAGCATTGGCTAATGAAGAGGGGAGACTTCATGAAACGTTGGAATAGAGTGTTAATACCAGTCTTTTTCTTGCTGATGATTTTTGCAAGTCTTTTTTCTGTGCGCTCTATTGTAAATATGCAGGGCTACGGCAAACTGATTAACTATCTCGGAATCGTGCGCGGATGCGGACAGAGGATCGTCAAACTGGAGTCCAACCGGCAGTCTAAAGATTACCTGATCGATTATGTGGACGACATCTTAACGGAGCTTTCCACCGGTGAAGGAAAATACGGCCTGACACCTCTCGAAGATCCTACATATAAGAAAAGTCTGAAAAAGCTCTCCAAAGAATGGGACGAGATAAAAAAAGAAATAGACATGGTCCGGGACGGAGCCGATTCGAAAAGACTGCTCGCTCTGAGTGAAAATTTTTTTGCAACCGCCAACGATACTGTATTTATTGCGGATAACTATTCAAATGGACAAATTAAAAATTTTACGCGGCTGAGTATCGCCCTCTCTGCCGTGGCGATTTTTACATGGGTCTGCATCCTTCTCATCTATTTCAGAAGACTGCTTCATCTGGAGCGCAGGAACACAAACCTGGAATCTATCGCCTATCAGGATACGCTTACGAAAGCCTCAAATCTTGAAAAGTTCCGGCTGGATTCCAAGCATCTCCTGGCTTCCAACCCTCTGTGTGATTATGCATTTTTCCATCTGGATTTTCAGAATTTCAAATACTGCAATGATATTTTTGGTTATGATTTCGGCGACCTTCTATTAAAACAGTATGCCGTATTCCTGTCGGAAGATATGACAGAAGGTGAGACATTCGCCCGCATCTCCGGAGATAAATTCGTCATTTTAAGGAAGTATGAATACCGGGAAGAGCTCATCGCACGCCAAAAAGCCGTGGACAGCCGTATCCGTGCTTTCGCCATGGACTCCAAAGAACATTACAGCCTTACCATCTACGGCGGTATATGCTGTGTCAAAGATGTGCCTTCTTCCATAGAGATCGATTCCATCCTGGACCGTGCCAATTTTGCCCAGAAGACGGTAAAAGGCCAGGAAGAACGCCATTACGCCTTTTACACCGACAGCATCCGGGAACAGATGGTGGAGGAGATCAACATTCAGAGCCGGTTCAGCGATGCGTTAAAAAACAAGGAGTTTATCGTTTACTATCAGCCGAAAGTAAACCTTTCAGCTGACTCTTTTGATTCAGCTGAAGCCCTGGTGCGCTGGCAGGATAAGAGCGGACGGGTGATTTCTCCTGCCTCCTTTATTCCGGTGCTTGAAAAGAATTTTCTGATCAGCACACTGGATCAGTATGTGTTCCGGGAAGTATGTATTCTGATGCAAAACCGGCTGAAATCCGGCCTCCCCGTCATCCCGGTCTCTGTGAATGTTTCTAAGATCCAGTTTTATAATCCGGATTTTGTACGAATTTATTCTTCCATTAAAGAAGAATATCAGATCCCTGACGGTCTGCTGGAGATCGAGTTCACGGAATCAGCGTGTTTCGAGAACACAGAATATTTCCTGGAGATCATCGCGAAGCTTCACGAACACGGATTTCTCTGTGCCATGGATGACTTCGGAAAAGGCTACTCTTCTCTCAGCATGCTGAAGGACATCCCGATCGATGTATTGAAACTGGACTCCCTGTTTTTTGTCAGCAGCCCGGATTCCAAAAAAGATTTAACCGTCATCCGGGGAATCATTTCGATGGTAAAGGAATTACAAATAAGGACCGTAGCAGAGGGAATCGAACATAAAGAGCAGGTAGATTTTCTAAAAAATATCGGCTGCGACACGATTCAGGGTTACTATTTCTATAAGCCTATGCCGGAAGATGATTTTACCGCCCTCTTAAACGGGATAGGAAAATAATAGAACAAAAAAGACGCTTTCTGATGCCTCCTATAAAACGGGCCGTCAAAAAGCGTCTTTTTTGTTTTATGTTCAAACTCTGTAAATGTAATGTTCCTTCCGGGGTTTTGCCTTCGGTGTCTCTCCGTCCTGGTATCCCAGAATGCAGTGGCCAATGCCGGCATAATCTCCTTCAATTCCCCATTGTCTCAGGAGTTCCCTGCCTTCTTCACTCTCAAACTCCTGCTTCGCCCGGTGAATCCAGCAGGAACCGATTCCCAGCGCGTGTGCAGCGTTCATCAGATTTCCCATCACGAGACTGCCGTCTTCCACATATGTGGGCCGGTTTTTGTCTGCCAAAACAACGATCACCGTCGGAGCTCCGTAAAAAGGATCGATTGATTCATTTCCCAGGAATTTCGCATTCATCTTCGACAATTTGGAAATCGTTTCTTTGTCCTGTATGACCGCCATGACCGGTGACTGCATTCCCATGCCGGTGGGTGCGTTCATCCCAGCCCTCAGAATCTCCTGAAGGTCCTCCTCCTCGATTTGTCTGTCCTGATACTTTTTTATGCTTCTTCTTTCCTTTAAATCTTTGACTGTATCTTTCATTTCATACCTCCTGTTTCATATTTATACAAGAGTTTTTGTCCATGCGATTGCCAATGCTCCGTAGCCTATGTGACATGCGATGCTCAGAGAGAGCGGGTCCATCTCAAAGTGATGGCCCGGAAAACGTCCTTTGATCTCTTCTGCCCAGAGAGCGGCTTCTTCCCTGCTTCCCGTATAGGCGGCCTGAATATTGACATCTTCTTTTTCCACAGACGGGCCAAACATTTCGTTCAGTTCCTTATCTACAGCCTCCAGCATTTTTTTCTTGGCAAGCTTCATCCCTCTTGCCTTCGTAAATGCATCCAGCTTTTCTCCCTTGATCTGAAGCACCGGCTTGATATTCAAAACAGAGCCGATGGCTGCAGCTGCGGGGGTAATCCTTCCCCCCTGCTTTAAATATTTTAATGTATCTACGGTTATAAAAATAGATGACTCCATCTTATGTTCTTCCAGTATGCTCTTTATCTCGGCCGCACCCATGCCCTGCTCTGCCATCTTTTTGGCTTCCAGCACGGACTGCTTCTGGGTGACAGAAATCCTCTGGTTATTCACTACCTGGACTTTGCCGTCAAAGTCCTCTGCCAGCATATGAGCCGTCTCACAGGAACTGCTCAGGCCGCTGGACATAGGGATATGAACGATCTCATCATATTCTTTCAGCACCTTGTTCCACAAATCCATCACATCTCCCGGAGCAGGCTGAGATGTCTTGATATCCACGCCCTCCCCAAGTCTCTTATAAAATTCTTCCTGAGTCAGGGTAATATCCTCAAAATACAGCTTCTCATCAATATAGAACGGCATAGGCAGCACGTAGATCCCATACTCCCCTGCCTGATTCTGTGTGATTCCGCTGTTGCTATCTGTAATTACTGCAACTTTTCCCATAACGAATCCTTTCATGATTTTTAGGAACTATTGATAATCCCGTCCTTTTATCATAACAAATGTTAGGGTATACAGTCAAATATCTATTTCCCCGGATGTCCGCATTCCGATTCTTTTCCGCACAGGATACCCAGTCCGTGGGAAAGTGTGGGAAGGATACATTCCAGATTTTCTTTGACTGCTTTTGGGCTGCCCGGAAGATTTATGATCAGCGTGCGCTTCCTTATGACAGAAACTCCCCGGCTTAACATTGCCCTCTTTGTAATCTTTAACGATTCCAGGCGCATGGCTTCGCTGATTCCAGGAGCAAGCCGTTCCGCGGCCTCAAGTGTGGCTTCCGGCGTCAGGTCCCGCTCTGAAAATCCGGTGCCTCCCGTGGTCAGGATCAGATCCGCCGTGTACTGGTCACAAATCTCTATGAGTCTTCCTTTCAGCGGTTCTATCCCATCCGGAAGGATTTCAGCCGAAACCACTTCAAAGCCCTGCTCCTCTGTGATCCTTCGAATCAGCGGACCGCTTTCATCCCGGCGCTCACCTGCTGCTCCTTTATCACTCAGCGTGATGACTGCGATTCTGTATGCCATATTTCTTCTCCTCATGCTCTTATGATCTCATCATTTGCCCGAAGGGTCCCTCCGCGGACCACTCTCAGAAAGATGCCCTCTGTGGGCATAATGCATTTTCCGACCCTTTTGTAAATCTCGCAGTGGCTGTGGCACTCCTTTCCCCTCTGGGTCACTTCCAGAATCACCTCACCTGCCAGGAGACGATCGCCCACAGCAAGACCGTCCACATCGATTCCGGATACAATAAGGTTTTCCCCAAAGTCTCCGTCCTCCACCTTTCCTCCCTGCTCGTTGAACTCTTTTATTTTCTCATATCCGAGAATACTGATCTGCCGGTGCCATTTTCCGGCGTGGGCATCCCCCCGGATTCCAAACTCCTCAACGAGAAGTGCTTCTTCTACCGGACGTTTTACAGTCCCTTTTTTTTCACTGATACAGATTGCCTCAATCTTTCCCACTGCTGTCCTCCGTTTCTGGCATATTATCCGAAACATAGCGGAACGGTCCGCTTTTTCCTCCGGACTTCTCAAGAAGGTGAATGTCTCCCATAGACATGGACTTGCTGACTGCCTTGCACATGTCATATATGGTCAGAAGTGCGATCTGCACCCCTGTGAGCGCTTCCATCTCCACTCCGGTCTTTCCCGTTGTCTTCACCGTACAGACAGCCCTGATCGAATAATCTTCTTCCCGCATCTCAAAGTTCACGCTGCATTTATGGATCAGCAGTACATGACACATAGGAATCAGACTGCTGGTCTGTTTTGCCCCCATAATGCCTGCGATCCTGGCCACCGAAAGTACATCGCCTTTTTCTACCTGCTTCGTCTTGATCTTTTGATAGACCTCTTTTCCGACAAAGATTCTGCCCTGTGCAGCCGCTTCTCTTTTTGTATTTTCTTTGTCTGACACGTCCACCATGACGGCGTTGCCGTTCGTGTCAAAATGTGAAAAATCGTTCATCTCTCCTACCTTCCAAATCCGCAGTCCGGATAAGTGCACGGATCACACTGCATGCAAAATCCTCCATGCGCCATTTTTATAAAATCTTCTCTTGTAAGCTTTTCCCCGGCCAAAAGTCTCGGCACCGCCAGATCAAACACCGTGCGCTTCGAGTACATGACACAGCCCGGCAGTCCCACAACCGGAATTCCTTTTACATAGGAAAGCATAAACATAGTTCCCGGAAGCACAGGGCTTCCGTAAGTGACCGCCTCACCGCCGCAGTCTCTGATAGCAGAGGGCGTCACGTCATCCGGGTCCACACTCATGCCGCCGGAAACCTGGACCATATCCGCACCCTGTCCGATAAAATCAAGGATTGCATTTGTGATTTCTTCTTTCTCATCTCCCGGAAACACCTGACCGATGATCTCTCCGTCCAGTTCTTCTGCTTTTCTTTTAAGCACCGGACCAAACTTATCCTCAATACGCCCGTCAGCGATCTCTGAACCGGTGGTCACGATTCCGATTTTTGTATGACGAAACGGCAGGACTTCGATCAGCGGGCCTTTCTCTTCACAGAGTTTCTCAAACTGTAAAAGCATGTCTTCCTCTGTCACGAGAGGAATCACTCTTGTGCCTGCCAGAACCTTTCCCTCTTCCACTGTCTTTCCGGAGTGGATGGTGGAAAAGCACACATCTTTTAAGCCGTTTAACTCGTACAGAAGATCGATATTAATTCTTAAGACACCCCGGCAGGATGCCCTGAGCTCAATTTTCCCTTCTCTCGGTTCTCCGTAAGAGATATTTGCTCCGGCGGCGGCTTTTACCATCCGCTGCGCCGCATCATCCTCGTGGACATATCCTTCTTCCAGGTCCCAGACATAGAGATAACGCTTGCCGATATCCAGCAGCTTTTCGATATCCTCTTCCTTCACTACATGCCCCTTCTTAAATGCCCGTCCTTTAAACTTGCCCGGCACGATTTCTGTCATATCATGACAGAGCACCATGCCCACAGCATCCTGAACCCGTACTTTCTTCATCGTCTCACCTTCTTCGCTGTCCTTTCTCACCGGCACATATAAGCTGAAGCACACTGCCGGCGATGCACCTTGCCTTATCTGAAATCGTAAAACAGTTATCTCTTTCTCCGATCCTGGGATCAATATCCGCGATCTTAAATCCTTTTTTCACCGGGTAGCCGTCCCGGATGAGTCCCCGGACGATCCCGTCAAGAGATGCGAATACAGACACCTCTGTGCCGCCGTCTTCTCTGATCACGGCAATGACATCGTCCTTTTTTACCTGTGCGGCAATCCCGGTCCGCCCGTACAGGATTCCTTCTGCCGGAGCGTGAATGACTCTTTCTTTCCCGTATCCCATAATCCTGCCGGGAACGCCTGTGTCAGCCATGGCAGGACCTTCTTCGATGACCCTTCCGAGGTTATGGCCCCGCATCGTCTCGATCACATAATCCACATCTTTGCCTGCGCTAAATCCCGGTCCCAATCCAATGGTCAGCTTTGCCATATCCCTTCTGGTCCCAAGGTTTCTTTTTGCAAGAATAGCATCCACCACCACATCGGGTTTTATCTCTCTGATAGAATCCCCCTCCGAATCAACAAGCACCACAGGTCTTGACGGATTAACCATGTCCATGGCTTCCTCCAGAGAATCTGCATGCACAGCGGTCAGGCCCTCCACAGATGCAGTTTTTTCATAGACGGCTTCACAGAATGCCACCTGCCTGCGGATAGCAGACGGATGTTCTGTCTCTAAGACAAGGACCGGATATCCGGCCCTGCTCAGCTGATAAATGGTCCCGGTGGCAATGTCCCCGCCGCCTCTTACAACGATTGGCTTCATAACATATGAGGTCCTCTCTTTATAAATTTTCCTTGTTTTTCTTTCACGACTCTTCCTCCGTCGGTCACAAGGCAGCCTCGCAGGAAAACTTTGTCGATGGTTCCCTTTATTTTTATCCCCTCAAACGGGGCATAATCCACATTCTGTTCCTGTGTCCGGGCAGTGATGATATCTTCACCCTCCGGATCAAGCACAGCGATATCCGCATCGCTTCCTTCGATGATACAGCCTTTCTCTGGATAAAGTCCGTAAAGCTTCGCAGGGTTCTCTGACAGCAACCGGCACATCTGCTGGGGTGTCAGCCTGCCTGAGCCCACTCCATAAGTATAAAGTAAAACGGCTCTGGTTTCCACCCCCGGCATCCCGTTTGGAATTCTGGTAAAATCATCCTTTCCCATATTCTTCTGTTCCACCGTAAAACTGCAGTGATCCGTGGACACTGTCTGAATTTTTCCCGTCCTTAGTCCTTCCCAGAGTACTTCCTGGTGTTCCTTCTTCCTTAAAGGCGGGGAACAGACATAATTTCTTCCATCTTCTCTGCGCTCATAAAAAGACTCATCCAGCAGCAGATACTGGGGGCAGGTCTCCGCAAACACCGTCTGTCCGCTGTTTCTCGCCCTCTCGATGACATCGAGCGCCTCCCTGCATGTGAGATGGACGACGATCACCGGAATATCCACCTCTTTTGCGATTGCCAGCAGCCGGTTGACTGCCTCCGCTTCCGCCCCGTCAGGCCTTACCCTCGGATGGGCATCGGCTCCCAAATCCCCTCTCTTTTTCGCCTCTTCTGTCAGCGCATCGATCATTCCTGCGTTTTCACAGTGGACGCCTGTAATGCCGCCGATCTCTTTCATTTTCCTGAGCGCCATAAAAATATCATGGTCATTTAGGATCATGTCCTGGTACGTCATATAAAGTTTAAACGATGTGATCCCTTCTTCCATCATATGCTCCATAGACTCAGCCGTCTGCTCATTCCAGTCGGAAATTGCCATGTGGAAGGAATAATCACAGGAACTTCTGCCGTCCGCCCGCATATGCCAGTTTTCGAGTGCCTTCTCCAGCGTTTCGCCTTTATACTGGGTGGCAAAATCAATGACCGTCGTAGTGCCTCCCTTTATGGCCGCCCTGGTCCCTGTGTCAAAATTATCTGCCGTCACTGTCCCTGCGACTTCCAGCTGAAAATGGGTGTGAGCGTCAATGAAACCGGGAAACAAAAGTTTCCCGGTCACATCGATAACAACGGCCTCCGGATCATTAAGATCCGGTCCTGTCTTTGCTATTTTCTCATTTTCAATCAGAACGTCGGCTTTCTTCATCTGGTCTCCGGACACAAATGTCCCATTTTTCAATAAGTATTTCATCGAAAACCGCCTCCTTTTTATATGATCATGATTTCTTTTTTCTTGCATATGGTGTGTTCTTAAGCGGAAGTTTCTGCTCAAATATACCATTCTTTTTATAATACGCAGAGGCCACAGCCGGTGCCGTTGGGATGGACGTGATCTCTCCGACTCCGATGGCTCCGCATGCAACCGGAAGTCCTGCTTTCTCTACGATCCGGCTCTCCACCTCCGGCACTTTATCTGCCCTGAAAAGTCCCAGGGTTCCGTATTTTGCCGTCGGCTTCAGCTTTTCATCGATCGGATACTGTTCGGTCAGCGCAAATCCAAGGGACATCACCACACCGCCTTCGATCTGCCCTTCCACCGAGAGAGGGTTGATGGCTTTCCCCACATCATGGGCCGCCACCATCTTTTTGATCGTTCCGTCCTCATTCAGCACACAGACCTGAGTGGCATATCCGTAAGCCACGTGGGACACCGGATTTTTCTTATCGCTTCCCATCGGATCGGTCTCTGCCAGATATTCCCCATAGAATTCCTGTCCCTCCAGATCCGTGATGTTCTTTCCCCTGACCGCTTCGTTGTAGAGAGCGCATGCCCTCCTTACCGCCTCACCGGTGACCAGCGTCTGCCTGGAACCGGAAGTCGTCCCGGAATCGGGAGCCAGGATGGAGTTGGAAGCCTCATAGACGATATCATCTCCGGACAGTCCGGTCTCTTCTCCGACTACCTGGACCAAAACAGTCCCAAGTCCCTGTCCGATACAAGATGCACCGCTTCTTATATGAAGTTTCCCACTGATCACCTTCAAAATACATCGTCCGGTGTCCGGGATGCCCACGCCGACTCCGGCGTTCTTCATGGCACAGGCGATGCCTGCGTCCGGATACTCGTCGATAACGTCTTTTACTGCCTCTAATGTCTCTGCCAGTCCTGTGGAGTCATCCACAATCTGTCCGTTGGGAAGTTCCTGTCCTGGCCGTATGGCGTTGCGGTAGCGGATCTCCCACGGAGAGATTCCCACTTTCTCCGCCATCAGTGTCAGAACCATCTCCAGCCCGAAACAGCTCTGGGTCACGCCAAACCCCCGGAACGCGCCTGCCGGTGGATTGTTTGTATAGTACGCCCGGCCTTCGATCTCAAAATTCTGGTAATTGTACGGACCTGCCGCATGGGTACAGGCCCTCTGAAGCACGGGTCCCCCGAGGGACGCATAGGCTCCGGTGTCAGAGATGATACTTGCCTTCACTCCCTGAATGATTCCATTATCGTCACATCCCATGGTAAATTCCATATCCATAGGGTGACGCTTCGGATGGATCAGGATGCTCTCGTCTCTGGTTAGTTTCACCTTCACGGGTCTTTTTAAAAGGTAGGTAGCCAATGCCGCATGGTGCTGGACCGTCATATCTTCTTTTCCGCCGAAGCCGCCGCCCACCAGCTTATTTTCCACATACACCTTTTCCGGCGAAATGCCGAGCATTTCATAGCATTCCCTCTGGGTATCATACACTCCCTGATCCGAGGAGTAAACTTTCACTCCGTCTTCTTTATATGGAAAAGCCACTGCGCACTCCGGTTCCAGAAATGCATGTTCTGTCCACGGAGTATGAAACTTTTTGCTGATCACATGTCTGGAATTTTTAATGGCTTCCTCTGCATTCCCCCGGCATACGTATTCTCTTGCCAGGAGGTTGCCGTCACTGTGCACGAGGGGCGCATCGTCTCTCATGGCTTCGTAAGGGTTCTTCACCGGAGTGAGTTCTTCATATTCGACCCTCACCAGTTTTTTCCCCTCAACTAACGCCTCCTCGCTCTCAGCCACCACGAGGGCAATGGAATCTCCCAGATATTTTGTCGTTGTACCTTCCGGGATCAGCACATACCAGTCCCGTTTCAGATGTCCGGTCCGGACATTCCCCGGGATATCCTTTGCCGTGATCACGGCCTTCACACCGGGAACGGCAAGGGCCTTTGAGCCATCGACGGACAGCACCTTTGCCCTGGCATATTCCGAGCGGACGGCGCTTGCAAAAAGCATGCCTTCCATCTCGATGTCATCCGTATACTCCCCGGTACCCAGTACCTTTTCTCTCACATCCAGCCGATGGACTCTCTCGCCCACCTTCCACTGTCCGTTCTCCTTCGGAATCTTCTTTCCCTCCCGGAAAAGTCTGGCCGCAAGTTCCACCGCATCCATGATCTTTTTATATCCGGTGCAGCGGCAGATGTTATTCCTGAGTGCGAAAGCAATCTCCTTCCTCGTCGGATTCAAATTTACATCCAGGAGACCCTTGGCGCAGATGACCATTCCCGGAATACAAAAACCGCACTGGACGGCCCCCGCCTCCCCGAATGCATAGATGAAAACCTCTTTTTCCTCCTCGGGAATACCTTCCACCGTGAGAATCTCTTTGCCGTCCATCTTTGACATCATCGGGATGCAGGCTTTCACAGCCTTCCCGTCCAACAGCACCGTACAGGTACCGCAGGCTCCCTGGCTGCACCCGTCTTTGACAGATTTAAGCTTCAGTTCGTCTCTCAAAAAACGGATCAGTTTCTGGTCCTTTTCCACAACATATTCTTTTTTATTGACCGTACATCGGAACATACCTATCCCTCCATTCCCGTCACATCTTACAGCGACTTAAGGTTCTTGAAATTCTTTTCTTTGACCGTAAATTTCAGAGGAATCCTCCTGCGGACCCTCACTTTTTCTTCCTCCTGCGGAATGATCAGGTTCAGTACAACTGTGATCAGGGTCGCCAGTACAACCGCTGATTTTCCGAAAACCATCATGACCCATGACGGAAACAGTGCAAGAGAATCCGGAGCCAGTGTAATGCCCATTCCGACAGCCACTCCAAGACCGACGATCGCCGTATTCCGGTTGTTAAGCCCTGCTTTTGCTATCAGTTTCACTCCTGTCATGGCAATAGAGGCAAATACAGATATGGTCGCCCCTCCCAATACACACTGAGGGATCGTGGTCAGCAGAGACGCGATCTTCGGAAGCAGTCCTGCTGCCAGAATGATCCCTGACGCCAGATAAAATACTCTCTTCGCCACAACCTTCGTGGTTCCCACGATTCCTACATTCTGGCTGAAGGTAGCTGTGGGAAGGCCGCCGAACAGCGCACCGAACAGGCTGCCCAGTCCGTTTCCGATGATGCCTCCGGAGAGTTCCCGGTCCGAAGGTTCTCTGCCCAGGCCTCCCTGTGTTGTGGCCGTCAGATCCCCGATGGCCTGCACCGAGTTCACGACAAACAGGATCGACATGGTAATCATGGAAGAGGGCTCAAACTTGATCCCGAAATGAAGGGGCCTCGGAAGCTGCACCCAGGACGCCGAGAGGACCGGACTGAAGTCCACCATTCCGAGAATGACGGCGATCACATATCCGACACAGATGCCGATCAGGATCGCGGAAAGTTTCAAAAATCCTTTCGTAAAATGGCTCAGTCCCACGACTACCGCCAGCGTGATCAGGGCTACCGCCCAGTTCTTAACACTGCCGTAATCCTTTGATCCGGTGCCTCCTGCCATATATCCCACCGCTACCGGATATAGGGAAAGCCCGATGGTAAATACTACCGTTCCCGTCACGATCGGCGGAAATAAAGAACGGATTCTTTTGATAAAAATACCTACGATGACTGCAACGATTCCTCCGGTCAGCTGTGCGCCGAACAGTGTAGCCAGATCAAATTCCTGGACTACCGCCTGCATGGTTGCCAGATATGCAAAACTGACACCCATGATGACAGGCAGGCCGGACCCCACTTTGTTTTTTAACGAAATAAGCTGCAAAAGCGTCGCCACCGCAGCGACGATCAGCGCGCCCTGTACAAGAACGATCTTATCCTCAGGTGATATCTCACCTCTTGATAATGCGATCCCGGCTACGATGATGGCCGGTGTGACACATCCCACGATCATCGCCACTACATGCTGCAGCGCCAGAGGGAGCGCCTGTTTGTACGGCGGCTTCCCATCGGTCAAAAACAGCTCTTTTACTCCTGTCTTACTCTTAAAACTATCAAACATATCTACTATCTCCCTGCTGTCCGCTCAACAGCCCGCTTTGCCGGACTCCCCGTTCCGGACCGCAGACTAAAGCAGATAAAATGCGTAGTCTTCACAGATGACGGTCATCAGCCTTCTCAAACCTTCTGTCACTGCAGAACTCTCATCCTCCAAGTTCACTGTCATTGTTTCTCCCAGATACCTTACCAGACATTTCTTTTCTTCACGGTCCAGTACAAAAAATCCGTCATTTTTACTGTTTTCCATATCCTTTTCATTGGCAAACAGAGTAAATTTATCCAGATAAGGCGCACTGTCGTACGGGCAGAAGCTCCTGCAATTCCCGCACTCATTGCACATATAGTCGATATGAACGACCTGGTCTTTTTCGAATCCCGGCACATGGATGGATACATTGGCCCGGTTCGGACAGACATCCACGCAGTTTTCACATACAACATCGCAGCCGAGACATCTTTTGCTCTGGTTTTCTTCTTCCTTTGAATCCTTCAGTATTCCTTTCTTCTCACAGCAGTCTGACTTTTGCGCAGGATTGTCGTTTCCTCTGGAAACTGAAGATCCGAGAATGTCAGAAGCCGCAAGCATGGCATCTCTCATGCCTTCGACTACCGTAGCCGGGCCGCAGAGTCCGTCTCCGATCACGTAAATGCCTTCCTGGCTGGTCATCAGCGTTTCCGGGTCGGTCTTTGCCCTTCCCCTGCTGTCCACCTGGATTCCGTTCTCCTGATAGAAATCCGAAGGCACCTGTTCTCCCACTGCGGCGATCACGGTATCCGCCGGTATTTCTGTGCGCTTACCGATACTCTTCACACTTCTGCGCCCTGACTCATCCGGGTCAGAGAGTTCCATAACCTTACAGACCAATTTTCCGTCTTCTAAAAGCACCGGTGACAGCAGTTCTCTGAATTCCACGCCGTCTTCCACAGCCATTAAAAGTTCTTCTTCATCGGCGGGCATATACCGCTTTGTTCTCCTGTATACAAGATAGACATGCTCCACGCCCTTTGTCCGCTTTGCCGCCCGTGCCGTGTCCATGGCTGTGTTTCCGCCGCCGATCACCGCAACATTCTTTCCGATCATCACATCCCCGTCTTTTTCCTTAAACTCTTTCAGGAATTCCAGCGCGTTGATCACGCCTCCTTTCTCCAGTGAAAGTTCTCCGGGCTTGGATGCCCCCACAGCCAGGATCACCGCGTCATATCCCTGCTTTCTCAACGCCTGTGCATTTTCGATCTTTACGTTCAGCTGGATGTCAACGCCGAGTTTCTCAAGGAAGGAAGCGTCTTTCTCCACGGAGGCAGAAGGAATCCGAAACTCCGGAATCACATGGCGCACCACGCCGCCCAGGGAATCTGTCTGCTCATACAGCGTTACTTCCGTCCCTGCCTTCACAAGGTAATACGCACACGCCATTCCGGCCGGCCCGCCTCCGATGACAGCGGCTTTTTTGCCGTTCTTCTCCGCCGGCTTTAAAGAGTCCAGGACATCTTTATAACCGCCCAGGGCTGCCTTCAGTTTATTGTCTCTGATATGTACAGGTTCCTCATAAAAATTTCTCGTACATTTGCTCATGCAGTTATGGGCACAGATGGTTCCTGTGATAAATGGAAGAGGGTTTCTCTCCATGATGACTTCCAGCGCCTCTTTGTATTTGCCTTCGTCGGTCAGCGGCATGTATGCCGTAATATCCTGATGGATCGGGCATCCCTCCTTACAAGGCGCCACATAACAGTCCAAAAGCGGAACCGGCTGTTTCATTTTCCTGGAAGGAAGCGGCTTTGCGGCTTTTACATGGTGCTTATCTGTCCTGGCCTTCACGGCAAGCTCTGAAACCGCATTCACGTCAACGCCTTTGAACGGAAGCATGACTCCGCGTTCCTGAAGCTTCTCCGCCATCTGAGAAAGCCGCTGGTAACCGCCCGGCTTCAGCAGAGTAGTGGCCACCGTGACCGGCCATATTCCTGCCCCCACGATTTCTGCAATATTATAGGCATCCGCGCCTCCGGAATAAGAAATCCTTAACTTTCCTCCAAACTCTTCAGACAGCTTTGCTGCCAGGGAAATAGACAGTGGAAATAATGCCTTTCCTGACATATACATCTCCTCGCTCGGAAGCTGGTTTTCTTTCACATCCACCGGGAAAGTGTTGGTAATCTTCACTCCGAATTCCAGGTTCTTTTCATCCGCCAGCTTCATAAGCCTTGTGAGCATCGGCACCGCATCCTCATACTGTAAATCGTCCTTAAAATGAAAGTCCCCGAACACCATGTAGTCATAGCCCATGCCGTCCATGGTCTTTCTGGCAAATTCATACCCGAGCAGTGTCGGGTTGCATTTGATAAAGGTATGCAGGCCTTTTTCTTTTAATAGGTAGTCGGCGATGCTTTCAATCTCCTGGGGAGGACATCCGTGAAGAGTCGAAATCGTCGCAGAATTGCATATATCGGACGGAATAGCTTCAATATCTTCCTCAGTGACATTGTGAAGCCGTTTTGCCATAAGCTTGGCTTCCCTCATACATTCTTTGAAAATACTGCTGTCTTTTGCCTCCGTCATCGTGTCGATAAAGGTGTTGATCTTTTCAGACTTGATGCCTGCCAGGTCATAGCCCACACTGATGTTAAACTGGAATCCGTCCGCAGCACCGAGACCGTATTCTTTTGAAATAATATGCAGCAAAAACCACGCCTTTATGTATTCTTCCATCGCCTGGGGCACATAGAGCTCTGTGGACCATTCACAGTTATATCCCTCATCCTCTGCAAGGATACACGGTTTATTGACACAGGCAGACAGTTCTTCTCCGTCCATGATCTGTACGGTTTTAAGTTCAAAAAATCTGCTGCCCGCCACGTAAGCTGCCGCGATGTTCTGGGCAAGCTGTGTGTGGGGTCCCGCCGCCGGTCCGATCTGTGTCTCCAGTTTCCGTCCAAAAATTTGTACGGTCTCAGACGGATCAGCCTCGTAAGGCCTGCGGACACCAAAGATTGTTCCCTTCTCTTCCTTTTCTCTCAGCACCCAGTCAAGGAGCTTTCGAAAGGGAATTGACGTCATAATATCACTCATAAATTCATCCTCCTATCGGTTATTGATCGTATCGGCCAGTTTCTCTGCCTCTTCTCTGCATTTTGCCATGGCCTGGGCTTCATCGGCCACCAGGAGCCTGCGGTCTTTCATCAGAACCTTTCCGTTTCCGATGGTAGTCACTACATTTCTTCCGGTCATACCAAACAGGATATGCCCGTTTACATTGCTTTCATTCATCGGTGTCAGCGGATCGTAGTCAGCGATGATGACATCTGCGGCCGCACCTTTTTTAAGAACTCCAAGCGGGGACTTAAAATACCTGCCCGCGATCTTTGCATTGTTTTCAAAAAGCATCTGCGGCACTTCCGCCCATGCGGTATTCGGATCGCACAGAGAATGTTTATGCAGTAAATTTGCCACCTTATAAGATTCTGTCATATCATGGGTATAGCCGTCGGTTCCAAGTCCGGCAAGGATTCCCTTCTGTACCATCCTCATCGTCGGAGGGCAGCCGCAGGCATTTCCCATGTTGGATTCCGGATTGTGGACGACCATCGTGTCCGTATCCCTGATCAGATCCATTTCATGCTCATTTACATAAATACAATGTCCGAGCAGAGTCTTCTCTCCCAGTACTCCGCAGTCCATCAGCCGGTCGATGATCCTTTTTCCGTAGTGCTTCAAACAGTGATGAAGGTCCTCGATGCCCTCTGCCACATGGATATGGTATCCCACTTCCTCCGGCTTGTTGGCCGCCGCCAGTTCCATCGTCTCATCGGAGATGGTAAAGGACGCATGCATTCCCATCATGCCGGCGATCATGTCTGTATCATCCTTCAGAGTATGCTGAATGAACCTTGCATTTTCCATAACCGCTTCCTTTGCTTTGTCCATTCCGTCCCTGTCGGAAACTTCATAACACAGACAGCTTCTAACTCCCAGTTCTTTTGCCGCTTCTTCTATAATAAAGAGACTGTCCGTAATGCTGCCGAAGCTGGCATGGTGGTCGAATACCGTCGTCACACCGTTTTTAATGCTGTCAATGTAGGTAGCCCTGGCGCTCTGTAAGATCTGTTCCTCCGATAGATTCCGGTCTATAGTCCACCACATGCCGTCTAAGATGTCTAAAAAGCCTTTCGGATCGTATCCGTCAATGGAAAGTCCTCTGGCCATGGCGCTGTATATGTGCTCATGGGTATTAATGAAGGCGGGCATAATGACGCCTTTCTTCGCATCAATATACTCCGCCTCTTTATATGCCTTTCTTATGTCCTCTGTTTGGCCGACTTCTATGATCTTATTTTTGTCCATCACAACAGCGCCGTCCTCTAAAAATGGGCAGCTGACATCTCTTGTGATCATTCTTCCGTTCCCGACAATTAACATAACTTGACCTCCTATTCTTTGTGCAGGTACTCTTTCGATAATCTAAATATAGCATCCTAAAATTTAAAAAACAACCGTTCCGCAGCATGTATACAAAATATTTTTGTGATATCTAAAAATTTTTGTATTTTTTTATTGCAATCCTAAAAAAACGTGCTATGATTAACTTATCAGGCAACCAAAACACTCAGAAAAGGAGTGATCAATATGAATCCGGAGCTGGAACTATTAAAGCAAATGGCGCATACGATCGCCATGCAGTTCGGCAGGGACTGCGAAGTCATTATACATGACCTTACAAGTAAGGATATGGAACATACCATCGTACACATCGAAAACGGACACGTCACCAACCGGAAATTAGGAGACGGCCCTTCCGCGGTCGTTTTAGAGACACTTCACAAACATCCGGAAGACATCAAGGACCACTACGCATATCAGATTAAGACATCCGACGGCAAAATATTAAAATCCACAACAACCTTTGTAAAAGGGGATGACGGAAAAGTACACTATATCGTGGCCATCAATTACGACATCAGTGCTCTTTTAATGATCGACGCTTCCCTTCAGTCTCTGATGCATGTGGAGGAACAGAAAAAGGATGAGCCTACCGCTATCGTGGGAAATGTACACGACCTGCTGGACAGTCTGATCGAACAGTCTGTCACTCTGGTTGGAAAACCCGCTGCCCTTATGAACAAGGAAGAGAAAGTAAAGGCCATTCAGTTTTTAAATGATGCCGGAGCCTTTCTGATCACAAAATCCGGTGATAAAGTCGCCAAGTACTTTGGCATCTCAAAGTTTACTTTATACAGCTACATCGACGTCAACAAATAAAGGAGGATTTGATTTATATGGAAACAATCAAATGGGCAGTCAATGAAATGCCTGAAACCGATGACCGGCATTTAAGCATCATGGCGCTGGATGAAATAAAGAAAGCCAGAGCCTTCCATGAAAGTTTTCCCCAGTACAGCAAAACGCCTCTGGCCAGGCTGGACCGAATGGCTGATTATCTGGGACTTGACAGCATTTACGTAAAGGATGAGTCCTACCGGTTTGGGCTGAATGCGTTTAAAGTCCTCGGAGGGTCCTTTTCCATGGCCCGCTACATAGCAAAAGAAACAGGAAAAAAGGTAGAAGACCTTCCTTATAATGTTCTCACTTCCGAAGCGCTGAAAAAAGAATTCGGTCAGGCAACCTTCTTTACCGCAACAGACGGAAACCACGGAAGAGGCGTCGCATGGGCCGCAAACAAACTCGGACAAAAGGCTGTGGTATTTATGCCGAAGGGCTCCACACAGACCCGGCTTCGAAATATATTAGCCGAGAATGCCCAGGCTACCATAGAGGAAGTCAACTACGATGAATGTGTCCGCATGGCTGCCGCCGCCGCAAAAGAGACACCTCACGGCGTAGTCGTACAGGACACAGCATGGGATGGATACGAGGAGATCCCTTCATGGATCATGCAGGGCTACGGAACCATGGCAATGGAAGCCGACGAACAGCTTTCTGAAGACGGCTGCGGACGGCCTACCCATGTGTTCATCCAGGCCGGCGTCGGATCTCTGGCCGGAGCAGTCCAGGGCTACTTTGCCAACCGCTATCCGGAAAACCCGCCGAAAGTGATCGTGGTGGAAGCCGAATCAGCTGCCTGCCTCTACAAAGGTGCCGCAAAAAAAGACGGAAGCATCCAGATCGTGGACGGTGATATGCCGACCATCATGGCCGGGCTTGCCTGCGGGGAACCGAATACCCTCTCCTGGGATATTTTAAAAAACCATGTGGATACTTTCACTGCCTGTCCCGACTGGGTAGCCCGAAAAGGAATGCGGATGCTCTCCGCTCCGCTGAAGGGAGACCCGCAGGTTATCTCCGGGGAATCCGGCGCAGCTCCTTTCGGACTCCTTGCAAGCCTCATGACCATGGAGGAATATAAAGATCTCCGTGAGCATTTAGAACTAGACCGTGACTCAAAAGTTCTCCTCTTCTCAACCGAAGGAGACACAGACCCGGACCGCTACAAACAGATCGTCTGGGAAGGAAAAGATCAATAAGAACCTGAAATCTCAAAGCATTTAGGAGGATATTTAGAATGGATTTTAATAAGATCAAAGAAGCCGCACAAAACTACGAAGCAGATATGACAAAATTCCTGAGGGATATCGTAAAATTCCCAGGGGAAAGCTGCGATGAGGAAGCTCATGTCAACAGGATCGCCGAAGAAATGAAAAAACTTGGATTTGACAAGGTAGAGATCGATCCGATGGGCAATGTCCTCGGATATATGGGAACCGGTGAAACACTCATCGGATATGACGCCCACATAGACACTGTAGGTGTGGGAAATCTTGATAACTGGGAGTTCGATCCCTATGAGGGCTTTGAGTCCGAGACAGAGATCGGCGGACGAGGTACTTCCGATCAGCTGGGCGGCATCGTCTCCGCTGTTTACGGCGCAAAGATCATGAAAGATTTAGGCATGCTCAGCGACAAGTATACTGTCCTTGTAACCGGAACCGTCCAGGAAGAAGACTGCGACGGCCTCTGCTGGCAGTACATCGTCAACGAAGATAAGGTTCGTCCGGAATTCGTCGTCTCCACAGAGCCCACCGACGGCGGCATTTACCGCGGCCAGAGAGGGCGTATGGAGATCCGCATCGATGTGGACGGAGTCTCCTGTCACGGTTCTGCCCCGGAACGCGGCGACAACGCAATCTACAAAATGGCAGATATTCTTCAGGATGTGCGTGCCCTCAATGAAAATGACGCTGAGGACGGAACCGAGATCAAAGGTCTCGTAAAAATGCTGGATGAGAAGTTCAATGATCAGTGGAAAGAAGCACGCTTCTTAGGACGCGGCACCGTGACCACCTCAGAGATCTTCTTCTCCTCTCCGAGCCGTTGTGCCGTTGCAGACTCCTGTTCCGTATCTCTGGACCGCCGCATGACAGCCGGCGAGACATGGGAGAGCTGTCTGGATGAGATCCGCGCTCTGCCGAATGTGAAAAAGTACGGCGCCAAAGTTTCAATGTATGAGTATGCAAGGCCGTCATGGAAGGGACTTACCTATCCTACTGAGTGCTACTTCCCTACCTGGGTGATCCCGGAAGACCACGACGTGACCAATGCGATGGCAGAAGCTTACGAAGGATTATACGGAGAACCGCGCATCGACAAATGGACCTTCTCCACCAACGGTGTCTCCATCATGGGACGGTTCGGAATCCCTTGTATCGGTTTCGGTCCGGGACACGAGGATCAGGCTCACGCGCCGAACGAAAAAACCTGGAAGGCAGAGCTTGTGACCTGCGCCGCTGTATACGCAGCACTTCCGTCCATTTACTGTGAAAAGAAATAAACCATTTTACTGTCATTGATCAGATTTGATTTTTTAGGAGGAATCTACTATGAAAATGAATACATTACAGGACTATATCGACCGCTTAAACCAGCTGAATTTTAAAGAAATGTACCAGAATGACTTTTTCCTGACCTGGGAAAAAACTGACGACGAACTGGAGGCTGTATGGCTGGTAGCCGATGCCCTCCGCTTCATGCGTGAGAACAACATTTCCACCAAGGTATTTGAAAGCGGTCTCGGAATCTCTCTGTTCCGCGACAATTCTACCAGAACACGTTTCTCCTTTGCCTCTGCCTGCAACTTACTCGGACTTGAAGTTCAGGATCTGGATGAAGGAAAATCCCAGATCGCTCACGGTGAAACTGTGCGGGAGACAGCCAACATGATCTCCTTCATGGCAGACGTGATCGGAATCCGGGACGATATGTACATCGGAAAAGGAAATGCTTATATGCACGAAGTGGCTGATTCCGTAGAACAGGGAAATAAAGACGGAATCCTGGAACAGCGCCCTACTCTCGTGAATCTCCAGTGCGATATTGACCACCCGACCCAGTGTATGGCAGATATGCTCCATATCATCCACGAGTTCGGCGGTGTGGAAAACTTAAAAGGAAAGAAATTAGCCATGTCCTGGGCCTACTCTCCTTCTTACGGAAAGCCCCTCTCCGTTCCTCAGGGTGTCATCGGCCTGATGACCAGAATGGGCATGGATGTAGTGCTTGCGCATCCGGAAGGATACGATGTAATGCCGGAAGTTGAGGAAGTCGCAAGAAAGAACGCAGAAAAATCCGGCGGAACTTTCACAAAGACCAACAGCATGGAAGAGGCATTTAAAGATGCCGACATTGTCTATCCAAAGAGCTGGGCTCCTTTCGCAGCTATGGAAGAACGCACCGAACTTTACGGAAACGGTGATTTTGACGGCATCGACCGCCTGGAAAAAGAACTTCTTGCCCAGAACGCAAAGCATAAAGACTGGGCATGTACAGAGGAACTGATGAAAACAACTAAGGACGGAAAAGCCCTTTACCTGCACTGCCTGCCTGCCGATATCACCGGTTTAAGCTGTGAGGAAGGCGAAGTGGATGAGAGCGTCTTTGACCGTTACCGCAATCCGCTCTACAAAGAAGCAAGCTACAAACCATATGTGATCGCAGCTATGATCTTCCTGAGCAAATTTGAAGATCCTCAGGCTATCCTCAAAAAGCTTGAAGAAAATAAAAAGCCAAGAATCTTTAAATAATCTGAACTGCTAATTTCTAGTTTACCGCCACTTACATTCTGACAATGACGTTTGTTCGTGGCGGTTTCTATTTTCAGGAGGTATCCCATGTATACTAGAAAAAGAATCGTCATCGCTTTAGGCGGCAACGCTCTGGGAGATTCACTGCCGGAGCAGATGACTGCCGTTAAATCCACATCCAAAGCTATCTGTGACCTGATTGAAGACGGCCATGAGGTTGTCATTGTCCACGGAAACGGTCCCCAGGTCGGTATGATCAACAACGCCATGAGTGCATTAAGCCGGGAAGATGAGAACCAGCCAAACACTCCTCTGTCCGTCTGTGTGGCCATGAGCCAGGGCTATATCGGATATGATCTCCAGAATGCCATCCGGGAGGAATTGAGGAAGCGAGGATTCCTCCGGACACCGGTAGTAACGATCATCACACAAGTCCGGGTAGATGAAAAAGATCCGGCCTTCGATAACCCATCTAAACCGATTGGCCGCTTCCTCTCCAAAGAAGACGCGGATTTTCAGGCCAAAGAATACGGCCATATCATGAAAGAGGACGCAGGCCGGGGCTACCGCCGGGTCGTGGCTTCCCCAAAACCGAAAGAAATCGTAGAGCTTGGGGCTATCCGCAATCTGGTGGACTCCGGACGTGTCGTGATAACCTGCGGCGGCGGCGGAATTCCTGTGACTTTAAAAGGCGATCATTTATCCGGTGCCAGCGCGGTCATCGACAAGGACTTTGCCAGCTCCCTGCTGGCGAAAGAACTGGATGCGGACGTGCTGATCATCCTGACAGCCGTGGAAAAGGTGGCCATCAATTTCGGCAAAGAAAACGAACAATGGCTGTCTGATCTGACCATCGAGGAGGCAGAGCGCTACATCGGGGAAGGACATTTTGCTCCCGGCTCTATGCTCCCGAAAGTACAGGCCGCTATCGACTTCGCCGGCTCTAAGGCAGGACGTACTGCCATGATCACTCTTTTGGAAAAAGCAAAGGACGGAATCATGGGGAAAACTGGCACACGGATTCACAAATAATCAGAGCCAGAAAGGACACTCCTTTTCGGGAGCGTCCTTTTCCATGCCTGTTTATACTTCTTTTTTCTTGACCGGAAAACATACTTCTGTTACCAGATCCTCCGGTGTCCTGGCATCATGCGGACTCACATGGTAAATGCAGACCGACGGCCCGTCAAAGTCATACCCGTTTTCACAAATCCATTCCGCTACCGCCTTATTTACTCTCGTAATCTGGTCATAGCTTCCTTTGTATGTCACAGATGCTATCTGCATTTCGTCCACATACTTGAATTTTACATGCTCCGTGTCTTGATAGGTTCCATCGACAGACACCTGGATTTCCACATCCACATCACTTTCCTTAAACCCTTTGTCATGGAACACAGCAAGTCCATAGCCTGGATTTTCCGGTTTCACGTTCTGCCCCGCAATCTCCTTATTTAGCGTCTCCCACAGCATTCCTTCACAGTCGTAGGCAGGAATCACCTGTCTCACACTGGCTACATACCTCTTCGGCAGTGTTTTTAACGTCACATTATAATCCATAAAGTTTCCATCCTTTCTCAGCCACTGAATCGTATTGTCAAGAAGTCTGAGTCTTTGTTCCGTTTCCTGAGCCTGACAGAGAAGTTCTTCCCTCTTGATCATCAGGAATTGTTCCATCTCTTCCTCATTTTCGTATTTATTCAGGATTTCCCCTATGACAGACAGTCCAAATCCCATAGTCCTTAATGCCTGTATAGTATCTGCCTCCGGAAGCTGGGATTCGCTGTAATATCTGTATCCGGTACTTTCATCTACCGACTCCGGTATCAATAGTCCGATCTTGTCATAATGGCGCAGCATACGGATACTGACTCTTGACAACTTTGAAAAATCTCCGATTCTTAACATTATTTACACCTCTCACATATGTGGATTTTTTCTGAGCTCATCTTCAATATAGACTATAGCACTGTGTCAGAGTCAAGGAATTTTTTTAAATAATTTTTTACGAACTTTTCCCAGGCAGATATTAGTTCCTTTTTCTATACAGCAACAAAAGCCGACAGGTTCATCTGTCAGCTTTTTTTAATATCTTCTTTGTTTCTTTATTCCAAATATCATTCGCTCAATATCTGAATCCTGCTTCCCTTTCTCAGCGCTGGTACCTCTGCCTTTTCCACACAGATACTTCCCGGGAGACAGTCTCCCTCTTCTTTAAAGGATATTGTCACATGTCCCAATGTTTCCAGATTGTCTTTTACCATGGAACCAATCTCTATGACCGTATATTCCGATCCGTCAATAAGTAATTTTCTGGCTGTGCCGATTTCTCCGTTTATTTTGCTTCTCTCAATATAATAGGAATAATCTTTGAGTGTAATCAAAGCCTTCTCTGCAAATGTAACCAACATTCCTTTTTCTGCAAATTTCTTCACTTCCGGTCCCACGTCAATCACCGTTGTTTCATATAATATCATAATGTGTTCCTTTCCAGAGTTTTTCTATATTTTCACTAGCTTTGAATAGAATGCATCATTCAAAATTCTTTGTCAACACTTTTTAAACACTATCTTATTTCTCTGCTTTCTTTGTGTGCCTCTTGCTTCTATACTGTCCGCTTCCAAATATAAACTGTAAGATATGGAGGAAGATTGCCGGAACTCCCTGTATTCCCATGGTTGTGTGCCTGTCCTCCTCCATTATTATTCGTATTATGTGCAGGAACAGTATGTGCATGCCCACCGCTGCTTACAATGATATCACTCCTTGTACTTGTATGACTGCCATTCGTACCTGGCCTTCCACCCCCTCCTCCGATTGTATTGTCAGATAACCAGTTAAATGTATGGTTATGTGCTCCACTGCTTGGTATATTAAATGCGTTTACACTGTGAGAATGTGAAGGAATATGTGGCAGTCCAAGAGTAAAGTTTCCTGTACCGTGTATATGTGTTTTTGTACCTCCTGGTTTTTCTCCATAATTAAAGTCTGCATCTTCAGAATGAAAACCAAATAAGGTTTTCCCCTGTGCAAATGCAACCCACGTGCCTCCAAAGAGCAAGCCGGGATTGATATTGTTTGCAGAAATATAAATACTCCCTACCGGATAAATTTTATCCGTCATCTGGTCTATTTGTTTTTTTAAGTCCAAACTTAAATCCTCTACCTTACTATTCACTTGCTCTATTTCATCTGTATGCCTCTGATATGCTTCTATATTTACCAACCCGTTCGGATTTAATATTACCTCAAACGGCACTCTATTCGATGTTTTAAAATAGAAATCCCATGTCACAGAAAACCCCGGACTCTCTGACGCAGATGGTATATTTTTTCTTTCCGATGCCTGTGCGATACAGTAAAGAATTTCTCCTTCATCCGGATCTTTTGCATAAAATCCTACCTGCCACAAATCATAACTTTCTTCCAAGCCGCTGTTTTCCAGCAGCACGGGGATGATGAATTGGTCTCCCTCCGTCCTGGGCGGCTGTAAAATAATCCGTTTTCCACCATCTGTGACTCTCGTCTGCTGCCGCAGGTTTACCACCGGAACCTTGCTGGCTCCCGTCATTACTTTCGTAATCTTCAGGGTCTGTCCGTCTGCAAGTTTAGCCTGAAGAGCCGCTCCTTTATCCGTTAAAACAGTATCCTCCCAACGATTCATACTACTACCTCCTGATAATACATCATTGTTTACAGAACTCATTGACAATTTTGCCGGATCATGATCTCTATAAAAAATATATCACGGCGAATCAGGGCATCGTGGGCATTTTTCACACAATTTCCGTTTGGCTCTTTGAACCTCTCATAATAATATAACTTCGCTGTTGATACAATAAAACGTATCCAATATAATCAAAGAAAAAGAGAAAGGACGAAGATATATGATGTTCAGAATTGGAGAATTTTCCAAGCTCACGCAGGTTACAGTCCGAATGCTCAGACACTATGACCAGACAGGCCTTTTAAAACCTGCACAGATCGATCCAATGACCGGATACAGAATGTATTCCGTGGAACAGATTCCTGTATTAAATAAGATCATCTATTTGCGGGACAGTGGGTTCCAGGTCTCTGAAATCAAGGAAGCCCTTCATGCCGAAAATCCTACCTCTTTGACAGAGCTTCTTGATAAAAAATATACGGCAATACTGAATACTATAGAAATTGAGAAAATACGGCTGAAAAAAATAGAACTCGCGAAACATGAACTCTTGGACAGTCAAAACGAACTGCATTATCAAGTTTCAATAAAGTCTATCCCCAGCTGCCGGGTGCTCTCTATAAGAAAAATAATCCCCGACTACTATGCGGAAGGGGACCTGTGGAAAAACTTGTCCGAATTTGCCTGCAGTCATCATATAGCAATAACAGATGATGCGGCATTCTCTATCTATCATGATGCAGAATATAAAGAACAGAATGTCGACGTTGAATTGTGTGTTCCTGTCCAGAGCTTCAGCGAGAACAAAGGCGGCTTTATATTTCGGGATACAGAACCTGTCCCGTTCATGGCCTTTACAATGGTATATGGACCTTTTTCAAATATTGCAGGGGCATATCAATCTTTTGCAGGCTGGCTCCAAAAAAATGAACAGTTTCAAATGTCGGGCCAGAATCGCCAAATTGTACACCGCGGCCCCTGGAATGAACATAATCCTGAAAACTTTCTCGTCGAAATTCAGATTCCTCTAAAACCGCCGCTTTCTGCTTTCCATTTATCCAATGCTCCATTTTCCCTTGACCCTCACATCGTGTGAGGGTCTATATTTATTTTGTTATCAAATCAAACAGTAAAACAGGAGGTACTTTTATGACATCATTTAACATTCGGTCCATAGGAAAAATTTATACTGACGAGAAGGGAAGATTCATTAAGATCGATCCGCCGTTTATCCCCGCTCTTGAGGCTTTGGACGGCTTCACCCATATCAATGTCATATGGTGGTTCAGTGAGTGTGATTCGGACTCTGATAGAGATACTCTGGTGACAGAAAGGCCTTATAAAAAAGGTCCCAGACGAATGGGGATCTTTTCAACCAGTTCTCCCCACCGCCCCAATCCGATCGCTTTAAGCACCGCAGAGATTCTTCATGTTAATCATCAAAACGGTGAAATCCAGATTGCTTATATCGATGCCAATGACAATACCCCGGTCCTGGATCTAAAACCCTATACACCAAGCCTTGACCGGATAGAAACGCCTGCGGTACCTGAATGGTGCCGTCATTGGCCAAGAAGTTCTGAAGAATCGGCAGACTTTGATTGGGATCAGGAATTTAACTTCCAGGGGCACTCCCCATCCCGGGTTCCGGATTAATAATTAATTAGAACAAAGAGAACAGGGCCGCTTCAACGTCCCCATAGAACAAAAAAAACGGTTAAGTTCTAAATTTGAACTTAACCGTTACTTATAATGCAGAAGAAGAGACTCGAACTCTCACGGGAGTAATCCCACTGCCGCCTGAAGACAGCGCGTCTGCCAGTTCCGCCACTTCTGCATGTCTCAAGCATGATTAATAATACACGATTCCAAAGAAAATATCCAGTCTTTTTTTGATTTTTCTTGTACTTTTTTACATACACGCCTGAAACTATTGAAAAACTACTTCTGTTCCTGCATCCACTGTTCGATCTGGTCCCTTGTTTGGGCTGCTACCAAAGGCTCTCCGGCCTTCCCGTCTTTGAATAAAATCATCGTAGGAATCGTCATCACTCCAAATCTCTCTGCCAGTTCCATCTGCTCATCAATATTGATCTTTCCAATCTGAACCGAATCTTCCCGGTCCTCACCAATCTGGTCTAAAGCAGGGGAGATCCTTCTGCAGTAACCGCACCAGGGCGCCCAGAAATCTACCAATATCGGTTTTTTTGCTTCTAATACCTCTGATTGAAAATTTTCTTTTGTTATATTTATAATACTCATGCTGTTTCCTCCATCTCTTTTGTAAACTGAAACTTTTTCTGTTACATTTCTTAATGTAACTATATCAGTTACATTTAAACTTGTCAAGCAGTGAATGAAAATAGACAGCCAATTTATTTAAAATTGACTGTCTAATCTCGAACCTAAGACTCGCGCCCCAGCTGTTTTATGATACTCTTATCTCTGTTTCCTTCTTCTGGCCACACCGGTCATCACACCTGCGGCTCCTGCCATAAAACATATGATCCACATAACCTTGCTTTCCTCTCCGGTCTGTGCAGTCCCTTCCTCTGCTGTTCCCCATCCTTCTCCCGTCTTTTTCCGGGCTCTGCGCTCTGCCACTTCTCTATAGTTCCAGCTGGTCTTGCTTTTCTTCTTCGGCTTCTTTTCTTTTTCTTTCTTCGGTTTCTTTGCCGCAGTTGTCGTCTCCTCTTTCGACGTGGTTCCTTCCGCTTTCTTTTTCCATTTTGCCTTCAGGGTCAGATTCTCATGCACCAGCGTATTAAAGTCCCATTTCACTTCGTTTCCCTCCGCATCGGTGTAATACCAGCCCTCAAAAAGATATCCGGCCTTCTTCGGTTCCTCCGGCTGGCTCGCTTCTTTCCCTCCTGTAACCGTCTGTGCACCGGGTGCATCCTGCCCTCCGTCCGTATCAAACGTTACCGTGTGTTCTCCGGTCAACGCAACCGCCACTTTCACCCTGGGTCCATCCTCCATGGTAAAGGTCACATCAAAGGTGCCGGTCTTTCCCGCCGCCTTTGCCTCGTTCAGTTTCCGAAGCTGTTCCTCATCGATCTTTAAGATCGCGTTGTCTCCGTTTTCATCTTTCCCTCTGGCCCTGCAAAGCTCCGTCAGTTCTTCCTCTCCAAAGCTGTTTCCTCCGGTCGGATGGCTCACACTGTCTGCCCCGCAGCTTGGCTTTCCGCTTCCCTGGGCTGCCCCGTCAAGCCCTTCCTCTGTCAGATAGACTGTGACCGTTGCCTCTGTCCCGTCAGGAGCTGCAAACGTCAGTTCAAACTCCCCGGTCTTTTTGGATGCTTTTGCCTCGTTCAGCTTCTCGATCTGTTCCTGCTTCGGAAAGGTGATCAGATCCGTTTCGATCACACTGTCATCGCCTGTGACTGCCTTGACTCTGCTCAGTTCCTTTAGCTGCTCTTTTGTAAATGGCGCTCCGCTTGTTTTGCTTATGATATGTTTGGCTTTGATCATCTCTCCGCTGTCCGCATCCTGCACGATCTTGTCATACTCTCCATGGAGGCTCACCGTGATCTTTACGCTCTTTTTATCCGGCGAGGTAAAGGTCAGCTCAAACTTCCCGGCTTTTCCCGCAGTCTTTGCGTCGTTGATCGCTTTCAGTTCCTTCTCATTCGGAATCAGATGCTCATCTTTATAGGTGGTCCCCTCAGCATCCTTTCCCTGTACCGAAGACAGAGTCCGCACATCGTCTGCCGTCAGTGTAAGGCCTCCGGTCTCTTTGGAAAAGCTGTTGGCTCCGATCGTAACCTCCAGATGTTCCGGGTCCACCTTCGCGGCATCCGTTCCCTCGGCCTTTAAGCAGACTTTGACCGTCGTCTTTGTCCCGTTGGGCGTCGTAAACACCAGCGGATACTCTCCCAGTTTTTTCTCTGCTTTCGCTTTGTTGATGGCCTCGATCTGCTCCGGGAATTCAAACCGCAGATCATCCATCGAAAAATCCGTCCCGTTTTCCTGCTTTCCTGTGACCTTTGTCAGGCCCTTTAACTGTTCTTTTGTAAATGCTTCTCCTCCGGTCTTGCTGATCACATGGTTGGCACCGATCTGTTCTTTCGTATCCTTTTCGATCTGATTGGTGTCACGGAATGGCCCGAAATAGACCTTCGTATAAAACTTTCCGACCTCAATTGCGGTGTTCTCTTGAAACGGGGTTCCATCCACAAAGGTGTAATCAGTAAGGGACGTCCCGTCCTGGATATATCCCTGATATCCGAAATCCGGCGCCGCTGTTACATTGGATACTTTATCATTGCCTCCTGCGGATCCGATACCAGGCATACTTGTCGCCTCATCGCCTATGGCAACGACCACCGTATCTCCTCCGCTGACCTGGATATTTTTTGTATCCATGTTTCCGCCGCCATAGCTTGCTCCGATCCCCGGAGCATTGGCTCCTCCCCGCGCTTCTACATAACCGCCCGAAATATAGATCCCGTCTACTGTATTTCCATAGCCTGATCCGATCCCGGAACCCTTATCTGTTCCGGTCGCTTTGATATTCCCTCCGGAAATACGGATATTGCTTGTATATCCTCCCCCACCTCTTTCCGAAACACAGGCAGATCCAATCCCTGCCGTATGCAGTCCGGCATATGCCTCAATATTTCCGCCTTTGATTGTCAGATTAGAAAATCCGCAGTTTTTCTTATCCGCAATATTTCTCAAAGTGCTGCCGATAGCGCCTACATGCCATATGTCTGGATTTCCTTCGGCAAGAAGTGACCCACAGGAACTATTGCAGCGATGTCCTTCTATCCCTGCATTCTCACACTGTATTGTCAGTGTCCCATCCATTCCGTCCTTCGCCAGCGCGGCTCCTGTGCTGCCTGAAAATCCGTCCGCCGAGCTCCCCGAATTGCAGATCAGTCGGTTCTCTCCGACCAAAGTGATCGTGACATCTGCATGGGAGACATTGATACAGTCCCACTTGGACGTAGTTGTGTCCACTTCCCCTATGGTAATACTGACATTATCCAAGGTTATATCTGTCTCTACTCCTTCCAGCACTTCGATATTGTTGGAAGTTGTTGTACCTGTGATCCAGTATCCTTTTGGATTCAGGCTTGTCTCATTCTGTGAAAGGCCGCCCCCGGTGGCACCATTCTCTGTGATGCGGATATCTCCCTGACTCACATCGAGCAGTGTCTGCCCATTCTCTGACAGCATTTTCTTCTTCACCGGCTTTTTTGCCTTCCTCTGCGTTGAGCCCGTCTCCTGCCGTTCTGTCGTTTCGGTTCCTTTGATTTTGGGCGTTTCTGTCGATGCCGCTTCGGTCCCTTTTTCTTCCGTCGTCTCCTGTTCAGTCTCTGGGGCTAATGTCTGAATTTCAGAAATACCCCCCCCCGGATTTTCCAGCCATTTCCTCCTCATGAGCCTGCGGCACAGCCCCTGTGCCGGCTCCCATGGTCACGATCAGAGAAACTGCAGCCAGACATCTCATCCATTTCTTTTTCATTGTTCTTCATCCTTTCTTTCTGCCCTCAAGTGCACTCTTTTTTGGACACGCTTTTATTATTTGACTTTATAAGAACATTGGACAGCACAAAAGGTTAGAAAAAGGATGGGCATTTCTGTCTCTGCCCATCCATCTTTCTATTCACCGTCTAACAGTTCCGCAAGCTTTCTGGAAATCTCCAGAACAATCTTTTTATCTCTCGGCCCGCAGTTTTCGATCACCGCGTCAAGTTCTTTCACAAAAACATCCTCTTTCATTTCCGGTGAGTGATAACTGTCCATCAGCAGGTAGTCCACAGAAACTCCCAATGCATTGCTGATTTCAACCAGCGTGGGAAGTGAGACTTTTGTCTTTGCCGTTTCAATATTTGAAATATGACTGACCGACAGATCAACTTTCTCAGCTAAATATTCCTGAGTCATGTTCTGTTTTCTTCTCACTTCTTTTATTTTCCGTCCCAGCGCTTCATAATTCATTTTCATACACTACTCCACTTCTTATATATTTATGAATCGGAAGCAGCAAACTCCGGTTTCCATAAATATTTTCTATTTTTACAGTACATTTTCCTGTCTCTATTGTCTCCGTTATTTGTTTTTGTTAGAATAGCTTATATAAATAAAAATTATTTATGTAGTTTAAGAAGGTGGTTTTTATGGACAAAAAATACTTATTTAAGTTCTGGCTTCTGTGTACTTTTCTCATCTTTTTTTCCTTTTGCCTGTCATTGTACCAATACAGGCGAAGGGAAAAATGGGCAAAAAAAGTCGTCGAAGGGTGGCGTATAAAATACCGTCCCTTCGACGATGATTCCTCAGGATTTTTATAATCTTTTCATGATCTCATAGCATCGGTTGGTCACATAGCCTGCCCATGTGTTCCCGACACAGTAACACTGATTGACTCCTTTTACTGTGGGGCCGTGGTAATAAGCCCCTCCCTTAACGAGATACTTATCTTTCAGCAGTTTAGCAGTCATCAGAAGATTCTCTTCCTTTGTCGGTGCATTGATGCCTTTGGCGCTGTCAGATGTGACCCCGTAGCCTGTGAGGTTGTGGTCCTCTCTGGCACGTCTGCTGGTCCCCCATGCGCTCTCATGGATTGCAATGCCCATCACCACGACTGCATTGACCCCATATTTCTTCTCACATTTATAAAATGCCGGAGCCTCTTCCTCTAAGGCAGATCCCTTCAGCATCAGGCGAATCTCTTCTACTGACAGGTTGCTTTTCTTCAGAAGATTCATTGGATCAAATACACGGGGCTCATCCGCCTTCAGCTCTTTGATCTGCTTCTTCAGTGTCCTTATCTTTTTCCTGCTTTTTTTGAGTTCTCTCAGCCTCTGCTCCTGTGTTTTGTCACAGTTTAAAATCTGCTGGTCCAGATACTGCTTTAACTGGATCGTCTCCTCATCTTCGATGACATCCGCCACCTTCATTTCACCGGCCACATCAAAATTATAATTTTCTGCGATGTCTTTGAGATAACCGTTTTTGGTCTTTACTGACAGTTCCAGCAGCAAATGATTGACTCTGTGACCGATCTGAGTGTCATTCCCGTCCTTCTTCACCCCGGTCAATGCCACTACACCCGGAATCGCTACACTGCCGCTCTGCTCATTCAGCGCCTGATAAAACTTCTGCATCTCTTCCTTTAACTTATCCGCATGAAGGAGACTCTGCTCCAGGCTTTCTTCCTTCAGGAGCTGTCTTTTTAATTTTTCCTCTCTGGCAAGGGCTGTCTCTGATCTGACGGAAACAGCATCTTCCGGAGCAACGATTTTCTTTTCTTTGTCTTTCTTCTTATCTTTTTTCTTTTTTGATTTCTTCTTAGACTTTTTCTTCTTGTTATGTACTTTTTCTGTCTTTGCTTTGTCCCCCTTTTTCTCTGTGGCAGTCTTTTCTGAAGCCGTTGTAGGTTTGGGCTCCTGTGCTGCCGTCTGTTCTTCTGTAGTCGCCTCTGTCTCTGTTTCTGAAGCACTGGATGATGAAGTCTCAGCAGTCTCCTTTGCTTTGTCCGGTTCTACGGCGTATGCCGGTACCGACACGCTCAGAGTAAGAACGACCATACACAAAATGCCTGCGGCCTTTCTTAAAGCTTTACTCACGATAATACCCCCTTATATATTACCCATGATACATCGGCTGTCATAATTTTGCAACTCTCAGAGCTGATTTCAGACTTTTTTAATAAATCTAAAAATCCCGGAAACTGAAGTCTCCGGGATTTTAATTTTAGATATTCTTTTGTTACTGGATGATCCTTCTTGCACATACAGGAGTCCGATAGAACGCATTTGAGACTTTGATCCCTCCTTTTGGATAAGGAGCTGAATTACTTGCGTGCACAACCTGTCCGCCGCCGATATAAAGGGCTACGTGGTTGATGCCTCCTCCGCTTCCGTAGAAGATCAGATCTCCTGCACGGAGATTGCTTGTGGAAACTGCGACTCCTTCAGAGGCCTGTGAGCTGGATGTTCTGCTGATGCTGTATCCGAACTTGGCCAGAACCTGCTGTGTAAATCCGGAACAGTCGATTCCGTTCGTGAGACTGTTTCCGCCGTAGCGGTACGGGTTCCCCACAAACTGCAGTGCGTAGTTTGCTACTCTTTTGCCTGTGGATGTTCCTGAAACGCCTGCAGATGCCGGAATTGATTTCCTGCTCTGGCTGCTGCCAGTGCTCTGTGTGTCTGCGGAACTGCTTCCTGAGGACTGGACAGAACTCTGAACGGACTGCTGTTCCCGAGCTTCCCGGGCTTTCCTTTGTGCTTCCAGCTTTGCCTGACGTTCCGCCTTTATCTGCTTCATAGATTTTGCTTTTTTAAATTTATATTTTACATCTACATAATCTTTTGAAACATATCCGGTTTCACCATCGACTTTTACCTTTGCCCAGTCGCTGTTCTGTTTCTTCACCTTATAAGTTTCATCCTCGGAGATTAATGTCACAACATCAGCATCTTTAGAAGCTTTTTCCCTGACTCTGAGAGTCTCTGTTGTAACTTTTGCAACCTTCTTTATATTTTTTTCTGCAAAAGCCTGTATATCATCTTCAAAGACAAGATAGTCATTTTTCACATACCCGGTCACATCTCCGGATTTCACCTTCGTCCATTCTGTGCCTTTTTTTACAATCGTTCCAAGTGCTCCTCTTTTCATTTTTCCTAAAATCTTGGAATCTGTATTCGGCTTCTTTCTTATGTTCAAAGTAGAGGAGCTCTTTACTTTCGCAACTACTTTATCTGCATACTTGCTCTGCGCCTGGTTGTTTTCTTTTTTCTGGTCCTCCGCTGCCGGCTTTGCTGTCTCTTTTGGTGCCGCATTTACAGGAGCCGATGTCAATATCATACCTGCCATGGCCACAACTGCGGCAGACAGTTTCATCTTCTTGATAATCATGTTTCCTCCTCAAATTCTAAATGTTACAAAATTGTTAACTTTGTTGCTACAGGTGCTATTATAACACGCACAGCCCCTATGTCAATACTTTTTAAATATTTTCGTAATATATTCGTAATATTTAATCATATTTTGTAACATCGTGGAGAAAGATGGCAGCCGCTGTCACATTATTTAAACTGGCTCCTTTTATTTCCTTTAAACTTATGTAATCTTCTATTGTTTCTTTTCCCCTCCATTCATTAATTCCGGATGTTTCAATTTATCCCATTTCCCTTCCTCTGTTGCTGCTACAATTAGAATGTTAACCAAAAACAAACAAAAGAAAACAATATATGCCCCGGTTAAGCTTCCCGTCAATTTCATAACAACCGCATTTACAACAAAATTAAGACATCCAATACAATAATTAATTGGAAAAATCACACCATTTACTTTTGGATAATCCAACACACCAAAGATAGATGCCGGAAATGATAATGACATATTAGTACTTCCTCCCAAAGAGAAACCAACAATAAAAATGGAAGCATATACTAACGGGGGCCAAAAACTTGCTAATAGATTTAATAAAATCCCAAACGCAAACACTCCGCAGTAAATCATACAAGCCTTTTTTGTACCTATTTTTGTATCGATATATCCAATTCCATAACTGCCTATAATCCCAATTAATCCAGCTACAGTCATTGCTCCAACTGCCATATCCGTTGACAGTCCCAAATACACATTCCGCTGTACAAATTGTGTAATAATTCCGAGTAATCCTAATGTAATAAATCCTGGTACAATTGCCGCAATCCATACTTCTTTACATTTCAGCATTTTAGAAATAGTCCAATCGCTGACATAGTCATCTTTGTCTGATATATCTTTATATTCCGTTTCATATTTTTCTTTCGATACATTATCCGGATACATGCCTGCATCCATTGGATTATCTCTTAAAGTAACAAATGCGTATATTCCTAATACAACTGCTGCCGCCGCAAAAACAGATAAACTAACTTTATATTCTGCCCGTCCTAATAAAAATGTCATCAATGGTGCTAAAACTGCCGTTCCAATATTGGCTCCGATGGTGCTAATCCCATTGACAACACCCCGTTTCCTGGGAAACCAATCTGATTGCATAGGACCCGTACAAAGATAAAAACAACCTTGTCCACAACTAACCATGATACATTGAGAAAGTGCATACATAACAATATTGGCTGCTCTTAGAAACAAAAAATAAAATGTCAGCCCAAAAATGATAAATAAAACTGCACTTACTTTTCGTCCGCCAAAGCGATCACGAAATTTCGCAATAACCAGCATCATTGCTACCCCGACAAATCCTGCAACAGTTCCCATTGCTAAGCAGACTTCATAGTCAAGGCCCGCACCTTTCGCAATCGCCGGCAGTGCAACATTTAATCCATCATTAACGCCTGCGTTTGTAACCAGCATGGCTAAAATTGCAAAAATCATAAGATTCCAGCCTTTTCCAAGATTAAAACTTTCTTTTATAGATATTTTTTTGTCCTTCATTTTTCCTCCTCTGTAACATATAAATATTACATTTGAGTTTCTTAACCGTTTCAATCATTGATTTTAGATGCATCAAAAGACGGAATTTATTAATATATATATTCCATTGTTTCCTTTAACGATTTTAAATTATCTTTTAATGACTGATACATATTTACATAGTAAGGATATAATTGATCATAAACCCGGCTCCAATCCTCTTTCGGACGAACAATGTCGTTTACTTTGATTAATTGCTCTACTGCTTTTGATAAATCCTCAAATACACCCACTTTATACCCAACGATCAAAGCATCTCCGACAGGAACATCTCCTGAGGCTTCATCTAACAAATACACTGGTATATTTAACATTGAAGCTTTAATCTGGGACCATGTATAACTTTTAGCTCCGCCGCCGCAAATTCTTAATATATTTGCTTCTCCGCCTGATTCCTTAACCGTTTCCATGACATTTCTTAAGGCAAATGCTGTTCCTTCAAAGATAGAACGAATGATATCACTTCTCGTTGTATTGATTCCCATCCCGATAAACATGCCTCTTGCTGCTTCATCCCATATAGGGGCTCTTTCACCCAATAAATAAGGGAAGAAGAACAATCCGTTTGAACCAGGTTTTGATTCTAATGCTAATTCATTTAAATAGTTATAAATATTTAAATTATGTTGTTGACAATATAACCTTTCTTCTGCTGCCATTGTATCAATAAACCATTTAATCGCTGCTCCTGTCGTTGTAATTGGGGCGTCAAAAATCCAGGGCATTCCATCAACTGCACATGGTTTTGTAACAACTGGTACATCCGGTTTACTTTGATTTGCACTTCCAACAAAAACCAGAGAACTCGTTCCGGATGATTCTCCCGCATCTCCTAAACGGCTCAATCCTAACGCATACATGGATGCCATTGCATCACTGCATCCGGCTACAACCGGAATTCCTGGAACTAATCCCGTTTCTCTTGCCGCATCGTCCGTAACAAATCCGATAATATCGTCAACTGGTACCGGCTGCGGAAGATATTCATTCAAATTAATTCCTAACACATCGCCAACTTTATCTGACCATTTCATGGTGTTGATGTCTAAACACTGTGTTCTTGATGCCTGATCCACATCCATCGTCAATTTTCTTGTTAATTTAAAATTAATGAAGGAACTGGCCTGTAAGAAACATTGTGTTTGAGCAAAAAGGTCCGGCTCATTGTTTTTAAACCAAAGAATTTTGCTTGGTAAAAATGATACTGACGGCTGTCCGCCCACAATTTGAATAAATTCTTCTTCTCCAATCTTCTGTAAAATTGTATCTAACTCTTTTGATGAACGATTATCCTGATATGTCATCGCATTTCGCACCGGATTTCCATCTGCATCAATTGGCAGCATACTGACCGTATGTGAACTGATAGAGATTCCACGTATTTTATTTGTTATTTCTTCCCCCGCCTGTTCTGCAAGCGAGTGAAAGATTTCTTTTGTATTTTCCCACCATTCATTGGCATCTTGTTCCTGCATATTAGGTTTTGGAATCATAAATTTACTTGGCCGGCTTGCTTCTGCAATTATTTTTCCGTCTTCACCTATGATAATTGCTTTTATATTCGTTGTTCCACAATCCATTCCCAATAGGTAATTCTCTACTTTTATCACTGCATTTCCTCCATCCCATCCGACGTACAGAGTTTTCTATTCTTGTGAATCTAACGCCTGTGCATCTGTAGTTGGTGCTTTTATACATGCTATAATTCCAATAACAGCCAGTGCCGCAGCTGACAATAAAAATCGATTTGAAATATCACTGCCTAACATATTGGCTGCAGGATTTACTACATATGCTGATACAAAGTTTCCAACATTATATGAAGCTGATACGATTGCAATCGCCAAAGATGCCTGAACTGCCGGTACCATATTTGCGGCAAATGTAACAGCTCCCGGATTCCGAATTGCAAAACCAAGACCCGTAATTAAAGCTCCGGCACACACAACTGGTAAACTTGTTGAGAATCCAACCATCGCTGTTCCCAACGCCATCATAAGAATTGCTCCGCCAATAGTAAATCGTCTTAAACGCTTTACAACAGATCCTAAGACTAATCCTCCTGCAATCCCTACAATCTGCATAATAGAAGCAACTGTTCCTGCTGTGCTTGCATCTCCGATTCCTTTTCGATCTATGTACATTGAAATATTTGAGTTAAAAGTTGCTACAAAGATGCCTGTTACCAAACATAAAAGTCCAAAATAGACCATTTCTTTTGAGATTCCTGCTTTTTCCTTCTTCTCCTCTTGTTTTGTAACCTCACCTTTTGGCACAGTTGCTAAAACAATCAGAACAATCGGAATACAGATTAAAAATACCAGATATCCTCTTCTCCATCCTGCCATTGCTGTAAACATTCCAGAACCTTTGGCAATCAATGCTCCACCGATACTGACAAAAATGGATTGGAATCCCATAACTCTTGATTTGTCAAGCCCCGTAAAATAATCTGAAATTAAAGATGAACTAACAACTACCACAAAGGATAATCCCAATCCGATAATTCCGCTGGCAGCATATAACATCCATAGTTCTGTATTCAATACCTGTGGCAGCAATGCTCCAGCTAACATAAGGATTGTACCAATAATACCAATATTTTTCTTCGTAATGTGCGGCTCTAAATATGGTTCCAGCAACATTCCCGGTAAACAGATTAAATTAATAATCTGTAATACGATTTGTATTGATGTGTCACTAGCGTTCGGAAAGAACTTTCCGATTTCTGCAAGGATTGGTGCCAATGCACTATTACAGGCCATTGTTAATGACATTACCAATAATCCGGCAGCTATTAATGTTTTATTTTTATTATTTCCCATATTTTTATCCTTTCTCAGCGTTTCCAAATATATTTCCTGTCTTCATCTTTTAAATATGCCAAAACTTCCTGTGACATCATTTCTCCAGACCAATGATCAACATCGGTTGTGAGACCTGCCATATGCGGTGTGCAAACAACATTTCTCATAGAAAGTAAAGGATGATTTGACGGAACAGGTTCTTTCCAATAGACATCAATCGCAGCTCCGCCGATTATACCTGTTTCCAGTGCCTCTACAAAATCCTTTTGATCAATAACAGCAGCTCTTGCAGTATTAACAACAATTGCTGTTGGTTTCATTTTTGAGAACCAATCTTTATTTACGATTCCTTTTGTTGAATCCACAACCGGCAGATGAATACTAATCATATCACTTTCTTTTAACATTGTATCTAGATCTACAGCTTTACATCCGTCTGCTTCAATTTTATCAGCTGATAAATATGGATCATATGCTAAAATCTCCATACCAAAGGCTTTTGCCCTTACAGCTACTTCCCGTCCAATTGCTCCGTAACCGGCAACTCCTAATTTCTTTCCATATAATTCAAAGCCAATTCCATAGTCTGTGTAAGGATGATTTTCATCTAATGGTCCCCAAATTACATTTTTTACATCTGGAACATCATAAATATCTGACATTTTCTCTCCAAGATGTTCTCCTTTTTGAAGTCCTGCTGCACTTAATGTCAGTTTTCTTGCCGCCGCTAACATCAGTCCGATATTATATTCTGCAACAGCTACACGATTTCTTCCTGGTGTATAAGATAGTGGAATATTTGCTGCTTTTAATACTTCGTTGTCAACAGTGACTGGCGTTCCTTTTGCAACTCCAATAAACTTCATCCCGGAACTAATCCACTGATTAAGGGTATCTGTTCCGGCATTCTCATCTCCTAAAACAACAATTTCGTATCCGTCACATTCTTCACGTGTCATCTCTTCTGTGACATTTCCTTTTCCGTGTCTCAGTTCTCCTGCAACGGTTACATCACAATATTGCTCAATTTCTTCTAATCGTTTCTCTGGTAATTGTGTACATAATACTAATTTCTTTTTCATCTTCATTTCCTTTCTGTCCTCATTTATACACGCAGTGCTGTATAATAACCCATGTTAACTGCATCATATATCTTTCCTACTTTTCTGCAGTCTCCGATTACATATGTTTCTTCTACGACTCCATCAAATTGATCAACTTCATCATATGGAGATATAAATCCAAGTGCACAGACGATACTATCTGCTTCAATAAAAATTTCATTTCCGTCTTTTTCACATTTTACTCCTGATGATGTAATTTCTTTCACCATTGTATCAGTATAACAAGCTGCTGATTTTTCAACCTCAGGCATCAATCCTCCTCGATAAAACGAATTCACTTCCTCTGCTATTTCCGATTTCATCTCTATAATACTGACTTCTTTTCCTTCATGGTGAAATCCAACAGCACCTTCTGCACCTACAAGGCCTCCTCCCATAATGACGATTTTTGATCCTAATTTTTCCGGATGAAGTTCCGCATCAATTGCCATAATGACATTTTCTCCATCAATTCCTTTGATTGGCGGCCGGCTTTCTTTGGCACCAATGGCAATCATTAATACATCCGGATTTCGTTCTTTCACATATTCAGGCGTTACTTCAGTATTTAAAATAACCTCTATATCAGCTTCTTTCACACGGCGTTCTAATACTTTAATTAATTTTAAAATATCTTCTTTAAAATAAGCTGCTCCTGCCGGATGTAAATTTCCTCCCAGCTTCTCTGATTTTTCAGCAAGTGTAACCTGATGCCCTCTATTGGCTAATGTTATCGCAGCTTCCATTCCTGCCGGGCCGCCGCCAACAACCAGAACACTTTTCATAATATCCGCAGTTGATTTATGAAGCTTTGCTGCCAACTGTTCTCCCATAATTGGATTAACTGCACATTTGACCATTTCTAATTCGCCTGTTGCCCCAAAACATTCATAGCATCTTAAACACGGTGTAATGTCTTCTGCTCTTCCTTCATATGCTTTCTTTGGCAAATAAGGATCTGCCAGACTTGCACGGCCTAACTCAACCGCATCCGCCTGTCCGGCTGCAATTATATCTTCCATTTGGGCAGGGTCATTCAGTGATCCTACACATGCCACCGGCGTATTTACATGTTTTTTTATTTGTGCTGCCAAATAGACATTGACTCCGCGTGGATAGAAAGCAGAGGGATGAGTACGGCAAAACATATCCGGATCTTCATGATTTCCGCATGAAACATTAATTAGATCAACCTTATCATCAATCATTTGAGCCACTTTAACACAATCTTCTAATCCCAATCCATTGTCCGTAAAATCATCACCTGAAATTCTTGCTTCAATCGGAAAATGTGGTCCTACCGCTTTTCTTACGGCATCTACTGCCATTAGGAAAAATCTTGCACGGTTCTCTAAGGAACCGCCAAATTCATCTTTTCTTTGGTTCATAACCGGAGATAAAAATTGTGAAAACAGCCACCCATGCGCCGCATGCACCTGCACCATATCAAATCCTGTTTCTTTACATAATCTGGCCGCTTCTCCATAAGATTTAATAATTTCATAAATCAACGTTCTCGGCATTTCATGGACTTCTCCCATTGGTGTCATTTCATAACTTGGACCATACGCAGTTTCGCAAGTTGCAACATTCCCTCCAACACTGGCTAATCCGCCATATTTTCCGCCATGTGATAACTGAATATTGGCATATGCACCTGCATTGTGAATTGCCCTTGCCGCCTCATTCATCCCCTGTCTGACCCCAAATGCATCTAATTGTAATTGCTTATTATGGGATTTCCCTGTTTTAGAGTGTATAATTGCTTCTCCATATGTAACAACGCCGGCACCACCCATTGCTTTTTCTTCTAAATAAGCAATCATTTCTGGTGTAAAATGTCCATTCAAATCAATCATGCTGGGACTTGTCGGTGCACAGATAATTCGATTTTTCATTTTAATATTGCCAATGCGCAATGGAGAAAACAAATGTGGATATTGCTTTTTCCCTTCACATTTTCGTTTCATATTTTCTCCTCTTTTTTAAAAAGCCTTCTTCAGAATATTTAGAATATCTTGCTTTGTTATGTTTTGTTTTGGATTGAATCCAAGAACAGGTTCTTTTAATACATCCTCCGCCAGCATATCAAAGTCTTTGTTCTCAATCCCCTGTTCTGACAAAGTCTTAATCCCTAACTGTTTTGTCAATTTCAGCAGCTCTTCTGATAACAAATATTGATCTTTTTGTAAATTCCCTGAAAGAGATAATCCAATGGCTTCTGCCATTTTTACCATTTTTTCCGGACAACTGTCTGCATTGTATTCCATTACATATGGTAAAACAGCTGCATTTGCCATTCCATGAGCTAAATGAAAATGAGCACTTAATGTATGGGCAATCCCATGCACCAAACCTAAATTCGCATTAGAGAACCCAAATCCCGCAATCACGCATCCTAACATCATTTGTTCTCTAGCCTCCATATCTTCTCCATTTGCATATACTTTTGGCAGATTTTCGTGGAAAATTTGAAGTCCTTTTAGTGAATGATATTCTGTTAATGCTGTTGCTTCATTGGAAATATAGCTTTCTACTGCATGAGTAATCGCATCCATTCCTGTTGCTGCCGTTACAGAAGGCGGCATTGTTTTTGTAAACTCCGGATCTGCAATTACTTTATTTGCTGCTATTTTGTTATCAATGATAACGTATTTACAAACCGCTTTTGTATCTGTCAGCGCAACAACATTCGTAATTTCACTTGAAGTTCCAGCTGTTGTTGGAATTGCAATCAATGGTAAAACCTGATTCTTTACCAATCCCATTCCACCATATTGTCCGATTTCTCCTGGGTTTGTCATAAGAATATTAACTGCCTTTGTTAAGTCAATACTGCTTCCGCCTCCAACAGCAACAAAAACATCAATTTCATTTTCTCTTGCAAGCATAGCTGCCTCTTCCACTGCTTCATTGGTGGGGTTTGGAATCACTCCGTCAAAAACCGTTACTTTTACATCTGCTTTTTCAATTTGCTCTAAAATCTTTTCTGCAATCCCTGCGGCCTTTACTCCGCTGTCGTATACAACCATTACACTCTTAGCTTCGTACTCTTTCAATATTCCCGGCAACTCTTTTGCCGCATCTTTTCCAAATACAATATCACTGCTTACATAAAATTTTTCCGCCATCTAAATGCCTCCATCACTATTTTTACACTGCTTTATCCGCTGCAATTAATTCTTTCATCTTCTTTTCCCCTGCTTCCGGCATTGGCTCGTAATTTCCAAGAACTTTTGCATAGTATGTTGTTACTGCCATTTCTTCTGTATAAATTGTGGCATCCATGGCTGACTTCATGTCTTTTCCACAACAAAACATTCCGTGATTTTTAATTAAAACTGATCTTCCATCCTCTCCCAGTGCTTCTGCAACTTTATTCGCTGCATCATCACTGCCCGGCATGGTAAATGGAACAACATGAATCGGTGTAAACTCACATTGAGGCGGTGTAATTGGTCTTAATGATTCATCACCCATTGCCATAATAGTTGCAAACATTGCATGTGTATGAA
This sequence comes from Anaerostipes caccae L1-92, assembly GCF_014467075.1. Taxonomy (NCBI): domain Bacteria; kingdom Bacillati; phylum Bacillota; class Clostridia; order Lachnospirales; family Lachnospiraceae; genus Anaerostipes; species Anaerostipes caccae. Next base: position 2,470,125 of record NZ_AP023027.1, read on the forward strand.
CTGTCGCTTTTACATCCGGCCTCGCTCTAAGAACCGCTGTATGCATTGGTACTTCTGATGATGGTTTGTATGGACCATCCATCCATTTTCCGTTTAGGTCAACAATGGCAATGTCCTCTGGTTTCATTGTTCCATATGCAACTCCGCTTGGTGTGATTGCCACAACATCATCTTCATCATCTCTTAATGCGATGTTTCCTGATGTACCATTAATCAATCCTTGTTCTACTGCCTGTAAAATCGCTTCTAATACCTGTTTCCTTATTTTTTCATATTTCATTTTTGTTTCCTCCTTTATTTTGTAATTTCATTGTATGCTAATCTTTTCTTTGCCTCAAACACGCTTTTTCCGTTTTATTAAGGAAATTTTTTTGTAATATTTCTTATATTTGATACAATAGAAATAACAAATTTTCTAATTGGGAGGTTACTATGGATACATTATCTCTTTCTCTCCGGCAGCGGCAGCTCATCCATTTTTTACAGCTTCGCACAACTTACACAACCGGAGAAGAATTGGCGGAACACTTGCACGTATCTTCAAGAACAATTCGACATGATATTATCGAAATCAATGATTCATTAAAAAATACATCTATCTGTATTTTGTCAAAACGCCGATGGGGATATTTATTGAAAGCAGACTGCGAAAAGGAATTGAAGCAGCTTCTACATATGACCACTTCTTTTTTATCAAAAGAGGAACGTGTCCGCCATCTTGCTTTTCGTCTGTGCTTAGCAGAAAGCAACTTAAATTTATATGATTTTGAAGAAGAAATGTTTGTCAGCAGGACAACTTTAGAACATGATTTAAAAGAATTACGTGCATCTTTCACACAAAAAGATCCATATATTAAGTTAATCAGAAATAAGACGTTTATTTCTTTTGAAGAAAATGAACGAAAAAAACGTTATATTCTGAATCACTTATTATCCGATCACTGGAATTACAGCTCAACAGGAACAATGTACTCCGAAAATTTTTATCTTGATGCAAAAATACTTCGTCTCATCATCCAGGAAACGAATTATTATTTGGCAAAATACCATATTATTGTAGAAGATATCAACATGATTAAACTTAATTTAGCTATTGCAATTATGTACTATCGCATTATTTCAAATCACCCTGTGACAGAAGAAATGGAACTTACCTATGTTGACTCAGAGATTCTTCATCCTGCCAATTGTTTATTAAACTCCCTTGAAAAAAAGCTGAATTGTTCTTTTGGGACAGAAGATCGAAAAGACATTTATCTAATAATCTCCTGTGCACGATTATTAGATGCGAAAAAATTGACATTCAAAACTGTTGGCCAGTATTTTGACCCATCCATTCTTAAACTTACTGATGCTTATATTCAACAAATCCAACAGAATTTCCATATTGATTTTTCTGCAAACGAGGATTTTTATATTACAATTTTACAGCATTTTCGCTATTTAAGTTTGCCGCTGCATTATTTTAATGAGATTTCTTTACAGGTAAATGCAGTACGATCCAACATTTTAATTGAATTAGAAATTGCTTACAGTGTTCAGGAATTAGCACACAGTTATTATCAGCGCTATTTAAATGAAACTGAAATATTATATCTGGCATTTTGCATTGCCGGAGCTTTACGCTATTATAATTATACAGTTCCAAAACAAAAAACTGTTGTCATGTGCCATTTAAATTTGCCTTCCATCTGGGATTTAAAGTATCGAATATTAGATAAGTTTAAAGATTATTTAGAGATTACTGAATTATTGCCAATTCATATGAAAGATACCTTTGATTTTTCAGATACAGACTTGATTTTAAATACTTCCGGAAAAGAAATTACGAATGACACAGACTGTCATTGTATTTCTATTTCACCCTTTTTTACGATTGAAGATCAGAACAACGTTAATACTCATATTATCAACCAACAAATTCATCAATTTTATGATGATTCACTCCCCAGCTCTTTAGACTTATTGGAAAATGGATGTTGGCACGAGAGAATTGACACTCAAGATTGGAAATACATAATTGAACTTTTATTCTCCGATTTTTCAGAAAATAGATATGTATCAGACAACTATTTAGCGGACGTTCTGCAGAGAGAATCTATTTTGTCTTTCTCATTACAGCCTAGTGTAACAATAGCTTATTCAATGAAAGCAAGTTCAAAAACCGTACTTTCTATAGCAACATTAGAACATCGCATCAAAATCAATTCTCATAAAACACGTATTATCATTTTGGCTGCTTTTCGATTAGAAGAGCGTACAATGTTATTTCGTCTGATTAATGAACTTTTATATAGCGGTGCTAACTTAAACGATTCCAGATTCTTGAAAACAAAAGAAGAATTTCTTGATTTCTTTGAGAGAAACTTAGAATAAACAAACTTTCTCATAATAAAACCTCCAAACTGTGTAATTTTACTTACATCAGTTTGGAGGTTTATATAAGCTTTGGGACACTCCCAAAAATATCTTAAGCCAGTTTTCCCTTTGCAACATCAACTAATGCTGTAAATGCTTCCGGATTGCTGATTGCCATCTCAGAAAGCATCTTTCTGTTGATATCAACTTCAGCTAACTTTAATCCGTGCATAAATTTGCTGTAAGATAAACCGTTCATTCTTGCAGCTGCGTTGATACGTGCGATCCATAACTGTCTGAACTGGCGTTTTCTCTGTTTTCTTCCTGCGTAAGAAGATGTGAGAGCTCTCATAACAGACTGTTTTGCAACTCTATACTGTTTTGATCTGGCACCTCTGTAACCCTTTGCCAGCTTTAATACTTTATTATGTTTCTTTCTTGCGTTCATTCCGCCTTTGATTCTTGCCATTTCTTATAGTACCTCCTTCAATATTCTATCTTATAAATACGGTAAAATCTTCTTCATTACTTTTGCGTTTGTAGAATCTGTCACTGCAGATTTTCTAAGATTTCTCTTTCTCTTAGGAGATTTTTTTGTTAAGATATGGCTCTTATATGCCTTATTTCTTTTTAATTTTCCTGTTCCTGTCTTTTTAAATCTTTTTGCTGCTGCTCTACATGTCTTTACTTTTGGCATGATAATTTCCTCCTTGTACTTTCTTCTTTCTTCCTGGCACTAGTTCTTAGGTGCTAAAAACATAATCATACTTCTGCCTTCAAATTTAGGACGTTTATCAACGGTCGCTACGTCATCTAAAGCTTTTGCAAACTCATCAAGGATTCCCTTGCTGGAATTTACATGAGCAAGTTCTCTTCCTCTGAAACGAAGCGTTACTTTAACACGGGCACCCTTAGACAAAAACTTTCTGGCATGGCTGATCTTTGTATTCAGATCATTTGTATCAATGTTCGGAGACATCCGAACCTCTTTTACCTCAACGGTCTTCTGCTTTTTCTTCGCTTCCTTCTCCTTGCGGGCCAGTTCATACTTATACTTTCCGTAATTGATGATCTTGCACACAGGCGGTTTCGCTTTCGGAGAAATCTTCACCAAATCCAGTTCAGCCTCATCAGCCTTTTTCTGAGCTTCCCTTGCGGACATAATCCCTAACTGTGACCCATCTTCTCCGATCAGCCGTACTTCTTTGTCTCTGATTTGTCCATTGATCATTAAATCGCTAATAACGTTACACCTCCATAAAAAATAAGTGGATAGTCAGACTATCCACTTTACATTCAAGCATGATTATAGAATCAATTTCTTAAATATTAACCCAAGTCACTCTGGTGCTAAGGTGAGAGTGGATACTCTTCTTTCTTGTTCCTGCTGCTTCTCGCAACTCTTATTATCATACAGTTAAAAACTGATTCTGTCAACCACTTTTCGTTACTCTTTGCTGAATTCTACCAGTTCCAGCCCTTCGTTGCGGTCCAGAACAAATTGGATGCCCCATTCGTTTTTAAATAAAAGAAGCGGATTTCCTCTCATATCCCGGACTTTCTTTACCTCTGCAACGCCTTTTAACTTATTCATGTCTGTCTGGACATCCTTAATCCAGCGGATCGCCTGGTACGGAAGCGGCTCCAGACGGATCTCACAGTTGTATTCGTTCTCCAGGCGGTATTTCAGCACGTCAAACTGGAGTGTCCCGACCACTCCTACAATAATTTCCGCAAATCCTGCCTGATGCTCCTGGAAAATCTGGATGGCGCCTTCCTGGGCGATCTGTTCCACCCCTTTGACAAACTGCTTTCTCTTCATGGAGTCCAGCTGAATAACCCTGGCAAAATGCTCCGGCGCAAACGTAGGGATCCCCTCATACTCAAAGTCGTCTTTCGGCATGCAGACCGTGTCCCCGATGGAAAAGATGCCCGGATCAAACACACCGATGATGTCTCCGGCGTAGGCTTCGTCTACAATCTTCCTTTCCTGCGCCATGATCTGCTGCGGCTGGGAAAGGCGCATTTTCTTTTTGCTCTGTACATGCTTTACTTCCATGTTGGCTTCGAATTTACCGGAACATATTCTCATAAATGCGATTCTGTCCCTGTGGTTTTTATTCATATTTGCCTGGATCTTGAAGACAAAAGCAGAAAAATCATGTTCCGCAGGAGCAATCTCTGTTCCTTTCGATACTCTCGGAAGCGGCGCTGTGGTCATTTGAAGGAAGTGCTCCAAGAATGGCTGCACACCAAAGTTCGTCAGCGCAGATCCAAAAAATACCGGGGAAAGTTCTCCCTTATGCACTTTTTCCATGTCGAGAGGCTGGGATGCACCGTCCAGGAGTTCAATTTCTTCCATAAGATTTTCGTAGAAATCCTCTCCTATCATCTGCTCAGCCTGTCCGTCATCAATGGAAATGATGGTCTCTTTCGCCTCCTTGGAACCGCCTGTAGATACCGACTCAAATCCCAGAATCTCTCTGCTGTTTCTCTCATAGACTCCCTTAAACTCTTTTCCGCATCCGATCGGCCAGTTAACCGGACAGGTGTCAATCCCGAGCACCTTTTCAATATTATCCAGGAGTTCAAATGTATCTTTTGCCTCCCGGTCCATTTTATTGATAAAAGTAAAAATAGGAATGTGCCTCATGACACACACTTTAAATAATTTGATCGTCTGTGCCTCCACACCTTTGGACGCGTCAATGACCATCACCGCACAGTCTGCAGCCATCAGAGTCCGGTAGGTATCCTCGGAAAAGTCCTCATGTCCCGGAGTGTCCAGAATATTGATGCAGTAGTCATCGTATTCAAACTGAAGAACAGAGGAAGTCACAGAGATTCCCCTCTCCTTTTCAATTTCCATCCAGTCTGAGACTGCATGTTTTGCGTTGGCCTTTCCTTTTACCGAACCTGCCGTGTTGATCGCTCCCCCATATAACAAAAACTTTTCTGTAAGCGTTGTCTTACCTGCATCCGGGTGAGAGATGATCGCAAAAGTCCTCCTCCGTCCGATTTCCTTTTCTATGCTGCCTGCCATTCTATCTTCCTCTTTCCTTATTTCTTAAATTTATCCGCTATCTCATTCTATTTATTTGATAACATACCTAGTCATATTAGCATAACGGCAGACAAAATTCCACCCATATTTATATCAATGGCAGCTTTTATATAAGCATGACTAGAACAAAGTGGCAAGCCACTTCAACTCCCCAACCCCTCAATCTTTGAGGGGCTTGATAACTTTGTGTGCCAGATGCGATTTGACGTAGTCAAATAATTTCCTTACGCATCTGTGTACATCCCGCGGAGCGTTTTTTATTTGATAGGGAAGGTCGTAGAACTTTCCTATGAAATAAAAAAATGAAACGCCTGCAGGAAATCTGCAGACGCTTCTCTTAGATCTTCTATTTTTCAATAATTCCCTGTTCTACAAGGTAATCATGTGCCGCTTCTCTCGGTTCCTTTCCAAGTTCATCGACCTCATAATTCATTTCCATCATGGCATCATTCGTCAAGACAGCACTCAATTCGTTAATAACCTTTTCGAGTTCCGGATACTTTTTAAGCGTATCCTCCCTGATAACCGGCACTGCATAATATGGCGGAAAATATTTTTTGTCATCTTCCAGCACTTTCAGCTTAAACTTCTTTAGCAGGCCGTCTGTGGCAAACGCATCCACTACGTCAACTTTTTTATTTTCCAAGGCTGTATATCTCGGTGAGCCGTCAATTCCCGTCTCATTCTTAAACTTAAAACCATAAGTTTCACATAATCCTGGGATACCGTCGGCACGGTTTAAAAATTCCAGAGTGGATCCGATGCTCAGCTGTGAGCCGACTCCCCGTAAATCGCTGATTTTGTTCAGATTATATTTTTTTGCGGTCTCTTTGGTCACAGCCAGTGTATAGGTATTGTTAAACTTCGTCTGATCCAGGACTTCAAAATTATTCTTTTCCTTAAAATATTTCTTCAGAGTATTGTAGACTTTATCCATGTCATTGGTGGATTCTTCTTTCAGAATATTCATATATGCGGTTCCTGTGTATTCCACATACATGTCAATCTCCCCTTTGTCCTGTGCCTCATAGCAGACTTCACTGCCTCCCAGGTTCTCACGGCGGTCCACTTTGATGTCCGTTTTATCCTCGATCACATCGGCGTAGAGGTTGCAGAGGACCAGCTGTTCCGTGAAATCCTTACTTCCGATGGCAATCCTCTTATCATCTCCCTTGAAGCTTCCAATTATAGAATTGCCCATGATGGCAGCCACCAGAATTCCTACCAGTACAAGCACACCTTTCTGGCGTCTTCTCTTTCTTTTTAACTGTTCTTTTGAACCCTCATATCCCTGCTGCAGGCTGATCGGCGTCACAAGTTTTTCAATCAGTCCTGTGAGATAATCTACCAGAAGTGCCAGGATACAGGACGGGATAGCCCCTGCCAGGATCTGGGCGTTATTCACTGTACGGATTCCTGAAAACACCAGATATCCGAGTCCTCCGGCACCAATAAATGCGGCCATAGTCATAAGCCCCACCGCGGTTACCGCAGAAATCCTCACACCTGCCATGATGATCGGCAGGGCCAGAGGAATTTTTATTTTAAACAGCACCTGTGCTTTTGTTAATCCGATTCCTTTGGCCGCTTCCACCATTTCCGGACTGATACTGTTAATACCGGTAAATGTATTCTTTATGATCGGAAGCAGGGAATAAATAATGACCATCACAACAGCCGGCAGGGTACCGATTCCCAACAGAGGAATGGACAGTCCCAAAAGCGCCATGCTCGGGATCGCCTGTACTACATTTGCGACTCCAAGAACTGGTTTATTCAGGTTCTTTACATAGCTGATCAGGATACCGAGAGGGACACCGACGAGAATGGAGCAGCCCACTGCGATGGCGGTGAGTTCGATATGTTCTGTCACCAGAGATAAAATCTGTTCTTTATTTTGTATCATATACTGAATAAATTCCATCGGTTACACCTCCTTCTCTGTCATGTCTTGTTGGCCTTCATCTGACGTCCAGTCCTCTGTGTCTTCCTCATCTTCTGTTAGATACTGCTGGCTCAGCGTAGAGATCAGATTGCTGTTTGTGATCAGTCCAAGTACCTTTTCATTTTCATCAACTACAGGAATATTTCCTACATCATATTCGTCAATCAGTTTTAAAAGCTGCAGGATATTGTCATCCGGACTTGCAGTCAAAACATCTGTCTTCATCATGGTCTCCGCTGCAGCCAGCGGATTCTTGGCACGGTACAGGGCTTTTCTGTTGATCATTCCCTGAAGTTTCCTGTTTTCGTCCACTACTAACAGCGTATCTACATGCCGTTCTTTCATCCTTTTGACACATCGGGTCCTGGAGAGGTCACCGGTACAGGTGACGGGATTTTCAATCATAATATCCTCCACCTTTATGTACTCCGGCGACCCCCAGATACGGTTCTTCCCTACGAAGTTTTCCACGAACTCGTTTGCGGGATTTTTCAGGATTTCTTCCGGTGTATCATATTGGAGAATATGGCCGTCTTTCATGATGCAGATTTTGTCTGCGATCTTGATCGCCTCATCCATATCGTGGGTGACAAATACGATGGTTTTGTCCACTTTCTCATGGAGAGCAATCAGCTCGTCCTGAAGGCTGACCCTTGTCATTGGGTCCAGTGCCGAAAAAGGCTCGTCCATCAGCATAATCTTAGGATTGTTGGCGAGTGCCCTGGCAACGCCGACACGCTGCTGCTGCCCGCCGCTCAGATCATTGGGATACCGGTCCAGAAATTCATCTCCGTTAAGGCCGACCATATCCATAAGATATTCCGTATTCTTGCTGATCTGTTCTTCGTCCTTTTTTTCTAATCTTTGAATCAGTTCGATGTTCTCTCTGACCGTCATGTGGGGAAACAGCCCGGCCTGCTGTATCACATATCCGATACTGCGCCGCATCTCGACTTTATTCATATCTTCAATGTCTTTTCCGTCGATGAAAATCTTGCCTTTCGTCGGCCGGATCAGCCGGTTGATCATCTTCAGCGTCGTGGTCTTTCCGCAGCCGCTGGAACCGATGATCGCCACCAGTTCCCCATCTTCAATCGTCAGAGAGATATCCGACAGGACTTTATTATCTTTAAAACTCTTAGTTACATGTTGAAACTCTATCATTCAATTCACTCCTTTTGTATAAACAGTCAAAAGGATCTGTATCTCTCCAGATCCTTTTATTCTGTTTTCTATAAAACAAATTTCATTTGTCTATTATAGAATTGTCAGCACTGTATTTTCTAGTTTACCATATTTAAAAAACTTTTTCCACTCAGGCACAAAGGGGCACTGTACATCTGCTGTACAGTGCCCCTTGTGATACGTTCTTAAAACTGGTCAAAAAAACTCATTTGTCTGGCTTCATACGGACGCCGGTATGCCGTAATGATATGACGCATATTAAACAGGATGCCCGCATCATTGCAGGCGGCCGCAAACCGGCTCCACAGCTGTTTTGCATGCGGACTGGCACACTGATACCGGTCTCCATATCTCTTCTTATATTTTTCCCTCAAATTGTCATCCGGAAACAGTCTGTCCAGTTTCTCAAAATACCATTCTCTCTGATTCTGCCTCAATGTCACTCCAAAGGCAGGATAGATAAAATCTGCTCCGCATTCTTTCGCCTTCTTTACGATACCAAGAATATTTTCTTCTGTATCCTCGATCCACGGAAGCACCGGCATCATTAAAATTCCTGCAAAAATCCCCGCGTCTTTGAGTTTTGCAAGAGCCTCAAAACGTTCAGATGACAGGGATACTCCCGGCTCTATCTTTTTACACATGGAATCATCACAGGTTGTAATGGTCAGCTTGCAGATCACCGGGGAGTGTTCTTTTATTTCTTCGAGTATGTCAATATCTCTTGTGATCATGGCGCTTTTCGTAGCGATGGCGCTGCCGAATCCAAATGCGTTCAGAAGCTCCTGAGCATGCCTGGTCAGCATCAGCTCTTTTTCAAAAGGATTGTACGGATCACTCATGGCTCCGGTTGCCACAACTCCCTTTTTTGTTTTCCTTCTCAGATCATCCCGGATGATTTCCAGGGCATGTTCTTTCGCTTTCACCTGATCAAAATTCTCAATATGATAACAGTCACTCCGGCTGTCACAATAAATACAGCCGTGGCAGCAGCCACGGTATATATTCATGTTATAATCTCCGCCGAACCAGGAGTCTCCCGGTCCTTTGGTGATGATATGTTTTGCTTTTACATAATCCATTCTTATGAATCACTCCTTCAGTGCAATATACATATGGATTTCTGAGTCTTCCAGCGTGCCTCCCGGCTGATACTCTTCAAAGTCTCCAGTAAAGCTGCGGTTTAAATCCATCTTCCACAGCTTGATCCAAAACTCGCTCACCGCTTTCTGCATATGTCCCCGGACAATAAACTTTGCATATTTTCCTTTTGGAATTACAGTAAAGGTGAGCCCTTCCTGATTCCGCTCAGTGCTGCTGACCTCACATCCTACCGTAATCTGATATTCCTGCATATTCTCATCATTGTAATCAGAATACAGACCGATACTCTTTTCGTTTACTTTGTTTGAGATATTAAAAAAAATTCCTTCTTCAAAAAACCGCCCCCACAAGGACCCGATCACCATTCCGGCATCCGGTGCATCATTGGATGTCCTCGCGCTGATCCCTGCAACCATCTTTTCTTCTAATTCTACCACTTCATAGTTCATAATTGTTCCTCCATTGTTTTTTCTTTATTGTACAACAGAGAACCTGACAGCTGTCTGTCAGGTTTTAAATGTTTTCTTCATATTGTCCCGCCATAAGGCGGAGACGGCGTTTCATTTCGCTGCGGACTTCTTTTGGCCCCAGCACCACAAGCCCCGGGCCGAAGGATAGAAGCCATCCATACAGCCATTCTTCATCTGCACAAGGAAATGTGATATAAAAAGCCTCCTTCTCCTCTCTGATCCAGTCCGGATCGAATTCATCATAGACGCGGAATCCAAGACTTTTCTCTGCCCTGACGGATACTTCCATATCCTTTTTTTCTTCCAGAGACGGCATTGTTTTCATATCCCGAATGTCTTTTCTCAAAAAGCGTTCTTCTGTTTTTACCAAATTTTTAAGCCTCTTGAGCTTAAAGATCCGTATCTCCCCGCTCTTTTTGCAGAATGCCGTGAGATACCAGTCCATGCCGCGGAAATACAGCTGCATGGGCTCTGCTTCCCTTCTGGAATATTCGCCCTTTGCATTATAGTAATCAAATATGACCACTTCCCTGTTAAGGATCGCTTCTTTCAGTGTTTCAAACAGTTCCTTTTCTCCTCTTGGGTTCCACCGTGAAAAGTCCACATAGACCCAGTTCTCATCGTCCTTCTGGAACAGGCTGGACAATCTGGATAAGAGTTTTTTGGCATCCATGTGATTCGTGACTGCCATGCATTGAAGTGAGAGAAGAATCTGACTTTGTTCCTCTTCCGTAAGGGCAGACTTGTCCATGACGAAGTCTTCCAGCAGGCCAATGCCCCCTCCCTTTCCCTGAGTGCAGTATACCGGTATGCCCGCACTGCTGAGTGCATCGATGTCCCGGTAGATCGTTCTCACCGAAACCTCAAACCTCTCGGCGAGCTCCGGTGCTGTCACTTTCTTTTTCTCCAGCAAAATATAAATGATCTCAAATAAACGGCTGCTTGTCATAAATATCCCCTTTTACCTTTGTATAATACATGAAATTACAAACCGAGAGTAAAAAAATCACCCTCGGTTTGTAATTTAAATATTCTATTTAGTCTCAAATACATTTCCCTGTCTTCAGCAAAAACTTCAAACTATTTGTAATTGTAGATCGTTCTAAAATCTCTTCATTATTTTGAAAGAACCTTTTACTTACTTCATTCACTGTATCATCAAGCTCTTTTTTGATCTTAAATGATTTTAAATCTATTTTTCCGTCCAATACCTCTGCTTCTAGATACCTATTACTATTTGTCCCATTTATTAATGTTAAGTCAAAGATAACTATTCCGGTATAACCACTTATTTCTGATTCTACCTCATCTAAATTGTTGATAGGGCTATCATATGAAGTCGCAATAATCAGATAAATATTATTGTGTATTTTTTTTACAGCAAAGTTCTTCATTATAGCCACCACCTTTCTATTTCTCTCTATAATTCACTTTCTACTCTTCTATATGTATTTTCAATCAAGTAGACTATCTGAGCGAAGATATCTTTTGCCTCTTGCTTTTCTTCAATTAACCTTGTTGCAATTATTACTTGGTCTACATGAAATATAGTATGACGATTCTTCCTAAAATAATTATATATTTCTTCTAAAACCTGCTCAAATGTACTGTTATTTATTAAAGTTTTATACTTTTGTATCAGAATATGATTACTTGTTTCATCACCTTTTCTTTCTGGTTTGAATACAGACCCAAATGTATGATTTTTATCAACAACAATACCTTTTACATTTAAAAGTAACTTTAGATATCCTTCTAAAGCTCTTAATGCAGGAAAAACACAAGCACTGTAATCATCCAGTTTTTTCTCATCCTCAATCAAAATAATGGAAGGAGAAAACAGTTTCCATATAGTCTCTTCTATCTTACCATCATTATACGCAGTAGGCAATAACTCACCCATTTTCGCTTTTGTATCACTTGCTTCCCCTATTGTATCATTAAAAGTATTGGTTAAATCTACAACATCATTAACGGTAACCTGTGGAGCATGAGAAATGAATGATAAAAACTCATGATACAAGTATAGCGGTTTCCCTTGAACCATAACTTTATAGTCATATAAACTTAATGTCAATCTATCACCAATTTTACTCACGAACTGATATGCTTTTTTATTTTTATCACTGATATCTTTAACTTTTACATCTGGAAGTTGTTTTAAATATTCCAATACATTTCGGCACCACTCTTCACCAAGATAAATAGTGTAGTTTTTATTTTCAGAGGTATTTCTCACTCCACACTTCTCAATTGCCTCTTTTAACAAGGTCGAATATTCTATATTTGTTCCTGTTGGATTAAATGTAGTAGTTCCATCACGTCTTTGATGTATATCTAAAAAAGCCTTTTTGCCATCAACAAAAAATTCAAATCGCTTTTGATTTCCAATACTTTTTATATTCCCTCCTTTAAAGGATTCCCACAAAATTGTACCTTTATTCAATAACATTCCATACAATTCATCTAAATTTCTATTTATATACACATTACGCTTTAGCTCACCACAGCTTTCTTCTCTTTGATCTTTTGCTTCCTCTCCAAATATAACTTTTTTTGCTAACATATCTGCTATATCATTATATTTATCACCAGAATGACCCTGCACTTTTACAAATTCGACCTTCAACTTTTTACTCACATTTTCAAACAGTTCCTTGTAATCCTGAGTTCCCTTTTTTTTAGCTTTCCACTCACCGGTACACCATTTAGAAATCCCTTCATAATCATGATATATCACCAATTTTTCATAATCGTTCTTTATTGCGTAACGCATAGCAGCCTCTGCGCCTTTAATTTCTCCAGCCACATTATGCATTTCTGCTAAATCCTTTTCTTCTACCTTTCCAGAGAAATATGTCTCTTTTCCGTTATGTATAGTGACCATACCATAAGAAACTTCTTTTGTAATATCATTGTAGCTGCCATCAACATAGGCAATAATCTCATTGTCTACCTCTTTATCTGCATTAATCCTGATAGATTTAGTTTGTTCTTCTGTATTATATAGAAATGTTTCTGCCTCTATTAAAGTTCCAAAACTCTTATATTCTGCTCCTGAAAATCCATCTACCTGCTTTTTACACTCATCCCATGTACTATAAATACCTGGATTTTTCCCTTTTCTAACTACATAAAACTTCTTTCCAGCCATAAATCTTTACCCCCTTCTTAAAATGAATTTTTTATTATAACAGTTTTGCTAATTAAATGCAATCCTTTTTAATCAAGCATATTCTTCAAATGACCTCAACATACTCTGCTATTTTTGTCTTCTTATTTTTCTTAATGTCAAAAGAATTTCCAATGATGAAAGAAACATTTGTACCTTCCTTGATTTTACATTTTGCAAACACTTCATTAACACGAAAGAAAATTGATCCGTTCTGATAATGTATAAATCCATTTTTCTTATTAGGCATTATATAGCTTACTTTTCCTTCATATACATTTGATCTATCTTTAACTTTCTTGAGCCAAATGTTTTGCAATTCACTTGCCTCTATCTCATAATTACATATTTTTTTCATATATTCTAAAAGTCTAGTTGGTATCCCCCAGCCATTTTCTTCTCGTATTTTTTTATAGTAACAATAGTGTGCTTTAGCAAGATTTTTTTCTTCCAACCTTTCTAAGTTTTCAGCAACAAAATACAAAACCTTTATTTTCATTTTATCCTGATCTCTTGTCAGTAATGCTCTATAGGCATAATCCAATGCATCTTCCCTTTGCTTCTTTATACTATAAATTTGAGCTATTTCAAATAGCAAAGACCAATGATTTTTCTTTCCAACTAATTCTTTTAATCCTGCCAGTGCTATATCAGTATCTCCTAATTTCCCGTAAGAATAATATTTTCTTCCCCCAATCCAAATATCATTATCATAGTGAAATTTATCTATATCCTTCTCTGCTAACTCACAACAGTTTATACATTCTGCATATTTCTCTAAACTTAATAAACTTTTGGTTTTTATAGAATAATATTCTTCTTTTCTTGATTGTATTTCAATAAAACGTCCACTATTATTTTGAAATGATTTAACTTCTTTATCTAACAATTCTATATTTAACCTATCTAACCAATCAATGATTTTTTTATAACTATCTATATCTCTTTTCTTTTTATAAATATTTACGATTGCAAAAACGATAAATTCAAAAGCACTTCCATCTTTTTGCTCAATTAAACTAATAATTGTTTGTGCTACTATTTCTAGATTCTTCAAATCATGTTCTGTGTATTCTTCCTTTCTAAAACGAAAATATTTTTCATAAACACACCATGCCATCAAATCATTATTCATTACAAATTGGGGATCTAATTTATATGTGTGCTTACAAACAACAATAGCCTTTGTTATATCATTTATTTTTTTTAAACAGTATGCATATTCCCATCCTAACCATTTGTCAACATTATTTTTTGATCAAATGTTTTTATAAATATCCACTGCCTCCCAAAATCTTTTGTCATCTTTAAGCACTCTAGCTTCATTTCTTAAATTCTTCATAGCATTTTCTCCCCTTTCTGCTTTTTAATATACTTCATAAACATAGTTTACCATATTTCGTTTTATTATTACATAAAAATACAATTTAATTTGTAAGCTATTTATTAAATGTTTCTCACTTCTTTCTCATTCAGACACGTTTCGAATGCAAGGCGATATACTCGCAGGGCACACCGTGTTTCATACAGGGCAGCCGCATAAAAAATATCCATCTGGGGAATGAACTCCCTGGATAGATATTTTTTATGCGGCTGCCTTGGTATTTTATACCCTTCGGGTGGACGTGCTTCGCACGATAAAGTATAATATTCTGAAAGGTTACTTGTTTATTTTTGTTCAGCAAAAGGAGCGTAATATGAGTTCATATCAAGTAAAAAACGATGTTCTTTCAGTTTCTGTTGACACATCCGGGGCAGGCCTTACTTCTATTAAAGATAAGACAGGTCTGGAATATCTATGGCAGGGCAATCCTGATTACTGGAGCGGACAGGCTCCGATCCTGTTTCCCATCTGCGGAAGTTTAAGGAATGAGAAGGCGAAGATCGGAGATAATAAATTCTGTTCTATGGGCAGACACGGAATCGCCAGAAGATGTGAATTTACCCTAAGGCACTTGGATATAGACAGCATTTCTTTGTTTCTGCGTGCTGACGCAGAAACCATGAAATCTTTCCCCTATGACTTTGAACTTGAAATGACATACCGAATCAAAGATAAAACTGTCATTGTAGAACACACAGTGACAAATCATGATTCTGAAGTAATGCCGTATTTTGTCGGAGGACATCCTGCGTTTCACTGTCCTCTGAATGACGGAGAAGCTTTTGAGGATTATATCATAGAATTTGAAAAGCCGGAGACGGCCGGATGCCCGGTTTTGACAGAGGACGGTCTTGTGAATACATCAAATAGAAAGACTTTCCTTGAAAATGAATCTTCTTTTGGCGTCAAACACGAACTTTTCTACGATGACGCATTGATTTTTGATACGCTTGCATCCAGATCCGCTTCCCTGATGCATAAAGAGACAGGAAAAGGAATCCGTGTGGATTTTGAAGACTTTGATTACCTCGGCATCTGGTCCAGCGCCAATGACGGTCCATTTGTGGCAATTGAACCCTGGTCAGGCACTTCTACCTGCTCTGATGAAGACGATATTTTTGAACACAAACGCGGAGTCCGTATGCTGGCCCCAGGACAGTCAGAGACACTTGCCTATACGATCTCTGTTTTATAAAATGAGGAAGACCTATGAATCGCTTATCACCTGATTATAAAATGATCTGTTTTGATCTGGACGGTACTCTGCTGGACACCAAATATTCCATTCTCGCAGGCTTCAGAGACCTGTACGAAGAGATATGGAATGAATGCAGGCCGCTTAATGAGCTTGAGTTTGTTCTCGGCGGCGACAGCCTGGCCCTGCTGGACTCTATGGGCTTTCCTGAAGGAAGTATTCACGGGTGGTTAAAATATATTGACTGCTATGCACATACGATCCATCCGTTTGACGGAATTTTAGATACGTTGTCTGCCCTGAGTCAAAAAGGGCTTATCCTGGGCGTTGCCACAAATAAACTCCGAATTGAATATGAAGAAACGATGGAGCGCCATGGGCTGAAACGTTTCATGGAGCACTCCATCTGCCTGGACGAGGTTTCCCATGCCAAACCGGATCCGGAACCTCTGTTATATTTGGCAGAACAGTCTGAAATACCGATAAGCCAAATGCTCTTTATCGGGGATACCAGCTATGATATAGACTGTGCCAGAGCTGCCGGATGTGATTTTGCCCTGGCAGGATGGGGAGCTTCTGAGGCATTAAAAAAAGAATATGCTGTTGTGCTGGAAAAACCGGACGAACTTCTGTCAGTGATCCAATAGAAAGAAGGACTTAAACATGAAACAAAAGGTATTAGAGACGCTTGACCGCCTCCACATCCCATATGAGTGCGAAGATCACCCTGCTGCATATACCATGGAGGAGATCGAGGCTCTGCATCTGACCAGACCCAATGAATCCATCGCAAAAAATCTCTTTTTAAGAGACGGCAGCGGCAAGCGGCATTTTCTTGTTCTTGCTGCCGGAGACAAGCCTGTGGATCTGAAAACACTCCGGCAGACCATCGGTTCATCCAGATTAAGTTTCGCATCGGAGGAACGGCTCATGAAGCATCTGAAGGTAACGAAAGGCTCTGTCTCTCCCATGGGAATCTTAAACGATGAACACCTGGCTGTAGAAGTTTTCATAGATGAAGAGTTAAAAGACAGCTCCTGCATCGGAGTCCATCCAAACGATAACACTGCCACGGTGTGGATCAGTTGTGCCGATTTGGAACAGGTCATCCGCCACCACGGGAATTCTGTTACATATATCCCTGTCTAAACAAAGCGGCAGACCCACTTCATCTCCCGGCACCTCAGTATTTAGTTCTCGAAAACTTTAAAAAGCAAGACACTCCATCCTGCATAGTGTCTTGCTTCTCTGCTGTTAATAAGTAATTTCTTCAACTTCTGCCTTTGAATGAATTTCTTCCATATCTTTAACCCGGAATCTTCCTGTCCCCGGATTCATCGCGTTGGCCGCAGACACTGCCACTGCATAAGCCAGTGCTTCTTTGTCTGATTTTCCCTGGCAGAATGCCGCTGCAAAGGCTCCCACCATGGAATCTCCGCATCCCACCGGATTCACCGCGTCCAGTTCAGGAGGCTTTCCATGATAAATTCTATCTTCACATATCATCAAAGCTCCTTTGGCCCCAAGGGATATGACTACATATGGGATGCCCTGGCTTACAAGCTTTTTGCCCGCCAAAATCAGGTCTTCCCGGTTTTTAATCTCCACTCCAAGCAGGTCTTCCAACTCTTCTTGATTAGGTTTTATCATCGTAGGTTTCGCTTTGAGCCCTTCTCTCAAATACTCACCGCTGGTATCTAAAATAACCTGTTTCCCTTGCCGTTTCACTATTTCGATCAGCTCTTGGTAGCAGTCTGTCCCAAGCCCCCTTGGAGCACTTCCTGAGATCGTGACCACATGGCTTTCCCTTACCAACTCTTCAAAATCCTTTAGGAACCGATGCCACTCCTCTTCCTCCACCGGTGCACCCGGTTCCAGAAATTCCGTGGATGTACCGTCCCCGGCCAATATATTAATACAGCTTCTGGACTCGCCCTTTACTTTTGTAAATCTGCTTTGAATTCCGTCTTCACAGAGCATTGCTTTGACATAATCACCGTTAAATCCTCCGGCAAAACCGGCCGCTAAAACATCTTCTCCGCACAGGTCTGCGATCCTTGCCACATTGAGCCCTTTTCCTCCTGCGGTGTTCCTGCACTCATCCACCCTGGAGACGGTACCGGGACACACAGCTCCTTTTATTTTGTATGCTTTATCCACAGATACATTCAGTGTCACTGTTAAAATCATAAATCATCCCTCACTGTCAATCAAAATCTTGCCTTTTACAGCGCCTTTTTCCTTGTAAAGTTCAAAGGCATCCGCTATCTCAGATAAGGGCAGTTTCTTAAAGATCAGTGAATCATCAAATTTCAGCTGGCCGGTCTTAAAATAATGGGCTGTGAGCTCCCACTCTTTCCCCGGAAACGGTGCGCTGTAGGACATCCAGGACCCGGTCAGGGTAAATTCTTTCCGGTTCATATTTTCCCATTCTTCCACACTGAAAGATAATTCTTTCGTCGGTGTTCCGATAAAACAGACTCCCGCTTTGTTGGCTGCCAGACGGAACGCATATTTCATGGTCGTGGTAACTCCTGCAGTCTCATATACATAGCCGAACCCTTTGCCCCCGGTGAGTGCCATAGCCTGATCCATGAAGTCTTCCTCCAGAGTATTAATGCCATTATCGATGCTAAGTTTCTTCGCAAGCTTAAGTCTCTCGTCACTGATGTCAAAAACCGTGACCCTTTTAGCGCCGAAAATCTTTGCCCACTGGGCCGTGAACAGTCCGATGGTGCCGCCGCCCAGGACTGCCACATCTTCTCCGCCCTGGTAGCCGGTCCTTAAAAGTCCGTGGAGAGCCACTGTGGCAGGCTCAAAGAAAGCCCCCTGCTCAAAAGATACAGAATCCTCAAATTTTACCGCATTTTTCTCCGGCACCGCCACATACTCGGCGAAACTTCCGAATTCCCTGGAGCCGATAAAACTGTAATGTTTACAGAGGGAATAATTCCCCTTCCGGCAGTCCTCACATTCCATGCACGGAACCAGCGGCACACCGGCCACCCGGTCACCCGGCTTTAAGGAGGATACTCCTTCTCCTACGGTTTCTACCACACCGGAAAATTCATGTCCCAGCACATTTGGGAAGAAATGACACGCATCCCCGTTGACTCTCGGCACATCAGATCCGCAGATCCCTGTATATTTGACTTTGACCAGCACCTGCCCTTTTTCCGGCACCGGGGTCTTGATTTCCTCGAACCGGATATCATTTTTTGCATGGACCACTCCTGCTTTCATTCCATTCACCTAAGCCTTTCCTTCACTCTTTACAACCTTCATTTTTGATTTGACATATTCCTTTACCATTTGTTTTCCCGCAGCATTATATTTTTTAGGATCGATCGTATCCGGTTTTTCTCTGAGCACACCGGTAACCCCTTTTGAAAAGGCAATCCGTAAATCTGTGGCGTAATTCACCTTACAGATTCCCCGTTTGACACATTCCGCCACTGTCTGGTCCGGCACACCGCTTGTTCCGTGAAGCACCAATGGTACAGAAACCACTTCCCGAATTTCTGACAGGCGCAGAAGGTCCAGTTTCGGTTCTCCCTTGTAAACTCCGTGGGCTGTGCCGATAGCCACAGCCAGGGAGGTGATGCCCGTTTTATTTACAAATTCTAATGCTTCGGAAGGTTCTGTGTAGCCTCCGGCCCCTCCGTCCAGGTCATCTTCCTTTCCCCCGACTTTTCCCAGCTCCGCTTCCACAGGCACTTTGGAAGGAGCACATGCATCGACTACGGACTTGGTAAGCCGTATATTCTCCTCAAAGGATTCATGGGAACCATCGATCATAATGGATGTATAGCCGGTCCTCAAGGCCTGCATGGCCAGTTCAAAGCTGTTTCCGTGATCCAGATGCATGGCAATAGGCACACTGGCACGCTCCGCTGCGGTCCGTACATTTGCCAAAAAATAATCCAGTCCCGCGTAGTTTACCGTGGACGGCGTAGTCTGCATGATGACCGGGGAACGAAGCTCCTCGGCTGCCTCCATGACCGCCATGACCATCTCCATATTCTCTACATTAAAAGCGCCCACTGCATACCCGTTTTTCTGGGCATCAAGGAGCATCTGTGTTGTTGTCATTAATGGCATCTTTTTCCTCCTGATCTTCGGTTATCAGTCCGGGCGGGCAAAAGCCCGCCCGGTTTTCTGATGTTTTACTGTTCTTCTTTTAATGCGGCCGCTCTGGCCTTGGATGTCCTTACAGTGAATACGAGACAGACTGCGTAGATTACGGCGATGACAGCCAGCCCTGCAAGATTTTCTCTCGTAAAGATCTGTGTGAACATATAGGTGATCGGTGACCCTCCCTGGTCAAGCGCTGCAATCCTGGATGCTCCGTTTGTCAGGTTCACAGACTTAGCAAGTGCCGTCGTCCACGGAATTGCCTGGTTTGCGATCCAGATGGTCACATACATGATCACAGAGCCTGAGATCAGTGTGCGGAACAGATTTCCCTTGTGCACTGCAACGGCAATGGCGATAAAGAATCCGATGGTTGCCAGATCACCAAATGGAAGAATGACATTTCCAGGCACAATCACTGCGATCAAAATGGTCAGTGGGATAAAGATCAGCCCTGCGGTTACTACCTGGGAATCCCCTAAAAGAATCGCCGGATCGAGTCCGATATAGAACTCTCCGTCCCCGGAACGTTTGGTGAGTATTTCCTTCATTCTCTCTGAGATCGGCATCAGGCCTTCCATGATACATTTTGTGATTTTCGGCATCAGTACCATGACTGCGGACATCTTGATGCCCAGCTGGAGCGCAGCCTGAAAATTATAGCCTGCCAGCGCACCTACTAAAGTTCCGAGGAGTCCTCCGATAACGATCGGTTCTCCGAGCACACCTACTTTTTCCTGCAGTTTATCGGCAGTAATACTGATCTTGTTCAGTCCCGGTATCTTTTCGATAATGGCATCAATCGTGCAGGCAAACGGTGCCAGGTAGGCGGATGTTCCGTGGGGAACGGTGAGCCCTTCCAGTTCAAAATAGTCTTCCATCAGCGGCGCATACAGGTCACCGAATTTGTATGTAAAGATTGCGTGGACCACTACTCCTGCAATACCGATGGCAAAGTTTCCTGTCACCGCATAGGCGATCGCCCCGGTAAATGTCATGTGCCAGATGTTCCAAATATCAATGTTTACAGTTTTGGTAAGCTTGAGTACAAGCATCACCACATTTACAAGAATCGCTACCGGGATCGCAACGGTTGCGATGCCGGATGCCCATGTGATCGGTGACATCCCCGGCCACCCCACGTCTACAACGCTCATGTGAAGCCCAAACGTCTCTGACATGGCCTTTGCCGCAGGCCCCAGGTTGGCATTCATCATGTCTACAATGAGTCCCAGTCCTACAAATCCGACTCCTACCATCAGTCCGGCACGGATTGCCTTTCCTACTTTCACTCCTACAATAATACTCAGTACTGCTATGACGAGAGGCAGCATAACCGATGCACCCAGGCCAATGATGTAATTAATCGCGTCTCCAAAAATACCCATAGTTTTTCTCCTTTACCTCCATGATGTTTCCTGCATGTCTGTTATTTCAGTACTTCTAAAATCTTTGCTTTGGTTTTATCTGCTCCAATCCCTGAGATAAACGGCATTCCTGTGATCAGCGGCACACCGTAATCACGTTTTACTTTTGAAGTCGTCACGATCAGATCTGCTGGAAGATTGGATTCAATCTCCGAGATTCTCACCTGTGCGATCTCCACATCAATCCCATTTTCCTTTGCCAGATCCACCACTGCGTTTGCCGCTACTGTGGATGTTGCCACTGCTCCTCCGCATGCTACGATGACTTTCTTTTTCATAATGAATTCTCCTTTTCTTTGATGATATTTATAATTTCTTCCGGGTTCTGCGCATTGCTGAGTTTTTCTACTACATGAGGGTCCTGCAGAATCCCTAAGATTGCCTGTAATAATTCCAGATGCCCTTTCTCATCCACAGCCAGCATGAAGATAACCCGTACCTCCACGGTCTCATCATCCGTTCCCATCTGTACGAAGGTGACCGGCTTTTTCGTGGTGGCGATGGCGATGCCCTTTTTCAGAACATGGCTCACATCCGTATGGGGAATGGCAACTCCCACTCCCCCCATGTCGACGCCTGTGGGAAAGTCTTTCTCCCTAATCTTTAATGCCTCTACATAGCTGTCCTTACAGTAGCCCAGAGAGACTAATTTTCCCCCCGCCTGCTCAAAAATATCCGCGCTGTCTCTGGCTTCAATCTGAGGCAGAATCAATTCCTTGCTTAAACGTTCCCAAACCATGTTGTCACTCCTTTATTCTCTGTTCATAAGTTTTAATAATCGCCGCCGTCTCCCGCGGACTTTCGGCATTCCACAGTTCTTCCTTAAATCTCTGGTTCGTCAGCATATTGACTAAATGAAAAAACGCTTTGATGTGCTTTTTGTGGTCCACGGTGCTCAGGCAGCAGAAAAATCTCACTTCTTCCCGGTCGCCGTCCTCATCCTCGATGACCACCGGTTCCTTAAGCCGGATCATATTCATTCCAACTTTTTTGCTGCCCAGCTCAAAGCCCTCGTGGGGCAGTGCAAACCCTTTGGAAATGACAATATAACTGCCGTTTTCCAGTACGTTTTCTATCATGGCGTCTACATACCGCTCTTCGATATATCCTTTGAAAAGCAGCGGTTCGGCCGACTTTCTGATAGCATCCTTCCAGTCTCTGCACTCAATATTGAGCTGGATATTCTTTTCTCTCAATAATTCCCACAGAAACGGCTCCCGCTCCTCATCAAAGGACTCTCCAAAATACTCATAGATCTTCATGGAGACTTCCCGAAACAGCTCCGGATCTCTGATCATAGGCCGAAGAATCGCAGAAAGTTCCTCTGGATTTCTGTCTTTTTCGGGCAGCTTCTTTTTGCTTCCCCTGTTCTTTTTCTGCAGAAGCTCGATCTTTTTATTCACTCTCAGGTAATCTTCGTCGGAAAACATCGGTGTCACAAGCACATATTCTCCCTCATAATCCTTTAAGGGAATCGTGGACACGATCATATCAATGTCTTCATAATGACTTTTTCTTAAATCATGAGCAGAGACAACATCGACAATGTGAAAGTCAAAGCGGTTTCTCATTTTTGCAAGAAGGAGCTGCGATGTCCCCACTCCGCCATTACAGACAATGACAACACGGAACTCAATTTCCTTTTTCTTTCTCCTCTCCAGAGCGGCACTGATGTGAATCACGATGTAGTCGGCCTCAATCGCCTGGATCTTTCTTCCCACAAACCGTTCCAGCATCTCAATGTTGTTCTTAACCGCATACAGAGTTTCCTGATTTTGTTCTACGATCTGTCTGAGAAAATCGTCTCTCTGAGTGATATTAAACTCTTTTGTAAAAATGGATTCCAGATGATTGACAAGATTTTCATAAAACACAAAGTCCCGGTTAAGATCCACATGAAGCTCATTGGATATTTGCTCAATGAATTTCCTTGTGACCAGCTGCAGGCCTATGATCCTCTGGTTCCTGCTGTCTTTTTTTATGTAGCTTAAGCTGTCCAGAATATCGCTTAACAGTTCCTTTTCCCCCTGGCTCTCAGGAAGTTCCCAGTACTGGCACACATACCTCAAAATATCCTCTGCCATCTCGTACTTGCTCTTCTTTACCTCCAGAGACTCGGTAATTTGATGCCCCTTTTTCACTCTCTGGATCAGTATGGTCAGATACGAGAGCAGGTAGTTGAACGATGCGTCGGTTAAAAATCTTCCGTGTGCGTGCTCCTGTTCATTGATGATTTTCTGCAGGTTCTGTTTGTCTTCTTTTTTCAGCCTGTGACTGATATTCAGTCCTCTGATAAAGCTCTGGACCACAGAGCCTGCGGCCTGAAAAGATCCGTCCTGGTTCAGAAGTTTTAGAAGACATGCCCGCTTATCACTCTCCTTTCCGTGAAGGACGAGCCCTTTGTTGGAATGGGATTCCACAGTGAGATGTTCCTTTAAAAGCATCTGCTTAACGCTCTCTAAATCGTTGATGACTGTAGCCCTGCTCACATACAAAAGTTCTGCCATATTTGATAAGGTCGTGTAGCCCGAAGCTTCGATCAGGATCGCCGCAATCAGCGGCTTTCTCTCTCCTTTGGAAAGCCGGTATGTGTAAAAATCGTTCTGATTAAACAGGCCTGCTGCCAGTTCGATGTCATCCTCCACAAGGAGTGTCCCGTTGCTTCCCAGTTTTACTAAAGAAAGCTCATGCTGTTCCAAGAAGTCATTGACATCATTGATGTCATTTCTTATGGTGCGCTCCGACACCTGGAATTTCTCTGCCAGTTCACTGATACGGAATGTCTTCTCCAAATCCATGAGTCCCAGCAGAATCTCCCTCGATCTCTTGTTCATTTTTATCCCTCCGTTGCTGTATCTTTACTATATCATCGTCCCCTTTCAAAAAACAGTCAAAAGGATTTCGGACATTTTTGCAAAAAA
This sequence comes from Anaerostipes caccae L1-92, assembly GCF_014467075.1. Lineage (NCBI taxonomy): Bacteria > Bacillati > Bacillota > Clostridia > Lachnospirales > Lachnospiraceae > Anaerostipes > Anaerostipes caccae. The sequence goes on from NZ_AP023027.1 coordinate 2,494,484, forward strand.
ATAGACAGGTCTAAAACATTTCCATACGTTTTGAAAAGTTTTAGACCCGTCTTTTATTACAGAAGCCTTTGCAGCAGCCGGTACAGTTCTTCTTCGGAACCGACACAATAATCCGGCCGCACCTCGGACACCGGATACGGATAATTCCTCCGGTTTATCCAGATGGAATGAAGACCTGCACTTTTGGCCCCCTCTACATCATTTCGGTAGGAATCTCCCACATACCAGACCTCAGCATCCTGAAGCTTCATCTTATCACATGCATACCAAAAAATCTTTTCGTCAGGCTTTGCGGTCCCCACATCTCCGGATACGAAGATTCTCTCGTCCAAAAACCACTCCCCAAGACCCAATGTTTCTATTTTCTCCCACTGGTGTCCGGATGGTCCGTTGGTGATCACGCCTATGGGAACCCTGTCCCGGCAGAATGTCAGCATTTCTTTTATAACGTCAGAGACACTGATTTGTTTTTGATATCCCGCATAGAATTCTTGAAATTTAAGTGCGTCTTCATCTGATATTTGTATATCAAACTCTTTGAGCGCCTTACTGATCCTGTAAATATACATCTCATCCATTGTCATCTGCCTGCTCTGGGAATGTTCAAAAGCCTCGTCACTGTACTTTCTGCTCAGCGCAAACAGCCGCTCCATATCAATCTCATATGTTTCACCAAATAACTGACGGAAAGCTCTTGCAAAGGGCTCCCGCTGGTCATACAAAGTATCGTCCACATCAAATAAAACCGCATCCATATTTTTTCTCCCTTTTTAATATATAGGATGATTATAACCGACATTTTATGAGAAAAAAAGACAGAACACGAAAGATTTTATTCATAATGAAGGGCTTCCACCGGTTTTAAATTTGCAGCCTTATTTGCAGGGTATAAACCGAAAATAATCCCCACTGCGGCCGAAAATATAAGTGATATCACGCAGATGACCGGAGATATGCTTAAGGATGTATCTACAAATGCGTTTCCTACAGCAAGTATCAAAAAACTCAGAATAATTCCCGTAATTCCTCCCATAAATGACAGTACAACAGCCTCGGTCATAAACTGGGCCAGAATATCCTGTTTCTTTGCTCCGATGGCCTTTCTGATGCCGATCTCCCTTGTCCGTTCCGTTACCGACACCAGCATAATATTCATGATCCCGATTCCTCCCACTAACAGAGAGATACCGGCGATGCCTCCAAGCATCAGCGATAAGGAAGATGATACATTACTGACGCTCTCCGCAATTTCGGCCTGGTTGACGATCGTATAGGAGTCTTCGTCTCCTGTCTTGTTTAACAAAAACCGGTCCACCGCATTCTCAGCCATCGTCAAAGTATCTTCTCCCGACGCAGACACGGTAAAACTCTGTATCGCAGCCTGCTGTAAAAGCCTCTGAGCCGTTTTAAATGGAAGATAAACGATCGTATCATTGGAATCCCTCTGGGATTCCCCGTCTTCTTTCAGCACGCCGACAATCTTAAAATTCTTACCCTTGACACGGATTGTTTCATCGACACAGTCTGTACTCCCAAACAGATCCTTTGCCGCTCCGGCTCCGATCAGACATACCTGGAGCCTGTTTTCATTGTCTACGGTAAGAATCTGTCTTCCGGACGTGATCTCCGTACCCTCGATCTCCAAATATTCCGGTGTGATTCCTTTCAAAGAGACATCGGAGGAATTACCGCCGGCTTTGGCAGTCCCGCTCCCTGTTACCGTAGGGGAAACAGTCTGCACCGCCGGATTGTCCGTCAGCGACTCCAAATCTGAACTCTTGATTCCCGTACTTCTCCGGCTGTTGATCGTCGCGCTGATCACATTTCCTCCCAGTCCCGAGAGTGTATCATTGACCGAACCGGCTGTGCTCTGCGCAATAGACACCAGCAGAGTCACACTGAGGACTCCGATGATAATGCCCAGCATCGTGAGGAATGAGCGAAGCTTGGTAGAAAGAATAGAGGATAGTGCCATTTTCACTGCCTGAGTAAATTTCATGCCGCATCCCTCCCGCCTGTATCAGATATAATCTTCCCGTCCATGATGCGGATCTGTCTTTCCGCTTCTTTTGCCACCTCTGGATCGTGGGTGATCAAAATAATGGTATTGCCCTGTCCGTGCAGTTCTTTTAACAGTTCCATGATCTCTTTTCCTGATCTTGAATCCAGATTGCCGGTAGGTTCATCCGCCAGGATCAGAGACGGTCCCGCCGCCAGTGCCCTGGCAATGGCGACCCTCTGCTGCTGGCCGCCGGACAGCTGCCCCGGCTTATGGTCCATTCTTTTTTCGAGTCCCACCTTCATGAGTTTTTCCATTGCTGTCTTTCTTCGTTCTTCCATCCCGATGCCCTGATAGATCAGAGGCAGTTCTACATTTTCCAGCGCCGTCAGTTTGGCGAGGAGATGGAACTGCTGAAAGATAAAGCCGACCTTCTCATTCCTGATGGCTGCCAGTTCATTTTCCTTCAGTGACTTTACCGGACGGCCGTCCAGCATCACTTCCCCGGAATCCGGCACATCCAGGCAGCCCAGCATATTCATCAGAGTCGATTTTCCGCTTCCGGAAGCACCTTCAATCGCCACAAACTCTTGATCTTTGATGGTCAGCGAGACCCCGTCCAAAGCATGAACCTCTTCTCCGCCGAGAATATACGTCTTTCTTAAATCTTTTACCTCAATCATATGTCTCCTCCTATCTGGACCCGCCCGGCATACCGGATCCGCCGCCGGGTGCCCCGCTTCCGCCGCCTTTTCCGTTTCCGCCGCCCAGGCCGTCCGGTCCCATCATCTTGTCGCCTTCACTTTTATTAGAAGTGTTTTTGGTAATCACCTGAACCTGATCACCTTCGCTGATACCGGAAGTGATTTGGGCATTAGAATCATTCATAATTCCCACTTCTACCTCTTTTAATGTACCTTCTTCGCTTTTATCGCTGACGACTGCCACATAGTTTTTCCCATTCTTTGACTGTACAGCAGATACAGGTACAAGAACCGCATCTGATGCCTCTTGAGTCGTAATTGTGGCAGTAGCACTCATAGCAGGATAGAGATCCTCCGCATCACTGAGTTCTATAGTCACAGGATAGGTGGCTACCCCGTCCGTATTGGTCCCGATCTTGGAAACTTTGGTCACCGTTCCTTTAAATGTTTTATCCTCTATCGCATCCGCTGTCACTGATACGCTCTGTCCGGTCTTAATCTCTTTGATATCCAGCTCATCCACATCAATGTTTACCTTATAAGCTGTTGTACTCACCACTTTACAGAAGGTTTTCCCCTTAGATACCGTGGTTCCTGCGGAGGCTGAAAGTTCATCCACCACTCCGTCATACTTTGCCGTCACCGTCAGATTCTTCTTTTCCTTTTTTAATTCTTCCAGCTGGTCAACCAAAGCCTCATGTTTTGCCAGATTGCTCTCGTATGTTTTTGAATATCCCGCTCCGCTCAATGTGATCAGTGTCGTTCCCGAATACACCTTCTGATTTTTGGACACTTCAATGGAACTCACCGTTCCCTTGTCTCCCGTCACTGTGATCGGGCTGTTGGACTTCAGCTTTCCTGAACCCAGCTTTTTATTGCTGCTGTTATATACAGAAGCCTTTGTATCTACATCATAATAGTAACTGTCGGAGATCACTGCTGTGGCTTTCCCGGAACTGACACCGGAAATCTTCCCGGACACCGAATATTCTCCAAATTTTACGGTGACACTGTCTCCTGTCTTTACGGTTTGTGAGGGCTTAAACTCTATCTTGAGCTTTCCGTCCGCCGAGATTTCCATCAGAGCGCCTTTGCTGTCCATGGTCTTCGCCACTGCTGTACCATCTTTTGCATAAATGCGTTTTACCCTTCCGGAAACTTTAGAACTGATCGTACTTGACGCGCTCTCCGCTCCCTGTGAAAGGGTGCTCTCCAGAGAGGAGATCTGATTTTCCAGACTGCTGATCGAATCCTCCAGCGAAGAACTTGTGAGCACTGCTATGGTATCCCCTTTCTTCACTGAGGAACCGTCTTTCTTTTTAATCGACTGTACGCTCACATCACTGGAAAAAGAGATGGTCTGGGTGGCAGCAGATGCCACCGAACCGCTTCCCTCCACCGTCTTTTTGATCGTTCCCTTTGTGGCCTTCTGAGTCTGGATCTGATTCCCGCCTTTTGCCTTCCTGGTCAAGGCCAATCTTCCTGCAAATACACCGGCCAACACAAATAAAACCAACAAAGCGGCCGTCAGCTTCTTGTGTTTTTTCATTTTTCCCGGTATCATAACCATGATATCCTTCCATTTTTTCTTCATGAATATAAGCCTCCCTATCCTTCTTTTATAGATGTTTTTATCATATAGGAAGAATTTGAAAGGCTTATGATCAATATGTGAAGAAACTATGGAACTATACCACACAGCAGAAAGGAACCGCATCTTATGAATTGGGATGGAAAACGTTATTACTCTTTTAATTCTTATTTAAAGCAGACCTTCGGAGAAAAAGTATACAAAATATCTTTAAACGGTGGCTTCACCTGCCCAAACCGGGACGGCACCCTTGGAACCAGAGGCTGTATTTTCTGCAGCGAAGGAGGCTCCGGAGATTTTGCACCCGACGCTGTTCTCCCCATTGGTGAACAGATTGAAGAAGGCATCCGCATGATCAGGCAAAAGACAGATGCATCAAAATATATCGCCTACTTTCAGGCGTTTACCAATACCTATGCCCCATATGAAAAGCTTCATTCTCTTTTTTATGATGCGATTTTAAGGAAAGAAATTGTGGGACTGGCTGTGGGGACCCGTCCGGACTGTCTTCCCCCGGACGTGCTTAAACTGCTCGATGAACTGAATCAGATAAAACCCGTCTTCGTGGAACTTGGACTCCAGACCATCCATGAGAAAACTGCACAATTCATCCGAAGAGGCTATCCTCTTTCCTGTTTTGAACAGGCAGTAAAAGCACTGCACGATCTGGGGATCAATGTTGTCGTCCACCTGATCCTCGGACTGCCGGGTGAAACGGAAGAGATGATGCTTCAGTCCGTCCGGTATTTAAACCAGCTGCCGGTAAACGGAGTGAAGTTTTCCCTCCTTCATGTGCTGAAACACACTGATCTCGGCATGCTGTACGAAGAAAACCCATTTCCGGTATATGACCTCGATGACTATGTTGATCTCGTCATCCGCTGTATGGAAGAACTACGGGAAGATATCGTCATCCACCGCCTGACAGGGGACGGACCCAAAGATCTGCTGATCGCTCCCCGCTGGACGCTCAACAAAAGAAAAGTATTGAATGAGATTTCCCGGCGCATGAAAGAGACGGGCAGCCGTCAGGGAAAAAGTTTCATCTGAGAAATTTTAATAGGACGTAAAAATACCCTTTCGGAACCTCAACCATGGCTCCAAAAGGGTATTCATTATTTATGGTGCTTTTTGTCCGGCTCAGGTTTCTTTTTTCTGCCTTCATAAGTGTTGTTGTCACACATATTGTTATTGCCGATCTCCACTCCTTTTTTAATCGGAGCGATCAAAAAACCGATGACCACACCCATCCAGAGCCAGAATCCGCCGAAGAAAAATGCTTCTTTTTTTGTCATAATGAGTTCCTCCTTTGATTGTCTCCATTATAACATCCGGCATGGCTGAAATCAATGAAAGCTAAAGTACCTCTGTGATATCCTCCAATGAATCCACAATCACATCCGGCTTCACATCACTTTTCTCCACATCCTCCAAAGTACTCTCCCCGGAAAGTACCAGGATGGAAGTCACGGGACTTCCGTCCGCCACTGCAATATCCGTGTACAGCCGGTCGCCTACGATAGCGATCTCTTCCGGGCGGTACCCTGACTGCTCCACAAAATAATTCAGCGTATGCTTGGAAGGTTTCCCAAAGAATTCAGGAAAGCGTCCCGTGGATGCCTCCACCAGCTTCGCCATGGAACCGCAGTCCGGTATGAAGTTTCCGCCTTCCATCGGACAGTTCCAGTCCGGATTGATGCCGTAATAGGTACAGCCGTTTCTCACATAATGACAGGCTTTCGAAATCTTCTCATAAGTAAGTGTAGTATCAAATCCAAGGATCACGATATCCGGGTTTTCGTCCACAAGCGGCATGTCAAAGGCTTCAAACTCTTTTAACAGCGAAGGGGTTCCTACCACATAGAGGGTTTCCCCCGGATGATTCTTTTTTAAATACTGAATCATTACATGACTGGAAATCATCATTTGCTCCGGTGTAATGGATATTCCCATTCCCGAAAGTTTATCTATGTAGGCCTGCTGGCTCTTGGAAGAATTATTCGTAAAGAAATAATACTCCCTCCCTGTGTCTTCCACTTTCTTTAAAAAGTCCTGTGTAAACGGAAACAAGTCATTTCCAAGATAGATGGTCCCGTCCATGTCGAGGACAAAACATTTGATATCTTTCACTGCCTGAATATTTTGCTTCATCTGTCTTTCTCCTTAATCTTCATCATAAAAGCGATGTGTGATCTTCTCCGCGATCTCCTGCATCTTTCCTTTTTCCACTGCCAGGTCTAAGACGCTGTACCGGTCTCTGACTTTGTATCCGTCAAGCAGACTCTGATAAAACAGATCCCTGTCGATTCCGATTTCTTTTGGGGAAACCGGCGCACCTACGGTTTTTAAAAGTCCTTCCACATATTCCCTGGAAGGCGCCAGCTTCTTTGCCGCCTCCGGTATTTCGTCACCCATGATCTCGAAAATTTCCGCAATGATCGGTGTAGCGATGCCCACTTTGATTCCGTGGAGCTCCGGATACTTTTTCCTTGCGATGAATTCCATCTCCCAGTAATGACTGAGCATATGCTCTGCTCCGGATGCCGGACGGGATACGCCGATCAGTCCCATGGCTACTCCGGTGAGCGTCAGCGCCTCGATCAGATAGAGAACTGCTTCTTCGTCCCTGTCTGCAAGTGCCTCTGCACTTCCGGTTACTTTATCGAGGGCTTTCTGCACGAGAGTCACACATGTCTCACAGCAGTATTCCCCGGTCATCTCCCTGGACAAATACCAGTCTGCGAGAGCGGTAAGTTTTCCGATCACATCCCCGAATCCGGCGCGGATCATATGCATCGGCGCCTGCTTCATGATGTCTGTATCTCCTAGGATACCGTAAGGAAGGGTTGCAATAAAGGAAATCTTCTTTCCTCCTAGGATCAGAGGAGCTCCGTCTGATGCATAGCCGTCCATGGAAGGTGCGGTGCAGACAACGATATATGGGATCTTTGTCCTGGCTGACATATATTTTACCATATCATTCAAAGTTCCGGAACCTGCCGCGATTAAAACATCCGTCTCCGGCTCCAGGTTTAAGAACATGGTTCCCACAGCCTGCTCATCCGGGATCAGAATATCTTCCCCTGAATCCAGTACCACACTTTTCACCTGAAATCCTGCATCCTTCAACAGTGTTTCCGCAGTTTCTCCCGCTGCTTTGTATGTATTGTTGTCGCTCAGCATGTAGACTTTCTTTGCGCCAAGGCCCTTCACCATTTCCGGCAGTTCTTTGATCACTCCCTGGCCCATCACCAGCTTGTCGATATCCAGAGTATGATGCCTTCCGCAGCTGCAGTCAAAACTTGCCTTTGCCATTTCATTCATAGAATAGTTTAAGATCTCATCCATTTCGCTTCCTCCCGAATCTTACTTTCAAATATAGTTACCACCTGCAACAAAAATAATACCACTGGTAATATAACTTCATTTTACTTCCATTCTATGATAAAATCCATACCTTATTTTGAACATTTGTATAAATACTTTTAAAATTGAATTTATACATACATTTGTATAAATATCTATGAGTTTGACTCTTTGCAACCTGCTCCAGCAGACATTACGTCCATTTTGACCAGTTTGGAGGCCTTGCATTCGAAGAGATGTTAGTTTTTCTTCTTTCAGCAAAGGCTCGGAGACAATGAGGTTCAATTCACTAAATTCGCACTTCGCCTACGGCTCCTGCTCATTAAGTTCCTTCGAACGGCCTTCGTACTAAGCTCAGTCCGCACTTCGTTTGCCTTCCCTAAGTACTCTAGGCCAGTGTCAGCGAGTTCCGAACGGGCCGCCGCAGAGACTTTGATGAAAGTTAGAAAATCTTACATCTCTGAGACAGCAAGCCGGAAAACTGGTCAAAATGTCATATGAATTCAATCGTATTTCCCGGTGCAAAATCTGCAGATGTCAAAGGCTCCTCACCTTTTACCGCCTCCACCATAATACATCCCGGGCGCTCTGCTTCCGGGCCGCCCTTAAAGCTTACCGTACAATGTCCAAGTCCCCGGAGAGTCTCGTTTGCTTCTGTACCCACTGCCGTCACTTCAAATCCTTTTTCATTAATCAGCATCATATCTCCGGGCTCAATATTGGCTCTCAGCTCTTCAATCGTATGCAGCACACAGAGATCCTCAAATGCAGGCGGCGCATTATCATTAAACAGAATGATAAAGTTTGACTCAGGATCTCCTAAAAACGTCAGCGAGTCTTTCCCCAGCTTTTGGATTCTTGTAAAATATTTCATTTCATCTCTCCCTTACTGATAAATACGGTTGGTTATTTTTTCTGCAATTTCTTCTAGTTTTCCTGTTTTCAGGGCCAGTTCCAGAATACTGTACCGGTTTCTTACCTTGTATCCCTCCAAAATGCTGTTATAAAACAGTTCTCTGTCAATTCCGATATTCGTCGGATATACCGGCGCTCCCACTGTCTTTAAGAGGCCTTCCACATATTCTCTGGAAGGCGCCAGTTTCATGGCTTCTTCTGGCACCTCGTCCTTCATCAGTTCAAATATTTCCGCAATCACTGGCGTCGCGATGCCGACCTTGATGCCGTGCAGTTCCGGGAATTTTCCCTTGGCGATAAAGTCCATCTCCCAGTAGTGGCTGAGCATATGTTCTGCCCCTGAAGCCGGGCGGGATACACCGATCAGACCCATAGCCACCCCTGTGAGGGTCAGCGCTTCAATCAGGTAAAGGACCGCGTCATCGTCCCTCTTTGCCAGGGCTTCTGCGCTGCCTGTGACTTTGTCCAGTGCTCTCTGCACAAGGGTCACACAGGTCTCACAGCAGTACTCATCCACATTTTCTTTTGCCAGATACCAGTCGGCAAGGGCGGTCAGTTTGCCCAGCACATCGCCGAATCCGGCGTGGATCATATGCATCGGCGCCTGCTTCATGATATCCGTGTCCCCGATGACGCCGTAAGGAAGTGTGGCGACAAAGGATATTTTCCTTCCCTCCAGAATCAGCGGTGCCCCGTCGGCCACATATCCGTCCATGGAGGGAGCCGTACAGACGATCACATATGGAATCTTTGTTCTCGCAGACATATATTTTGCCATATCATTGATGGTCCCTGAGCCAACGGCAACGATCACTGCCGTATCCGGCTCCAGATTGAGGAACATCGTTCCCACGGCCTGTTCGTTGGGGATCAGGATATCATCCCCGGAATCCAGCATTACATTTTTCACAAGATAATCCTCGGCTTCCAGAATCGAGAGCACCCGGTCTCCCGCTGCCTCAAATGTGTGATTATCACTGAGCATGTAAACCTTTTTGCCGGAAAACGGCTCCAGTACTTTCGGAAGTTCCTTTAGAACCCCCTGCCCCATGATGATATGCCTGATATCCAGTGTATGATGTCTGCCGCAGCTGCAGTCAAAATCTGCTCCTGCCATTTCATTCATTGAATAATTTAAAACTTCATCCATATGCTCTCCTCCTGCCTATTTGCTGAATTGTTTCTCGTAATAAGTAATCCTCTCGACCTTTTCGGTAGACGGCCCGTCTTTAAATTCAAGCCCCATCCAAATGTCCAAAAGGTATAAGGCCAGCTGAGGTGCGATCACCCTGGCTCCCATGCACATCACATTTCCGTCATTGCTCAGAATGGAGCGCTCTGTAGAAAACGGATCGTGACAGACCGCTGCCCTGATTCCCGGCACCTTGTTTGCCGTCATAGCCATACCGATGCCGGTGCCGCACACGAGAATTCCCCTGTCACACTCACCGCTGGCCACTCTTTCACAGGTTTTTACTGCTACATCCGGATACAATGCGGTTTCTCCGGCCTCTACTCCATTGTCCACATATGTATGCCCTGTCTCCTCCAGTCTCTTTTTGATGGCCTCTTTTAACTCATAAGCTGCTTCGTCACATCCAATTGAAATCTTCATATACTTCTGCCTCCTTTGATTTTATGTCTTCATTTTACCTTTTTATTTAAGCAAAGTCTATATAAAAGATTGAAATTATGTATAAATATTATTTTCTATCCATGATATAGTCCAAAGCTTGCAGCGAACGCAATAATAACCGCCAGCGGCCCAGTAATAACACGGGAATACAAAACAGACGGAACACCCAATTCGATCGTTTCTGACTCACACTCCGCAAGGCTCAGCCCCACCGGGATGAAATCACATCCTACCTGGGCATTGATCGCAAAAAGTGCCGGCAGTGCATATTGGGCCGGTATCTTGCCCATAGCGATCTGTGATCCCAGAAGAGTTCCCACGACCTGTGCGATAACAGCTCCGGGACCGAGCACCGGTGACAAAAACGGCATAGCACAAATAAGTGATATGATCAGCATTCCGGGAAGCGTGGCACACAACGGCGAAATTGTCTTAGCAATGACGTTCCCAAGTCCCGTAGCTGTGATGATTCCAAGGATAGTGCTGGTAAATGCCATGAACGGAAGGATATTCTTTACTACCATTTCAATCGTTTCACGTCCTGCCGCAAAAAACTTTCCGACAACCTGCCCTACTCCGATGCCGAGTCTCGTGATCAATCCCGGACGTTCAGCCGTCTGTTCCTGTTTCATTTCCCGGCTGCCGTCTCTTTCTTCTTCGGGCTCTTTCTTCTCCGTGACAGCTTCACCATCAGCATAAGACAGACAATTTTCATTCACAGCAGACACGTAAATATCCGGAGTAATATATTTTGCCAGAGGCCCTGACTGCCCCACAGGATTTAAATTGATGGTGAAAATCCCTTTCTGCGGATAAATTCCGCACCGCAGCGTTCCTCCGCAGTCTACGATAGCCACCAGGATTTCTTCATCCGGCACGTTATTCTTGTGGCCGTCGACAGCTTCCCCTCCGGTCATCTCCGCCAGTTTTGCCCCCAGCGGATGAATGCCTCCTATCGCTGTCATACAAAGAATCTTATTGCATGTTTCTGTTGCCTGGACTACAAGCGGTCCCCCGTATCCTCCGGAACCTGCGACGATTTTTACTGGCTTATTCATGGACAGCTACCTCCTTCTTTCCCATCTTCTGATATTTGTTGCTGAGCATCAGATAAATTCTTTCTGTCACCATACCGCGGATGAAAATGACGACAAGTCCTACAAGAAAATAGCGGACCGCCAGATCACCCAGAGGCAGATTCAGCTTTTGAATGCCTGCGGCGATCCCCATGTATACGAACAGCTCGCCGGCGTTGGCGTTAGGAAAGAATCCCAGCACCGGGTGACAGAAGCTGATGGCCGCGTCAAAAAAAGGAACCTTATACTTTTCTTCTACAAATCTTCCAAACGTATATGCCATCGGGTTGCCGACACAGATCATTGCGATGACAGGCAGAAATAAATACCGGCACAGCCTGTTTCCGGTGATCCTCATACAAAATTTTTCTACCCTGTCTTCTCCGATCAGTTTTATGATCGCATTGACTGCAGTCATCAGACATACTACCGTTGGAATAATCGTAGTCACCCAGCTTAAAAACGTCTGTCCTCCCGTGGAAAACAGCTTCATGAATCCATTCGCTAAATTAGATATAACCTGCATATGTTCCTCCTTACGCTCTCATTTCCAATGCTTCCAGTGCCTGTATGTATCCTTTATAGTATTTCTGTTTCTTCTTCGTCATACTGCGGAGTTCCAAAAGGACTTCCCGAACATCCCTTCCCAGTATCCGCACATGATAAACCTCAGACACCGGATGGAATCTGGCCAGAAATGAAATTCCGTCCATAGCTTCTCCGCCGGTGATCCTTCCGCCGTCATCGCATGCAAGAATGACAATATGGCCTCCGGATAACAGACGTCCTCTTTTCTGTCCGATCCCTACTGCTCCGTCCCGGTTTACTCTCCGCACGGCTTTCTCATAATCTTTGATCTGAAAAATCCCTCCGGCAGACTGAAGCAGAAACAGCACTAGAAACACTCCAAAAAGAATCAATACATGATTTGACATTTTCTCTCCTTTCTTTGATCTTTTTTTCTGTACATGTATTTTAACTCTTTTATTATTATATAGTCTATACTTTTTATTGAAATATTGTATAAGTATTTCATATCAGTCCCATATTTATACAACATTTCAATACATATCAGCACAACAAAAGACCTTCCGGAATTCTGCGGTTCCGGAAGGTCCTTACTTTTATCCTATATGAACTTATGATGATGTTTCAAATATCAAACTTCTTTCAGCATCTGTCTTGCACATTCAGAGTCTGTGATCAGGACATTAATATTTTTGGAACGCACGGCTCCGACGACAGATTTGGATTTTTCAATCCCTCCTGCAACCCCGATCCTAATGTCAATCTTCTTCAGCTGTTCCTGTGATATGCCTGCCACACGCTGATTAAAAGAATCAAACGGTTTGGTATTTCCTTCGATGTTGTAAAAATACAGAGACGCATCTCCGACCGCCCCCATCTCGACAAAATTCTTTAATTCATTCTCCGTTAAATACCCTTCTGCCACAAGAGCTGTTCCTCCGGCCTCCGGGATTCCGATCCCCATGACCACCACCCTGAGCTTTGAAAAATATTCATAAATGTAGTTCACCGTCTCCTCCTGAAGGAAGATGTCTTTCACCTCTTTGCTGGAAAAGATACCGGGCGACAAAAACTGGACATAATCGCCGCCGAATTTTTCCGCAAATTCCACTGCGATCCGGTTGGACTGTACATCCCTTTTTTCCGTCCGTTTCTGGGATATCCCGCCGTACAGGGGCACAAATAAAAGCTTATTGCCTTTGTTATAAGTTTTATCAACGTGTGCAATGTGGTAAAGCGTCCGCCCCATGGTGACTCCTACATAGTCATCATTTTTGAGAATATGGCTCAGATAGTCAAAAGCCGCCTCTGAAAGCATGTCCATCTGCTCCTCTTTCGTATCCAGCGGTTCGCTCTCCACAATGATGGCCTCTTTCAGTCCAAATCTCTGTTCCAGCTTCTGCTCCAGTTCCCCGTAATCGTAACTGATCGGGTTGATGACCTCGATTTTTACAATTCCCTGTTCTCTTCCGAGAGCAAGCATCCTGGATACGGTGGCCCTGGAAAGTCCCAGGGTATTGCAGATCTCCACCTGGGTCTTATTTTTCATATAGTATAAATTGCAGCATTTATAAATCAGACGGTCGTCATCGACAATTTTTTTCATCTGCTTCCACCTTTATATTAATTCTAATTCTCTCAGCGCATGATAGATACCGTTTTCTTTTGTCGTCTGGGTGAACATATCCGCGGTCTCCTTCACCGCGTCACTGCAGCGTCCCATTCCGATACCGGTCCCGACATTTTTAAGCATCTCCACGTCGTTGTCTGAATCGCCGAATGCATAGAGATTCTCTTTGGAAATGCCAAGATCATCCGCTACCTGGACAACCGCGTCTCCTTTCGTGACACCTTTGAGCGTAATGTCAAAGAAATTCTCACGGACATGTTTCGCACACTCGAAGGTATCTGCGTATTCCTTTTTGAAATCCTCAAAAACATCCGGTGCTTTATAATTCATCGTAAGCTTTGATATGTGCTGCTTTTCCCAGTACTTCCATGGAGCGTACCACCCCATCGGCAGGCTGAACAGACGGCAGAAATACTTAAAAAATTCCTCGTCGTTATGTAAATAATAGGTTACATCCTGGGTATCCATCTGGATGATCGTATCTCTTATAAAGTATTTGTCTATGACTTCATGCAGCAGATCTTCCTCAATATAAATATCCCTGAGCACTTCCCCGTCCACTTCCGCATAGCTTCCATTGCAGGTGACGGCCCCGTCAAAATGCTCGATATCCGCCTCTAAAAACCGCTTGGTCCGCCCTGAACAAAGCAGGGCTGCATAGCCGTTATCCTGAAGCCTTCTGATGGCCTCCAGGGTTTTCGGCGTAACCGTCTTGATATGATCCACTTCATCGACTAATGTTCCGTCGTAGTCAAAAAATACCGCTCCTTTATATTTCTTCATAGTATGGCTCTTCTCCTTATTGATCGTGCTCGTTTACTTAACCAATACTATTGTACTTTCTTTTAATTCCCATTTCAAGCGGTATCCTACATCATAAGCACCTGCATGATCAAAATCAGGGTTATTCCAAGGGAAAGCAGAAACATCGACCTGTAAAAATCCTTCATGATAACGCTCCTTCTGATTTGTTTTTCCGTTGTATTTTATGTGATACTGTTATCATACCGGATTTCTCTTTCAGAATTCCCAACCAATTTGTGAAAAATTTCTTAACATTTTGTGTTTTTATACAAAAACAGAAGCTTTGGATGACAATCATACCAAAGCTTCTGTTCTTTTTATAAACTTTCTAATATTTCTTTCAGTATCTTATTGACAACTCCAGGATCTGCTTTCCCCTGAGTTGCTTTCATAGTCTGCCCCACAAGGAATCCCATGGCTTTTTTCTTTCCTGCCTTATAGTCCTCCACTGACTTTGGATTGTCTTTGACGATCTGTCCGATGGTTTCTTTCAGAGCCCCCTCGTCATTCATTGATTTCAATCCGTGCTCTTCAACATAGGCTTTCGGGTCCACATCTTCTTTGAAAATCTTCTCAAAGACTTCTTTTGCGACCTTTCGGTTGATCTCATTTTCTTTCACCATGCTGATCAGGGCTGCCAGATGCTCCGGTGAAAAAGAAAGATCTGTAAGGTCCATTTCCGAATCGTTAACCAGACGCATTGTCTCTCCCATGAGCCAGTTGGATACTTCCTTCGCCTCGGCTCCGTGGGTGATCGTCGCCTCAAAAATATCTGCCAGATGTTTGCTTCCCGTGATAATGTCAATATCATAATCCGGAAGGCCGTATTCTTCTTTATAGCGGTTTCTCTTTTCATCCCGCAGTTCCGGCTGTGCCTCTTTTATCTGGCTGATCCACTCATCGCTGATGATGACCGGCACGAGATCAGGGTCCGGGAAGTAGCGGTAATCCTGTGCGTCCTCTTTGGAACGCATTTGATAAGATTTTTCTTTTGTATCGTCCCAGCGTCTTGTCTCCTGCGTCACTTCTTTGCCTTCTTCCAGCAGAGAGATCTGGCGGTCCGTCTCTCCTTCAATCGCACGTCTGATCGCCTTAAAAGAGTTCAGATTTTTCATCTCTGTCCTTGTCCCGAACTCTTCTGCTCCTGCCTCTCTTATAGAAAGGTTGACATCGGCTCTCATGGAACCCTCCTGAAGCTTACAGTCGGAGGCGCCGAGATACTGGATGATCAGTCTGAGTTTTTCCAGATAAGCCACGACTTCATCAGCGGAACGCATATCCGGCTCTGAGACAATCTCGATCAGCGGCACTCCGGAACGGTTGTAATCCACAAGGGAACAGTCTTCCCATTCGTCATGGATTAATTTACCCGCATCTTCCTCCATATGGATCTCGTGAATTCCAACGGATTTTGTCCCCCCGTCCGTTTCGATCTCCACATGTCCGTCCCGGCAGATCGGAAGATACAGCTGGGAAATCTGATAATTCTGCGGATTGTCGGGATAAAAATAATTCTTCCTGTCAAACTTGCAGTTCTGTGTAATGCTGCAGTTGGTCGCAAGCCCAACAGCCACGGCATATTCGACTACCTGTTTATTTAATACCGGAAGAGAACCCGGCATTCCGGTGCACACCGGACAGGTATGTGTATTCGGCGCTCCTCCGAATTCTGTGCTGCATCCGCAGAAAATCTTCGTTTTCGTCGCCAGTTCCACATGGACTTCCAGTCCGATAACGGTCTCATATTGTTTACTCATTACTGAACACCTCCTTTGGCAATTTCTGGTGCTTCATAACTTCTCGTCTGCTCAAATGCATAGGCAGCCCGGATCAGTTTCTTTTCCTGGAAGCAGTCTCCCAAAAGCTGCAGACCGATCGGCAGTCCTTTGCTGTCTTTTCCGCACGGCACACTGATTCCCGGCAGTCCTGCCAGGTTTGCAGAAATCGTGTAAATATCTCCGAGATACATTTTGATCGGATCACTTAAACTGTCCCCAAGCTTCGGGGCGGTGGTAGGTGCCGCCGGCCCGAGGATCAGGTCATAAGAGGCAAATGCCTTGTCAAATTCCTGTTTGATCAGTGCCTTTGTCCTCAGTGCCTTCAAATAGTACGCGTCGTAGTAGCCGGAACTTAAGACAAAAGATCCAAGCATGATCCTTCTTTTGACCTCCGGCCCGAATCCTTCGGAACGTGTCTTTTTATACATGGCATGGAGTCCCTCTGCTCCCTTTGCGCGGTATCCGTATTTTATACCGTCAAACCGTGAAAGGTTTGAACTGGCTTCCGCCGCGGCAATAACATAGTATGCAGGGATGGCGTAATCCACGAGCCCCAGGTCAAACTCCTCAATGACGGCTCCCTTTTCCTCCAATGTACGGGCAGCATTCATGACAGCTTCCCTGACTTCAGAGTCCAGTCCTTCCCCGAAATAGTCTTTCGGGATTCCGATCTTCATTCCTTTCACATCGTCAACTAAAGCCGATGTAAAATCATACTCATCCCGCTCAATGGATGTGGAGTCTTTTTTGTCATACGATGCCACAGTTTCCAGAAGAGCCGCACAGTCGGATACATCTTTGGCCATCGGCCCGATCTGATCCAGGGAAGAACCGTAAGCGATCAGTCCGTATCTTGAAATTGTACCATAGGTCGGTTTCATTCCGGTAATTCCGCAGAAAGATGCCGGCTGGCGGATGGATCCTCCGGTATCTGAGCCGAGTGCCATGAAACACTCTCCTGCCGCCACTGCTGCTGCCGATCCGCCGGAAGATCCTCCCGGCACATGTTCCTGATTCCATGGATTTTTTGTCGGCCCAAATGCTGAAGTTTCAGTCGTGCTTCCCATGGCAAACTCATCCATATTCGTCTTTCCTATGATGACCACACCGGCAGCGATCAGGTTTTCCACCGCCTGAGCGGCATAGGTCGGAACAAAATTTTCCAGAATTCTGGAACTGCACGTAGTTTTATATCCCTTTGTACAAATATTATCTTTCACAGCCATCGGAACACCGGCCAGCGGCCCGGTCAATGTGCCGTCATCGATCTGTTTCTGCACCTCTTCTGCTCTCTTTAATGCACTCTCTTCATCATATGATACATAGGCATGCACCGCCGGCTCTGTTTTCCTGATTTGTTCCAGAACAGCCTGTACTGCTTCTACTGAGGTGATCTCTTTTGCTTTTATTTTTCTGCCCAGTTCCAGGGCTGTCAAATCTAAAATTCCCATGGCTTCCTCCTATTCTACGGTCTTTGGCACCACAAAGGCGCCGTCTTTTCTCTCCGGTGCGTTTTTAAGAATCTCTTCTCTGTCATCTCCATTGGTAACGATATCTTCTCTGAATACATTGTTTACCGGAAATACGTGAGACATAGGTTCCACACCGTCCGTATCCAGTTCATTCAGCTTGTCGACATAGTCCAGCATACTTTCCATATCCTTCTTTGCCTGTTCTTTTTCTTCGCCGGACAGCTCAAGCTTTGCCAAAATGCCGACGTATTCGATCGTTTCATCACTGATGTGATTTGCCATTTTATTTCCTCCTTTTATAAAGGGTGGGTGAACTTAAAAATCCCGCTCCAAAGCAAAATTGCTTCGGGGCGGGAATATCTTCCCACGGTACCACCCGTCTTAAAACCAGAATCTCTATTCATATTCTGGCTTCCTCTCGTTTCCGTACTTAACGCGTACCACGTGACCGCCTAACAGGCATCCTGCCTTTCAGCCGCCCAGCTCCAAAGTGTTCCCGCCGCAAGGTGTCCCTGGAAAGCTTTCAGTCTGCGGGCTTTCCTCCCTGTAAGGTTCCTTTTGCCTTGAGTCTTTTTCACTGCCTTTCTCCCACTATGATTTTTAATCATAACACAGTTAATTTTATGAATCAAGCCCATTTAACGAATCATAGACATGCATATTTTCAGGTCTGACATGTTTGCTCGGAATCAGCCTGACCTGAAAATATCCTTCCGGTGGAATTTCGATTTCCGTGCCTTTCATAAGTTCTAAATTCACAAATTTTTCTGGATCTTCCCCCTTTGAATCTTCTGAGAGCCAAATACTATTTGCACCAAATTCGTCATCCTTATCTTGTTCATAAGTAAATTTGAATTCACCACCATCGCTGACCGCAACTACATCATAAGTGCCTGCCGGAAAATCTTTTCCTGCTGTCATCACCCCGTCAACTTCTACTTCTTTACTCAGAGGATTTTTCCTGGGTTCTTCCATTTTCTTCATATTAGCATCCGATGTCTCGCAGTTAATATGCCCCCTGCCTGTAACTTCTATTAAAGAGCCCTGATAAAGACGGACGTTTTTTACTTTACAGTACCGCTTTACATCCAATATTTTTTCATCTGTAAACTGTTCGTAAATGCCGATATTCTGTGCATCATTATTTGCTGAAAAATACAGTTCCTCCCCTCCTGCGGTCATTGTATAGTTTCCTTCCGGAAGATCCAATCCTACGATGTATCTGCCGGAAGTAAGGTTCACAGAAAACCTCTTTCCGGTCTTCTCCAGATCATAATCCGTATCTTCATATGTATGGTCCGGCATCGTTTTTGTCCACTGTTTCTTTTCATCTTCACTCATAAAAGTCCGGACCTTTTTCATCAGCTGCCCGATATCAACCTCACTTACCGCATCCAAAAATATACTGGAAATAACCACGAAACTCAGAATAAACTTTATAAGCTTCCCCGCACCTCTTTTTTTCTCGGTGCGGAACTGTCTGTGTGCCTGTTTATGCTGTTTTGTCATAGAGTGCTTTGGCTCTTCGTTGGGCCTGGCTCTGTAATCCGGACGGTTCCCCCTGTTTCCGGATCTTTGCCCGCTCTCCAGTCTTTTAAAGTCATAACCGCACATAGGGCAGATGCCGTTCTTTAATTTTTCATTGCAGATCGGACATTTATCATATTTCATATCCATCTCCTCCAGCCGATAAGAATATCCTGCTATCTGGCCCGGTTCTTAAACTTTTTCTTTTTCTTTTCGATACGTTCTTTATCCTTCTGCTCGATCTCCGGGGCAATGGTCTTTGTAAACCATAAAAGCGCCAGCGCCGGTGCAAGGATCCAGAGTGATCTCTGATCATTTCCCAAAAATGAAATCGTCATAATTCCCCTGGCCTGAAACATCATTACAAACATATAAACAAAGACTAAAAGAAGTGCAAATGACTCTGTTTTCGTATAATTTTTGCCCGTACCGGGTCCCACGAGGAACCGTTCTAGGAGCAGAGCAGCTCCGCTGATCACTGTCAGGATAAATGCCACATCCGTAAACTCAACACTGGATCCCACAAAATTTTTTACCCAGTCAAACACCAGACTGAATGCAAACATCAGGATCAGGACAAGCCACAGTACTTTTTCTAATTTTTTATATAATTTCATCTTTTCACCTCTGTAAATTATCTACGCATTTTTCAGCATTGGAATCACATCCACTACCCGCTTCACTTTGGTATCTGCCTCTTCCTGCGGCAGACAATATTCTTCCGGCACCTTTGCCACCGTAAAAATTCCGGCGCCTTTGGACGCCCGGATGCCTGCCCTGGAATCCTCCAGAGTAATACACTGTTCCGGCTCCAGGTCCATATATTCCATTGCTTTTAAATAGACATCCGGATGGGGCTTATTTCTCCGCAGCTTTTCTCCGCTGATCACAAAATCAAAATGACTTTCGAGACCGCACTCCTCCAGCATTTTTTCGATACAGTCCATAGAATTTCCGGAAGCCAGGGTTGTCTTGATCTTTTTCTCTCTGCAGTATGTAAGCAGCTCCTTCACTCCCGGATTGAGAATATCCCGATAGTTAAATTTTACCTGATCTTTCAGCTGAGCAAACATCTCGGCAAACTCTTCCCTGCTGGTCCTGTCTCCCCAAAACTCCATAAAGTAATCAATAGCCTCCGCATACGGTGTGCCAATGATCTTCTCAAAATCACTCATTCCCATCTCGATACCCTGCTTTTTAAACCATGTCATGAATTTTTTTACATACACAAGCTCACTGTCCACGACGACTCCGTCCATATCCATGATCAAACCTTTTTTCATAATATCAACCCTCTCCAAATATAAAAAATAAGCAAC
Organism: Anaerostipes caccae L1-92; assembly: GCF_014467075.1. Lineage (NCBI taxonomy): Bacteria > Bacillati > Bacillota > Clostridia > Lachnospirales > Lachnospiraceae > Anaerostipes > Anaerostipes caccae. The sequence goes on from NZ_AP023027.1 coordinate 2,514,829, forward strand.
ACTAAAACAAGTATACCTTATCGTGCGAAGCACGTCCACCCGAAGGGTATGAAATACGGTGTGCCCTGTGGGTATACCTTATCGTGCGAAGCACGTCCAACTCGAGAGACATTTTCCACATAATTTCCGTTCGGCTCTTAGAATGCCTCACTCCAACCATGTAGAAAATGGACGTAATGTCTGCTGGATAAGGACTCATTAAACTGCAGTCACTATCTAACGATAGTTTTTTAGCACTATTGGAGGAACGCATTTTAAAGCGTGACGGAAATAGTGGTAAAAAACTCGTCCACCCCGCCTCATCTAGTCTTTGCTTTCTACCACAAGCAGGGTCCCTGTCTTCATTTCAACGATTCCGGTCTCCTCAGTCAGTTCATTGCTGATCCCCCATGTCTCATGAAACAGAAGCGTATCGTCATTCAGCGGGTAATAAAATCCGTGAAGTGTCACTCCTGTAACCGTGCCCACCGGAATGAGGGAAATATAGTTCCCAAACTGTTCATTTTTATCTATACAAAGGGGGCGGTCCACTGCCCGGATACGGTTATGTGAATCCACCATATATGCCTCCACTCCATGCTTTAACGCATAGACGAGCTGTCCCATATTGCCGAGTACATGGTCCAGCCTGGTTCCCGTACTCCCAAGTACCGTCACTTTATCGGCTCCCATGCGGACTGCCTGCTCCATGGCGATCCCTGTATCCGTGTCGTCTTTTTCTCTCGGCAGAACCATAATGTTTTCTTTTTCAAACTTTTTTACCGTTTCTCTGGGACAACTGTCGAAATCGCCCAAAATAAAATCAGGGCGAATCCCGATCTGTTCTGCATAGAACAGTCCTTTGTCCGCAGCGATGACTTTATCAAATTTCTGTGTCTGAATATAAGAACGGGCGAAGACCCTGTCCAAATCTCCGCCTGTTAAAATCAAGATATGCATTACCATTTTCTCTTTTCTTTTAATTCATTGTAGATGAGTACATAGTTGTCATAGCGTGTCTTACTGATCTTCCCTTCATCAAGCGCCTGTTTGACACCACAGCCAGGTTCATGGGTATGGCTGCATCCCTGGAACCGGCATTGTCCCTCATAGGGTTCAAATTCTTTAAAATAGTATTTAATCTCGTCTTCCTCGAACATATCCACAAACAGAGAGCTGAAGCCCGGCGTATCCATGACGAAGGTGTCTTCTCCCACCCGGATCAGCTCCGAATGTCTGGTCGTATGCTTTCCTCTCTGGATCTTTTCACTTACCGCTCCGGTTTCCATATTTGCATCCGGATATAAAAGATTCATCATAGAAGATTTTCCTACACCGGAAGGGCCTGCAAGCACAGTTGTCTTGTGATCTACAGCCTCCCTGATCTCCGAAAGTCCCGTCTCTCCGGAAACACTGGTAAAGATCACCCGGTGGCCGCAGTCTTTATATACATCCATGAGAACAGACAGTTCTTTTTCTTTTGCAAGATCCGTCTTATTAAAACAAACCACCGCAGGGACTCCCTGCTTCTCCATCATGAGCAAAAACCGGTCCAGAAGATTATAATTTGGTTTTGGATTCTTGGCTGCAAAAATAACCAGCGCCTGATCAATATTTGACACAGCCGGACGGATCAGTTCGTTCGTCCTTGGGAGTAACTCTGTCAGATTTCCCAGCTTTTTTTCTTCATCCAGGACTTCGATCTCTGCCATGTCTCCCACGAGCGGCTTCATCTTCCGGTTTCTGAAAATGCCTTTTGCTTTGCACTCATATAAACCGGTGCCCGTGTCAACATAATAAAACCCTGCAATTCCTTTGATAATTCTTCCCTGCATGAACTGATCTTACTCCTCTGTATTATCTGTGGTGTCTTCTGTTGTCGGCTGCTTTCCAAGACTTACGACCACGCCAATTCCTGTTCCTTTTGTGACCTTTTTCCCGGCTTTTGGTGACTGACTGATGATGCATCCCTCCGGCACCCTGCTGTCGTACTTTTGGGAAGAGACAATCAGCTTTAATCCTTCTATGCTTAACTCTTCTCTCGCATCCTCTACGGTCTTAAATACGATCTCCGGCACTGTGACCTTGTTCTCACCCTTGCTGACCGTGATCGTCACCTTGGAACCTCTGGAAATTTTGTTCCCCGCTCCAGGAGACTGAGAAATCACATCACCTTCCTTGACACTGGAGCTGAATTTGGTAGACACAGAAACTTTGAATCCCTGGTCTGAAAGAATCTTCGTGGCAGACTTCTGGCTGTATCCGCGGACATCCGGCACCTCAACTTTGCTCTCGCCGGTGCTGACAGTCAATACAATGGTCGTACCCTTTTCCACTTCCTGGTCAGACTCCAGACTCTGGCGGATGATATATCCCGCTTCATAAGAAGAGGAAGCCTCTGTTTTGCGCTCCACTTTCAGGTCCTCATCGATGGACGCCAGCGCAGCATCGTAAGTCATTCCCACATAGTTTTCAACCGGTACCTTCTCAAGCTCTTCCGTGGTGCTTTCCTCGGTAGTCGTAAGTTTCTCTGTGCCGGCATTGTCCCCTGAGCGAAACAGCCCTGAACTGTTAATGACCAGCACAATGATGGATATGAGAATAATGGCTCCCACCACAGCAGCCAGGACGACAACCAGTTTTTCGATCTTGGAATTCATGCCCCGCGGCTCTTCCTCATCGTCGTCATCCACAAATCCAGATTCCTCTTCCGGTTCTTCTTCTGTCTCCTCCTGTTTTACAAACTCTTTTGTATGAAGCAGCTGCGTCGGTGAATCATCCACAAAGGGCACCATGCCTACATAGCTTCCTTTCGTGTCTTCAAAAACCAGCTTCAAATCCTCGATCAGTTCATTCACAGACTGATACCGGTCTTCCGGCTTCTTCATGGTACATTTGAGAATGATCTTTTCCAGGCTTTCCGGGATATCTCCGATCAGTTCCCCCGGAGGCGTAATCTCATTCTGGAGATGCATCAGAGCAATGGTAACCCCATTTTCATGGTCAAAAGGAACCTGGCCCGTGGCCATCTCATACATCGTGATGCCCAGGGAATAAATGTCGCTCTTCTCATCACAGTACTTTCCTTTGGCCTGTTCCGGAGAAATATAATGGACTGATCCTATGGCCGTGGATGTGACTGTATTGGAGTTGGCCGCCTTTGCTATTCCAAAATCCGTGACTTTTACCTGACCGGAATCTGAGACCAGAATATTCTGCGGCTTAATATCCCTGTGGATCGTGTGGTGCCCATGGGCATGACTGATCGCTGAAGCTATCTGAAGAGATAATTCTACAGTCTCTTTCGCGGAAAGATGCCCCTTTTTCTTAATATATTCCTTCAGGGTAATGCCTTCTGCCAATTCCATGACAATGTAATTGACACTGCCTTCCTGACCTACATCATATACGTTCACAATATTGGGATGGGCCAGTCTTGCGACCGCCTCTGCTTCCACCTGAAATTTTTTTAAAAACTTCTCATTATCTACATATTCATTTTTCAGCACTTTGATGGCGACATTCCGGTTGAGTTTATGGCACTTTGCCATGTATACGTCAGCCATCCCGCCGGTACCGATCTTTTTCAGGATTTCATAGCGTCCTCCTAAAATGGTTCCTGTTTCTAACATGTGATCTCACCTCGCTCCCCCAGCGCAACGATCACCAGGGATATATTGTCCTTGCCGCCATATTCGTTGGCCCTGTTCACCAACTGGGCTGCCTTATTTTCTAATTGACTGTGATCCAACAGGAGTTCTTTGATTTCATCATCCGCAACCATGCTCGTCAGTCCGTCACTGCACAACAATAAATATCCGTTTTTCTTCGGCAGCTCAAAAAAATCGGGTACAGATTCAATCCCTGCACCGATCGCTCTTGTGATCAGATTTCTTTTTGGATGCTGCCTCATCTGTCTGCGGTCAATCTCTCCGGCCTTCACCAATTCTTCCACAAAAGAATGGTCTGTTGTCACCTGGACAAGATCCTGATCTGCAAAATACAGACGGCTGTCCCCGATGTTCATCACAAAAATACTCTCTTCTGTCACAGTGGCTGCTACCATAGTTGTTCCCATGCCAGAGTACTCTTCTTCCTGGCACTTCAGCAATATTTCACTGCTCACTTTCTGCAGTGCTTCCTTCATAATCTCAATAGGATCTGAATTCTCTATCTCTCGTATTAATTCCACAAACCGACTGACCGCAAAAGAGGACGCAAAACCTCCTGCCTTGTGGCCTCCCATGCCGTCCGCAACGATATATAAATTATCTAATTGTCCTACGGGTTCATCAGAGTGAAAGATGGTGTCCTGATTTTCAGACCGTACCTTTCCTCTGTGAGAAGTTCCAACGGATTGCATCTTAGTTCTCCTTTTTTGTGCGGATTTCCTGTTTTTCCACAGAATTCAGCTTCTTTCTTCTTAATTGTCCACAGGCAGCGTTGATATCTCTGCCCATTTCTCTTCTTATGGTAACATTTACACGATTTTTTTCAAGTATGTTTTTGAAGTCGTTTACAAACTCCGGCATAGACTGGCGGAAGTCTCTCTCCTTAATAGGATTGACCGGAATCAGATTGACATGGCATGGAAACCCGCCTAAAAAGCGGCAAAGTTCCTTTGCATTTTGGGGACTGTCATTCACTTCTGCTACAAGGCTGTATTCAAATGTGATCCTCCGGCCCGTCCGGTCAAAATAATATTTACAGGCAGCAAGCAGATCTTCCATAGAATACTGATTTGCCACCGGCATCAGGGATTTCCTCATCTCGTCGTTGGAGGCGTGAAGAGAGATCGCAAGAGTCATCTGAAGCTTTTCATCTGCCAGTTCCCGTATTTTCGGCACCAGTCCGCAGGTAGACACTGTCAGGTTTCTTTGACTTAAATTCAGCCCCTTTTCATCGGTCAAGAGTCTGATAAATCTCAAAAGATTTTCATAATTATCCAACGGTTCCCCAGTTCCCATAACGACCACATTGGACACCCGTTCCCCGGTATCTTTCTGGATATAATAAATCTGTCCAAGCATTTCTGACGGTAAAAGATTGCGGTCCAGCCCTCCGAGGGTAGATGCACAGAATCTGCATCCCATCCTGCACCCGGCCTGTGACGAAATGCACACCGAATTGCCGTGCTTGTATTTCATCAGGACACTTTCTATCGTATTCCCATCATTCAGCTGAAATAAATACTTTCTTGTGCCGTCAATCCTGGATACATAGGTTTCCACTTCTTTCAGTTCCGCAGCTTCATATTTTTCCTGAAGTTTTTCTTTCAGGTTTTTCGGAAGATTGTTCATCTCATCAAGAGAGGATGCCAGCCTCTTATGGAACCACTCAAATATTTGTTTTGCACGGAACTTCTTTTCTCCCAGTTCTTCCACCGCAAGTTCCAGTTCTTCCAGTGTCATTGATTTCAGATCTCTCATTTTGTTCTCCTAAGTTTTCCGATAAAAAATCCGTCGCACGGATGTATTCCCGGCAGCAGCTGGATATATCCCTCTTTCACCGTTTTAATGTCAAGAGTTTCGGGAAGAAACGGAGTCAGGTCTTCCGGCTCAAATCCGGTCTGTCCCGCAAGCCACCTGAAATTTTCCTCATTTTCTTTCGGATTGATCGTACATGTAGAAAAAAGCAGGCTTCCTCCCGGCTTCACATAGGTCAGGGCAGTTTTTAGTATTTCTCTCTGCAGTTTCACCAGGTCTTCCAAAGCGGATTCTTCCAGATTGTACTTAATGTCCTGCTTTTTTCCCATAATTCCAAGTCCGGAACAGGGAACATCGCACAGTACAACATCCATAGACTCTGCCAGGCGTTCATCCGGAATTCTGGCATCCCAGATCTGAGTACGGATATTTTCAAATCCCACACGCTCAATGTTTTCCTTTAACAGTTCCTCTTTGTATTCCGTCAGATCCCGCGCCAAGACCTGCCCCGTTCCGTGGAGTTTGTCTGCCGCATACAGAGCTTTGCCTCCCGGCGCGCTGCACATATCGAGGATCTTCTGTCCCTCTTTTGGATCTGCAGCCTTTCCCGCCAGCATGGAACTTTCATCCTGCACAATAAACCGGCCTTCCCTGAATGATGTGAGACGTCTCAAAAAATCATAGTGAGAAATACGGAGTGCCTCCGGGAGAAGCTTTCCGTCTTCCACCTTGGCGCCGTCTTTTTCCAGGGAAGCGATCAGTTCCTCTCTGGACCCGCTGCTTTCCATCCATGAAACTGTTGTCTTTTTTGGCTCCAGGAAGGAACTAACGATCGTTTCTGTTTCTGCCTCTGAATAAGAACGCAGAAAATGACGGATGATCCATTCCGGCATGGAACAGGCAACAGACAAATACTTTTCAAAATCCTTATTCCGGTCCGGAAACGGAATCTCCTGCTTCTGTCTGGATATTGTTCTCAAAACACCGTTTACAAAGCCGGATAACTTAGAAAATCCCCGCTTTTTCGCCAGCTTTACACATTCATTGCAGGCCGCGGAGTCAGGAATATGATCCATAAATAAAATCTGACAGGCACCCATGCGGAGCAGTGAACGCACCAGCGGCTTCATTTTCCTTACCTTCGTCTTAGAATACAGATCGATCACATAGTCGATGGTCAGGCGGCGTTCCAGAGTTCCCTGGCATAGCCTTGTAAAAAAAGCCCGGTCCTTCTTTTCACTGAACTGATACTTTTCCAGTGTCTCTCCGATGGCAATATGGGACAGTTCCTCTTTTTTATCTATTTTCATCAGAACATCTAAGGCCAATTCTCTTGGATTCTGCATATTATTCTCCTAATACCGTTCCTGTATCCACCCTGGAGCCCGCCAAAAATGCCTGAACGGACATCCGTTTTTTCCCGGAAAGCTGGATCTCGTTGAGTGCTAAAGCATCCTGGCCGCAGGCCACAATCATCTGTTTCTTGGTCACTTCAATGATGGTGCCGGGTCTCTCATCTCCGTCATAAGAAACGATGTCCGCATCCCATATTTTCAGTGTTTTCCCTCCAAGTTCCGTATAAGCACTCGGCCATGGGTTCAGTCCGCGCACCCACTGTTCAATCTCAGCGGCACTTTTCGTGAACTCTATTTCCCCCATCTCTTTGCTCAGCATCGGGGCATAGGAACTCTCATTGTCATTTTGTTTCGTCCTTACCGCCGTCCCGTTTTCTAGTTTTTCTAAGGTCTCCAGCAATAAGTCTGCGCCCAGTTCCATCAGCTTGTCATGAAGGGTTCCTGACGTTTCTTTCTGATCCAGCGGGATGACCGCTTTGTCGATCATATCTCCCGTATCCAAACCTTTTTCCATATACATGGTTGTAATTCCCGTTTCCTTCTCACCGTTTAAGACGGCCCACTGGATCGGTCCCGCCCCGCGGTATTTCGGAAGAAGTGACCCATGGACATTGATACATCCGTATTTGGGGATATTCAGGATCCGCTCCGGCAGAATCTGTCCGTACGCGACTACTACAATCACATCCGGAGCCAGCTGTTCAAGGTCTTCTATAAACTGCTCATCTCTGGCTTTTGCCGGCTGAAGGACAGGGATTCCATGTTTCAGTGCCGCCTCTTTCACCGGCGGAAAAGAAAGTTTCTTTCCTCTTCCCTTCTGCTTATCCGGCTGGGTCACTGCCGCAGCCACATGATGAAATTGTGTCAGCTTCTCCAATGTAGGCACCGCAAATTCCGGCGTTCCCATAAATACAACGTTCATCGCGTCCTCCTTACTCTTCCTCTTCTTCCACATCTCTCACCGGTTCTTCCGCCACATCCGGGTAAAGGACTCCGTCCAAATGGTCGAGTTCATGGCAGATCGCCCTCGCAAGAAGTCCTTCTCCCTCCACTCTGATGGGGTTCATATCCCGGTCCAGCGCCTCACATACCACATGGTTCGGACGCTTTACGACTGCGACCTTCCCCGGAAGGCTCAGACATCCCTCATCTCCGATCTGTTCGCCGTCTTTTTCCACAATCTTAGGATTGATCAGGACCAGCGGCTGGCCTTCATAGGTGTCGATGACCACCAGCCGTTTCAGGATTCCAACCTGAGGAGCGGCCAGTCCCACACCATATGCCTCATACATCGTATCAAACATGTCTTCGATCAGCAGCATGGTCCTGGAAGTCATTTCTTTAATCTCTTTTGATGGTTTTCTGAGGACTTCATCCCCCATTTTTCTGATGTTTCTGATTGCCATGAATACTTCTCCTTCTCAAATATCTCAAATATTCTTTGTTAATAACTGCTCATAGGATTGAAATCAAATGTAATATGAATGTCTTTCGGCAGTTCCTGCCGGTCGATCCAAAGTTCCAGCCGGTCTTTCACCTTCACAAGTTCCTTGTAGTCTTTCTCTTTTACGTACAGCACCTGCCGGTAAATATCATTGACTTTTGCCAGAGAGGCTTCGCCGGGTCCGATGACACGGATACCCGAATTCTGAATGACCCTTGCCATGCGCTGTGCTGTCTGTTTACATTCCTCTTCCGAAGGCCCGGCAAGAAGGACTGTGAGCATCTGCCAAACCGGAGGATAGCAAAGCATCGTCCGGTAGGCTATCTCCTGGCGGTAAAACTCTTCATAGTCCTGCGCCGCCGCCGTGACAATACAGTAATGTTCCGGCGAATAGGTCTGTATGACAACCTCACCCGCTTTCTCACCTCTCCCTGCACGGCCGGCTGCCTGGGTCAAAAGCTGGAATGTCCTCTCTGCCGCACGAAAATCATTGGCATGCAGAGATAAATCCGCTGCCAGGATTCCGACGAGAGTCACGTTTTCAAAATCGTGTCCTTTGACGATCATCTGCGTGCCCACAAGAATATCGGCCCTGCCTTCCGAAAAAGTCTTCAAGATCTCTTCATGGCTGTGCTTTCTTTTCGTGGTATCCATATCCATCCGAAGCACTCTTGCTTCCGGAAATTCTTTCCTGATGGCGGCCTCTGCCTTTTGAGTACCGAGGCCGAACGTTCCGATAAACGGGCTGCCGCACTCAGGACAGGCCTCCGGCATCACTTCTTCATACCCGCAGTAATGGCAGCGGAGTTTCCCGTCCCTGTGATACGTAAGCGACACGTCACAGTGCGGACACTGCATTACAGTGCCGCAGCTTCTGCACGAGACAAACCCGGCATATCCCCTCCGGTTTAAAAACAGCATGACCTGTTCTTTTTTCCGAAGCCGGTCTCCGATCAGTTCATAGAGCCTTCTGCTGAACATGCTGCGGTTCCCCTGCTTTAATTCTTCCCTTAAATCTTCTATATACACATCGGGCAGGACCGCTTCTTTTGCACGGTCTTTCAGAGTCCAGAACCTGTATTTTCCGTCCAGTGCCTTCTGATAGCTCTCAAGAGACGGCGTTGCGGACCCTAAAATCACCGCCGCGCCTTCCATGTCCGCTTTTTTCAGGGCTACTTCTCTTGCATGATATTTGGGTGTCTGTTCACTTTTATAACTGCCCTCATGTTCTTCATCCATAATGATCAGCCCCAGGTTAGGAAACGGCACAAACAAAGCGGATCTGGGCCCGATGATAATATCGCAGTCCCCATTCTTTGCCCGGAGCCACTGATCGTATTTCTCTCCTTTGGAGAGTCTGGAATTAAGAATGGATACTCTGTCTCCAAACCGCTTCGTGAAACGGCAGACCGTCTGGTACGTAAGGGCGATCTCCGGGATGAGCACGATCGCCTGTTTCCCTTTTCTGACAACTTCTTCGATTGCCGCCAGATAGACCTCTGTCTTCCCGCTTCCGGTAACTCCGTGCAGAAGATACGTTTTCCTCTCCCCTGCCGCGTAATCTGCTTTAAATTCCTGTATCAGCTTCTCCTGACTCTCATTCAGGGGCAGGGCAGCCTCCGCTTCCATCCCGCCGGGGCCGGGATTCCGGTAAAACATTTCTGTTTCGACGCGGATGATGCCGTCCTGTTCCATACCTGCAACCGTTGTCCTCGGAATCTTCAGGTCTTTCGTCACACGCTCCCAGGAAACCGTCTGCTCATCCATGAGAGCAGCCAGCAGCCTGGCTTTTGCCGCATAATGCCTGCCTAAATATTCATCCAGCAGACCGGGAGCCTGCTCTTTGGGCAGCATGAGCCTGACAGATTTTTTTTCTTTTTGTTTCATCTTATCCTGCACGGGAAGCACGGTCTTCAATGCCTGGATCATGGTAGAGCCATAGTTTTCCCGAATCCAGTAGGCGAGCTTGATCATCCTGGATTCTGCGCTCACACTGTCTTCTTCTATGGACAAAATTTCCTTTATTTTCTTTGGATCGTACTCTGCCTGATCCGAAAGCCTGACAACATATCCCCTCTGTTCCCGGTTTCCTGCTCCAAACGGCACCCGAACGGACTGCCCGACCCGGATCTGCTCACATAAGGAAAAAGGCACTCGATATTGAAATACCCGATCCAGTGCCTCATGCGAAATATTAATGATAATATCTGCGTATAATGTTTCCATAAATCAGTCGATGACGTGTCCCTTTTGGCGCAGGACTTTCACTACACGGTCCACATGTTCCCTGCAGATCTCGTGAGTTTTGGCTTCCACCATGACACGCACCAAAGGTTCCGTTCCGCTCTCCCTTACAAGAATCCTTCCGTCATTTCCGAGTTCCTTCTCCACAGCTTCCACCGCTGTGATCACGTCTGCGTCTTCCCTGGCGTCTTTTTTATCCCGTACTTTGACGTTCTCAAGAATCTGCGGATAGATATCCACATCCTTTACCAGCTGACCGAGTGACTGTTTCTGTTCCAGCATGGCCTCCATGATCTTTAAAGAAGTCAGAATCCCGTCTCCGGTAGTCGCAAACTTGCTGAAAATAATATGTCCTGACTGTTCACCGCCCAGGCCGTGTCCGTTTCTGGACATATTTTCATACACATATTTATCTCCCACTGCTGTTTTTTCATAGTCGATGCCGGCCCGGTCAAAGGCCTTGTAAAGACCGAGGTTGGACATGACCGTCGTGACGACCGTGTTATTGTTGAGAGCGCCGTGCTCTTTCATGTATTTTCCGCACACATACAGGATCAGATCGCCGTTTACTTCTGCCCCGTTCTCATCCACAGCAATACACCGGTCTGCGTCGCCGTCGTATGCGAATCCCACATCCAGGTGGTTCTCTTTTACAAATCCCTTCAGGATCTCTATATGAGTGGAACCGCAGTTGGTGTTGATATTTGTTCCGTCCGGTTCATTGTTGATCACATAGACCTCTGCACCCAGTGTTTCAAATACATTCTTTGCAATGCTGGAAGAACTTCCGTTGGAACAGTCCAGTCCGACCTTTACATTTTTAAATGACCGTGTGGCCAGGGAGATGAGATATCCTATGTATCGGTTTCTTCCAGATGCGTAATCTTTCGCCCTTCCGATATCGCTTTTCGTGGCAAAAGGAAGTTCTCCGATCTCACCGTCGATGTATGCCTCGATCTGTTCTTCGACTTCCGCATCCATCTTATGTCCCTTGGCGTTGATCAGCTTGATCCCGTTGTCATAGTATGGATTGTGGCTGGCAGAAATCATAATGCCGCAGTCAAACTGTTCCGTGCGGACTACGTAAGACACACTCGGAGTCGTAGTCACATAGAGCATGTAAGCGTTGGCTCCTGAAGCCGTAAGTCCGGCCACCAGCGCATGTTCAAACATATAGCTGCTTCTCCTCGTATCCTTTCCTATGACTACTTTCGGGCGTTTCTTTTCCTTGCCCAGATGCCATCCCAAAAATCTTCCTACTTTATATGCATGCTCCACTGTCAGATCGATATTTGCCTCTCCGCGGAAGCCGTCAGTGCCAAAATATTTTCCCATGATTGACCTCTTTCTCATACTTTATTTTAAAATAACCTAGAATGTATTATAACATAAAGTCTCACCGTTGAAAAACAAAAAATCCCCGCCGGAGATCATGCTTTGACAGCACTGTCTCCAGCGGGGACACACTTTTAACTGCTTTTCCGGCTGACTTTTACAACAACGGAAATATCTTCATCCTTAATCTCACCAAGGGCCCTGAGCATTTTTTTCAGGGCGGGATACCATATATCCTTGGGGAGTTCCTTCATCTCTTCTTTTGTGAGCAGACTCGTCTGATCCTTCTCTGTCCCGAATAATCCCTCGTAACAGATCTCGTACTGCTTTCCCCGGTCGATGACTCCTAGCTCTTCCAAGGTATTCATCATCCGGTAGACAGTCGCTCTGCCGATGGCAGGATCTATTTTTGTCGCCTCATAAAAGATTTCTTTGCAGCAGGAACAATTATTTTTTAAAATCACATCCAGAATCACTTTTCTCTGGCTTGTAATCCGAAGCCCCTGCTCCCGAAGCTGCTCTATGATTCTTTCCCGGCTAAGTTCTGTGGTCATACTGCCTCCCATTCGCATCTGTCTCTCTGCCGTGCCTCCATAAATTGATAACCAATATCATTTATAGCCTTATCATACGCAACTTTTCTAAAATTGTCAAGTTTTTATTGATATCAATTTTCAAAATAAGACTTATAATTCACATGGTATTTCCCTTTCGGAAATAAGTGATGGTAGAGATCTACAAAATAATCATCTGTCATGCTCGCAATATAATCGGCCACAATCCGGTTCGGCTCCTCCTCTGCGTAGGATCTTGACGCATCATAATAAGACCTGGCCTCCTCCACGTATTCTATATGGTGTTTAAAAATCACCGATTCTTCATTTCCCGCGATCAAATCAGCATACAGCTTTTCATAGACTTCCCGGAACATCGGAGCCACATTTTCCGAATAAATACAGTCCAGTTTTTTGTTGAAATAAATTTGTTCATAGTTTTCTTTCTTGGCGATCTTCATGGCATCATAATACTTTGAATCCAGCATGATATAGTCTTTTCGGTAACTGTTTTCAACAATGTTCACGATCATGTTATTGATAATCTCCGCATTTTCTACTCCGATCTCCCCCTGAGTAAAAATATCACTGCTCTCAATCAGCTTTGCTTTCTTCGCATCCTGCCGGTCCTTGCCAAGATAGGCTACCATATCGCAGATCCTGACCACACATCCTTCAAGGGTTGAGGGGATCAGAGTTTTGATATAGTCTTTGTTTTGACTGCTGTTTCCCATCTTCTCATAAAACTCTTCAAAAGTATCCATCCGGCAGGGACGGTACTCCTGCTGTTCAAATTCTCCATTGTGACACAGGATTCCATCCAATGTCTGCAGTGAAAGGTTCCGCTCAAACATCCCGTCCAGCACCCGCACACTTTGAATATTGTGCTGAAAACACTGTCCTGTCTTCTCATGATAAAGTTCATCCAAATACCGTTCTCCCGCATGTCCGAACGGCGTGTGTCCGATGTCGTGTCCGAGGGCGACCGCCTCGATCAGGTCACAGTTTAAACCCAGGAGCTTACCGATATTTCTGGCAATCCTTGAGACAAGCTGTACATGCAGAGATCTTCTGGAAATATCATCGTTCAGGAAAAATGAAAATACCTGGGTCTTATCTGTATACCGGTTGTAGTATGGAGAGTGGATGATCTTTTCCACATCCCGGACAAAAGCCGGTCTCCAGAGGCTGGCCTTATCTCTTTCCCGATTTTTCCGGATCACCTGTTCATCCGTACATGCATAGGGATTTTTCCAGCCCACCTGCCGGTCCCTGATGATTTCCTTCTGCAGTTCTTTTGAAAGTTCATGATAATTAAGCATTTTCCTCTTCCTCCCTAAATCCCGAATCATGCCCGCTGACTCAATTTATAAAACAGAAAAAGCCTACAATTATGATTGCAGACTTTGTTTTTTTGCCATGCCTAAACGCTGGCCCTGTTTTAGTTTTGTCTCACATCCGTCTTTCGTTCTTTCCAATAAACATTCATCGATCTCTACCTTGTCGCCTCTGAAAAGCAGAACGATGGTGGAGCCTCCAAACTCAAAATATCCCTTTTCCATACCGCGGTGCATGATGCCTTCTTCGTGATGGTTTACGATCCGCCCTACCATCAGAGCTCCAACTTCCATCTGGACTGCATCGCCGAAATGCTCCGTCTTCATCATGGTAAACTCCCTGGCATTTTCTTTATAGACAGACACATAGTCATTGGCTGTCGGATTCACAGTGTGGTAGGCCCCTTTTATAAAATAATTCCTGCTCTTCGTGCCGTTGTCAAAATAGCAGTACCTGTGATAATCATCGACTGTAAGGCGCAGAATGACTGCGTAGCCGTTTCTGAAATGGTCAGCGATCTTTCTGCTTCTAAGCAGTGACTCCACGGTATAGACCGTATCTTTCACACAAAATGACGTGTCTTCTGTTATGCGGTATGCGCTTGCTTTACAGTCGCAAGGACTGAACAGAATGTCCTGATTTTCAGGAAGCAGCCGCTTTCCAGGCTTGATCCTCCTCGTGAAAAAATCATTATAAGACGTATAGATCCTGTCCTCATACTCCCTCATATCGATCTTATTTTTTCTGACAAACCGCTCGATCAGACACTTTGAGAAGCCTGTACTCAGAAAAAGACCTCCCAGCCTGGATATCCAGGGCTTTGTGAGAATCTTTAATTTGATACGGCCGATGTAAGTTCCATAAAGAAGCTTCAGAAATTTATCCTGAAAAGTTTCTTCCTCATAACAGCGGCCTTTTTGATCCACGTATTTCATTTCTTTTCTCCTTTAAAGAAAATATATTCTGACGGCGATCAGGATGCCTATAATTACAAATGCGAACATGCACTTCTTTCCCGGCTTAAACACACTGAAATCAATTACAAACAGCAGAGAAATGATCAATACTGCCAGCAGATATATGTATGGAAACTGTGCTGTAAAAAACCTTTTCAGCTGATATACGACGGGCAGAATCAGTGCTACCGATGTGACCGGAAGTCCCCGGTAATGTTTTCTTCTCTCGCTTGTCTCTGCCTGTCTCTGTTCTTCGGTGACATTAAAAAATGCCAGCCGGATCACCGCTCCCAGAATGTACATCATATATATGATTTTTGCATACCAAGCATCCATCCCCATGGAATAACCTATGACGACAGGAAACGCTCCAAAACAGATCAGATCACAGAGGGAATCAATCTCGATTCCAAATTTCTTTGCGTCATCGGAGCGTTTGATCATTTTTGCGACGGTTCCGTCATACATATCTGTAAATCCGGAGATCATCAGACAAATCATTGCTATTTTAAAGTTTCCGTTAAATGCCGCTGACATACCGAACACAGCACTGACGACACCTGCATATGTCAGTATCACTGACACATTATAAAATCCTATCATAATTAAACCTCTATTCCTTACGCTTTATTGTCACATGAGCCACAAAAGTCAAGAATGCACTGATCAGCACCAGAGCATAATAACTGATTCCCCGGCTCAGCAGCATTGCCGGATACAGCAGACTGCCCCTGAATATCTTCTGGAAAATACTTAAAAACAAGCCTTCACTGATTCCCATTCCTCCCGGAAGAGGAAGCATATCCACCGAGATCGATATGACACACTGAAGTGCTACAATATCAACAACTCCAAGTGCAGAGAGTCCCAGCGCCTTATAGACAAGATATGTGATGGAAAAATGCAGAATTCTCTGAACCAAAGTCACCAAAAACATCTCAAAAATCATGAGTTTATATTCTTTAATGACTGCAGCAGCCTTATGGTAGTCCTGCATCCAGCCCTCTATTTTTCTGATCCGCTCTTCTTTCTTTTTAAGGATATGAATTTTTTCCAGCATCCGTATCATTGACAGAAGCACTCTGGACGCAAGCGTCGGTTCAAATACCAGCATCAGCATCAGTGCGACGCAGAAAACATTCAGTCCGATACCGAGATAAAAGAAAAATGCTACCTGAGATATATAGTCTGTAATCAGGCTGTGCCGGAACACAAAGATCGCCGCTCCCAGAAATACTAATACAAACTTATATAAAATTGTAACGATCATCAAAACAACGGTTCCCACCGAAACATCGATCTTATCCCGGTTCATATAGTAAAGCTGAGCCGGCTGTCCTCCGGTGGCCGACGGCGTGATGCAGCTGAAAAAAAATCCTACAAACGAATAGAGAATGCAGTGCCTTTTCGGCACGCGGTACCGGAGCACACGCAGCATTCTGTAAATGATAAAAGCTTCGCAGCATACAAACACGATGATCAGCCCAAAACCTAATATATAGTATACAGGGCTGACGCTTCTCATAACCTTTAAAAGTTCCGGCAGCTCTTTTCCGCGAAAGATTGCATAAAATGTAAGCCCGAACAGTGCAAAAAAGAAGATGCCATTGCCAATCCAGCGCTTCTTATTCTCCATAACCTACCTCTTTGTCGATTGCCCTCTCCAAATGTACACCACGGTTGATCTTTGTAAACATACTCTGCAGTTTCAGATACCAATCCGTCTTCTGACCGACCAGATACATAGCCTCTGCCAGCAGTATCCCTCCTATCAGGTCTATGATATAATGCTGCTTCGTAACCTGAGTAGAAATACACACCAGAACTGCAAAAACACAGGAAAAACGCTGATACCACAAAGGAACTTTTTTCTGTCCCCTGATCCCAACATAACAAAACCAGCTGACCAGACAATGGATGGACGGAAACAGATTTGCCGACGGATCAACCGTATAAACCAGATTCAGCATCTGATCCCATATCCCGGTTCCGGTTATTTCGGGCCTTGCCAGAGTCGTCGGAACCATTACAAAGAAGATACCGCAGATGACTCTGGAGAGTAAATCTCCTACTAAGAACCGGTATAAATGCTCCTTCCCAATCCTGCCTATCATGATATAATTCACAGCCCAAAACAGATAACAGATCAGATAGATACTCGTAAATCCCGGTATCAGAGGAACTGCACGGTCAAATGCCGTTGTAAAATCATAATGCTTTAAATCCCTGCACAGAATCTGTGTACCCGTATAAATCAGTGAATTAAAAGTGAAAGAACAGATCAATGGGAGCACTGCATATTTGGGAATTATATTCCATAAATAACCATCCAGTTTTTTCATATTTCACTCCTTTACAAACAAAAACCATGTCATAATACATGACATGATTCTTGTCTTATTATAGCTTTCCATCATCAAAATGTAAAGCCAAGCTCATTTATTTAATACATTTGTAAGAAAATCAGGATCTCTGCCTTTTCTTCTTTCTGTTAAACACCAGGTAGATACAAGGGATAAAGATTAATGTAAGCAAAGTTCCATAAATCAGTCCCCCGATCGTAACGATGGCCATCGGCTGTACCATTTCTGCCCCGGATCCAATACCCAGTGCCATGGTAGAAAGACCCAGAATTGTCGTGATCGCCGTCATTAAAATCGGCCGGATTCTCATGGAACCGGCAGTTATGACAGCATCCATGATCTCGTAGCCTTTATCTCTCAGCTGATTGATCGTATCCACCAGAACGATACCATTATTTACGATGATACCGGACAGCATGACGAAACCGATCATGGCAATGATGCTCAGATCCTTGCCCGCCACAAACAGTCCGATCAGACCTCCTGTAAATGCCAGAGGAATTGTAAACAGGATAATGAAAGGAGACTTGAGTGACTGGAACTGTGCCACCATAATCAGATACATAAATGCGATTGCCAAAATCAGCATCAATCCTACCTGTCCCGCGGTATCATTTATGGATTCCATCTCACCCGCCACTTTATAACTGTATCCTGCTGGCGCCTTGTACCCCTTCAGCGCTTTGGTCACATTCTGGCTGACGATACCGATATTGTAACCGTCCTCAAGCTCTGCGGTTACATTCAGTATTCTCTCCTGAGCTGATCTTGAGATCGTAGAGAGACTGTCGGTATCACTGAAGCTGGCTACTTTGGAAAGTGCCACTTCCCTGCTCTCCCCTTTCTTCGTTCCAGTGAGCTTCATTTTCTTCAGCTGTGCTCTTGTAATATTGTCCTTGGTGTCATTGGACACTTTTACATCCCACTGTTTTTCATTCTGGCTGATCGTAGTCGCTGTGGAGCCCTCCTGAATCTTGGAGCTGAGCTGCTGATAAACGGTCGCCACCGTGAGACCATATTTTGCGGCTTTTGCTTTATCAACTGTAACATGGATATCGGGAGTCGTCTCCTCCTGTCCGTCACTGACATTCTTCGTGCCTTTGACAGATTCCACCCTTTTTGCAATATCACTGGCTGTCCTGCGGAGCGTTTTCATATCATTTCCTTTGACTTCGATGGCAATCCCGCTTCCTCCGAGGGCGCTCATATCCATGTTTGACTCCTGTACCTGGATCTCACAGTCGAATTTCTTTGTCTTTTTTAAGATCTCATTTTTTATCTCTTTATTTGTCTGCTTTTTATCTTCTTTCAGCATGATATACATGCTGGCTGTATCCTGATTTGCCTTGCTTCCCGACGAAGTGCCTCCCATGCCTGATGAACTGCTCACCATAGCTCCGACGCCGTCTACATCAGGAATCTCACGAATTTTTTTCATGACCGTATCAGACATAGCCGCCGTATCACTCAGACCTGATCCTTTCGGCATCTCGATGGTAAGGCTCATCTGTGAACTGTCCATAGACGGCATCAGGGAAGTTCCAATCCTTGTTGCCCCGATCACTGCTCCCACAAACACTGCCAGCGTCAGTACGATGGCAATCCATTTCCTCCTGAGCACCTTATCCATGACTCCGCGGTACAAAGACTGAAGTCCGTCAAACAGCCTGTTGTCCTTTTCCGTCACTTTGTGAAGCACTCCGGCGGACATCATCGGAACAAAAGTCACTGCAACGATCAGACTGGCAATCAGTGAATATCCGATTGTCAGCGCCATATCGGAAAACAGCTTCTTCGTAAGTCCTGTTGTGAACACAATCGGCAGGAAGACAGAGATTGTTGTCAGCGTAGAAGCAGTGATTGCTCCGGCTACCCCTTTTGCTCCTTCGATCGCAGCCTCCTTGACCGGCACCCCTTCTTTTCTCAGCCGGTAAATATTCTCTATAACAACAATCGAGTTATCCACCAGCATACCGACTCCGAGCGCAAGGCCGGAGAGGGAAATAACATTCAGGGTAATGCCGCTGAAATACATCATAACCACGGCAAACACTACACTAATCGGAATGGAGCAGGCGATGACGGCAGTAGGTTTGATATCCTTTAAAAACACAAGCAGGATCAGCACTGCCAGCACTGCACCCATTCCAAGATTCTGCAGAACAGATCCTACAACCATATCTATGTAGATTCCCTGATCCATTAAGTTTGTATAATGCAGTCCGGGGTTCTCTTTTTTGAGTGTTTCCAGCTTCTCGGAAACCCTCTTTGATACGTCTGCCGTAGAGTAATTGTTCTGTTTCTGAATGCTCAGCACTGCCGCATCATTGCCATTTACCCTGCAGTAGTTATCCTTTTTATTGTTGACAACTGCCACATCTGCAACATCACTCAGACGGATCGGCGCAAAGTTATCAATGCCGAGATCCATCAGCTCCATGTCTTCCAGATCTTCCTGACTGGTAACTTTATCCCCGACTCTGACCAGATATTGTGTGTTGTCTTCTGAAATATATCCCGCAGGCATTTCAAAATTCTGTGCGATCAGCATGGCTTTTACATTGTCCACAGTCAGCTTATCTTTTATGTCAGCCGCCGCTTTTGCCTGCTTTTTGCTGGCATCCAGCTGCTGCTGGCCCGCAGCGATCTGTGATTCGCCCTGTGCGATGCCGATCTCTCCTGATGTCATCTGGCTGTTGGCATTGGCGGTCTGGGCAGTCACTGTCGTCAGATTGGCGTCGATCTGTTTTTTGCCCTTCTGGATCTGCTTTAACGCCTTCTGTAAAACTTCAATATTTTTATCCAGGGTCTTTATCGTACTGTCTGCTGTTTTCAGCTGCTTTTTAATCTCTGTGATCTGAGCCTGAAGCTGCGCCTTCTGTGCGGGGTCTGTCACAGTTTTGAGCTGTGCCTCCAGCTGTTTAAGTCCTTCTTCCCCCGCCTGTTTTACAAGTTCCAAAGCTTTTTTCTGATTTTGAAGATTGGTAAGAGCACTTGTGACCTCTACCTCCTTCTGGGCAAGGCTTAATTTCCCGCTGTTTAGAGCCGTCTGTGCTTTCGCAAGGGTATCGTTGAGCTCCGTTCTCTTAGAATTCAGCTGTGCCTTGCTTCCGTCAAGTTTTGCTTTCGCCCGGTCCAGCTCATCCTGAGCCTCGTCAAACTGGCCGTCCAAAGCCTTTTGAATCTTTTTATTTAATGATTTGATCTTGTCCTCATTGATGATAACATTGATATTCTCTTCAAGCATTCCGGTCTCGCTTACAGAGGCAACACCTTCCACTGCCTCCACACCCGGAGAAACTTTGTCTTTGATCAGCTTTGAAATCTCAGACATATCTTTGTTGTCCGAATCAATCGCAGTCACAAGCACCGGCATCATGTCCGGATTTAATTTCATGATCGTAGGATTGCCTACTTTGTCAGGCCAGTATCCTTTGATCATATCCAGCTTTTCCCGCATATCAAGAGCTGCCGAATCCATATTGGCATCGCCTTCAAACTCCATATAGACAACGGACATATTCTCACTGGAGGAAGATGCCACCTGTTTGATGTTGGATATGGTTGCCATGGCCTGTTCCACTGGCTTTGTCACCGTAGTCTCCACTTCTTCAGGAGAAGCCCCCTGATAGGTAGTCATGACAAGAGCGTATGGAAGTTCCATACTCGGAAGCAAGTCCGTAGTCATTTTGGAAAAAGAGACAATGCCCAGAATAATTACCAGGATGACTCCCACAATGACAGTATATGGCTTGCGCACACTAAATTTTGAAAACATGTTTTTTCCCCTTTTGAGTTTTTGTATTATAAGAATAATACAATGTTAGCATGACCGCTCAAAGGATTCAAGTTTTTTTGAATATTATTTTAGATTCCCACGTAAAATAAAAAGAAAAAAGGAGATAAATTATAATATGAATGAAACATACCCATTTTCCCTCGAACCGCTTCCATACGATTATGATGCCCTGGAGCCGGTGATTGACGCTGAAACCCTCAGATTTCATCACGATAAACATCTTGCCGCCTATGTAGAAAAACTGAATGCGGCAATCAAACCCCACCAAGATCTGCATAACATGACGCTGGAACAGCTGCTTACAGAACCTGACAAAATTCCGGAAGAAGCAAAAACCCCTGTTAAGAACAACGGCGGAGGAGTTTACAACCATCAAGTATATTTTAACGCTATGGAAAAGGATGAATTCACAACTCCCGAAGGAGAAATTGGAAAAGCCATAGAGAGAGATTTCGGGTCCCTTGATGCCTTCATGAAAGAAATGACAGAGGCCGCATTGTCACAGTTTGGTTCCGGTTATGGATGGCTTGTAAATAACAATGGAAAACTAAAAGTGATAAATCTTCCAAATCAGGATGTACCGCTCAGTGATACTCTTTATCCTCTGCTTCCTGTCGATATCTGGGAACATGCTTATTATCTCCAGTACCAAAATCGGCGCCCTGATTATGTGAACAACTGGTTTTCACTAATCAACTGGGACTATGTAAACAAACGGCTTGAAGACAGCAGACAATGGTTTGAAGAGCACCAGTAAACCTGCACATTCAAAAAGCAGCAGTTAATTTTTATAACTGCTGCTTTTTATTTTTCCATAGGAAAGTTCTTAAACGTCTACGCTGTAATTAGGTGCTTCTTTTGTGATATGAATGTCATGCGGATGGCTTTCTTTCAAGGATGCAGCCGTAATCTGTACAAACTGTCCCTTCTCCTGCAGTTCTTCTACGGTTTTTGCCCCGCAGTATCCCATGCCGGAGCGGAGTCCGCCGAGCAGCTGGAAAATGGTGTCTTCTGCAGTCCCTCTGTATGCCACACGGCCCTCGACACCTTCCGGAACCAATTTCTTAGCGTTTGTCTGGAAATAGCGGTCTTTGCTTCCGCATTCCATAGCTGCTAAGGATCCCATGCCGCGGTATACTTTATATTTTCTTCCCTGGTAGAGTTCAAACTCTCCTGGGCTCTCATCACATCCGGCCATCATACTTCCGAGCATACATGCACTGGCACCGGCTGCAATCGCTTTTGTAATATCTCCTGAAAACTTGATCCCGCCGTCTGCAATGATCGGAATCCCTGCTTTCTTTGCCTCTTCATATGCCCCCATAATCGCAGTAATCTGCGGAACACCGATTCCGGCAACCACACGGGTGGTACAGATGGATCCTGGTCCGATTCCCACTTTGACAGCGTCGGCCCCTGCCTCAATCAATGCTTTTGTACCCTCTGCCGTGGCTACATTTCCTGCAATGACCTGCAGTTCAGGATATGCCTTTTTCGCCATTCTGACTGCCTTTAATACGTTTGCAGAATGTCCATGGGCTGAGTCGACAACCACTACATCTACGTGAGCTTTTACCAATGCATCCACACGGTCCAAGATATCGGCTGTGATCCCCACACCGGCACCACACAGCAGTCTGCCCTGTTCGTCTTTTGCAGCATGCGGGTATTTGATCTGTTTTTCAATATCCTTAATAGTAATTAAACCTTTTAAGTTAAAGTCTTTGTCCACGATCGGAAGTTTTTCTTTCCTTGCCTTCCCTAAAATCTGTTTTGCCTCTTCCAGGGTGATCCCTTCCTGCGCTGTGACAAGATTTTCTGATGTCATGGATTCCTTGATCTTCTTTGAAAAATCTGTTTCGAACTTTAAATCACGGTTTGTGATGATTCCGACCAGTTTGGTTCCCTCAGTAATCGGCACCCCTGATATGCGGTATTTTCCCATCAGGTCATCTGCATCCTGGATCGTATGTTCAGGACTTAAAGAAAAAGGATCTGTGATGACACCGTTTTCCGAACGTTTTACCTTGTCCACTTCGTCTGCCTGCTGTGCAATGGTCATATTCTTATGAATGATACCGATACCGCCCTGCCTTGCCATTGCGATCGCCATACGGTGCTCTGTTACCGTATCCATGCTGGCACTCATTAAAGGAATATTTAATGTAATCTTGTCTGTCAGACGGGTCTCTGTCACCACTTCATTTGCGATTACTTCTGAATATCCCGGAACTAATAATACGTCGTCAAATGTGATTCCCTGGCCAATTAACTTTCCCATTTTTTCCTCGCTTTCTATGTCTTTCGTATTCTAATTTATAGTTTTATACTATAACAAATTCTAAATTCTTTGTCAACAAACAAAGGATTATTGTCCGAAAACAATAATCCTTTGTACAATCGTCTAGTCTTCTTTAATTGCGATCTTTGATCCGACTTTTAACTTAGGCATTGGCTTGGCCTCAACACAGATGCTTCCCGGAAGCCCTGCCTCAGCTGCCCCGCTGAATACTACCGTCAGATGTCCAAGAGTCTCTAAATTAGACTGGGCAATCTCTCCCACAGCCGTGATCTTAAACTCTGCACCGTCAATCACCAGTGTGTTTCCTTTGCCGATTGTCCCGTCTACTTGATTGACATCGATAAAATGGCAGAAATCCTTTAATGTATCCGGAACATTCTCACCGAACAGCACAAACATCCCTTCGTCATAAAAGGCATCAACCTGGTCTCCCAATTCATAGACAGATGTTTGAAAAATAGTTTTGCTCATATCCTGTCCTCCCGATTATCCTCTTAACTTTTTGTCAATGGCTGCCGCAGCTTTCTTCCCGGCACCCATGGCCAAAATGACAGTTGCCGCACCCGTGACAGTATCTCCTCCTGCATAGACTCCGTCTTTGCTTGATTCCATCGTCTCCTCGTCAACAATGATACCGCCCCATTTCTGAACATCCAAGCCTGGTGTTGTGTGACGGATTAACGGGTTCGGACTCTGTCCAATCGCGATGACAACAGTATCTACATCAATATCGTAGTTGGACCCTTCAATCGGAACCGGAGACCTTCTTCCTGAGGCATCGGGTTCTCCTAATTCCTGTTTTACGATCTCCATCTTCTCTACCCATCCGTCCTCATTTGCCTTAATGGCTACCGGATTATTTAAAAACTTAAAGATAATTCCTTCTTCTTTAGCATGGTGAAGTTCTTCCAGACGGGCAGGAGCTTCCTCTTCACTTCGTCTGTAAACAATATATACCTCATCTGCTCCAAGACGCTTCGCTGTTCTGGCAGCATCCATCGCTACGTTTCCTGCTCCCACGACTGCAACTTTCTTTCCGATCTTGACCGGGGTCGGGTACTCTGGGAATTCGTAACCCTTCATGAGGTTCACACGGGTTAAGAATTCATTGGCAGAATAAACTCCCAGGTAGTTTTCTCCCGGTATATTTAAGAATCTTGGAAGTCCTGCTCCGCTGCCCACAAAGACAGCTTCATATCCGTCTTCCATCAGCTCGTCGATGGTAACAGATCTTCCGACAATCACATTGGTCTCGATCTTCACGCCAAGATTCTCAACAGATTCTATTTCTTTCGCCACTAGATCCTTTGGAAGACGGAATTCCGGAATTCCGTAGCTCAGTACTCCGCCCGGCTTGTGCAGTGCTTCAAACACTGTCACTTCATATCCTTTTTTGATCAGTTCACCGGCACAGGTAATACCTGCAGGTCCGCATCCTACGACTGCGACTTTCTTTCCATTCTTTTCGATGCTGACTTCAGCCGGTTCTGCATTTGCCATGTGGTAGTCTGCAACAAACCGCTCCATACGCCCGATACCAACAGGTTCACCCTTGATCCCACGGACACATTTACCCTCACACTGATTTTCCTGAGGACATACGCGGCCGCAGATAGCAGGCAGGGCATTCTCACTCGTGATTACTTCATAAGCGCCTTCAAAATCACCTGCAGCTACTTTTTCGATAAATTCCGGAATCGGTACATTGACCGGACATCCGTTGACACACGGTTTATTTTTGCAGTTTAAGCAGCGGGTTGCTTCTTCCATAGCCATTTCTTTCGTATATCCCAAAGCAACTTCTTTAAAGTTCTTATTCCGAACATTCGGATCCTGTTCCGGCATTGCTACTTTATTTGGACTCATATTTGCCATGACTATTTACCCCTCCCAATCTTACACTCGTGTTCTTCTTCTCTGAACATTGTCTGACGTTTCATACATTCATCAAAATCCACCTGGAATCCGTCAAAATCCGGTCCGTCCACACAGGCAAACTTCGTTTCTCCGCCTACTGTGACACGGCATCCGCCGCACATACCGGTTCCGTCAATCATGATTGGATTCAGGGATACCATCGTCGGAATATCATGCTGTTTTGTAATCTTTACAACATTTTTCATCATGATCAGCGGCCCGATCGCGATGACTTCGTCATACTTTACGCCTTTTGCAATCTGATCTTCCAGAACATTCGTAACAAATCCTTTTGTTCCAAGGCTTCCGTCATCTGTGGCAATAAATACATTTTCACAGAACTCTTCAAATTTCTCTTTTAAGATAACAAATTCTGCACTCTTGCCTCCGATAATAACATCTACAGGAACTCCCATTTCGGCAAGTTTGCGAAGCTGAGGATAAAGAGGTGCTGCACCGACTCCGCCTGCCACACCTAAAACTCTCTCTCGTTTATGTAAGATGGACGGCTGTCCAAGAGGACCTACAAAATCGGCTACATAGTCTCCCTCTTTCTTCTTGCTTAATAATTCTGTGGAATATCCGACAACCTGATAAATGATTGTGACTGTTTCCTTTTCTCTGTCATAATCTGCGATAGTCAAAGGAACTCTCTCGCCTTTTTCATCAACACGGATAATAATGAACTGACCTGGTTCACACTTCCTTGCAACGAATGGTGCGTGAATTTCCATCAATTCAACCAAGTTATTAAGTGTCTCTTTTTTTACTATTTTATACACCAAATACACCTCTTTCTGCATCTTTTAATATCTTTTTTATTATATCGTGAAACTGTACAATAGCAAAGCATTTTTTTGAAATTCTTAAAATACTCTTAACAAATGAAAAAACCGGCCTTGTTTCTGCACAGAAAAAAGGAGAAAGAACCGGCTCCTTCTCCTTAAAATATTTTGTTTAATTTTACACTGTGATTTGTGACTGTCTTTTTTAACAGATCGACATCGGTCTCCAAAACATCCTGTCTTCTTATAACCATCTTGTATCTGGATGAATCTTCACGGTTTTCAAAGAGTACATTTAATTTGGTGCAGATTTCATTCTCCAGAATCATATGAATATCGGAAAATCCAGCTTCCATTTTGGTTTTAAGATCAGATACCTCTCCTTCCGTTCGCTCCAAACGGGATTCTATGGAATTTGTCTTCTCTGATATAAAATCTATTTTTTCTGACATAAGATTTGACTTTTCTGTGAGAATATCAGTGCGCTGTAAGAGAAGGCTGTTTTGTTCACTTAGGAATTTTGTCGTCTGATCCAGCTGATCTGTTTTTTCTTCCAAAGCAGAGGTTCTTTCATTTAATTCCTGAATACTGCTTTCCATTCTGTCTGTTTTTTCGTCCAGTCTCTGGATATCCTGACTTAATCCATCTGTCTTCTCATCCAGTCTCCGGATATCCTGGCTCAGTCCGTCTGTTTTCTCATCCAGTCTCTGGATATCCTGGCTCAGTCCATCTGTCTTCTCATCCAGTCTCTGGATATCCTGACTTAATCCGTCTGTCTTCTCATCCAGTCTCTGAATATCCTGGCTCAGTCCGTCTGTTTTCTCATTCAGTCTCTGGATATCCTGGCTCAGTCCGTCTGTCTTCTCATCCAGTCTCTGGATATCCTGGCTCAGTCCGTCTGTTTTCTCATCCAGTCTCTGGATATCCTGACTTAATCCATCTGTCTTCTTATCCAGCCTTTGAATATCCTGACTTAATCCGTCTGTCTTCTCATCCAGTCTCTGGATATCCTGGCTCAGTCCGTCTGTTTTCTCATCCAGTCTCTGGATATCCTGACTTAATCCATCTGTCTTCTCATCCAGTCTCTGAATGTCCTGAACGATCATATCTGTTTTTTCTTCCAGATTCTCTGTTTTTACCGTCAGCAGATCCACTTTTCTCTCAACACGTCCCATTCGTCCGTCAAAGGCTGTCATACTGGAATTCACCTGCTGCATCAGATTATACATGTCTTTTATCATTTGTTCTTCCGGCAACTTTTTTCGCCTCCTTCTTACATATTTTAGAAATTGTAAATATTATACTTCTTTCTTTACTCTTTGTCTACCCTTTTGTACTGAAATGCATTTTTTATGTCATGAAAAAAAGAAGGCTGACGAGTTTATCAGCCTTCTCTTTGTTTCTGTATCTCTTTTACAATCAAACACCTTATGAAATCCGATTACATCATTCCCATTCCCGGTGCTCCTGCTCCAGCCGGCATTGCCGGTGCATCTTCTTTGATATTAGCAACAACAGATTCTGTTGTCAGTAAGGTAGATGCAACAGATGTTGCATTCTGTAATGCACTTCTTGTTACCTTAGCCGGATCAATGATGCCTGCTTCAATCATATTTACATATTTTCCATTTAATGCGTCGAATCCGAATCCAACTTCCTGTTCTTCAACTTTATTGATGATAACAGAACCTTCCAGTCCTGCGTTTGCAGCAATGTGGAATAATGGAGCCTGGAGAGCTTTGAGGATAATATTTGCACCTGTCTTTTCATCGCCCTCTAATTCTTCTGCCATTTTTGCAACCTTCTTGGAAGCATGGATATAAGCAGAACCGCCGCCGAAAATAATACCTTCTTCAACTGCTGCCTTTGTCGCTGCCAGGGCGTCTTCCAGACGAAGTTTACTTTCTTTCATCTCTGTCTCTGTCGCCGCACCTACACGGATAACTGCAACACCACCGGATAATTTTGCGAGTCTTTCCTGTAATTTTTCTTTATCAAATTCAGAAGTTGTCTCATCCAGCTGACCCTTGATCTGTCCGATTCTTGCCTGGATTGCATCCTTAGATCCTTCTCCGTCAACAATCACTGTGTTTTCTTTTTCAACTTTTACAGATTTTGCACGGCCTAACTGATCAATCGTTGTTTCTTTCAAATCTAATCCGACTTCCTCAGAAATCACAGTTCCGCCTGTAAGGATTGCAATATCCTCTAACATCGCTTTTCTTCTGTCACCGTATCCAGGTGCCTTCACTGCACACACAGAGAATGTTCCGCGCAGTTTATTAACGATCAATGTTGTCAGTGCTTCGCCTTCAATATCTTCTGCGATGATCAGAAGTTTCTTTCCGCTCTGTACGATCTGCTCTAAGATTGGAAGGATATCCTGAATATTAGAAATCTTCTTATCTGTGATCAGGATATATGGGTCTTCTAATTCAGCGACCATTTTTTCCATGTCTGTTGAGAAGTAAGCAGATAAATATCCGCGGTCAAACTGCATACCTTCCACTAAATCTAACTCTGTCTTCATTGTCTTAGATTCTTCGATTGTGATAACACCGTCGTTAGACACCTTTTCCATAGCATCCGCAACTAACTCCCCGACTTCCTCATCACTGGCAGAAATTGCAGCAACTTTTGCGATCTGATCTTTGCCGTTTACTTTACTGCTCATCTCAGCGATTGCTTCTACTGCCGCATCTGTTGCCTTTTTCATTCCTTTTCTTAAAATAATCGGATTTGCACCTGCCGCAAGGTTTTTCATTCCTTCATTTACCATTGCCTGGGCTAAAACAGTGGCTGTTGTAGTACCATCACCTGCAACATCATTTGTCTTTGTTGCAACTTCTTTTACAATCTGAGCACCCATGTTCTCGAATGCATCTTCTAATTCAATCTCTTTTGCGATTGTCACACCGTCGTTTGTGATCAGAGGAATACCAAAAGATTTATCTAACACTACATTTCTTCCTTTTGGTCCGATGGTAACTCTGACTGTATCTGCTAACTGGTTTACACCTGCTTCTAACGCTTTTCTTGCATCAATTCCGTATTTGATTTCTTTTGCCATGATTCGTCTCCTCCAAAAATCCTATTCTACAACTGCCAAAATATCGTTCTGTTTTACGATGATGTATTCATCATCTCCACATTTCACTTCAGTTCCCGCATATTTGGAATAGATGACTTTCTGTCCTTTTTCTACTTCCATTTTCACTTCATCCGTTCCAGGTCCGACT
This sequence comes from Anaerostipes caccae L1-92, assembly GCF_014467075.1. Classification (NCBI taxonomy): domain Bacteria; kingdom Bacillati; phylum Bacillota; class Clostridia; order Lachnospirales; family Lachnospiraceae; genus Anaerostipes; species Anaerostipes caccae. The sequence continues at coordinate 2,543,865 of NZ_AP023027.1, forward strand.
GCGACAACTTCGGCTTCCTGCGGTTTTTCCTGAGATGCTGTTGTCAACACGATTCCGGATTTTGTTGTAGTCTCAGCTTCCAGCTGTTTCAGCACTACTCTGTCTCCTAATGGTTTTAAATTCATATCATTACCTCCTAAAATTCAGATGAAATTCTTTTGTCTTATTTACCCGATTATTGTTAGCACTCACTCTCATCGAGTGCTAATCACAAAATATAGTATAACACCCTATCAAAAAATTGCAAGGGCTTTTTTGAAAAATTTTTTCACTTTTCACCGTCTGGCCGGTAGATATCTCCAAACTCTTTCCGGGCCTTTTTCGTGCACTCTCTTACAAAATCTGTCTTTGCCCTTGTATAGGCATCCCTGTCATGTTCATATTTTTTCTGAAGACCAGTCTTTAATTTCCCGTATTCTTCTGCCGCCTCCCGATGCCGTTTCAAATAATCCCGGAAATAAAGTTCATCCCAGTCCCCCGTATACCTTACATGGAGATGATAGACTTTCTTTGCAAATCCCTGTAAAGTATAACCTTTCATAAACATCATATGCGGGGGAGGATTCCTCGGCTTCTTCTCATAGATATATCCTTCTTTCTCCACCGCCCGGATCAGTTCCTTCAGGTCGCAGTGTTCTTCAATTTCCAAAAGGATATCAATCGTAGGCTTAGCCAAAAGCCCTTTCACAGCCGTGCTGCCGATGTGACTGATCCTCGCCACCTGGTCCCGCCCAATCGAATGAAGCAGCAGTTTCTTTTCATTTTCATACATCTGCTTCCATTCTTCCTTATGGCCGCACAAAACTATGGGAAAAAGTTCCCACAGTTCTTCATTGGACATCTCCGTAAGATTTTTCATCTTCATCTCCTTCATTGTTTCCAAAAATTAAACAAAGTAGTCAAATGCACTCTGCGGAGCATTCTTCATTTCTCAGAAAATGAAAAGATAAGCCGTTATAAAACGGCTTATCTCTCTTCTGCTTCTATTTAGGCTGATAAGAGCTCTTCATAGAAACAATGCGGTTAAATACCATGTGATCCTTTGTTGTATCTTTTGTGTCCAGGCAAAAATACCCCTGTCTGACAAACTGGAAGCTGTCTCCAGGAGCTGCCTCCTCAAGAGACGGCTCAACATAGCAGTCTTTTAATATTATGAGAGAATCTGGATTTAAATTAACAGATCCATCCTCGTTATACACGCCTTTTTCCTCATCTACAATATTTTCATATAAACGGACTTCGGCCTTTTTTGCAAAAGGAGCGGCAACCCAGTGAATGGTCCCCTTCACTTTTCGTCCGTCGGGGCTGTTGCCTCCTCTGGATTCCGGATCATAGGTACAGAGTACCTCTGTGACATTTCCGTCCTCATCGGTCACGTAGTCTGTGCAGGTCACAAAATATCCGTTCATCAGACGCACTTCGTTGCCGGGATACAGACGGAAATACTTCTTCGGCCTCTCAATCTTAAAATCATCCCGCTCTATATACAGTTCTCTGCAAAACGGCACTTTTCTTGTGCCCATCTCTTCATTTTCCTGATTATTTTTTACTTCCATATACTCTACCTTGTCTTCCGGGTAGTTTGTAATAACCAGCTTGATTGGGTCCAGGACAGCCGATACCCTTGGCTTTTTCAGCTTCAGGTCATCTCTGATGCAGTACTCAAGCATGGCATAATCAACGGAGCTGTGACTCTTAGCCACACCGACCAGCTCCATAAACCTGCGGATGGATTCCGGAGTATATCCACGGCGTCTCAGTGCAGACAGCGTCACAAGCCTCGGATCATCCCAGCCGTCCACGATTCCGTCATCCACCAGCTTCTTGATATAGCGTTTTCCCGTGACTACATTGGTAAGATAAAGTTTTGCAAACTCAATCTGCTTCGGCGGATGTACAAACTCGCACTCTTTTACAACCCAGTCATATAGCGGCCTGTGATCCTCAAACTCCAGTGTACAGATGGAATGAGTCACGCCTTCAAAGGCATCCTCCAGCGGATGCGCAAAATCATACATCGGATAAATGCACCAATCGTCACCTGTATTGTGATGTTCCATTCTGGCAATACGGTAAAGGATCGGGTCCCTCATGTTCATATTACCGGAAGTCATATCAATCTTAGCCCTGAGCACCTTGCTTCCGTCTTCAAACTCTCCATTTTTCATTGCGCGGAATAATGCAAGGTTTTCTTCCGGTGTACGGTCTCTGTACGGACTGTTTTTTCCCGGTTCCGTCAGCGTTCCCCTGTATTCCCGGATCTCCTCCGGCGTCAGGTCGCACACGTAGGCCTTTCCTTTCTTGATCAGGAACTCTGCACATTCATACATACGGTCAAAATAATTGGATGCAAAATAAATCGTCTGGTCATAATCTGCTCCAAGCCACTCCACATCCTCTTTGATCGAATCTACATACTCGGTCTTTTCCTTCGTCGGATTCGTATCGTCAAACCGGAAATGAAAATCTCCGCCGTACTCTTTCGCCAGTCCATAGTTTAAAAGGATTGATTTGGCATGTCCGATATGCAGGTAGCCGTTTGGCTCCGGCGGGAACCTGGTCACAATTTTTTCGTATTTCCCTTCTTTCAGATCTTCTTCAATGATCTGTTCTATAAAATTTTTTGAGATCGCCTCTTCCATCGTGTCTCCATTCCTCCATACTTTTCATTATTCTCTAATAATATAAGACATATTTTAAATACAATCAAGGGCTTCTCTTACATTTGCGACGCCCAAAAGCCGCATGTTTGTCCTGATCTTTAAGCTGTCCACATTTGCCTTGGGAAGGATGCAGGTTTTAAATCCAAGCTTTTCCGCCTCTTTGATCCTCTGGTCTCCCTGGGATACTCTCCGTACCTCGCCTACCAGCCCGACTTCCCCGAAGATGATCGTATCTTCCGGGAGAGGTATGTTTTTATAGCTGGATGCAATGGCCAGAATAATCCCCAGGTCAATCGCCGGCTCTCCCAGCCTCATGCCTCCGGCCAGGTTCACATAGGCGTCACAGCCGCCCAGCTGGAGACCGACCCTTTTTTCCAAAACTGCCATAAGAAGATTGACCCTATTATAGTCAATTCCCACCGCTGTTCTCCTCGGCATCTGAAAACTCGTGGGAGAGATCAGTGCCTGAATCTCGATAAGAATCGGCCTGGTTCCCTCCAGGGAACATACTACCACAGAACCGGAGGCGTCCACAGGGCGCCCGTTCAGCATCATCTTGGACGGATTCTCCACCTCTGTAAGACCATCTGCGCACATCTCAAACACACCGATCTCATTTGTGGAGCCGAAGCGGTTCTTCACTCCCCGCAGAATCCGGTATGCCGCCTCCCTCTCCCCTTCAAAATATAGGACCGTATCCACCATATGCTCCAGTGTCCTGGGCCCTGCCACGACACCTTCCTTTGTCACATGTCCGACAATGAAGACTGCGATATTTTCTTCTTTTGCGATCCTCATCATCTGAGCCGTCACTTCCCGGACCTGGGATACACTTCCCGCTGCCGCGGTCAGTTCTTCACTAAACATCGTCTGGATGGAGTCTATCACGACAAACTCCGGGCGGACTTTGCGGATTCCCTCGAGGATCTCCTCCAGAATCGTCTCACAGAACAGCAGAAGTTCATCCTCAAATGCCCCGATCCTCTCTGCACGCATCTTAATCTGATGTGCGGACTCCTCCCCGGAAACATATAAAACTTTCCGCTTTGCATTTACTAAATTCCTGCAGACTTGGAGCAGCAGAGTAGACTTTCCGATCCCCGGGTCTCCGCCCACTAAAGACAGAGAGCCGGTCACAATTCCTCCTCCGAGAACTCTGTCCAGCTCACCTATGCCTGTCGGAATACGTTCCTCACTCTTTATAGAAACCTCTGACATATTCATAGGAGAGGCAGAAGCCCGCCTGGGCTTTGCCCCTCCCTTTTTTGTCACTGATTGTTTTTCTTCTACAAAGGTATTCCACGATTTGCAGGCCGGACACTGTCCCAGCCACTTGGATGATTCATGTCCGCACTCACTGCAGAAAAAGACGGTTTTTGCCTTTGCCATATCAGTTCCTGCTCCTTACTGTTTCTTCACACGGACCATAGCCGTCATGCCCGGATTCAGTTCCACACTCAGAGTGAGTTTTCCTCCTAGATTGGCCTTCATGTTTCCAACATTTATATTGTCTATATATACGCGGTATTCCTGTTCAGGCTCCACTTCAAGCGTTACCTGGACATCTTCTGATGCCTCGATCTCAAATGCCACTCCGTCTGTTGTTGCAGCAAAATTGTGGACGGCGGAACCCGGTACAGATTCAAAGATCAGCTGTCCGTTTTTGTCCAGCTTTGTCATTGTCTTGAAGGTTTTCACTTTGTACATATCCCCTTCAAATTCGATCTTGTCCTTTTTGGCTTTCGTATCTAATGTGTAATCTCCGAAGCTTAATGTCCCATTTTCTTCGCTGCGAAACAACTCTGTTACCACTGACATGTTCTTATCCTCCTATTAAATCTGCATTTGTTATTTTATTATATAATATTTGCTGCTTATTTACTAGCATCCTTTATCGAAAAAGTAAGGTTTTTGTCTTTTGCTCCGATCGTAAGCGCTGCTTCGTCCCGAAGCTCACCGCTTAAGATCTTATCTGCCAGCACATCCTCGATCTCACTCTGGATCACACGGCGCAGCGGTCTTGCACCGTACGTCTCACTGTACCCTTTGTCTGCCAGCAATGAAACGGCATTGGACGTGATCTTTACCGAGATCCGATGGTTTTTCATCAGCTGTTCCTTTAAATTGTTCAAAAAGAGTTTTGCAATTTCCCGGAGCTCATCTTTCGTCAGCATGGTAAATACAATCGTTCCGTCTATTCTGTTCAGGAATTCGGGCTTGAAAATCTGCCGCACCTCCTCCATCACACCCTGAGTCATCTTCTCATGATTCTTTTCCTTATCGGAAGTTCTGACAAACCCAAGCTGTTTCGGAGAAATGATCCTGGACGCGCCCGCGTTGGAAGTCATAATAAGCACTGTGTTTTTGAAATCGACTTTTCTTCCGTTGGAGTCCGTAATATGTCCGTCATCCAGCACCTGAAGCAGGATATTAAATACATCCGGATGCGCTTTTTCAATCTCATCCAGCAGGATCACAGAGTATGGATGCCTTCTGACCTGCTCACTCAGCTGTCCTCCTTCTCCGAAACCGACATATCCGGGAGGTGATCCGATGATCTTTGATACGCTGTGCTTTTCCATGTATTCAGACATGTCTACGCGGATCAGGTCTTCTTCCCTTCCGAACATGGCTTTCGCAAGACTCTTGGAAAGCTCTGTTTTACCCACACCGGTAGGCCCTAGAAATAAGAAGGAACCGATGGGGCGTTTTGGATCTTTCAGGCCGACCCTGCTGCGCTTTATAGCTCTGGCCACAGCTTCCACGGCCTTATCCTGTCCTATCACCTGTTTGTGAAGAATTTTTTCCAGATTCCGAAGTCTCTCCATCTCTCCCTGTTTCAGCTGGTTCACCGGGATCTTGGTCCAAAGAGAAATGATCTCCTCCACATCTTCCATCTCAATGGAAGGTATCTTCTTCTGCTGGTTTTCCATCCTGCGGTACTTCTTCTCAAGACTTTTGCCGAGTTCCTCTTTTTTGCTCTTCAGTTCTCTGGCTTTTTCAATCTGCCCGCTGCTGATGTAAGCTTCCATTTCTTTTACAATCTGCTTTTGCTGCTCCTGTTCCTCTTTCATATCCGACGGCACTTTCAAAGACTTCATCCGCTTTTTGGCACAGGCCTCGTCCAGAACGTCGATTGCTTTGTCAGGCAGAAACCGGTCGTTGACATACCGGCAGGAAAGATCCACCGCATAGGAAGTCACCTCTTCAGGAATCAGCACTCTGTGATGAGATTCAAACTTATATTTGAGCCCTTCAAGGATCTTGACTGCTTCTTTCACCGAAGGCTCCTCCACCAAAATAGACTGAAACCTCCGCACAAGTGCTGCATCCTTCTCAAAGTATTTGGTATATTCCTCGCTGGTTGTAGCCCCGATCAGCTGAAAGTCTCCCCGTGCGAGAGAGGGCTTCAGGATGTTGGATGCGTCCATGGCTCCCTCAGAACCTCCTGCCCCGATCATCGTGTGAATTTCGTCAATAAAGAGAATCACTGAAGGATCTTCCGTCACCTCGGAAATAATCTGTTTCATCCGCTCCTCAAACTCCCCCCGGTACTTCGTCCCTGCGATCACTCTTGTCAGATCCAGAGAGAGCAGTCTCTTATCCTTTAGATTAAGGGGCACGTTACCCTGCACGATCCTCGCAGCCAGCCCTTCAACGATAGCGGTCTTTCCCACACCCGGGTCTCCGATCAGACAAGGGTTATTTTTGGACCTCCTGCACAATACCTGCATCAGCCGCTCCATCTCGTCTTCTCTTCCGATCATTGGATCCAGTTCGTCGTCCTTTGCCTTCTGAGTCAGATCTGTGCTGAACTTCTCCAAAATATTTTCTCCGGCTCCGTCTTCCGTGAAATAATCATCAGGTGAACTGTTGGAAAATTCGTTCTTGGCAGATTTATAATCGATTCCCATTGTCACCAATGTATCAATGAATATGGCATCCACCGGAATCTTTTGCTGTGCCAGCAGCTGAACCGCTTCATTTTCGCCGTCCTTCAAAACCGCCAGCAGAACATGCTCTGTGCCGAGCACATCACTTCCGTACTTAACTGCCATCTGGGCGGCAAGGCTTAAAATCTCCTCTGTCCTGGGAGTAAAGGTTTTTACCTTTGTACGCCTCTTTTTTTCTGCAGTACGCGCCTTGAAAGCTTCTGAAAAAATCTCCTCAGACACCCCGTGCATCTTCAGTATCTCACAGGCCAGAGACCCCTTCATTTTAAGCAGTCCAAGCAAAAGAGACAAAGTTTCTATATGTTCTGCTCCAAGCCTCGCGGATATCTTTCCCGCCTCCTCCAATGCATGGCTTAAATATCTGGTAAGTGGTAATTTTCTCATTCTGTCCTCCTAATTTCTGTCAAGCTGTCCATATACGTGGCCGATCAGCTGATATAATTCTTCTCTCGTCACACCCTTGCAGATGGCCTGCGCCACCAAAATCTGAAGGCTCTCTTCCAATTCCTCCAGCTGCTTTGCCTTTTCATTGGCATCCACGCTTACGACTGCGCCTTTCCTCCGGTCCAGCTTCAAATAGCCTTCTTCTCTTAATATAGCATATGCTTTATTTACCGTATGCATGTTTACTCCTAAGATTTGTGCCAGCTGGCGCACCGACGGCAGGGACTCGCCATCCTGGATGTCGGAACACGCAATACCAACGATGATCTGGTTTCTCAGTTGAATATAAATGGCCTGATCGCTGTTAAAATCTACTTCAAGCAGCATATTCATCCCTTCCTTCTTTCATATCTTTTGTTATACTTAGACTATAATAAATAGCACGGAATGTCAATGTAAAAAAATAGAGAAGCAGGGCAGAGAATTTCTTCTCCATCCTGCTTCCCGAATACAAGTTTTTACGCCTCGTCGATAGCTTTTCCTATGTCATTTCTTTTATATTTGTTTGCAAAATCGATCCATTCTGCGGCCTCGTATGCATTTTTACGGGCAGCTTTCAGGTCACCGCCCTTTGCCACGACGCCGAGTACCCGTCCGCCGTTGGTCACGATCTTGTCTCCGTCAAACTTTGTCCCTGCATGGAACACATAGTAGTCATCCTGGTCTTTAAACTTATCGAGTCCCTTGATCTCAAAACCCTTCTCATACTTTTCCGGATATCCGTCAGATGCGAGCACCACACAGACTGCCGCATTTTCCTCAAATTCCAGAGTAACATCGGAAAGTTTCCCGTCAATACAGGCTTCCATCACTTCGATCATATCATTTTTCATCCGGGGCAGGACTACCTGCGCCTCCGGATCTCCGAATCTGGCGTTATATTCCAGTACCTTCGGTCCGTCTTCTGTAAGCATCAGCCCTGTGAACAAAATGCCTGTGAACGGACGCCCTTCGGAAGCCATGGCATCCATCGTCGGCTGGTATACATATTTTTCACAGAATTCTTCCACTTCTTTCGTGTAGAATGGACTCGGAGAAAAGGTTCCCATACCTCCAGTGTTGAGTCCTTTGTCTCCGTCTTTGGCACGCTTGTGATCCTGTGCGGAAGTCATGCACCGGATGGTCTTTCCGTCGCAGAAAGCCAATACAGAAACTTCTCTGCCGGTCATAAACTCTTCGATAACGATCTCATTGCCGGCATCCCCAAACTGTTTGTCCAGCATTAAAGTCTTAACGCCCGCCTTTGCTTCCTCCAGAGTCTCACAGATCAAAACTCCCTTGCCCAGTGCCAGTCCGTCAGCCTTGAGTACGATCGGCATCTTAACGGTCTCGAGGTAAGCGAGTGCCTGCTCTGGATCGGTGAAATTCTCATAGGATGCTGTTGGAATATTGTATTTTTTCATCAGATCTTTGGAAAACGCCTTGGAACCCTCGATGATCGCCGCATTTTTGCGGGGACCGAACACTCTGAGTCCTTCGGCTTCAAAAGCGTCTACGACACCTCCAACAAGCGGATCATCCATTCCGATGATCGTCAGACCGATTTGTTTTTCCTTTGCGAACGCCACCAGTTTGTCAAACTCCATGGCTTTGATGTCCACGCACTCTGCAAACTCCGCAATACCCGCGTTCCCAGGAGCACAGTAAATTTTGTCTGCTTTCGGGCTCTTTGCCGCTGCCCAGGCAATGGCATGTTCACGTCCTCCGCTGCCAACAATCAGTATATCCATCCTTTTATCCTTTCTTTTATTTCTTAATCTTTACATGTCCTTCTGAAACTGAAACGCTTCCTTCTGCGATCAGATTGATCACCTCAGGAAGGATCACCCACTCCGCCTGTTCCATGATCCGTCTCTGCAGAACTTCCGGTGTGTCATCGTCTCTTACCTCTACAGCCTTCTGCATAATGATCGGACCCGTATCCGTACCTTCATCTACAAAATGAACGGTAGCGCCTGAAATTTTGACACCTCTTTGAAGCGCCTGTTCATGAACTTTCAGTCCATAGCACCCTTTCCCGCAGAAAGACGGAATCAGAGACGGATGAATGTTGATGATCCTGTTTTCAAACTCACGGATGATTTTATCAGGTATCACTACGAGACATCCGGCCAGCACTACAAGATCAATCTCTCTGCCAGCCAGCTCCTGATAAAGTGCTTCGTTAAACAAATCTCTGTTCTCAAAATCTTTCGGTGACAGTCCCACTGCCTGGATTCCATGCTTCCTGGCGCGCTCCAGTGCATAGGCCTTTTTATTATTGCTGATCACCACGTCGATCCGGGCATTGGAAATCCGCCCTTCCTCAATGGCGTCAATTACAGCCTGCAGGTTGGTTCCGCCTCCAGACACTAATACTGCGACTCTTAACATACCGTCACACCTTTTTCACCGGCTTTGATCTCACCTACTACAAATGCCGTTTCCCCGGCACGTTCCAGGGCTTCCAGCGTATCGTTGACGCTCTTTTCGTCCACAGCCACCATCATGCCGATTCCCATGTTGTATGTATTATACATCATCTTTTCGTCAATATCCCCGGTTTCTGCAAGCAGCTTAAAGATCGCAGGCACTTCATATGCGTCCTTGTGGACCACCGCATGGGCCCCGTCCGGAAGCATTCTTGGAATGTTCTCATAAAAACCGCCTCCGGTAATGTGGCTGCAGCCTTTGATTTCCACACCCGCTTCTTTGATCGCCTTCAGTGCTTTGACATAGATCTTCGTAGGTGCCAGGAGCGCTTCCCCGAGAGTTGTTCCTAATTCTTCATGGTAAGTCTCCAGTGATTCTTTTGACATATCGAACACTTTGCGCACCAGAGAATATCCGTTGCTGTGGATTCCGGAAGATGCGATGCCGATCAGCACGTCTCCCTCTTTGATCTCTTTTCCGGTAATCAGATCCTTTTCGTCTACGATACCCACGGCAAAACCTGCCAGATCATACTCATCCTCCGGATAAAATCCCGGCATCTCAGCGGTCTCCCCGCCGATCAGAGCCGCATCAGACTGCTTACATCCTTCTGCCACTCCGCTTACGATGGTAGCAATCTTCTCCGGAAAGTTTTTTCCGCATGCGATATAGTCAAGAAAGTATAATGGCTCCCCGCCTGCACACGCGATATCATTGACGCACATCGCCACACAGTCGATTCCGATCGTATCATGCTTATCCATAACGAAAGCAAGCTTCAGCTTTGTCCCAACTCCGTCAGTACCGGATACAAGAGTTGGATTTTCCATATCCTTAAACTTCTTTAAAGAAAAAGCCCCGGAAAATCCTCCGATGTTTGTCAAAACTTCCTCTCTCATTGTGGCCTGTACGTGCTTTTTCATGAGTTCTACGGACTGGTAACCTGCTTCGATATCCACTCCTGCCTTTTTGTAATCCATTTTTATCCTCCTAAAATGTATATCTTTTTAAACTCAGACCCGATCCCCGGGACAGGTCCTGTCTATTTTCCAAAATAACTGTCAACGCCGTCTGCAATTCCTTTCGCCATCTTTTTCTGAAAAGAACTCTTCTGCATCTTTTTGTCTTCTTTTTTATTCGTCATAAATCCCATTTCGATTAGTGTCACCGGGACTTTGCTCCAGTTAGTGCCCGTCAGATCATTCCGCCCTGAAAGTCCACGGTTTCTGATCCCGGTAGCTTTGCAGTATTTTTTCAGCACATCCCCGGACAGCTTCCTGCTGCGTTTGCTCAGCTTTTTTACATAGGGATTCTTCTTGGTCGGGTATAATGCTGAGGCACCGCGTACTCTTTTTCCCGCCGCATCTGCATGAAGACGGATACAGATATCGGCGCCGCTTTTATTCACCAGCAGCGCTCTTTTCTTATTACTGATGTTGACATTCTGCTTTCTTCTTACCATGTAGACTTTATAGCCCCTTTTTTTAAGCTCCTGCTCGAGTCTCTTGGCCACACTGAGGGTCAGCTTTGATTCCGGTACTTTCGTCGCTGCTCCCTGTGTACCCGATGCCGCTTTTGCTTTCTTCCTCCGGGAACCCGGTCCGATTGGCTCTTTCCTGGTGTCACCCTTTTTCTGATGTCCGGCATCAATCGCCACCGTGATCTGGCATGTCCCCGCCAGAGTATCCCGATTTTGTAATGCAGTCCCTGCAAGTCCGGCACAAACAGCCGTACATAAAAGTACGGCTGCAAGTCTTTTCTTATTCATAGTTCTTATAGCCAACCTGGTCAAGCTTATCGGCCTTCTTTACTACAGATTCTTTCATTGTTGTCCTGTAATCTTTCAGTTTCTGAAGAAGACCGGCATCAGACGAAGCCAAAATCTGTGCTGCAAGGATTCCTGCATTCTGCCCTCCGTTGATAGCAACGGATGCAACCGGAACTCCGGACGGCATCTGAACAATGGAGTAAAGAGAATCCACTCCCCCAAGATCAGAAGTTTTCATCGGAATTCCGATGACCGGCATCGGGAACAGTGCTGCACACATTCCCGGAAGATGTGCTGCTTTCCCTGCACCTGCGATGATAACCTTGACTCCGCGCTCCTCGGCTCCTTTTGCCCACTCAAAGAAAATATCCGGTTCTCTGTGAGCAGAAATAATGGTCATCTCAAAGTCAATCCCCATCTCCTCTAAAAAATCTGCCGCCTTGCTCATCACAGGCATATCGGAATCGCTCCCCATAACAATCGCTACTTTTGCCATAATTCTGTCTCCTTTGTCATAATTCGATTTGTTTTCTTTTATTCTACCCACTGTATCCGGTTACGTCAATGGTTCGTTCAGGATTTCTGTGCCCGGGAGGACAAATTTTCCTTCCTTTATCAAAGCCGTTTTCCTGCCGCCGAGGCCGATCACGCAGATGGAATCCAGCTCCTCATAAGGAATGGTGATATCCGTATGACAGTTAAAATATTCTCCTTTTTCTGAAAAACAGTTGCTCTTTGCCACAATCTCTTTTCCGTCAGGATTGTGAAGCTCGGTTGCTTCGCTGTGGCTGTAACAGGTGTCTCCCACTGCAAAATGAGGTCCCATTTTTTCGACGATCAGGATTGGAAGCTGATATAAAATCCCAAACTTCTGTGCCATGGCATAGGCCGTAGTATTGGTTCCGATGGCAAACTCTCCCATGGGAAGAGTCTCCCTGTTATAGAGAAGGTTCTGCTTTATATATGCCTTATTATCTTCTTCCGACTCGAAATTCCGGCAGGAATACTCTGTAATCATACCGTCTTTGAAAACCAGTCTCAGATCGATAAACTTCAGATCTCTTAAATAGACCTCACTCACATGAAGCACTCCGCTGGTTCCGTTTAATTTCGGTGAAGTAAACACCTCACCAACCGGAATGTTTACATCTGCCAGACAATTTTCAAAGTTAGTCTCCTTCTCAGCATCTTCCAGCTCGTGCATGGCCACATAGAGGTCTGTTTCGTTCTCTCCCGCTCCCTTTATATGGACTTCCACACCCTGGTCCAGGGCATCGATCAGATGCTGCTGGATTTTCTTATATTTTTCTTTGTCCAGCGTATTGACCTTAGCCACCTCCTCGAAGATTGCTTCGAAGTTTTCCCCTATTTCCGGGATCGGATATGCGATGATCGTAAAACTCCGCTCCTCCGGTTTCATATACTCGTTGGCAATCCTGCCGGACTCATTCTGGTACTCCACAGAAAGCTTTTGCTGCTTCTCGGAAAGACGCAGAGCAGTCTCTTTATTCTCCGGCGTAAACGGCAGTTCCCCGAACGTCTCCATGCATGCAGGTCCTGCAAATGCTGCAGCCTCCTCCTTCAATTTTTCATAGGCATTCCGATAGCTTTCCAGCTTGTGGCTCATAAACGCTTTGTTAAAAAACAGCGCTTGGTCAAATCTGTGGTCATACTCAAACTGGGGGTTTGGACTTGTGGAAATGTACCCGACTTTTGACATCCCTCTTGTAATCACACCCGTAGTGCCCCGGTACAGAATCGGAGTCAGCCCGATCTCTTGAAACTGCAGTGCAGCCTCCCTGATGATTGGTTCGAACCCGAGATGATACCGGATATTTACGGTTGTTTTTTTTGACATATCAATGTTGTTGATAATAAAGCCATCGTGATATCCGTCCACAAAAGTTTTGGCAATCTCTTTCATCCGTTCCTTAGGAAGACTGTTTAAAAAAGAAAGCATCTTTGTCTCATTTTCTGAGACATACTCACCATACAGATATAGAACATCCGTATTGTCCAGATCCTCCTTCATCACAATATCTGACGCAGAAGACACACACGGATCCAGCTGCTCCCTGACACGGTTATAGCAGAGTTCCTGGCTGTAATCTCTCATATGGTCAAAGATGACCTGTTTTGCCGTCTTTCTCTGTACATCCCCTTCCAGAAACAGCTGATAGATTTCTAAAAACAGTTCATTCATAATTGTCAGCTCAAACAGCTGTCCTTCCACCGCATAAACAAAGCAGCCCTGGATTTCTGCATACAAAAAGCACAAAATATCCCCGAACTCTTCCCCAAAAACATTCCGGGCGTAGTCCGGATTTCCATAGCATACATCATACTCAGACGGCAGAATTTGCTCATACCACTCTTTGTTCCACTCTTTCAGCTGAAACAGCTGTTTGTCTTTTGTTCCATATACTTCGTCGGCAAATAAAAGCCTCTCCGCCATTTTTCTGAAATAATCCAAAAAAGGCTCTTTTACAGAGTCTTCCTGTAAAATAGCCTTGAGCCTTTCCTGGTTCAGAAAATGGCGTTCCATTAATAATTCATCCACGTTATAAGCTCCTTTTAATATTTCCGTTTTCTATATTTTTCTCAAAAACTTCCTGAATATACGCCCAGAGTACATCAGATCCCTGACTGGTATACTCATTTTTGCTCATAATCTGGTCAATGCAGACGTCATGTTCTCTCCAGGCCCTTCCCTCTGTGGCATCATTCAAAAGAACCGGCTGAATCCGGTCCAGTGTATTCGCAAACTTGGATTCCGGTGTTTTACGGTCCTCAAATTCCTGCCACAGTTGAAACAGCTCTTCTGCCTGATCTCCGGGAAGAATGTTGAAGATCCGTTCCGCCGCTTTCTGTTCTCTTGCCGCTTTCGTACCATTTCCGGCTTCGTCGTACAAATAAGTGTCTCCTGCATCGATTTCCACCAGATCATGGATCAGAACCATCTTGATCACCTGAAGGACATCCACCGGTTCCTTTGCATATTCAGATAGAAAAACAGCCATCAGTGCCAGATGCCATGAATGCTCCGCATCATTTTCTTTTCTTTCCCCATTTGTCAGATTCGTCTGACGAATAATGTCTTTGAGCTTATCCACCTCTATGATAAACTCCATCTGTTTCTTAAGTCGTTCCATAACTCCCTCCTAAATCAATCCGATCACAAACAAAGCAGCTGAAAACAAAAGCACCGCTCCGTTTGTAATACTTCCGACCACTTTCCAGACCCTGATGGATGCCGTATCATGATAGCTGCGCACTGCCAGCATCATTCCAAAGACAGAGATGCCAAACAGCACCCACGCAGCTGCGCCGAGCAGTATTCCCCCGTTTCCGGCCGCCTGAAAGGAAGCTCCGACTAAAATAAGATAGCCGAAAATTCCTATGGCTCCGAGAATACTGGAAACTGCTGACTCCCTGGATACAACGTGATCCGACGGACGATAGGCCTGACGTTTCTTTTTATTAACCCGCATATTATTTCCTCCGGTAAATCGTGACGGAAATTTTGTAGATGATATAACCGATCAGTCCGCCGATCGTGTTTAACAGTAAGTCGTCCACGTCAAAGACCCCAACCTTAAAAATATACTGGCAGCTTTCAATGATCAGACTGAATAAAAATGATCCGAGGACAACTTTTATCAGTCCCCGTTTTTTCTCTGTCATGACAGGCAGCAGAAATCCAAACGGACTGAATGCAAAAACATTTCCGACCAAATTTGTTATAAATGCCTCCGGGGTAAGCAGGGATCGATACATCCAGAACCGTTTGATCTCTTTAAACAATTCCAGATTTACATGGGATGTATCATACCCAGTCTCTCTGCCGTAACGCTCACTGAACAGCACAAAATAAAACATCACAATGAGATACAAATAAAATAAAATCCGGCAGCCAAACCTGGCTGCCCTTTTCTTTTTTCTTGTCACAAATAAACCCTTCTTTATTGAACGCCATACTTCTCATAGTATGCGTCAATAGCTGCCTTTAATGTATCGTCGATAATAACTTTTCCATTATAAGGTTTATTATACAAGTGTTCCACCACTTCCTGCATCGTTACGATGGCCGTAGTTTCCAGCCCGTAATTTTCACGGATCTCTTCCAGGGCGCTCTTTGTTCCCTGTCCCCGTTCCATCCGGTCCACAGAAACCACGAGCCCCAATACATCCACATCACCCTGGGCTTTCACGATCGGAAGTGTTTCCTGGATGGAGGTTCCGGCTGTGGTCACGTCTTCAATGATCACGACCTTATCTCCGTCTTCGATCGGACTTCCAAGCAGGATTCCTGTGTCCCCGTGATCTTTTACTTCCTTGCGGTTTGCACAGTATTTGATATCCTTCCCATAGGTTTCAGAGATTGCAATGGCGGCGGCTACACTCAGCGGGATTCCCTTGTATGCGGGTCCGAACAAGACATCAAAGTCAAATCCGAATTTCGCCTCAATGGCCTTTGCATAATAAGTTCCAAGCTTCTTTAACTGGGCACCGGTCCGGTAAAATCCCGTATTTACAAAGAACGGCGTGTTTCTTCCGCTTTTGGTCACAAAATCTCCGAATTTCAAAACGTTGCAGTCGATCATAAATTCAATAAACTCTTTTTTATACTGTTCCATCATGTTCCTCCTTATATTCAGCCTTCTGATATTCTCTGTAATAAAACCCGATCACATCTTTTCTTGTGACGATCCCGATAAACCTCTGTTCATCGTCGATGACCGGAACAAAATTCTGGTCTTTGATCACATCCACCAGGTCATCCATATCTGTATTGATTGTCACGGGCCTGTTGTCCCTTCTGCGCTTCATATCTTTTAAAAAGATCAGTTCTGCCTTCTCAAGGTCAAATCCGGCATCATCCGTCATTGCCCATAGAAGGTCCCCCTCCGTCACGGTTCCCACATACTTTCCGTCGCCGGTCAATATAGGAACTGCCGAGTACCCATGGTATTTCATTTTCTCCAGCGCCTGTCTCAAAGTATAATCTTCCGGCAGATATGATACATCTTCCTTCGGCGTCAAGAAAAATAATATATTCATGCTGACCTCACTTCCGTCATCTTTTGCAGTTTACTTTACACATCCGATCAATTCCCGGATATCTTCTATGTTATGGCGTTCCATGTAAGACTTTATCCCCTCAATCACTTTGACAGTCGCGCACGGATCCGTAAAATTCGCTGTTCCTACAGCTACCGCAGCGGCTCCGGCCATGATAAACTCCAGGGCATCCTCTGCAGTAAGGATTCCTCCCATTCCGATCACCGGAATCTTCACCGTACTGCACACCTCATATACCATTCGCACTGCCACCGGCTTGATGGCCGGCCCTGAGAGTCCCCCTGTTTTATTTGCCAGAAGAAAATCCCTCTTCTCAATATCAATTTTCATTCCGGTCAGAGTATTAATCAGAGACAGCGCATCACTTCCCGCAGCCTCTGCGGCCTTTGCCATTTCTTTAATATCTGTCACATTGGGACTCAGTTTCATGATAATCGGCTGCTTTGCCTTTGCCTTTACTGCTTTTGTAATCTCGTACAATGCTTTTGGATCCTGACCGAAAGCAATGCCTCCCTCTTTCACATTCGGGCAGGAAACATTGATCTCCAGAAGATCTGCGGGCTGGTCAGACAGCCGTTCCACTACCTCAAGATAATCCTCGGTAGTTTTTCCGCAGACATTGACGATCACAGTGGCTCCTGCCTCCTTTAAAAACGGCAGATCTCTCTTAATCATCACGTCAACACCCGGATTCTGAAGTCCTACCGCATTGAGCATACCTCCGTAGGTCTCAGCAACTCTCGGCGTCGGATTGCCCGGCCAGGGCACATTGGCAACACCTTTTGTCGTCACCGCTCCAAGGCTGGACAGATCGACAAATTCACTGTATTCCTCCCCGGAACCGAAAGTCCCGGAGCCTGTGGTCACCGGATTCTTTAAAGAAACTCCTGCGATCTCTACTCCCAAATTCATCAGAGTTCTACCTCCTTTGCGTCAAATACAGGCCCATCCTTGCAGACCCGCTTATTATGGACATGGGTATGCCCATCCACTTCTTTTGATTTGCAGACACACGCAAGACACGCACCGATGCCGCATGCCATTCGCTCTTCCAGAGAAATCTGGGCTTCCAGCCCCATTTCCGCCGCATAAGCTTTGACACCTTTTAACATAGGTGTCGGTCCGCAGGCATAAATGACAGCACCCTGTACCGCCTGTTCTCTGACGGCATCAATCACATTTCCTTTTGTCCCCACAGAACCGTCTTCTGTTGAGACATAGACATCGCCGTATGGCTCAAATTCTTCCTTTAAAAAAGTATCCTGATCCCGATAGCCAAGCACGATGTTTTTCTCACAGCCCAGCTGTTTTGCAAGTTCCAGCATCGGAGGAATTCCAATGCCTCCGCCGATCAAGATCGCTTTTTCTTTTTTCATTGTAAATCCATTGCCCAGGGGACCCAGCACGTTTATCCGGGTTCCTGCTTCATAGGTACTTAAAAGTTCCGTTCCCCTGCCCGCAATCCGGTATACAAGCCTGATTGTGCCCTGTTCTCTGTCAATACCACAGATACTGACCGGTCTCGGCAAAAGTTTGCTTCCGTCGTTGACGTAGACAGATACGAACTGCCCTGGCACAGCCTCCCTGGCCATATCTCCAACATTCAGCGTCATGTCAAAAATATCTGCGGAAAGCTTCTTCTGGCTGAGAATCTCAGCCTTTATGTTCTGTTTTCCCATCGGTCTCTCCTTATTTTACAAATGCTTTTTTCAGATCTTCTTTCATGTCCAGCACCGCCTGTCTGGATGCATCTGCATAATTCTCAGCCCCAAAGCTGCTGTACTGTTCCTGTTTGTACGCACAGATGATGCCTCTGGAAGAATTGATGATGGCTCCCAGCCCGTCCTCATTAAAGAACGGTTTTAAGTCCTCTGCTTTCCCTCCCTGCGCACCGTATCCCGGAACCAGAATGTAATTTTTCGGCATGATTTTTCTTAAGACTTCTCCTATTTTCGGATAAGTTGCCCCTACGACGGCTCCGATATAGCTGTAATCGTCTCCCATATGGCTTTCGCCCCACACAGCCACTTTCTCTGCCACCAGTTCGTATAACGGTTTTCCATCTACAAGCTGATCCTGAAATTCTCCGCTGGAAGGATTGGACGTCTTGACCAGAATGAACAGACCCTTCTTCTCCTCTTTGCATACATCAATAAAAGGCAGAATACCGTCACTGCCAAGGTATGGATTTACCGTCAGAAAATCCTCATCGAATCCGCGGTATTTTTTGCTGCCCACCTGTACTGCTCCGGCATGTCCCACCGCATAGGCCGCTGATGTGGAGCCGATATCGCCCCTCTTAATATCGCCGATCACCACAAGTCCCTTTTCCTTTGCATATTCACAAGTCTTTTGAAAGGCGATCAGGCCTTCCACTCCGAACTGCTCGTACATGGCGATCTGAGGCTTAACCGCCGGAATCAGATCGTATGTAGTGTCAATAATTCCTTTATTATACTGCCAGACTGCTTCCCCGGCACCCTTCAAAGTTTCACCGAATTCGTCAAATGCTTTCTTCTTTATCTGGTCAGGCACATAATCAAGCATCGGGTCCAGTCCCACCACGATCGGTGCATCCAGCTGTTTTATTTTTTTTACTAATTCATTGATCATGTCAATTCTCCTTTATATTAATGAAAATGGACGAGATGGACATAGTTTCTTCTGGAAAAAGCCGACGAATAAAGAAATTTTACTTTGAATAGTCCATTTTATTCGAAGAATACCTTTCCAGCAGACATTATGTCCATTTTCTACATGATTGGAGTGAGGCATTCTAAGAGCCGAACGGAAATCATGTGGAAAATGTCATACTTAACTGAAATCATAACATAAAAAGAAGGAGAAAAAAAGAGACGATCCAAAAAGGACCGCCTCTTTTAGGCTAAAAAATAACTGCAATTTTTGTTCCCCTGCCCACTTCACTTTCCACTTCGATCTTTGCGCCGTGGTATTTAGCTCCGTGTTTTACGATAGAAAGCCCCAGGCCTGTGCCTTCCCGCTCACTGGAATGGCTTTTGTCTCCCCGGTAAAACCGCTCAAAAATACGGTCCGCATCTTCCGGCGGAATGCCGATACCGTCATCTTCTACAATCACGGCAGCCCGCCCTTCCATGACAGCGGCGGTTACAAACACATGACCTCCCCTGTCATTGTACTTAACTGCATTTTCCATGAGATTATACAGCATTTCGTATAAGATCTGGCGTACCCCTGAGACTTTACACGGTGAGCCGAGAACCTGAATGTCAATTCCTTCCTCTGCCGCTTTCATAGAAAGAGAGTTTTTGATCTCCAAAGCCAGCTGATACAGATCAACCTCTTCTTTTTCCTGTATAATCTGATTTTCATCCAGTCTGGACAGTTTGATGATACCCTCTATCATGGAAATGAGCCTTCTGGCCTCTGTGTAAATCTTTTCCGAGAACCGGCCTACATCCTCCTGCTTTACGAGTCCGTCTTTCATAAGCTCCGCATATCCCGAAATCGTCGTCAGCGGAGTCTTCAGCTCATGAGATACATTGGCAGAAAATTCTTTTCTCAGTTCTTCTCTTTCTTCTTTTTCTGTCACATCAATCATCATCAGCACCGCTCCTTTCACTGCGCCTGATACCGTCACCGGATTGGCCATCAGCAGGTACTTGCGCTCGCGAAATTCCATCACTTCCTCAAAAGCCTCACCATTCAAAGCTGCCTCCACCGCCCTGCGGAATTCATGGCTGCGGTTAATGGACAATACATTCTGGTTGCTGCACTGATCTTCCCTGATGTCAAGAATCCGAAGAGCACTCGTATTGTAAGAAAGCACCACAGATTTATCATTGAGGATCAGAAAGCCTTCGCTCATATTTTCTGTAATCGTCGTAAACTCGATCTGCTTTTCCTTGATCTCTCTGATCTTTTCTTTGATCGCTTCATTCTGCCGGTGAATCCTCACCAGCAGAGGTGACAGCTCGTCATAGGTATTTTCATCTTCCGGATGCTCCAGGTTGATCCGGTTGATCGGCTCAATAATCCTTCCGGTGAGGAGTCTTGAAAGGGCCAGCGCCAAAAC
The DNA here is from genome assembly GCF_014467075.1 of Anaerostipes caccae L1-92. Taxonomy (NCBI): domain Bacteria; kingdom Bacillati; phylum Bacillota; class Clostridia; order Lachnospirales; family Lachnospiraceae; genus Anaerostipes; species Anaerostipes caccae. The sequence continues at coordinate 2,564,241 of NZ_AP023027.1, forward strand.
AAAAACCACTGCCATCATTAAAATCAGAACAGGCAGTACGCCCTCCACCTGATTAAAAATAGTCTGAGTCTCCCGGCTGAGCCGTAAGACACTGCCGTCCGAAAGCTTTACAGCATAGTAATACGTTTGTTTTTTGAGGGTCTTAGAAATCCTTGTACTCTCGCCGGCCCCATTTTTTGCCGCTTCTTTGAACTCTTTTCTATTTCTGTGATTGCTCATGGACTTTTCTTTTCCCGTACTGTCATACAGGACTTTCCCGTCCGCAGCGATCAGCGTGATCCTGCTGATCGTGATATCTTTGTATGCATCCAGACTCTGGTTCTCATGCTGGTTCAGGGACTCCGCCATATATCCGGCCTCGTTCTGAATTCCCTCTTTTACCTGGGACATATATCTTCCGTAAGCGACCGCAGATAAAAATACCGTAGTGCACACCACCGTGATCAGGGCAATGTAGCTCATATTCAGAAATATCTTACGCTTCATTCATTTCCTCCAATGCGGTAACCGATCCCTCTCACAGTCTCGATCATAGATCCGCATTCTCCCAGCTTCTGGCGCAGGGTACGGATATGGACATCCACCGTCCGGGTCTCGCCATCAAAATCATAACCCCAAATATTTGTGAGAAGCTGGTCTCTGGTGAGCACATTGCCTTTGCTCTCCATCAGCATACAGAGCAGGCGGAACTCTTTGTAGGTCAGCTCCACCTTTTCACCGTCTGCCAGCACCTTATGCTTTCCCACATGGATATAGAGATTTCCTGCCGAAAGTTCTTCCGTCGGCTCCTCTTTTTTTACCCGCCTTAAAACCGCTTTGATCCGGGATACCAGTTCCATCATGCCGAAAGGTTTTGTAATATAATCGTCCGCTCCGCTGTCTAAGCCCAGCACCTTGTCATACTCGGCGCCCTTCGCCGTCATCATGATCACCGGGATATGCTTTGTCTCAGGATTGCTCCTGATCTTCCTTAAAATACTAATGCCGTCTTCCCCAGGAAGCATAATGTCCAGAAGCACCAGTTCAGGAATCTTTCCAGCCGAAAGATCTTTAAAAAAGCTGATGCCGCTTTCATATCCCCCCGCATCAAATCCTGTACTCTGAAGAGTATAAATGACAAGTTCCCGTATGTTCGCATCGTCCTCGACAATATAAATCACAGACTTCCTCCTTTATATTCCCCGGTCATAGAGAATTCTACCCATTCGGCGATATTGCTGGCGTGATCGCCGATCCGCTCAAAATACTTGGCAATCATGACAATCGCTACACAGGCCTCTCCTTTTTCCGGGTCCTCATGAATCAAAGAGATCACTTCTTTTTTCACCTTTGAGAACAGAGCGTCCACCTCGTCGTCTGCTTTGATCACCTCATTGGCCGCATCCAGATCTTTTTTTACAAAAGAATCCACAGCTTTTGTGACCATGGCGAGCGTTCTTGCAGCCATCATCAGAACATGGGTGTGATGATTCATCACAGTCACCACATCACTCTTTTTTACAATGCCCGCGATATCCACAGCCTGATCCCCGATCCGTTCCATATCAGAAACCATTTTAAGCGCTGCTGAAATCACCCTCAAATCCCCGGCCACCGGCTGCTGCTGGAGCAGAAGCTTCATACATCGTCTCTCTATGTCCCGCTCTTTCTGATTGATCTCTTCTTCTAGATCATTGATCCTTGAAATCATCTCTTTGCTCTTTGTATCTACCAGTTTCCCTGCCAGATGAATCATATCCTCACAGAGGGCACCCATCTCGATCATTTCAATATTCAGCTGTTCAAGCTGTCTGTCAAACCGATTTCTCATATCAACCAAACCTTCCTGTAATATAGTCTTCTGTTCTTTGATCTTTCGGCATGGAAAACAGTTGATCGGACTTTCCATACTCTACGACTTCCCCTAAGAGGAAAAATGCGGTCTTATCGGAAATACGGACGGCCTGCTGCATATTATGGGTTACCATAATGATAGTATACTTGGATTTCAGTTCTGCCGCAAGGTCCTCGATCTTTGAGGTAGAAATCGGGTCCAGGGCAGACGTCGGCTCATCCATCAGGAGCACCTCCGGCTCCACTGCCAGAGCCCTGGCGATACAGAGTCTCTGCTGCTGGCCTCCCGAAAGGCCCATGGCACTTTTTTTCAGTCGGTCCTTCAGTTCATCCCAGATTGCCGCGTTTCTCAGAGATTTCTCCACGATCTCATCCAGCTGCGCTTTGTTCCTGACTCCATGTGTCCTCGGTCCGTAGGCTACATTATCATAGACACTCATAGGAAACGGATTCGGTTTCTGAAATACCATACCCACCCGTTTCCTGAGCAGATTAATGTCCATATCTCCGTAAATATCTTCTCCGTCCAGAGTGACTTTTCCCGTAATCTTACATCCTTCCACCAAATCATTCATACGGTTTAATGACTTTAAAAGTGTAGATTTTCCACAGCCGGACGGACCGATAAATGCCGTGATCTCATTCGGGGAAATATCAAGATTGATCGCTTTGAGCGCTTTAAAATCCCCGTAATATAAATCCAGATTCTGTACTTTGATTTTAGATTCCATGTTCTATCCTTTCGTTATCCGCTTGGCAATAAATGTCGACACCGCGTTAATGACGATCACTACGATCAGCAGAACCACCGCTGTGGCGTAAGACTGATTGATGTGCAAACCCTCGCTGGAGAGTGCATACATATGGACTGATAATGTTCTCCCGGAACCCATCACATTGGATGGTATCTCTGCCACTGTTCCGGCTGTATACATCAGCGCCGCCGTCTCTCCTACGATTCTTCCCACTGCCAATATGACTCCGGACAAAATGCCGGGCACCGCAGACGGAAGCACGATCTGAAAGACCGTCCTAAGTTTTCCCGCTCCAAGCCCGAAGCTTCCTTCCCTGAAAGAATCCGGGACAGATTTTAATGCCTCCTCGCTGGTTCTCATCACAGCCGGCAGAATCATAATCGCCAGTGTTGCGGCTCCCGATAAAATGGACAGTCCCCATTTTAATGTGGTCACAAAGAACAGCATACCAAACAGTCCATATACAATCGACGGAATTCCTGAAAGAGTTTCGGCAGTAATCCTGACGATCCCCACAAGCCGGTTTCCCTTCTTGGCATATTCCACAAGATAAATCGCAGAAAAGATTCCCAGCGGCACTGCAAATAAGAGCGCCAGTGCTGTCATGCTGACCGTGTTGACCATGGCCGGAAAAAGTGATACATTCGTCGATGTGTATTTTAAAGAAAACAG